>NZ_CP020472.1:697500-1350000 GCF_002075795.1 Shewanella japonica
TGCTAATCCGATGAAGTCATCCGTTGAGGTATTTAAGTTGGCAGGCGGTTTGTTCATTATCCCAATTATGATGGCCTATACCGATTTACTGAATCCTGATGCGGGCATGATGGCATTCACTTTTGCGATCATTCAAACTGCCAGCATTATTGTCGCGATTGCGATATCAATTGAAGGTTACCTTTTACGTCCGCTTTCAACGGTTGAGCGCTTGGTTGCAATCGCCACTGTCCCTTGGGTGTTGTTTAATCCATTTGGCACAGGCGTTATTGGTGTGGCGGTTGTACTGGGGTTATTGGCTGTGCAGTGGAAAACGCAAGATAAAGCTACGGTTTAATAGGGCGAGTTAACAAAAAATAGGTTTAGCTTGAACGGCTAAACCTATTTTTTATACCTAATAAGCACATTGATGGTTAACAGCCAGTGATATCGACCGTTAATGTGTAGGTCGTTGCTGAGCCACCAGTGCCAGTCGGTTCAATATAACGTACATGGCAGTTAATTGTCTCATCATCTAAATCATAGCCGTAGCGCACATTTGATGAGCCTACTTCTACGTTTGGTGTACAACTTCCACTACCAAAACAAAAGTCTATCTCAGAGCCGATTTCTAGCATTTGCGGTAACCCGCCGCCATCATTTTCACCAAAGGCTTCTGGGTAGCCCAGTTTCATCTCTATTACTTCGCCGTTGTAATCAATCAAACTGCGGTCATCTTTTTCGACGCCATCAATAGCAGCGCGTGAATAGGCTAAATCAAGTGAAGATTGAATCGCGGCTTTTACCCCTTGTACGGTCGCGATTTTTGCATCACTTTGAAGGTTAATAAATTTAGGTGCAGCAATAACAGCGAGGACCCCTAAAGTAATGATAACAATCACTAATTCAATTAACGTAAAGCCTTTAGTGCTTGTGAGTTTAATTGAGCCTGAGGTTGAGTTAATCGCCATCTTTTGTCCTTTAAAGTGAATTAACAGCTTGTTTATTAGGGGTTACTTATGTCTTGTATGGTAAAACACATTGACTAAGGTGCATAAGAAAAACTTAAATTAACCTATTTAGGATAGTAAATCCTCCCCTATTTTGATTGCTAATCTGTGACTTTTTATTGTCATATTGCTTCAATATTTCGTGTAAATAGAGTTAAAAAAGCCTGCTGTTTTTCGGTTTTTGGGTCCAATTATAGTTTGCTCACCCCCTCCTGAATAATTACTTTTGGCGACCTTGGTGAAATATTTGTTAAATATGTGACTAATAAATATCAAATGTTTCTATGTGTAAGTCATTGTTTTTAAGTAATTTTAATATTCCCTTCATTATTCTGAAATCTTGTTGTCACTTAGGCGAAGTCTTTTTGTCATTTTTGCAGGTTAATTTGTCGACCAGCCAAATTACTTAACACGCTTAATTCCGTCCTCGGAGATGACAATGGAACTGAAAAACATTTTTAAACTTAACGCTGTATCTGCTGCACTTTCTGCAACCTTATTACTTGCAGGTTGTGGTGGTGATATTAATATCGATACAGGTTCAGACACTGAAACGCCAACAACTCCAGATACGCCAACGACTCCTGACGTATCAGATCAAGAAGCGGCTTACGGTGGATTTGCTGAGAAGAGTGCAACAATTGCTGCAATCGACGGTAAAGAAGTTTGGGTATTATCTGGCACACTTGCTCCTTCAACAGGGGCGTCAACGGTTAACGTTGGTGGTCAAGACGGTGACAAGATTATCCTAGGCAATGATGTTGTTTGGATGCTTGATAGCGCAGTTATCGCTGGTGGTGATAAAGCTGATTCAGTTGAGCTATCTGTCATGGCGGGCACTAAAATTGTAGGTGGAAGCGAGTCTTACCTAGTGATTAGCCGTGACTCTAAAATTATGGCAGAAGGTACTGCTGAAGCGCCTATCGTGTTTACATCATTGGAATCTGCACTGGGTCAAGAAGGCCAAGCGGGTCAGTGGGGCGGTTTAGTATTACTTGGTAACGCACCGGTTAACTCTTGTCCTGATTTAACAAGTTGTGATGCCGCTTTTGAAGTTGGCAGTCACAGTTACGGTGGCGATGACACAGAAGATAACTCGGGTGTTATCCAGTATGTTCGTGTTGAGTTTGGTGGCTTTAAAATCAACGACACACAAGAAATGAATGGTATTAGCTTTGCCGCAGTCGGTGCGGGCACCACAGTTGACCATATTCAAATTCATAAAAATAACGATGATGGTGTTGAATTTTGGGGCGGTAACGTTTCGCTTTCACACGTAGTGTTAACTGAAAACTTTGATGATTCGTTAGATTGGACTAACGGTTGGCAAGGTAGTGCACAACACGTTTATATTCGCCAAGAAGATAATGGCTCTAACCGTGGTATTGAAGCTGACAGTAACAGCAGTGCAGAAGCTGAACCACAATCTCGTCCTGCGTTAGCTAACTTTACTATTCAAGTGGCTAACGGTACTAACAGTGGCGGTGACGATGCTGAAGGTATTTTATTCCGTAAAGGTACAGCAGTAGATGCTTACAACATGCTTGTAAAAGGTGATGTTGATTCTGGTGAATGTTTAGAAGTTAACGATGACAACACAGTAACCACTGCTGAAGCGGGTAACTTAAACATGCAACACAGCTTAATTGATTGTGTTGAGCCGTTTAAAGATGCCAAACCTGATGCGGATGAAGGTCGTGAGTTAGCACTTGATGTTGAGCAATGGTTCCTAGAGCAAGATGGTAACTTAGCTGGTGCATCTGATTTATCAGGTTATATGCCTAATTCATCATCAGTCGCACTGACTGGTGGCGCTGCAGATTTAGCTAATATGGATGACCGTTTAGTTGATGCGCAGTACATTGGTGCTTTCGATGGCACAACTGACTGGACTACAGGTTGGACGACAGCTATTCACGAAGATGCTGCGCCTGCACCGACTGAACTGCCAGTATTAACATCTTGTCCTGTTGGCACAACGTCAGAAGAAGTGGTAGCTGGGCTTTATAAAGATGCTAGCGTCACTTTAGTGTGTTCAATTCAAGGCAATATCACTTCAAATACCACGCTACTTGCTGGTCAAAACGTGATGTACAAAGTGGATGGTGGCGCGGTCGTTGTAGGTGGTGATAACACTGATTCTGCAACGTTAGCCATTCAAGCTGGTACGCAAATTTTTGCTACAGATAACAGCTACATTGCGATTAGCCGTGGCTCAAAAATCATGGCGCAAGGCAGTGCAGAACACCCAATCGTGATGACTTCACAGCAAGATGTGATTGCTGGTGCTGAAGGTGAGCGTGGTCAATGGGGTGGTTTAGTGTTACTGGGTAACGGCGAAACCAATACTTGTCCTGATAAAAATGCATGTGACGCTTCATTCGAAGTTGGCGATTTCCCATACGGCGGTAACGACAACACAGATAACAGTGGTCAAATTAGCTATGTGGTTGTTAAGTATGCTGGCTTTAAAGTAAATGATACCCAAGAAATGAACGGCATCTCGTTCGCTGCAGTGGGCAGTGGTACGCAAGTAGATCACATTCAAGTTCATGCGAATGGCGATGATGGTGTCGAGTTCTGGGGTGGTGCGGTCAATCTTAAATATGTTTACCTAACCGACAACTTCGATGACAGCTTAGATTGGACTAACGGCTGGCAGGGTAAAGCACAATACGTGTATATCACTCATGAAGATGGTCAAGCTAACCGTGGTTTTGAAGGCGATAGCCACAAAGGCGCTGACGATACGCCGGTTTCAAATCCTACTATTTCTAACGTGACGATTCTGCCTGGTACCGATATTGAAAATGCCAGTGGCGACAAAGGTGAAGGCATTATCCTTCGTGTTGCAACGGCAGCTTCAATTCACAACTTATTGATTCAAGGTCGTAAAGGGTCAACCTCTGATACTGAGTCGGGCGAGTGTCTAGAGCTAGACGGGACTTATGCAGGTCTTGTGGACAATGTTAACGATGGGTCATTAATGATTTCTCACTCAGTTATCGATTGTAACGAGCCATTCAAGTACAGCTCTGATAATGCAGCCACAACGGATGCTGTTGATACAGAAGCATGGTTCCTTGCTCAAACGGGTAACTCAGCACAAGCAGTAACATTAACAGATGGCATGCCAGCAGGTACTGACACAGTATTGCTAGGTACAGGTCTGGATATGAGTACTGAAGACAGTTTCTTCGAATCAACTGACTACATCGGTGCATTCGACGGTCAAACTGACTGGCGTGAAGGTTGGGCATTTATCAAGTAACTAAAGAGGTTACTTGCTAAGCCCTAAACATCAGGGAGCACCTCCCTGATGTTGCATAAGCGCTCAGTAAGACTCAATTACTGAGCGCTTTTTAAAGTTTGACCAATGAATTAATAAGTTTCTTATCTGCCATTGATACCGTAGACATAAGAGTCAAAGCGATATCGAGATGGCGCTACCTGAACTGTGGACAGGATTGAAAAACGCTATGAAAACCAAGCCGAGTTTTATCGCTAACAAGCTAAGCCTAGCTGTTGTAACTGCTATTTCAGCAGCTTCACTTTTTACAACATTGCCTGCTTACTCGGAAGAAACACCTGAAGTTGATGCAGGTGAAGATTTCCCAATTGAAGTTATTGCTGTTACTGGTCGTTTACGTACCTCTGCGTCAGCTGCTGTTGAAGAACGCCGTGAACAGCCAACGGTTGTGGACATCATGGGAGCTGAACAAATTTCCCGTACTGGTGACAGTGACGCCGCAGCGGCGCTTCGTCGTGTAACAGGATTAACCCTGAAAGATGGCAAGTTTATTTATGTACGTGGTTTAGGTGAACGTTATTCAAGTACTTCTTTAAATGGTGCGGTTGTACCATCACCAGACCCTACTCGTAACGTAGTTCCGCTGGATATGTTCCCAGCGTCGATTATTGAATCACTGTCGGTTCAAAAAGCGAGTACCGCAAGTACGCCAGCTGCTTTTGGTGGTGGGCATGTTGATATTCGAACTAAATCTATTCCAGCTGATTTTTTCTTCAAAGCATCAATCGGTGGTCGTTACAACACTAATGATTCAGATGACACATATACCTATAACGGTGGCGACGATGATTGGTTGGGTCAAGACGACGGCACACGCGCCATGCCAAGTAGCATTAATGATGTCACTAATATGTATGGCGGCATTAGTCCAATTGATATCGTGACCGGCTCAAATGGCACCGTTACCTTTCCTGAAGCGCAAGCGATTAACCGTGGTTTAGCCAGTGATATGTACCGTGATATGACGATATACACCGAAGGCACAGATCCTGGCTTACGCGGAAACATCGCCATTGGTGATCGCTGGGATATCACTGACGATATTATTTTTGGTGCCATGACAGCTGTGTCTTATAAAGAACAAGCAGAAAACTACACCAAAACCGAAGTTGAACTAGCGGGTGATGCTGATAACGTTCAAATCGAAAACGCTAAAGATGTGATGGGAACTGACTCAATTGTGCAGATGTCAGGCATGTTGAATTTAGGTTTAGAAATTGGCTACGACCATAAAATTGAAACCTTCTCAACTTACTTACGTGATACCTCAGATGACGTGTCAGTGGCCATCGAAGAAACCATCGATACCATTTCAGAGCCTAACGCACTGCAGGTTTATGATGTGTCTTATGAAGAGCGTAACCTTATCAGTAATCAAATTAAAGGGACGCACTTCCTTGAGTACCTGTGGGATTTAGAAGCCAATTGGATGTATTCCAATGCCAGCTCAAAACGTTATGCACCTAACGAGCTGTCTTACACTTACAACGTTGTTTTTGACGATGCTAACAACATGACAAGTCGTAACTTGAATACACAAGATGCGCCAAAGTATGTCTATAGTCGTCTTGATGATAATACTGAAAATTACAAAATCGACTTAGCATTGCCGATTGAATTTGGTGATGCAAATATTCTTAAAATTAGCGGTGGTTACGAATACTTTGAACGTACTCGTGAAAGCTATGCGACCCGTTTAGGTTTCGATGTGGGCTTAAGCCCAACAGATCCTAATGGCGACATTTTATCGAGTGATTTTGACAAGATTTTCTCAGATGAAAACATCGCTAACGATACATTAGATTTAGAATTAAAAGACGCATCGACCGATACCGAAGACTATGTAGCAGCAGAAATGATTGATGCTGGTTTCGTTAACTTTGATTTTGATTTTGATGATGTATGGCGCTTTGTTGCGGGTGTGCGTTATGAAGACTTCCGTCGTGTCACTCTACCATTAACTCCAGATGGCGAAATCTCTGATGAAAGCGGTCGTTATGACATTGAAGATTATGCGATAGCAGAAGATGGATGGTTCCCGTCGATGTCGTTAACGTGGAAGTCATCAGATCAAAGCCAGTGGCGTCTCGGGGCGAGTAAAACATTGGTTCGTCCTGATTTACGTGAAGTGGCGCCAGTTCGATTCCAAGATCCAGTGACTGGATTCGATTTCTTTGGTAACCCAGAGCTAGAAAGTTCAGATATCTACAACTTAGATTTACGTTGGGAATACTACTCAGATGACGGTGCAAACTTAAGTGTTGGTGGTTTCTATAAAGACGTTGATGCGCCGATTGAAGCGATTCAACGTATTTCAGAAGCGGGTCGTCAGCTTAAGTTTTATAACGCAGAATCGGGTGTCATATACGGTATTGAAACAGAGTTCTTACATGACCTTGGCTTTATTGGTCGTGAAGGTGGATTCTGGGAAGACTTCTTTGTGGCTGGTAACGTGACCTTAAGTGATTCAGAAATTGAAATTCTAGGTAATGGTGAAATTGACCCAACCAACAATAAGCGCCGTATGACAGGCCATTCAGAGTGGGTTGCTAACATGCAATTAAGCTTTGATTCTCCTGATGAATCTCACAGTGCCACACTGGTTTATAACGTATTTGGAGAGCGTATTGCCTACGGTGGTCGTGGTGGATTAGATGATGTCTACGAGCAACCTTTCCACAGCTTAGATTTTACTTACAGCTTCTTACCTACAGAAAGTTTTGGAGTGAAATTTAAAGTGAAGAATATCCTTGGTGAAACAACAGAGTACGACCAGCAAGATGTGGTGGTATATGCAAAAGAGCCAGGAACAGAATTTACCTTACAGTTTAATTACGAGTATTAATGGGTAATTAGCAAGGTAAACCAAGTACGGGCTATTGGCATTTTTACTCATCCTTTAAATGCCAATAGCTGTGTACATAGTGTGAGGTGCAATATGACTTCTGGAACAAGTTAAATTGGTTATGCCGAACACGTTTATTTAAGACAAATGTAAGACCAGTGCAATTGTTAACGGTATTACTTCATCCTTTTACTTTTATCAATGTGCGAGGCCACTTTCTTCTGGAACAAGAAAGTGGCCATTTTTATAGTTAGCTTTGGTAAATTAACTGCGCTTTAGCAGCAGTTAAGCTTGGTTGCTGTCAATAAAGTTACTGATAGCCTTTGAGATTAAATCTTTTTTCATTTGAGTTTTTGCAACAGGTTGATCAAACCAAAAACTCATTGGCTGATCAAAACCAATACCATGCATGTAGTTGTAAATAGCCTTTCGTAAGCCTTCACCTAGCATTTCATGATCGGTATTGGTTGGGTCTGTAAACTCGACATCATTTTCGGCAAACAAAATTTCAGGCCGTTCGGCCAATGTAATTCCAAATTGGTCTGGGTTCATACCGATAGGGCTGTGGACTGTTGCGACAAAACGATGCCAGTACGCCGATTGAAAACAACCTTGAGCCATCATTTGACGAACCATTTCGAGCGAATCAACGGTTTCTTGTTCGGTTTGTGTAGGAAAGCCATACATGAGATAGGCGTGCACCATAATGCCTGCATCGCTAAATGATTTAGTGACTTGTGCAACTCGTTCAACACTGACACCTTTCTTCATGAGTTTTAGTAGTCTGTCTGATGCTACCTCTAAGCCGCCGCTCACAGCAATACAACCAGAGTCGGCAAGTAATTGGCAGCGAGCTTGGCTAAAGGTTCTTTCAAAACGAATATTACCCCACCAACTGATCACTACATTTCGCTCAATAAGGCGTTTGGCAAATGCAAATAAGGTTTTTGGTGGCAGGGCTTCATCAACAAAGTGAAATCCTGTTTGGCCTGTTTCTTCAATTAACTGTTCGATGCGATCCACTAAAATATCAGCGCCTGCAGTATCGTAGCGATCGATGTAGTCGAGACTAACATCGCAAAAACTACATTTACGCCAGTAGCAACCGTGGGCAATGGTTAACTTATTCCAACGTCCATCACTCCAAATTCGGTGCATCGGGTTAAGCATTTCGCACAAAGACAAGTATTCATCTAAGGGGAGGCCATCATAAATTGGCGCGCCCACATTGACTTGTGGAATATCGTGCAAGGCAGTATTTTCGTTAAAATGCACATACGGATGACCATGCTCATCTTCTGCGAGAAAATACGTTCGGACTAAATCGTCGACTTCCCGCTGACCTTGAAAATATTCAAGTAAGGTCAGAAAAGGGCGCTCGCCATCATCAAGACAAATAAAATCTACAAATTCAAATACACGAGGATCTTTCAGAGCACGTAGCTCTGTATTAATAAAGCCGCCACCAAGTACGACTGGTAACTCAGGGTTAATGGCTTTACAGGTTTGCGCAATACGCAGTGCGCCAAGCATATTGCCAGGAAACGGTACCGTTAATGCAACCACACTTGGCTGAGTATCTTCAAGATAATGCTCAACCAGTTGTTCTAGAATCTCTGAGCTGAAAGTGGGCTCATCCATTAAGGTGTCGTAGAGGTTATCAAAGCTTGGATTCGCTGCAGCAAGTTGCTCGCCATAGCGGCTGACTTCAAAGTAAGGATCAACCCCTTGAGTAATGACATTGGAAAGATCATTAATAAATAATGTGGCTAAATACTTGGCTTTATCTTGTACGCCTAAGTTACCGAAGGCTGCTTGGAGAACATCGCCAGAAACGGCTTCCATCTGCGCAATGGCATCAAAAGCTGGGCCTTCAGGTAAAAATCGTCGTGAGTTGATCCGTAGCGCTAAACTAGGATCTTTGCCTTGTAAAAAACGGATCGCAGCTTCAACACACTGATGATAACGTTCAAATTCTGCTAAAAATGCATGTACTGCAGGTGGGAGTTCATCGTCTTCAAAATGCTCGAAATTTGCTTCTACATGTTGACGAATAATTTCCAGTGCCGGGGCGGTCATCATTTCTAAAAACAGCTCAATGGCAGGATCTCGTTGCACCGCTTCATAGCCCTGAGAGCGAAGGAACCCGGTTAAATAGGCCGTCGCTGGATAAGGCGTATTTAGCTGGGTCATGGGTGGGGTCATTAGAAGTACGGTCATAGCCTGCCTTTGAATAATAAAACTTTGCTGCTTTTCTAGCATAGTCATAACACAAGCCCTTAGTAAGTTTTTGAGTTATACATAGCCGCAAAGTCAGGCAGCCGATACAGTTGCCATCAATAATCGAGGGATTCTAGCAAATGCGCTAAAGGGGTTCTACTTCAAGATGAAAGTGGTGGCGAGTCAATGGGAGTTTACTGATTAAAAAAATGGATTAGCTGATATAACCAATTGCTAGTGAGTATATTATTAATAGTGATTACAGCGACTTGAATTTTAGAGCTGAATGCTTTTATTTAATAACAAGGGGTAAAGTTAATCCTTGTTGAATTTATATTTAAGGCGCTTGGTTTTAAGACTGTGAGATATTATTTGGGGGACAAGTTGTTGAACGAGTTTTATATAAGAGAATGTAACGGCCAAATATAAATAATAGACCAACTTAGGATATATAAGCTGGCCTATTTTATATTGACGATTTAATTATTTTTTAAAGAATGCTTCGTTAGTGCCATATGGGCCTAAGTTAAGATCGCGCTTACGAATTTCATCAACACGATCAAATGCTTCCTCTGCAGCGTGAAGGTTTTTCACATCACGACGCCAGTAATATTTGAAACCATTAAAGTTAGCATTGTTTGGGTACCAGTAGAATACACCAAGCCCTTCATCATCAAGGATTGGAGTGTTATGGATGGCATTACCCGGAATATAAAAGTACTGTCCTTTCTTTAATGGTTGGAACGTATTTTGAGTTAATGTTTTACTGCCGCCGTTGACCACGTAGTAACATTCAGGTTGTCCGTGGAAGTGAGGCTCATGATCAGATTTACCACCATTAGTAATACCAATAACCATTGGCGAGTCTGCTAGATCTTTCCAGATGTAACCCACTGGAGAGTTCGCTACGTCGCAGTTTTTTGCTTCAAGTACGTTACCTTCATCATCCAATGTTTTACAAAAACGTTGATCTTTAGCGATGCTGTCATTTGCTTGAATAGTATTAAAGTCAATTTTACCCGCTTCCCAATCGGCAATGTATGCTTCAATTTCTGGGTTACTACATTGCACTGGCATCGTGTCTTGTGGTGCATGCACACTGCTGTCAAATGGGACTGGTGTCATTTGTTGGTAAGGGAGCTGTGCATGGTTACATTGAGGACCTTGTGCAACAGCAGCTGTTGATGCTAGCGCAGCAATACCAAAAATCATCTTTAATTTCATTGTTAATCCTATTTAGAACTGTGATATTTGAATGTTAAATTCGTTTTTTATTAATATGTTTTTACTATAAATACAAAAAGGTAAATTAAAGGTGAAATAGATCACGTACCTTTTTCAGTGACAATTTTATTCGTGACAGCTATCGCGATTTTTTATTAATTGAGAATATCTTCAAATAATCTATTTAATTGGGTTTTATGTTTACAAATAATAAAAACACACGTTAATGCTTTTATTATTTTGTTAATTGCAGCAAGACTTAATCATTATTGAAAAGAAAACTGCATACTGAGCTGCAAGTATTGCGATTGACCGTTTTCAACAAGCTCAGTGCTTTCTAACCTAGCTTTGTCATTGATGGCATATTGGCCCACCTCGACACCGACACTGAGTTCGGGTGTTAGGTTAGTGAATAAATTCACGCCCACAAGGGTCCGTCGGCTGCGTTGTACTTCGGTAGCGGTATGACCGATAAACAGGCTAGTGCGCCAGTTGTGATCCCAAAAGTGACGATAAGCTGCCATGGCTGACAAGGTGGTTTCTAATTCGCCTTCGATTATGTCTTTTGCAGCATCGGTACCCACATAGCGGCCTAAGTTGCCATAGTGCAATTGAATACGTAAATCGTCTTTGCCGAATGTACGCAGTTTGCCTGCAACTGACATTCCAGTGCTGACTTGCTGGGTCTGATCTGGGTCTAAGTAGCGAATAACACCTGAGGCTGAAACATTACCCCAATTGCCTTTCGTGTTATAACGCACAATAAAATCAGGTACATAATCATTGCGAGTGTCAATCCAGTCTGGCTCATCATTAAGCGATGAACCTGGATTAGTGCCATAGGTATAAGGGTTTTCAAGTGCAAATTGCCAATTATTAAAGGTATAACGTACTAAAGCCTGGCGCACCATGGCTTGGCCAACGAGTGGGCCACCAAGATCTGCGGTTTCTGCAAAAGCTGACGTATTGACTAATGTCGACCAAGTTTGTCCTGCAACGACATCTTGGTATTCAATAAAAGCATGCCTTAATCTCGGGCTGTATGAGTTAGAGATAATGGCATTTCCTTGAGATGAGCCTACAAAGTCAATCTCAATAAAGCCACGAACATCATTAGACGATACGCCAAGGTTTAAGCGACTTTCTTGGGCGCTAAATTGTGTGCGTTGAGTCGGTTCAGATACCGAGCCGCCTCCGGTCCAGCTGTCTTGGAACGCAATATCACCGTTAACATGGCGTGCATTCATTTTAAGAAAACCACCCAGTTCAACTTCCATTGCCTCTGAAAATGGTGCGCAAAAAGCTAAACAGGCACACAAAGGTGTGACAATAATCCGTTTATTCATAGTTAGCGTGTTGGAACGAAATGAGCCCAGTAAAAAGTGATGACAACAAGTGGTCACTTAAAACGGTTGGTTAATAGAAAGAGCACCAGCAAAACGTGGGAGTATGAAAGTGTTTTGCTGATACTCAGTATATTGTCGTTACGCTGGCGTTAATGGCCAGAAGTCATGACTTAGAAGTAATAACCAAAGTTAATGTTGATACGTTTGTCCCAGTCATCTCCGATTTCTGGTAAACCAACATGGTCATTATTTGCCGTTGAGAAGGTCATGTTTTTACCTAAGATGAAGTCAACCATAGTGTAGGTGGCTCCAGCTGCGATAGCACAACCTGTCACGTTTTGCATGCTGTTGTCATAGCTGTCGTCAGCAACGTCAGGGGTCATTAAACCGAAGTCGTTGTAACACTTCACGCTACCAAAGTCAGTGGCGAAAGTTTTAGCTATGTTAGCGCTGTATGCTTGGCCTTTTGAGGCAATTTCGTATTGCCAGCTAACCACTGCGATACCGATTTTATTGTCATCAGCCGAATCGGCAGCGTCATACTCGTATTGCATGGCTTGTAACTGTAGGTTCCATCCTTTATAGGTGCTGTCTAAATGCAGTGCTACAGCATAACGGTCGCCCATGTTGCCTGTTTCACTGTTATAGATTTGACCATATTGAGCTGAACCGCCAAATGTTGTCGAACCACCTTCGTACTCTGCGGTATAGGTTTGTCTGAAGTTAAAACCGTTAGTTTCTTCGTTATGGTATTCAGTGCCATTAATTTCGCCACTGAATAACGAAGCTGAATAACGTTTGTTTTCAGTTGCGCTATAAACCGGGTTTTTGTAGAACGCGATATCAGTATTCCAGCCATTATTGTCGTAAGACGCTTTAATACCCACATCATGGTTATCTTCAAAACCTAGGTAGTATGGTAGGCCAAACCACCAGCTGTTAGAGATAAACTCTGGGTTACCAAAAGGCACTTTGTTGATACCAAACTGCAGTTGCCAATTGGGGTCAATATCATAAAAGCCGTAACCGTATTTGATGTAGTTGCTACCTGATGTAAAACGGTATTCAGCGGCTAAGCCCCAATCCCCTTTTTTACCATCAAACTTAATTGCAGCCATATCAAAATCAAGTTCACCTAACTTGTCTTTATTTGATTCATCGTAGTCTCTGTAAGCGTAATTAACGCGCACAGCACCTCCGATGTTAATACCGTCTTCTTGCTCTTCAGCCATGACATTTACAGAAGACATTGCTACTGCTGTGGCCACCATCGACAACATAAACTTGGCGGTTTTTTTCATTCTCATTTCCCTTTATATACGTAAATTTTTTATATTTTTTATTTACATTTCTTCAAACCAAGTGCGATGACAATCAGCACAAATCGGTGCTTTTTTAGTGTGCTCGCTATGGCAGGCTAAACAGCTTGCCCCTTCGTTGTAATGTAAAGATTTATGCGGATGTGCTTCAGGTACTGCCAAAATTGACTCATCAATTTCAATTGTTTCAACAGTGCCGTGGCAATCCACACAGGCCGCATCTGTGGTATTCGCTTTTGGTGAACCTTGATGACAGGTATTACAGCCATCTTGGTACAACATTTCATGGTTCACTCTGCCTTGGGTTTTCCCTTTGACGGTATAAAGCTCTCCCGCCTGGGCGGTGGCTAAAAACGCTGACGATACAAAAGCGAGTAATAATAATTTTTTCATGGTGATTCAGCCTACAGATCAGATTTAATGGTTTCAGAAACGATGATGCCCATCGCTAAGCACTCTAGACATGACGTTGAGCTCAAGCGGGCTTCACCATGAATACCGCCAGTGGCTTCACCGATGGCATACATTTTTCTGATAGGTTCCATAGTGCGGCCATCTATCACGCGGCCACCTAAATCTGTTTTTAATCCGCCCATGCAGTAATGCACTTTTGGCCAAATTCGTGAGACAACAAATGGACCTGTCAGTACTTCAGCGGTATCCATTTTGCGGTTAAACAAGGGATCTTTTCTGTCAGTAACATGCTGGTTGTATTCTTTTATTGTCTTTTTCAATTCCGCTGCAGGAATATTAAATTGCTTAGCAACGTCATCAAGTGTGTCGAGTTTCCACGCCATTTTGTCGCGTAGTGAACGCACTACACGGTCATCTTCGGCGTAGTTTTCGTAGTTAAACAATACAATCGGGTAGGCTGGACTGTTGTCTGCATAACGATTTTTCATAATGGCTTCTGAACACGTTTTACGGTCAGCACGCTCGTCCATAAAGCGTTTACCATTTAGCACACTGATTGCTGCGCCTTGATGCCAACCAATCGACAACAGGGCATTTGACCAGCCGAAACCACCCTCATCAGGAGAACCCCAATGACCTGTTTGAATAAGATTCATATGCACGGGTAGCGCACCATTGGCCATAGCGGTTAATGTGACTTCGCCTGTCGCGCCATGGGCATTAGTACAATCGAGTGTTGGATCAAGTGAAGGATCGACTGCTTCACGCAGTTTCATGTTTTGGGCAAATCCACCGTGCGCGAGAATAACGGCTTTGTTGGCTTTGATATAGATTGTTTTTCCAGTATTGAGATCTGGGAAGCGATAATTTTTTCTTACCTTAACGCCTACAATTTCTTGACCATCCATAATGAAGTCTTCGATGTAGTGTTGTAAGCGGTATTCAACGCCTTCTTTTTTACCTGCTTCAAACAACTTAGTGGTGATATCACCGCCTGTACCATGTTGGGTTCTAATCGCACGGGCTTTGTTATGTCCGCCCACTTGGATATTAAATCCTTCACGGAATTTAACGCCCGTTTCGATACATAAATCGTAAGAATCAAGAGCACGATCGGCGATCACCTTTAGCATTTCAACGTTTTGCATGCCGCGACCTGAGATGATTTGGTCGTTGACTAACTCTTCTGGTGAGTCATCGTTAATGCCTTGTGCTAATTGGATTGGGTTTTTAGGAATTGCTAACCAGCCACCATTAATGGCTGAGTTACCACCAATAACCTGCATTTTTTCGAGTACAAGTACGCTGCCGACTTGTTGTCTTTTTGCATTAATCGCTGCTGATAGACCAGCAAAACCAGAGCCGACGACGAGTACATCTACTGACTCATCCCAGTTAATTTCATTGCATTGGCGTTGCTGTGCACTTGCTGGCATCGCTGCTGTCAGGCCGCCGATTGCTGCGCCTGCACTTAATTTCAAAAAGTTACGTCTGTTGTGCATTTATCTTTCCTCGCATTTAGATGCGATTAAGATAAACAAATTGAACTAGGCCAAATTTGAATGGCATCACGCTTTTTTTGGGGGGCAATATTATTCGTGAACTGGCTCAAGAACATTGTTCATGAGCTACTGGCTTATCAGCCCTATTTAGCGGGCGAACTTTAGAGGGAGATATCAAAAGTCAGTTAAGTTATGAACTGAATCACAAAGCCTAATAAAACCGGCCCATCAGCGTGAAGTGAATCCCGATTATCTACTGAGTTTATACCTATAAAGTGCAGTAAAGATGATAATTGCGATATTCAAATATTAGGTATTTATTATGAAATGTCCTTCAGAAACCTTGACTCAATTACGATGTGATCAAATTTTAGATGTCGCAGAATTATTGATCGAATCTCAAGGTATAGTGTCATTTAAGTTTTCACAAATTGCTAAGGACGTGGGCTGCTCAACAGGGACACTGTATAAGTTATTTGAGCGCAAAGAAGATGTATTAGTGTGCTTGTTTTTGCGCAGTGCAACATCCAATTATATGCCATTATTTGTACAGAAGAACCCAGAACTGACGGCGCAAGAAAGATTGCTCATGCCGATATTATTTACCTTCGAGACCATTAAAAGAAGCCGCAGCTTTTTTACCTTACGCTCTGTGTCGGTTAATGCGATGATTTGGAAACTGGCCAGTGATGAAAAGGTTAAATTGTTTAAACAACGGATTAATTCATTTTGGCAATGGATGGCTGATGCGGTTCAACTGGCGATTGATAATGGCGAGTTAGTTGCTACTCCTTTGCAAGCCAAAGAGTTGGTTCAAGGCATTGCATTTTATTTGACGGGGTCATTGACACAATTTGAAAGTAAACTGATTTCACCTGAGTTTCTGTCCGATCAATCCACAACTTGTTATCGGCATTTATCGAGATTAATGGCGCAATATCAATGGAAAACGCCACTGAATCATGAGCTATTTACTTGTCTTGAAACTCGCACGGCAGATTTTTTTGAAGCAAATTTTAAAAAGCATCTTAGTTGCAGTTCATGTAAAGCATTATCGATGTCATTGAATGCAAAACAAAGTGGCTGTAACGGCTGTTAATACAACTTCTAGCCACTTTGTATTCGAGTACGGGTTATTGTGGGCTGTACTTGTGTTTTACATCTTCAATCAGTTGTTGCCACTGAGGGTATTTGACAAAGCTTTGTTGTAAGTCTCCCCAAGGAGATAGGGTGTCGTCTAACATTTGCCCTGATACATCGATACCTTGTGTGGCAAGATACAAGTAATAGAATGCTGATGCACGGTAATTTGCCGCACAGTGCACTAAAATAGATTTATCGTTATGGCTGTCCATCACCATAAAGAATTGCTCAACATCCTCGATGGTGGGCTGTTGCCAGTCTACTTCAATATTTTCGTACTTCATTCCTAGATCTGTGACCAATTGAGATTCTTGCGCTAAATAATTGGGATTATTCTTAGGGATCAAATTGATGACAACTTCCACTCCCGCTTGTTGCAAGGTTTTAAATTCCTCAGCCTTAGGTAATCCGGCAGTGATAACTTGCGTATTATTAATTTTAATCGCTTTAATATCATCTAGCTGGCTTGGATCTATCTCAGCCGCAACGGGATTAATTAATGCCAGCGAAACCATAGCTATTAGCGTTGTCATTTTTAAGGCATTAACTCCAAATTTGCTGAGTGTAGCTTGCGATATAAACTGATACATAGTGATTCCTATTCCTTTAGGATGTGGTTGATGGTGGTGATTTCTTGTGGGGTAAAATGGAGGTTGTTGAGTGCATTTACCGAGTCAACAATTTGCGTTGGACGACTCGCACCAATAAGACAGCTTGTTACCGCTTCATTATGTAAGGTCCAAGCTATGGCCATTTGTGCTAACGATTGCTGACGATTTTCTGCCAATGTATTTAATGCCGATACTTTGGATAATTTAGCCGGTGTAAGGTCTTTATCTGCTAAGTAAACTTGATGCTCAAGTGCTGCTCTTGAGTTCTTAGGGATCCCATTTAAATACTTATTGGTTAATACGCCCTGAGCTAATAGTGAGAATACGATTGAACCGACACCTTCATTTTTAAGTACGTCAGTCAGACCATTTTCAATCCAACGATCAAACAGGTTATATCGAGGCTGGTGAATTAATAATGGCGTGCCAAGTTGCCTTAATATCTCAATTGCTTGTTGAGTTTGTTGGGGTTGGTAGTTAGATATTCCCACATACAAAGCACGCCCTGAACGGACGATATAGTCAAGCGCTTGCATGGTTTCTTCTAAGGGGGTGTCAGGATCCATACAGTGGTGATAAAAAATGTCAAAGTAATCTAACCCTGTGCGTTTAAGGCTTTGATCACAGCTGGAAATTAAATACTTACGAGATCCTCCTACACCATATGGCCCAGGCCACATGTCATATCCTGCTTTACTCGATATTAATAATTCATCACGATAATGCTTAAAATCTTGTTGGTAAATGCTGCCAAAACATGACTCGGCAGCACCATAATGAGGGCCATAGTTATTGGCAAGATCAAAGTGAGTTATACCATGATCAAATGCAGTATTAAGCATATGACGGGCGTTACTTTGTGAGTCATTAGCGCCGAAGTTTTGCCATAACCCTAACGACAATTGTGGCAAGCGGATACCGCTACGACCACAAGCTGAGTATGTCATCTTGCTATAGCGCTCTGGCGCAGCAACGTAGAGTGGGTTAGGTTCGTTAGTAATCATTTCTCTTCCTACAAATGAAATGGAGCAGCAGTATTATTTTTAAGCTAATACATTATTACAGTTAGTCTAAAACGTCACCTTAAACAAAAATGTTTATATTGATAAAAACTAATATTGTCATATTTCATTGATTTTATGGTCACACTTCGTCTTTAGCTTAAGCGATTGTTGATTCAGTCATCGACTGAGTTTTTCATTCATATCGATATTAAGTTGTCAGAAGATGGAGCTAAAAATGATTAAGGAAGGGATGCACTTGCATGTGCTAACAAGTTTGTTGATAAGCCTGCTACTTATAACAGGTTGTAATGATGATAATGATACCAATACTGATGCTACAGACGAACAGCAAGTCATAGCGGAACCCATTGTCGTCAGCGTTGGCCCTAGGCCGTCATATCTAGTCGGACAAATGCAAGACAGCGATTTAAAAACACAGCTTGCTCAATGCACGAATAAAACCATGTATCGTCATGATTTTTCTATCGGTCATCGCGGTGCTGCGATGCAATTTCCTGAACATACTAAAGAGTCATATCAAGCGGCAATTGATTCTGGCGCTGGTATCGTAGAATGCGATGTCACTTTTACCCAAGATAAAGAGTTAGTCTGTCGTCATTCGCAATGTGATTTAGCCACTACAACTAATATCTTAGCGATTCCAGAACTGGCAGCAAAATGCTCCGTTCCTTTCAGTCCTGCCGATCTGGTAAATGGTGTGATGGCAACAGCCCAATGTTGTACCAGTGATATTACCTTGGCGGAGTTTAAAACCTTAAAAGGGAAAATGGATGGTGCCAATCCAGCAGCAACAACAGTAGAAGCGTTTATGGATGGCACTGCGAATTGGCGAACAGACTTATACTCGTACCATGGCACATTAATGACTCATGCAGAAAGCATTGAGCTATTTAAAACAGCAGGCGTGCAGATGACTCCTGAACTTAAATCTGCAAGTGTAACCATGCCGTTTGATGGTTTTAGTCAGCAAGATTATGCTCAAAAAATGCTCGATGAGTACGTTGCCGCTGGAGTTAGCCCTGCATTAGTGTATCCGCAATCATTTAACCTTGAAGATGTGAAATATTGGATTGCGAATACGCCAGATTTTGCCGATCAAGCAGTATATCTTGATGATCGCTATGACCTTGCTGATTTTGACCCGCAAAATAACATGACTTGGTCACCAACAATGGACGAGCTTGCTAATGATGGAGTGAAAATCATTGCGCCGCCATTATGGGTACTCGTCACTGTCGATGTGGACAATCAAATTGTACCATCTGCATATGCATTAGCCGCTAAAGCTGCTGGATTAGATATCATCACTTGGACACTTGAGCGTTCAGGCGTGTTATCTGACGGTGCTGGTGGTTGGTATTATCAGTCAATCACGGATGCGATTGATAATGAAGGCGATGCATTTGAGCTGCTGGACGTGTTAGCCAAAGACGTTGGTGTGATTGGTGTGTTCTCTGATTGGCCTGCGACAGTGACTTACTATGCTAACTGCATGGCGCTGTAAATATGACGCTTAACCATAGCGGCTAAATTAGGGCTTAGTAAGGTCTGTATTTGTTAACGAAAACTAATTAGGACAGTCATAAGCATTTGCTACAAAAGTCACTGATGTGGCAAATGCTTTTGGCTTATATAGATAAACAGTATTCGCACCGAGTGTGATGGCTTCATTTCGTAACTGATTAAGCGCACCTTGGGTGAGATCTTTATTTGAAATAAATAAGTAATCGTACCAATGGCCTTGGGATCCCACTAAGGTTCCTTTTAATTCGCAAACGTCCATATCCCCTTGTTCAGACCATAAAATCGCAATAGCTTCAGTTTGAGGGTTTGGGGTCGTTATACAGCCTGTTAGTCCGATAATCATTACCAGTAATAGCGATTTTGTATAGCTAAACGACGGGATATATTTCATTATTTTCTCATTCAATGGCTGTTCAGCTGGAGGAAGCTATACTTATAACGTTAACGCACTGATTAAATTATTCAAGTTGGTTTAGTGGTGATAATAGCTAAATAATATGGAGTGGCAAATGAGCACGCTAGATTTTGGTAATGAAACTATTATTAAATCCACCTTTGCGACAGTGCAAAGTGGTGCTTTTAGCGGTGATGGTCAGCTATCACTGACAGCAACACGTTTGTGTTTCGAAGCGTCGAATAAGATTTTTGAAATGGGCCCTTACGAAATCGACTTAGCCGACATTCATAAAGTTGAAAAGTGCTGGGGCACTGGTGGCGGTGTATTACCCGTGACTGCTGATGCCATTAAAATAGAGCTTAACAATGATAAACATTACAAATTCATGGTGGCAGACTCAGAAGCCTGGATAAACTTGTTATTGCCTAAGTAGAAAAGTGGACAGTATTGTTTGCGATTGAATTCATTGCGAAATAGGCAATAAAAAAGCTGAATCTAGGATTCAGCTTTTTTGGTTTTACCTGCTTAAGGCAACATATCAATTAAGCAAATGCATCTTGTAACGGCGGTACAACTTGTTTTTTACGGCTTAGTACGCCATCTAACCAAACTTTGTTGTCTGCTAAAGTTTTACCGTAAGCTTTTTCAACAATGCTAGTGTCATCTGACACGACTAACATTTCAGAGCCTTCTTTCATGATATCGGTTAGCAGTAGTAATACGCTATGACGGTTGCCTTCAGCTTTAAGTGCAGCAATATCGGCTTCTAACTCGGCTTTGATATCATCAAATACTGATAAATCGATGACTTCTAATTGGCCAATACCAACAAGATTACCGTTCATGTTGAAGTCTTTAAAGTCACGCATAACAAGGTCGCGCGCTGGAGTACCATCGACTGCTGATTTCACTTTGAACATTTCCATGCCCACAGCTTTGTAATCTTCAATACCCGCGATTTCCGCTAATGCTTCAACACAGCGGATGTCTGCCGTGGTGCAAGTTGGTGATTTAAAGATAACAGTGTCGCTTAAAATTGCGCACATCATGATGCCAGCGATATTGGCTGGAATCTCAACTTGATAGAAGTCATACATCATCTTGATGACCGTGTTTGAACAGCCCACTGGGCGGATCCAACATTCAAGCGGTGTTGATGTGGTTAAGTCACCTAATTTGTGATGATCAACAATACCGACAATGGTCGCTTTGGCGATATCATCTGGTGCTTGGGTAAGCTCAGAGTGATCAACGATGTAAACTTCTTCACCTGCATAGCTTTCTTTGAACTCTGGCGCTTCAAAGCCAAATCTATCAAGGATGTAAGCCGTTTCCGGTGAAAGCTCACCAAGACGGGCTGCAATTGCAGGCTCATCGATTTGATTTTTTAAGTAAGCTAGTGCGATTGCACCGCAGATTGAATCTGAATCTGGGATCTTGTGACCCACTACATACATTGCCATTTGAAACGCTCCTATAAATTTGCAGCGATTTTAACAAGAAATAACCAAGTGACCAATAACTAAAAAGCTGGAAGTATACACCTTGGGAGATATTTGGAGGTGAACACGGTATTTGGGCTGATATTAAACGGAATTCGATTGAGTGATGAGTCAGTAATTAGGCCCTTGAGATTGGCCAACAACGAAGACCCTTTGCAAAAGTGGGTGGTATCACTGCTTGATGTTGAGTGATATTGAACATGACGTTAATAGGTGTTCAAGCTTGAAAAGGGTTAAACGGTAACTACGCTGAGTGAATATACATTAAGGGAAAGCAGGTTTCCCTTAATATCTAGATTTTAAACTAAAGCTATCAACTGCTTAATGCATAACCCCCTTTTAAATGAGCGACATTATCAAATCCTAAGCGTTTCATTGCCTGTGCCGCGATAAATGAGCGGCTGCCACTGCGGCATACCAATACCCATTTATGTTGTTTTTGATCTTGCTGCTGTTGAATAAATTGCACTAAGCGAGTGAGCGGGACGTTTTCGTTAGAGTCGTCAGTATGTTGCAGAGCATATTCATGGGGTTCACGAATATCGATTAAGGTGACATTTTCTTGCTGTAATGCAGCGTTCAAGCTCTGATGGTTGTATTCAATAATTGATTGCCCATTTAATTGATCGTCAGTTAGTGCTCCGCACATGATTTCGCTGCCGTTTTGATCGCATAAGTTGCTATCTAATTCGGCTTTAAGGCGCTCAAACTCGGTGACATGTAACTGGCCATTTAAAGTGTTTCTTAATAGTGGGTTACGCCCACATTCTGCAGATAGGTGAGTGGTGAATTCATTGTTGTAGTCATGACTGGCGCAAATTAAGTTGTTACTGCCAATCAATCTGTGTAGTCGTTTTAAGCTTGAAAACATGTCGCTTGCACTGCTCGAGGCAAAGTTAGTTCGCCCTAAACTGCCCATTAAAATCGTGTCGCCGCAAAATGCAAACTGGCATTGGTGCTTTATCTGATTGATGTCGGTAAATGGCTGACACAGTAGTAATGACATACTGTCAGCGGTATGGCCTGGCGTTGGCACGTTTACCAGCCATTGCTGACCAATTTTTATGTATTGTAATTGGACATCATCAACTGAATTCGTGTCTTTTGGGCTATGTTTGGGGCTATGTTTTGGACTATTTGGGGAGCTATGTGTCTCGCAATCTTGCGGCCAGCCTAGCAGGTTTGTTTGCTGAGTGGGTAAGTGTTTGTCAGCAAGAAAAGTACGCCCTGATTGGTGGTCTGCGTGACCGTGGGTGTCGATGATGGCGACCAATTCTAACTGTTGGCATTGTAATAGGGTATCTAAACGATCGTTAAGCTCTGGCAGAGGATCGATGATAAAGGCTTGTTTACTCTGCTGATCGGCATAAACCCAAGTGCAATTTGAGCCTGAACGAAGCTGAACTAAGCCGTTAACTGGCTGCTTTTCATCAATCTCACCAGTGTCTAATATCATGCAGCTGTGGGTGAGTGCTTTTGCTGCTGATTGGATACGTGAGCAAGCTGCATTCACTTGCTCTTGTGTCATTGCAGGGCCAAATGACATTCGAATAGCCGACTCACTTTGCCAAGCTGGTAACCCCATAGCATCAAGGACAAAGCTGCGAGTGACTTTAGATGAGCAAGCTGAGCCAGAGCTTACGCGGATATTGGCGGCGTCAAATAAGTCCATGATCTCTTTGCTGCTAAACCCAGCAATAGCAAAATTAATTGTGGTTGGGACACTGTTTTCAATACTGTGATTAAATACAACGTCAGGGAAGGCGCTTTTAAGCGTATCCATTAATTGTGTTTGGTACCCTCTTAATGTATTGATATTGGCAAATTCACTGTGCTGCTGATTCAATAGCATCTCAAAGATGACATTAATAGCAGCCATTCCTGGTAGGTTCTCGGTACCTGAGCGAAGGCCGCTTTCTTGGCCACCTCCGGCAATAATCGATGTAAAGGGCGCCGATTGACGAATATAAACAAAACCAATGCCTTTAGGTGCATAGAGTTTATGACCACTAAATGGGGCGTAATCGATTGTCGTTTGGGCAAGCTTTAATGGGGTCTTACCTAAGGCTTGTACGCAATCCACCATCCAGAAAATATCGTTATTTGCAGTGCGTATGATCTGCTCAAGTTTGCCTAAGTCCTGATAGACTCCGGTTTCATTATTGACTGCCATCGTGCATATCATGAGTGCATTGGGCGCTTCAGCTGCAATAAATTGGCAGTCCAAATGACCTAAACGATCAACTGGAATGGCTTTTAATTCTGCATTAATACCTAATATTTCATTCCAGTGTTTTAAGGATTCTGGCACGGCTTTATGCTCGGTTGCGCCATACAATAAACTGTACTTTTTGCTTGGCTCATCCTGCTTATCAATATTGAGTCGTTTTTTGGCTTCAACTAACGCTGAAATAATTGCTGTTTGAATCCCTTCTGTTGCACCACTAGTAAAGATGACCTTGCCGTCGTCTGCACCGATAACTTTTTTAGCGTTGTTGCGCGTTGTTTCCATGACATCTTTGGCTTTTAAGCCAGTGATATGGCTACTGCTTGGATTACCAAATAACACTCTCATGCTATTTAAAGCGGCTTCAGCAGCTTGGGGTAATACAGGGGTAGTTGCATTGGCATCAAGGTAGATCTGGCTTAGCGGCGAATGATTTTTCATGGGTAGCGGCTCATCTGTTGATTAGTTGATATATAGCTTTTAGTTATAACTAATTTCATGGGGTTATATTAGCAGTTTATGATTATTGATCAAGATCACATTTTTATTTGCTAAAAAATCCACGCTGATATTGTCTGCTGGTACAAAAAGACATTCTTATTTCTAAATGTTACCGATAACAGTATTTTCTAGTAAGGTGATAAAAATCAGAAAGACATGGCGTTATTCGAGAGGGAGAAAGTCATTGAAAACAGCAGAACAACAAGAAGAAAATACCCTGTTTGTGATTCTAGTCAGTTGTGTGGCTACCATAGGTGGTTTCCTGTTTGGATTTGATAGTGGTGTGATTAATGGCACTGTTGATGGGTTAAGGTCGGCGTTTGACTCAGACAGTATGGGAACGGGCTTTAATGTGGCGTCAATGCTATTGGGCTGTGCGGTAGGGGCATTTTTTGCCGCGCGTTTAGCGGATAAATATGGACGACGAGCCACACTGATTACAGCTGCAATCTTATTTATTGTTAGCGCTTGGGGATCAGGTATTGCTGACAGCTCTATGGCATTTATTGTCTACCGTATCTTGGGTGGTTTAGCTGTTGGCGCAGCTTCGGTTATGACACCTGCATATATTGCTGAAGTTGCCCCTGCACGTTATCGTGGGGCACTGGCGACTGTGCAACAAATTGCCATCATCACAGGGTTATTTGCTGCGTTTGTTAGTAATTACTTTTTAGCACAAACCGCTGGTTCGTCGACGGACAGTTTTTGGCTGGGGTATGATGCGTGGCGATGGATGTTTTGGATAGAGTTGGTGCCAGCAGGTGTGTTTTTTGTGGCATTATTTTTTATTCCTGAAAGCCCACGTTTTTTAGTGACAGTTGGACGTAAAGATCAAGCGATGACGGTCTTAACTAAGCTATACGGTAGCACTGTCGCTAAAACCAAATTCATGGAGATTCAACAATCTTTAGTCTCTGATCATCAACCTAAACTGGCAGACCTTATTGATAAGCACTCTGGCAAAGTGCGAAGTATTGTTTGGGTAGGGATTGGATTAGCCACTTTTCAACAGTTAGTGGGCATTAATGTGGTGTTTTATTATGGCGCCGTGTTGTGGCAAGCGGTTGGTTTTTCGGAATCTGATGCACTGTTGATTAATATTATTAGCGGTGCGGTCAGTATTGCAGCCTGCGTGATAACGATAAGTTTGATCGATAAAGTGGGTCGTAAACCATTTTTAATGATTGGTTCTATTGGAATGGCTGTGACTTTAGCCTTGATGGTCTTTGCTTTCGCATCGGCACAGGTCGATATCAATGGCGATTTGGACCTCGGTGAATTAGGCACATTGGCGTTAATTGCCGCAAATGGTTACGTGTTCTTTTTCAACTTGTCTTGGGGCCCTGTAATGTGGGTGATGTTAGGGGAAATGTTCCCAAATCAAATCCGAGGCTCGGGCCTTGCGGTTGCTGGGCTTGCGCAGTGGGGCACTAACTTTGCTATTACTATGACCTTTCCGATTATGCTGGCATCAGTGGGCTTAGTGGGTGCTTATGGTTTCTACTGTATTTGTGCTGTGCTATCGATTGTGTTTGTTGCGAAGTATGTATACGAAACAAAAGGTCGAGAATTAGAGCAAATGCAGGGATAAAAGGTAAGCACGCATAGTGAAGGGCGTGAGTGTCGTAATCAGAATGATTTACCCTTAAACATATAAGGCCACGATGATGTGGCCTTTTTGTTTGAGAAAGTCCGTTTATATTTTAACTTTAATGACGACTTTTCTTACTGGTACTTCTGTGTCCAGAGTGCCTGGCATATGCATATCACCAGGAAAGAATAAGGCAAACATGCCAGCTTTTAAGGGAATGAAAGCGGCGTCTTCTTTATTTGATTCATAATCAAACTCAGTAAAGTCATGCTCTTGATGGTAAGGCGCCAACGGTGTTTGATTGGCAAGGGGCAAATAGCCAAACTCTTCTTCACCACTCACAACAAACTGCACATCAATATATTGTTGATGAACTTCAAAAGGTTCAGTTTCTTTCGGTTGAGTAAGGTAGTCGTTAACAATCACAAAAATATCTTTTCCATCAAGCGGGTAGGTGCCGACTTCAATTTGAGTAAAGTCTGTTTCTGCTAAATGGGTTAAGGCTTTTGCTAATCTTGGACTTAAGCCGTGATATAGCGAGTGATGAGCAAGGCTGTCGACAACCATAGTGAACTCTCTGAAAATGAATGAGTCATGATTATCGCTCATTCATTTTGTCGGCGCTATGATTTATCTACAACCAGTAGGGTTACGTAAATAAATTCAACCATGAGATGGTTTAACCTGCTGACAAACTTAGTTAAGATGCAATGGAGTGTGAAACTCTGCATGGGTTTCATCCTTAAAAACCGATGGAAAATGGATTGATTCATAGGACGCTACGTGACTGCATTACGATTACTCGCCGGTAAAACAGCTTACCAACAAATTGAACAAAATGGTTTGTCTGCATCTATGTTTAGCCAGCTATTTGCTGCATCAGGTGGCCCCAAATGGATTGGGGTTGCTGGGCTTGATAAATATTTATTTGGTGAGTTTTTTGCTAATAGACAAGCGCCACTTTATACCATGGGAGCTTCCTCTGGGGCTTGGCGGCTGGCTTGTTTAGCACAGCAAGATCCATTAGCAGCCTATGCACGCCTCGAAGATCATTACATTGGTCAGCGATATGATCATGTTCCTAGCCGACAAGAAGTGACCGAGCAAGTTGAACGAATTATTGGTGGTATTTTAGGTAAACACGGTGCCCTTGATATTGTTAATAATAGAATGATTCAAAGTCACTTTGTGGTGTGTAAAGCCAAGCACTTAAATGCCAGTCGTTCAAAGGGGAAGTTAGCATTAGGTTTGGCGGCGACAGCGCTAAGTAATGCAGTGAGCCGTCGCAGTTTAGGTTGGCATTTTGAACGGGTGGTTTTCAGCCATCAGCAGGTAAAATCGCCTTTTTCTCAGTTGTCAGATCTCCCTACCGAGCATGCGCAGCTGACACGCAATAATATTAATCAAGTACTGTTAGCAACAGGCTCTATACCTATGCTATTAGCACCAGTGAATAAAATTAATGGTGTGTCAGATGGAGCATATTATGATGGTGGCATTACCGACTATCATTTTGATATGCCAACCAATGAGCCGGAAGGATTAAGTTTATACCCACATTTTTATCCTCATATGAGTCCTGGGTGGTTTGATAAATCCCTTAAATGGCGAAGAGCACGTCAGCATTATCACAATGCGTTGGTATTAACGCCTTCTCAGGAGTTTATCTCGTCGCTACCTTATTCAAAGATCCCAGACCGTGAAGATTTTAAGCAGCTAAGCAGTGATAGTCGAATTGCCTATTGGCGTGAAGCATTGAAACGCAGTGAACAGCTAGGAGAGATCTTTGCCTCAATTGTAGATAAGCAATCAATAATGGATGTGATTGAGCCACTTTAGTGTGTGTTAACTTGTTAAACTTTCCGTTACGATCCCGATCATTAAATTGTGATCATCTAATGAAACTATTTCGTAAAATCTCCTGTCTAATTATTAACCAGGTTGTGAATCTTGTGATGAGTTTTTCGATTGCCTTGATGGTGGTATTTACACAGTAACCTCAAGCAATACAAGGCGGTATTACAACTAATCATAAAGTGTGATAACCACTTCGCTTGCTGGAAAACTCTATTTTGCCTGCTACACTTTATTATCACGATATGAATGACAGCTTGTTGATTTTTATTGGTCCTTGATAGCAGAAAGCTATCGAATCTGCAGCATTCTGTGGCTTAAACAGCCTTATAGGGAATTGGTGAAACGCTGTAGTTTGGAGGTTGCAATGCAAACGATAGAAATGGCGTTACTCATCCAAGATACTGTGCTTCTGCCAGGTGGTCGTCAAGAGCTACGGATGGTCACTCCTAATCAATTATTGATGGTTGCCAATGTGCTCAAAGGCCATTATCGATTAGCGCTAGCTGCGTCAAAAAGCAACAGTTTTCCTCCATGCTACGAAACAGCAACCGAATGTGAAATCATCGATTTTCATCAACTTGAAGACAATTCTCTCAGTATTGTTGTCGAGGGACGTCAACGAGTAAAAGTGCTTTCTGGCGCGCAATTACGCGATCAAAGTTGGATAGCTAGAACCTTACCTTGTCAAAATTGGCAGCATGAACCCATTGCTGAAGAGTTCGAAATCATCAGTGCTGCACTTGAGCAATTTTATGAAGTGAATCCAGATTTACTGGAGTTATACAGTCAAACTCATCTTGAAGATGCTGCATGGGTCAGTCAGCGTTGGTTAGAAGTCTTACCTATGTACAATAAAGATAAGCTGCTGTTAGTTGAGCAGCCAGATTGTCATAAGACCATGGATTTTGTACTGCAATTATTAAAATCTCATGTGGATGTGTAATGCGGATAAGCTAAAACATGTTTTTTCTTTAGCTGATAAGGCTTTGTTGGGTATACTGTATCAAAATGTAGCTATATAGTATTTTACATGTCTGCTGAACATGCTGCCAAAGCCGCACAACCTTCATATATTGTTTTACCGCAATCTCAAACAACGCCGGAAACTGTGCTGGCTTTTTTAGTTTCTCATTTTAAGCAAATTCCAGAATCAGTGTGGATAAAACGTGTTGTTGAAGGAAAGGTTCACTGGGCAGATGGCGAACCTGTAACGCAAACAACAAAGTACCGCCCAGCGACTCGAGTGTATTACTACCGCGAGGTTGAGAGCGAAACAAAAATACCGTTTCAGCAGCAGATATTGCATCAAGATGAGCACTGTATTTTAGTCTTTAAGCCTCATTTTTTGCCTGTCACGCCCAGCGGTAATTTTGTCAATGAGTGTCTAATCCATCGCTTAAGAATTGCAACGGGTATTGATACGATTTCTCCTGCTCATCGGCTTGATAGGCCAACAGCTGGGGTAATATTAATGACTGTCAATCCAGAATCTCGACATGCTTACCATGCTCTGTTTACTGATGGAAAAATTAATAAACAGTACCAAGCAATTGCAAAACTCACCCCCGAGCTTTTAACGCGACATGAGCAAGGGAAGTTAAGTTTACCGCTAAAATGGACTGTGAAAAATCGTATGGTGCGATCAACGCCGAGCTTTTTGATGAAAATCACCGAAGGGGAAGCAAATACGCATTCTGAGATCAGATTAATCGCTGTTAATGGCTCAAGAGGCTTGTTTGAGCTGAGTCCAATAACGGGAAAAATGCATCAACTTAGAGTGCACATGATGTCATTGGGAATGCCGTTAGAAAACGATACCAATTACCCAAGGCTACAGCCCAAAGCCGCTGATGATTTTACTAAGCCGCTGCGCTTAATCGCCAAGTCTCTGACATTTGAAGATCCATTCAGTCAACAAATGATGTCTGTCAATTGTGAAGGCTATGATGCTGAGTTCGGGTTAGGTAAAAATTGATAAATGGTTTGTTGATGAATTAACAAGAGTAGCTCGTTTACAAAGGACTAATTGCACATGGAAAGGGTGAAATGTTGCGCAATATTTATAGTGAGTTTTTTCGTTTTAATTTTTGGTTTTAAAGCGTTAGATGAGCTAGTTGCTGAAATGCTTATTAAGCGTGACGCTCAAATACTGTCTGAAAAATTGACCATGTATATTGAAGATACTGCAATAGAACTGAAAAGTTTACCGGCAATTAATGATACCTATGTTTGCGACAGTCAAAATGAAGATTTGCTGACTAAGTCGGTATTTAACTCCACATTTATTCGCTGGCTTGCTGTAATGGAACAGTTAAAAGTTGTTTGTCGTTCGCAAGTGATGCCCCGTCATGTAGAGAAGTTAGTTAGGCACCGAATTGGTCCTGATTTAAAGCTTGCCGTTATCAATCAAATTGACTCAGATGTGCACGAGTTATTTTTATCATACGAATCTGGCAAAAAGCAGTATGTGGCGAGCATTGTGCCAATGAACCCTCGTTATTTTATCCCTGTAAATTGTGAAGATTGCCTAGAATACACCATCACTATTGATGGCATTTATGATTCGTTAGCAGCAGTGCCTGTAATGGAGTTTGGCTTTGAGCAGTTTGAAGGTGACCATGTCATTTTAGAAGAAGTGGTTCATAAAAATGAATATTACATTGCCAAGTTTAGCCTGTCGGGCAATGACGAGTTTTTTGCTCAGTATGAATCGTTAAATTGGCTATATAGTGCGTTGGTTAGTTTTGTGATGGCGTTGGCGTTATCAATTGGCTATTGGTCTTGGAAACAGTCTTATGGTTCAACTCGAGCTCACATAAAAAGTGCTATCAAACATAAAGAGTTTATCCCTTTTTATCAGCCTGTTATTGATACGCAAAAAAATGAAATCGTTGGTGTTGAAGTATTAATGCGCTGGCGTCAATCAAGTGGAGAGTTGATCCCACCAAACCAATTTATTCCCTTTGCTGAATCTGATGGGTTAATTGTAGATATGACCTATTCGATGCTTGATGTTATGGCTGACGATATTGAACAAGCTGGCGAACAAGTTAAGCCGTTATTTATCAGTATTAATATTGTTCCTGAGCATTTAGAAAGCGATCAACTTTACTTGTATATTAAGGCGCTTAAAGAGTCTGGGAAGCTAGGTAAACATCGGATTTCGCTAGAAATCACTGAGCGGCAACCCATTACAGACTTAGCTAAAGCCCGCGCTATGCTAGATAAATTTTATGCCATTGACGTTGATTTAAAGCTTGATGATGCCGGAATGGGATATGGCGGTTTTAGTTATGTGCAAAACCTAGGTATCAGTACCCTTAAAATTGATAAAGCTTTTATCGATACCATTGGTGTAAAAGATAACTTTAATGAGAAAACCTTAGATGCAATTATCTCTTTTGCCAAAAAGTCGGGCTTGAGCGTCATTGCTGAAGGGGTGGAAACTGAGTCTCAAATTAGCTATTTGAAAGTACAGGGCGTGGATTTAGTTCAAGGTTATTTTTTCTCTAAACCGCTAGAAGCAAAAGACTTTTTTAATGCCTATCAGAATGTCTGATGATTGGGTTTTATTTTAGCTAGATGGGTTTTGATAAAAACGATAATTGATGTATTCCCAGCGTTAGTGGTTAATATTGGGATACATTTTAAGAGGTTTGCTAGTGTTCAGTTACTGGTGTCGAATGAGATAAGCAAAAGTGCCTAATTGTAATTTGCTGGTAGCGAGTAAGTAATGGCTATTATTTGAATTAAGTCTTTATTTCAAAGGACGTTGTGTGATGCTGATGTTCGGTTAAACTGAATTATCTGGTGCTATTCACATACTGAACTGAAAGAGGTTAATTTGAGTCAACATCACTTAAAGGGATTACCTGTTCCACTATCAGTATTGGCTGTCATGTCATTAATCTGTGTAGCCTCGCAAGCCTCAGCTGAGCAGATTTATTTTAGTTTTGATAATGATGTGATTATTGGTTCAGATGGTGATTGCTCTAGTGGTATTTTACTGGGGTGGCATGCAACACCTGAGCAAGATTTCTCCTCTGCTTCTACAGCTTTTCAATGGCAATCAGCTTTATTATTTCCGCAACAAAGCCAGCAAGTTCACCGTGGGGCAAAGCTTTTTAGCCGAATGTGGACGCCTACTGAAATCGCTTATGACTTTCCTCAACCTGAAGAAAGGCCTTATGCTGGCTTTTTAGAGTTAGAAAGTTATACCGGTGTGTTTAGTTCAAGCCTTGCACAAAAAAAACTGGCTGAGTTTGGGCGTTGTTGGCCCTGCATCTGGCGCAGAGTACATGCAATCTTTTGTACATAAAATTACCTCATCGACGACGCCTGAAGGCTGGGATTACCAGATTGAAAATCAGTTGACGTTGCAAGTTGCTTACGAGGTGGAGGCATTGTTGTTTCGTCAGCAAGCATTCGAAAATAGCCAATGGGATGTGAGTGTATTTAACCATACCATGGCAGGTAACTTTCGTTCTCAATCTAGCCTTGGGTTAACTGTCCGTTGGGGCGATGAGCTAAGCCAAACATTTGGTCAGTTATCTAGCCAAGCAGGACACTTTGGCGATTTTACTTCTTCAGCTAATCAATATGGAAGCTGGATGGCTTATTCCAGAATGCAGGCTGGATACCGCTTTAATGACTTAACGATTGAAGGTGATCTTCCCTATGAATCGTCGATTGAAATTAACAACCAGCAAGCTCAAGCAAGCCTGGGTGTCATTTGGGCTTTTCCCACTTGGTCGGTGCGCTGGAGCTTCGACTTTTACAGCAAAGAGTACAAATCTGATGTGGACGACTGGCACGGCTATGGCGTGATTAGTTATAGTAAGGTGTTGTAAAGAAAATACAATTATAAATGCCCTTAACACATTGCACAGGAATACAAGGTGTTAAAGGCGTTTTATACATTAAAGTCACGTCCATGTTTACCGTATTAGATATTTGCCACACCTAAAACTGATTATGCATATCGTTTAATGCTTGGTGTAGCATGTCATCATCGTTATCTTGATTAATGTCACTTTGCTCTGTTGGCGTATCAATTACGCTGGCAGCATCATGATCTACATGTTGCGGGTGTTCTTTATGCTCGTCATCTAATGGGTTTTCAAATGCATCGACCTCAACAGTATCAAGCATGTCTGTTTGTGGATCAGCAGTGTTAAGCCCATGCATTGTTGGCAACCCCGCTAGGTCTGGAATGCCAGTATCAGGTTTAATCTCATCATGGCTTAATCCAACCATCTGTAAGTAATGATCTATGGGGGCTGGTGCGGCTAGACTATCGGTACTGTCAATGACTAAACTAACGTCGATATCATCACTTTGATTTAGCGTATCTGGTTCATCGCTTTGTGATACTGGCGCTGGAGTAAATGTCGATGCAGGGATAACTTCCACTGCAATCACTTGGCTTGCAGAGTTGGTTGAGCTGCCATCATGGGACGTGGCGCTAATCGTCAAATCAAAATGACCATGGAAGTCAGCTTCAGGAATAACTTTGAGGTTAGTTAATTCGCTTTGTTGTAGTGTCCATATACCGTTATTTTCAGTCCCCGCAGATAGCGAAGCCCCTGGTGGAACGCCTGTGATTTCAACTGTGAGTGTTTCATTTATATCAGGACTGGATACGTTAATATTAAGCGCTAAATCAGTATTTTCATTACCCGAAATCGCCATAGTATCGAGTGGCGAAGTTAAATCTCCGACATGCTTAGTAAATATCATGGTAGGAGTATCGGCATCAGGCGACACATGAATTGCCATACTGTTTTCTATCGCGACATGACCATCGGTCACCGTATAATTTAAGCGTAATTCCCCATTATAATTTACCCCTGGATTAATAACCCAATGGTCACCTTGTTGGGTAATAGTACCACCACCGACTATTGATAAATGGCTTACATCAAGCACATCTTTAGCGTCTGTATCGTGAACGTTAGCAAGTAAATCAGCTTTACTCAGAGTGAGCAGATGATCTTCAACAACCGTATTAGCAAGGGCATGGCCAACAACAGGTACATCATTAGTACCGATGATCACTAACTTCATTGTTTGGTCTACGCTGTGACCGAGAGAGTCGGTAGCGGTCACCATTATTGTTTCTTCAAGTCGCTCACCCTGAGCTAAGGCCTGCACAGGAGCCGAATCGTTGTGGGCCTGATATTGCCAACTGCCATCGCTACTTAAGGTTAGGTCACCGTATTGCGGACGTGTTCCAGCTTGCAATGCCCAGGTGACACCGCTGGCGACTTTGACATCACCAACTAATAAATCGAGTAAACCGTGCGAGCGTGTGACTTTATCTTCGGTGACGACAGACTCGGACGCGCCGAAAATTTGCGGCCCGGTTTTACCGTCACCAATGTGTACTGTTAAGTATTCTTCTCGGCTCTCACCGCTGCTATCGGTAACTTTGAGGGTGACGGTTTCGGTATGAATTTTACCTGCAGCCACTTCTTGATCAAGCTTGTCACGCTCTGGACCACTGTGGCTAAAGGTAAAGTCCCAGCGACCGTCGGCATCAATATTAAAGTAACCAATGCCCTTTACATCAATTTTATTGCGGTTGCCTGGCGTGAAATCCAATTGATGGTGACCACCTTGATTATCTATGTACTCGACGTTGAGGTTGTCAGCGTTATCAATGTCATCAATATTGATATAGCCATAAGAGTGAGTGTTGGTCATTGAGCCCGTGGTAATTGAACGGGATATTTCAAAGGTGCCTGTTAATAGAGGGGCGTCGTTGGTGCCATGAATACCAATATTGACCACGGCATGCTTGGTGTCGCCATGGTTATTGGTGTAACTGATGAAAAAGTTATCTGCATGGCTATCGGTTTGCCCCATTTGCTGAATCGCAGCTGTGTTATTGTCCAATGTGTAGTGATAGCTACCATCGGCGTTCATGTGTAAGGTGCCATAGTTGCCTTGTAGCACTCCGGTAGTAGTCACGGTTTCACTGGCGCCAACAGCAAATAACGTTCCAGTCGCAGTAGTCTTACTGTCTTCCTCGACGGCCTGAGTTTGTACCAGAGTGCTTAAATCGGCAGATACCACTAGCTGGCGTTGAACTTGAGCTGTGTCGCCAGTTGCGGTCGCGATAACCTCAGCATGAACTTGATAGGCGTTGTCGCCAATATTGGCAACTTGACTAGCCGGAATGGTCAATTGCCAATGGTTATTATTAACGCTGGCGCTATAGTGCGTACCTGCGACAATCACATCAATGGAATTGCCATCTGCCACATGGGTTGTGGCGCCTGTTATGGTTAAATCCTGCTGGTGGTCATGATGGTTGACCCAATCGTCATTAGATATAGGGTCGATAGACAGCGTGGGTTTAGCAGTATCTATAGTGATTTGATGATGGGCCTGGGCATAGCTGCCGTCAGCTTTTACTTCAATTACGGTTAGCGTATAAGTGCCATCGGCGCGATCTGTTGCGCTAACATCCAATTTCCAATGACCATTTGCATCGACAATTGCTTTCGAGTGGCTGAGAAGCCCACTTCCCATGATAGTGCTACCGGGCTCGCCAGTACCATATAAGATAATATGGCCGTCACTGGTAACAAAGTCATTATCACTGACACCGGTATCATATTCTAACCGGGTAATTGCCAGAGGCGGCGTGACATCAATTATGGCGTTGGCATCAATCGTGTTATGACCATCGCTGATTTTGAAACTAATGGCTAAATCATTACCAACAAAGCCTGGATTAGGTATAAAACTAAAACTCCCGTCGGCATTGGCTGTAAAGCTATCATCTGGATTAGTTGAAATAATTCCATGGGGGGAGGATAGTGAGCCTGCCACAATCGATAATCCCGCGGCACTGGTATCGACATCGGTAACATTAGCAAGTAAGTCTGTTGCTTGGAAGTCGTGGGAGTGGCCAGACTCAACCTTGCCTAAATCGGTGGTGACGGTGGTTGGGGCGGTGTCGCTACCAATGAGTGTTACACTCAATTGTTGCTCTGTTCCATCAAGAGTTTTTACGGTAACGATATCGGTGGCGTTATGGTTTTGAGTCAATGTTTCTGCAACCTTGCTTGGGGTGAACTCCCAGCTTCCGTCTGCTTTAACCGTAAATTGACCATGTGCACTTGGTATCACTTCAGCAATAAAGTGTGCTTGCGATGGATCTGTATCTGTAATAATTAGTTGGCCAGAAACAGTAGAGGTTTCATCTGTTACTAGTTGTTCATCTCTGCTAATAACAGCATCAGGAACCGGGGAATTAACATCTAATATTATTGGCAGTTTTGCACTATCGGTTGCACTTACTCCATCTGGCCCTGTTGTGGTAGCGACTAATTGCATTAACATGTTCTGATCGCCATGAGCAGGTAATGTTGCTGTCACTTTATCTAAATCCCAACCGGTAACATCCGCATGTTGCACCGCTGAGCCAATCGTTAAACTATGATGACCATCGCTAAGAATCGTGCCTTTCGCAAGTCCCAATATCTCTATCTTGCTGAGAACATCGTCATGATCTATAGGAGCCGCTACTGACAGGTGCATATGTAATACATCGCCTGGCGCTAAAGCCGTTGAGCCAGTATTGACCATTTCACCTGTAAACGTATGTAAGTCAGCAATATCAAGCTGATGGTGACCTGTTTGGTCTGATATAAGGCCATGACTGTCGGATCGAATGTCGATTAATAGACCATTATTTTTACTAACAGACTCATAGACTGGGCCATGTTGAATTTGTTCTGGTGTAAGTGCTTGCGAGGCAAAACTAGTTGAGAGCAATCGTCCTGGAAATTTATCTTGTCCTGCAAAATGCCCCGGAACGTATTTACTGCCTACATTTAAAAATGGATTTGCCGCAATGTGATCACTTCCTGCAAAACCATGAACCGTAACTTTTAAAACACCGTTATCATAAAGTAGAGCGGTATCTGTTTTACCATCCCATGTCATGGTTATACGATGATCTTGACCATCATTAAAATTGACTCCAGGGTTGCCGTTATCACCACTGATATGTGAACTGGTAAACTTCAAATTACCGCCAAAGGTCCACATGCCGAAATTAACGCCATCCATATCAGGCGTGCCATCAGGTTTAACCCCATGAAACATAACAAAATCTTGGTAAGTACCAATGGTGATTTTGGGATCATGGATATAAGTGAATTCAGCCGTAAAAGCGTGTAAATCACCACCCGATTCAATTTGATCGCCATGTGGCTTGATATATCCATGGTCAGATGATGAGGTTAGGCCAAATGCTGTACGTTGAACTTCTGCAGACAAGGAAGTCGTTGCTGCATCTGTAACTGAGCTCACACTTAAATGAGCCGTTTGGGCGTACTCGGTCGTTCCGTCACTGACTTTATAGTCAATTTCAGCTGGTCCATGGTAATTTGCATTCGGGGTAAAGTCATACCCTCCTGATGCATTCGCTGTTACTGTGCCATGAGTTGATGTCGGCACGCCGCTTATATGTAACGCACCATCGGCATCTGATAAGTTTGCGAGTAATTGCGCGTCTGTAAAATGTGTGGTGGTATCTTCATCCGTTGTACCTAAATCACGCATACCGCTATCGATTAATGGATCGTCAACTGAAGCGATATGTATTGATGCTCTGGCTGGTGCTGAGTCCACATGACCATCATTGACTGAATAAGCAAAGTCTACATCACCATGGAAGTTGGCGCTTGGTTCAAACTTAAGTTGACCTATGTCAGTGGCTGAAATTTGTTGATTGGTTGTAACTTCTACACCATTTAAAGTAAGTTTACCGTCTGCAATATCTGGTAAATCGGTAATAGTAATGTGATTTAGAGTATCGCCATTATCGACATCGGTAAAACCAAAATCAGCTTCGTTGAAGCTATAAGTATTATCTTCTGTACCGCTCAGTGAGTTTGGCGTTATCGTTGGTGCATCATTTCTAGAAGCAACATCAATAGTTGCCTGAGCTTCTGCTGAACTATCATGGCCATCGCTAACACTATATTTAAAGTTTACATTTCCATTAAAGTTAAGATTTGGCGTAAACACTAAATTTGGAATGTCCGCATTACTGATTTGTTGGTTAGCCGTTATAGCGTGACCATTTAAGCTTAATTCTCCCTGAGATTTAGGTGGTAGCTCCGTAATCGTTAAGTGATCTAATGAGCCACCATCACTGTCAGTAAAACCAAAATCTGCCTCTGTAAAGTGATAGTCTGTATCTTCATTAGCTGAAATTGTGCTTGCTGCAATAGTTGGCGCTTCATTGCTACCTTGTACGTCAAAGTGCATGGTGTGAGTTGTTTGCCCACCTTCATTATCGGTAACGACTACATTAAATGTTTCGGTAACGTGTTGCCCTTCGGTTAAGGCTTGAGTTGCAGGTAAAGCATTATCAAGTTCGTAATGCCAGCCGCCATTCGCCGCAATTGAAAAATGTCCATAGGTGCCTAGTACATCGGTTTGTTCAGTAATGCTATGGGTGTCGCCTGTATCTGGATCGCTAATACTTAGCATTCCTGAAGTGCGAACGTGGTCATGTCCGCCGTCTTCAATAACGGTTTTAGGAGCTGCGAGTTCAGTAACAACAGGGTTATCGTCACGGCCATCAATGTTAACGATAATTTGATGCTGGGTGCCATCAAGTGAGGTAACAATTAACGTATCTTGTACATGATCAGTTTTATTTAAGGCATTGGCTGTAGCATTTGGTGTATAAGTCCAATGGCCGTCTGTATCAATCGTTAAATGGCCATACTTGCCATCAATAGGCGTAGTATCAAAATGCGCTTGTGCGGCATCGGTATCGGTAATTAATAGCTGTCCTGGTATCGACGTGTCTTCATCGGTTGTCTTATTATCATCGCCGCTAATTACGGCATTGGGAATCGGTTTAGTAGGATCAAGCACTAAAGGCTGGTGTGCTTCTGTGGTTGAGGTGGCGCCATCTGGTCCGGTAGTCTCCACACGAACAATAATGTCCATGTTATGATTATTGCCTCCAGGTAACTGCGCGGTAAGATGATCCAAATCCCAGCCCTGAATATTGAGAGCATCCGTCATTGATGAAACAACATGATTGTGCCCAGGAGTACCATCGGTGATGACTGTGCCTGAAATCAATCCTAGTAATTCCACCTTAGAAATATGGTCATCGGGATCAACGGGGTCGACAATTTGAGGGCTAAGATTCAGTAAAGAATCACTATTAGGAATAGCGACTCCTGTATCAACTGACACAGTATGTGAGGTTAACGATCCAAAAGAGGTTAGCTGATGGTGTCCAGTCATATCAACTAACTGCCCTGAAGCTGACATTCTCATATCAATAACAAGACCATTATCTCTATCAACCGTATTCGCTAGAGGAGCATGTTGAAGAGAAGCGGGGACTACAGGGTGATTCGTCACCATTGATGTACTAAAAATCTGACCATGAAATGCGTCATTAACACCAAAACCATGGGATTTATGTGAGCCATCCTCAAGCACAAATTTCTGACCATTCACCACATCCTGATCTTGTCCAATAGCCAGAGTGCCATGACCATTCATTGGTTGGCCTTTATGGACATTTGTATGAGTAAACTTAACGTCACCATCCACTAATACCTGCAGTACCCCTGTATTCGAATCCCATAAAATTGAATAGCGGTGAGTTGCAGTATCTTGAGTTGTATCAATGCCTGTAGCGTATTCAGTGCCATGGATCGCAATAGTTAAATTGGTTGGTTTCCAAGCATACATTTCATTATCTGATTCACTATTGGCATAACTAAAGTAGGTGGCTCCATGTGTTGAGCCCGATGTGACTTGTGGGCCGCCGATAACATTAAACTCGACTGCGACACTATTGATTTGGTCGCCGGTTTGTAACACCCCATTGTTCATTACAGATGCTGAACCATCTGTACCTAACTGCATCACTTGTTGTTGGGCTGTCATGCTAAGGCCGACTTGTGCAGTATCAGTGATTGGGGTTACAGATAGTTGAGCGGTTTTAGCATATTCAGTCGAGCCATCAGTGACTTTATAGTCAATTTCAGCAGGGCCATGGTAATTAGGGTTTGGAGTAAAATCATATCCTCCAGAAGCATTTGCTGTGACTGCACCATGTGCCGATGTCGGTAAGCCACTGACATGCAATGGGCCATCAACATCAGATAAATGTTCCAATAATTGTGCTTCTGTAAAGTGGGTGGAGGTATCTTCATCCGTTACACCTAAGTCACGAACTCCACTATCGATCAATAGATCTTCAACTGAAGCAATATTTAAAGAGCCTGTTGCAGGGGCTGAATCGACATGGCCATCGTTTACGGTGTAACTGAAATGAACATCGCCATGAAAATCTTTAGCTGGGATAAATTGAAGCTTACTGATATCTCCAACATCGATAATCTGATTTACTGATACATCATGACCATCAAGTACAAATTTACCTTCCGCTAAACTCGGCAGATTGGTTAAGCTTATAGAATGAAGTGTGTCGCCTGAATCAACATCGCTAAAACCAAACTGGCTTGCCTGCATTTGGTAACTGACATCTTCAGTACCATGGTTAAGAGTTTGCATGGTGACAGTAGGGGCGTCATTGCTCCCGGTCACTGTTAAGGTGGTGGTTTGTTGTACGCTGCCGCCTTTACCATCTGATATGTTATAAGAGACAACTATGTTTTGTGTTTGCCCTTGAGCTAAATGCTGAAAGCTTTGGCTAGTCGCATCGATATTGAGTGTATGGCCATCAGTACCAAGGTATAAGCCGTTTGGTGCCAGAGCAGTCTTTGATTGTCCTTCAATCTGATACTCGATATGAGTCAGGGTTAGGCTATCACCATCAGGATCGCTGGCTCCTGCGAGTAAATTTATTTGGTGAACGTTAAGCTGATCTTCTGTAACCGAATCAGTAACAGCAGAAGCGACAATTGGGGCATCGTTAGTGCCTGAAACTGTAATAGTTGTAGTTTGTTGTACACTGCCGCCTTTGCCATCTGATATGGTGTAAGAGACAATAATATTTTGTGTTTGCCCTTGAGCTAAGTGTTGAAAAGTTTGACTTGTTGCATCGATATTTAACGTATGACCATCGGTACCAAGGTATAAGCCAGTTGGCGCTGTTGCAGTTTTGAGTTGCCCTTCAATCTGATATTCAATATTAGACAAATTTAGATTGTCACCATCAATATCGCTTGCTCCTGTTAGCAAACTTATCTGGTGGACGCTAAGCTGACCTTCCGTTACTGAGCTTGTTATCGGGGAGCTGACAGTAGGGGCGTCATTGCTCCCGGTCACTGTTAAGGTGCTGGTTTGTTGTACGCTGCCGCCTTTGCCATCTGATATGTTATAAGAGACAACTATGTTTTGTGTTTGTCCTTGAGCTAAATGTTGAAAGCTTTGGCTTGTGGCATCGATATTGAGTGTATGGCCATCAGCACCAAGGTATAGGCCGTTTGGTGCCAGAGCAGTCTTTGATTGTCCTTCAATTTGATACTCGATATGAGTCAGGGTTAGGCTATCACCATCAGGATCGCTGGCGCCAGCGAGTAAGTTTACTTGGTGAACGTTAAGCAGATCTTCGGTAACCGAATCGGTAATAGCAGAAGCGACAATTGGGGCATCGTTTACTGGTGCAAAATACAGATTATTGGTTGATTCTGTTGAATTCGTAATGCCATCGTTAACAGTAAATTTAAATTGCACGTCACCGTTAAAATCTTTAGCGGGAATAAATTGAAGCTTACTGATATCTCCAACATCGATAATCTGATTTACTGATACATCATGTCCATCAAGTACAAATTTACCTTCCGCTAAACTCGGCAGATTGGTTAAGCTTATAGAATGAAGTGTGTCGCCTGAATCAACATCGCTAAAACCAAACTGGCTTGCCTGCATTTGATAACTGACATCTTCAGTACCATTGGTTAGATGCACTTGGTTTACAGTGGGTGCATCATTAGTCCCCGTGACATTAATATGAAGATCGTAGGGTGTACCATCTTTACTATGTACGCGATATATAACAACTTCAGTTTGACCTTGTGCTAGATGCTGCAGGTTGGCGTTATCAACGCAGTAGGCCCAACTACCAGCACTGTCAATGCGTAGCTGACCACCAAACGGGTCATGAATTTTTGTTTCTCCAAATTGACTGTATCTAAACGCGTTTTCACCACTATCTGGGTCTGTAACATTCAGTGTACCTGTGGCTATCTCATTTACTGTGCCATTAGTATTGCTGCCATGAGGCCCGTCTTCAATGATGCTACCTGTATTAACTTCTGTGATAACTGCGCTATCTTGAACTGCCGTTAATACTGTCGTTGCGCTGGTGTGGGTGGTACCTCCATGAGCATCTAAGACGTCATAGGTGAAATGTACTTGGCCGTTATAGTCTTTTTCCGGTGTGAATGAAAAGCTACCGTCTTGATTGTGTTTAATTGAGCCATGGTCTGCATGCAGATTCTCAATGGTCAGTTGTCCTGCGTCATTATTATCGACATCAATTGTATTGGATAGGAGTTGTGCTGCAGTGATGGTTTGGCGAGTATCTTCTGTGCCAGCATTGAGAGTCACCTCAGATGAACAGTAAGGGCGATCATTACTACCGTGAATGGTGATCACTATATCGTGAGCTGTACCATCTTTTGAATAGATAGTTACTGTGTCGGTGAGTGTTTCTCCTTTACCAAGTTGATCAATTGCTGTGCCTCTATTAGTCGCATGTCCACCTTTAATTCGGATGTTGCCAGCATCTGCATAATATGACCATGTTCCATCTTCTCGCAGCATTAAGTCACCGTATTTACCGGCATAATTAAATCCTAGGCCGCGAGAGTCAAAGGTTGCCTCACCTGCATCAAGATCGGTAATGGTCAGTGCACCACTGACATAAAGCGGACTGCGTCCAAGAAGGCTCATACCTGGTTGAGCTTGATCTGGTGACATATCAAGCCCTGCGGTGCCTTCGGTGACATCACCAGTATCAACGCCACCAATAATCGCTTTATCATCACTGCCATTAATTGTAACTGTAATGGATTTTTCTGTGCCATCTACGGTGCGGACGATGATGGTATCTGTGAGCGCATCTTTGCTGGTGAGCGCCTGAATATTAGGGCTATTATTATCAACAACGTATTGCCAATGGCCGTCATTATTTATTGAAAATTGACCGTAAGCAGCGTGATTAACATCCACAATAAATTGGGATTCACCGTGATCGATATCAGTGGCGACTAGCTGGCCTTGTGCGACTAGATTTCCTCGGTGGCTATGAATGTCTTCTTGAAGCACTGCAGAGGTATCGCCGGTGATCTTAGCGATGTCATTGCTGCCATGTATATTGACTTCAATTTTGTGGCTGGTGCCATCAATTGAGTGGACCACGAATACTTCTTTAAGCGCTTCTGTTTGAGACAGTTGCTGTATCTGAGGTTGATTGTTGTTAGCAATGTACTGCCATTGACCATTATTACTGATAACAAGTTGACCGAATTGCCCTTGCTGTAGTCCTGAAGGGAATAAATCTTGGCCATTATCTATATCGGTAATGGTCAATTGACCTTTGGTTATCAGTAGGCCTGAACTCAGTTTGTCTTCAACGACAACACCCGCATCTACCCCATTTATATTGGCTAAGTCATTGGTTCCAAGTATTTGTATTTGAATACCATGTGGAGTGCCATCGTGACCTTTAATAAAGAACAAGTCATCAACGGTTTCGCCACTTTTAAGACTTTGAACTGCTACACCTTGATTATTGAGCGCATAATGCCATAGCCCTTTGTCGTCGATGTGTAATTCGCCATATTTGCCTTGTAGCGTTTCAGGCTTGAAATGCTCATCGCCAGTATTAGGGTCGAGAATGTTCAATTGTCCTGTCGCTGTTTGTTTAGTGCCGTCTTCTTTAAATAGCGCAACATCAGTACCTGTGATGATCGCTGGCGTGTTATCACCGACAATGGTGGTTGAGATAGTATGCTCGGTACCGTCTAAGGATTTTACGGTAAAGCTTTCGGTTAGCTGCTGCCCATGGGGTAACTTGATCACATTAGCATTGTAATGATCGACTGCATATTGCCATTCACCATTTGGCTTAATCGTTAAAAAGCTCCCATAAGCACCTGCTATTACTTGTGATTGAAAATGTGCTTCTCCTGTATCAACATCAGTGATGTGAAGTTGACCATTAGCGTACAAAATATTTGGTGCGCCAGAAGCATTTGAAATTACCCCAGTATTTGTGCCTGAAATAACTGCATTATCATTGGTACCATGAATATGAACACAGAGAGTTTGTTCGGTGCCATCAGCAGTTTTGATTATCACCGTATCGGTAATTTCATGCCCTGCATTAAGAGATTGTATTGCCGCTTGTTTGTTGTTTGAGGTGTATGTCCAAGCGCCAGAAGGGTCGATAGTAAAATGGCCATACTGACCAGTGAGAGTACCAGCGATAAATTGGGCTTCACCTAAGTCGGGATCTAAAACATTTAGCTGACCATCTGCTCTCAACTGTCCTTGGAAAAGGTTTTTATCTTCAGTGACATCTAATGTGGATGAACCTGAGATAACTGCTTTATCATCTTGACCTTTGATGATGACTTTTATTTGATGTTCGCTGCCATCGATAGATTTAACAACTATCGTATCAATTAACGACTCACCTGTTTTGAGTTGATTAATTGCAGGTTGATTATTATCAGCGGTATAAGTCCAATGACCATTATTATTGATGGTTAATTCGCCAAATAAACCTTGTGAAGCATTGGCCTGAAACTGGTTATCTCCAATATCAGCATCTTTTACTGCCAACATACCGTCTGCATGTAAAAAGCCAGCGTGTAGGTTTTTATCTTCAACAAGTGAAACGCTTGATACACCACTGATGAGGGCTTTATCTTCGGTTCCATTAATATTTATCTTAAGAACTTTCTCTGTGCCATCAATCGCATGCACATATAATGTTTCAGTTAGCGTGGTCCCAGCTTTTAAGCCTTGAATGGCGGCGCTGTTATTATTAGCAGTATAGACCCAATGGCCAAGCTGATTAATCGATAAGTAGCCGTAATTACCTTGATAGCTATCGGCAACAAATTGGTTTTGGCCGTTATCACTATCAGTAATGGTTAACGCACCATCAACCCTTAATAATCCTGAGTGAACGTCTTTATCTTCAGTGAGTGTTGCAGTTGAAGTGCCTGCAATCACTGCTTTATCTTCACTACCGTTAATGGTGACGGTGACTTTTTGTGATGTACCATCAATGCTGTGAACGATGAAGGTATCGGTGAGTGACTCACCAGAATTAAGACTTTGAACAGCCAGTTGGGAGTTATCAGCAGTATAAACCCAATGACCCAACTCATTGATACTCAGTTGACCAAACTGGCCTTGCAGTGATGCCGCTTGGAATTGATTTTGACCACTATCAACATCGGTCACAGTCAATGCACCATCGACCCTTAATAATCCCGAGTGAACGTCTTTATCTTCAGTGAGTGTTGCTGTTGAAGTGCCAGCAATCACGGCTTTATCGTCAGTACCGTTAATGGTGACGGTGACTTGTTGTTCAGTGCCATCGACGGAATGCACCAGCAATGTGTCAGTTAATGATTCACCCGTTTTTAGACCTTGAATGGTCGCTTGTGAGTTATCAGCGGTGTAAACCCAATGGCCTAAATTGTTGATACTCAAGGTACCAAACTGGCCTTGAATCGGTTCGGCGTTAAATTGTGCTTGGCCGTTATCACTATCAGTAATGGTTAACGCACCATCTACCCTTAATAATCCCGAGTGAACATCTTTATCTTCGGTGAGGCTGGCCGTTGCAGCGCCCGCAATCACGGCTTTATCGTCAGTACCGTTAATGGTGACGGTGACTTGTTGTTCAGTGCCATCGACGGAATGCACCAGCAATGTGTCAGTTAATGATTCACCCGTTTTTAGACCTTGAATGGTCGCTTGTGAGTTATCAGCGGTGTAAACCCAATGGCCTAAATTGTTGATACTCAAGGTACCAAACTGGCCTTGAATCGGTTCGGCGTTAAATTGTGCTTGGCCGTTATCACTATCAGTAATGGTCAACGCACCATCGACCCTTAATAATCCCGAGTGAACGTCTTTATCTTCAATGAGTGAGGCCGTTGCTGTACCAGAGATAATAGCTTTGTCATCAGTGCCACTAATAGACACAATAATTTTATGGTCGGTACCGTCTGCGGAGTGAACGATCAAAGTGTCAGTTAATGATTCACCTGTTTTCAATCCTTGAATCACAGTTTGGGAGTTATCGGCTGCATAGGCCCAGTGACCTTGCTCGTTAATTGATAAAGTACCAAACTGACCTTGCACAGTATTGCCTATGAAGTGAGCTTGATTTTTATCTAAGTCAGCAACAGAAAGCATCCCCTCGACGTGTAAATCACCTTGATTGAGGTCGTAATCTTCTTTCAGGAAAGCGAAAGTTTCTCCCCCCGGTGTTGGTGCTGTTAACGTATTGGCATTACCTGAAGAGTAGATGATGTTTGCGATTACAGCTTTGTCATCAGTACCATTAATCGTGATGGTAACCTGTTGCTCGGTACCGTCTATTGTTCGAACGAATAAGGTATCAGTCAGTGACTCGCCTGTCTTTAGCTCTTGAATTGCCGTCTGTAAATTGTCAGCAGTGTATGTCCAATAGCCACTGGAATCGATACTGAGCTGACCAAATTGTCCTTGTAGCATACTCGCCGTAAATTGGTTTTCACCTGAGTCAGGGTCGGTAACAGTAAGCTGCCCTTGGGTATGCAGCATACCTTGGCTATCTTGGTGGCGATCTTCAGTGAGACTGGCACTGTCTACCCCTTGAATTTGCGCAATCTGGTTGCTGCCATGGATATCAATAGTGACTTGCTGGCTAACACTTTGACCAGAGCTGTCGGTGACATTGACGATGAATTGTTCTGTCGCTTTGTCGCCTTGATTCAATGCTTGAGTGCTGGCTGACTGGTTGTCTAATCGATATAGCCATTGGCCTGTGTTTGGATTAATCGTTAATTGTCCGAATTGACCTTGTCCATTTAAAATTGACCAGCTTGCATTGTCATTATGGTCAACATCGGTGGCCACCAATTGACCTACGACAGAGTCAAGAGTGCCTTGTTCATTGAGCGAGCCGTGATGGTTACCGGTTACGGTTGGGAGATCATTAGTACCTTCTACATTGATGATTACCAGACTATCGACTTGATGACCTTCTTTGTCTGTTGCAGTCACGACAAATTGTTCAGTGTGTCTTTCGCCCTCACTCAATGAGTTGGTATTAACTGACGAGTTATCGAGATGGTATTGCCATTGCCCAGTGGCAGCATTGATTTGCAAACTGCCAAATTGACCTTGGTTTTTTGCTGATGACCAAGTCACTGTTTGGCTATTATCACCATGAGCACTCAACATACCTTGAGCCGTATCTGTTGAGCCATCTTCTTTGACTTGTGGAATTTGCTGTTGACCATCTACCGTAAGTGGCTTTTCATGAGTGCCAGTGCCAGTGCCAGTGCCAGTGCCAGTGCCAGTGCCAGTGCCAGTGCCAGTGCCAGTGCCAGTGCCAGTGCCAGTGCCAGTGCCAGTGCCAGTAATTGGTGGTTGGCCATGGGTACTTGGAGTTTGTGATCCTGGATGGAGTGGCGTTGGCTGAGTGACTTGGGCGTACGTTGTAGGGTTGGGAGTAGTTGAATCTTGATCGGGCTGCTGATCATTCTTCTGAGTAATATTCGCTTGGGCTGCTCGAAATTGACTGATATCTTCTGTTGCAGTATTGCCTGCTTTAAACGGCTCAGCATTGCCAATTCCTGTTGTTTCGGTTGAACCTGTCTCTTTGATTAGTTTATTTTCAGGCGTTGCTTGGGTAACCTCTAAAGCGTCATCTGACTGTTCTGACGATGCAATTTGGCGAGTGGCAGTGTTAGTCTTTGTCGCTTCGGTGGTTTGATTGGTTACTGGCGATTCAACACTCTGTGGGATTTGATCAGAGGGTAAGTTTGGTTTTGTTTTACCATGCGCCAGTGAAGAGCTAACCGATTTATCGGCAACAAGATCCTGATTAATACCTACAGTTGTTTGTGGGGTATCTCGAACTTCTTTTGCTAGGAGTTTTTTGGCTTCAACGTCAATTTTATTGGCCGCAACCTTTGCTTTTTTATCTCGTTTAATTTGTTCAGTTTGCTTAGCCGTGTTGGGCTTATTGACCTGTTTAGTATCCGTTTTTTGCTCACTATTAGGTGGAGTCTTGCCTTGGTTGTCTTGAGTCATGCTAACCTCTACCTCTCACCGAATGCTTCATTAATATTAGTAAACACGGGTTTCCATAAATATTGGAAAACACTTTTATCCCCAGTCACTATGTCTGCTTCTCCTGTCATGCCTGGGATTAATTCAAATTGACCAGGCGTGTCAAAAAAGTAGGGCTTTTCGATGGACAGTTGCACCTTGTAAAAAACGCCGCCTTTTTCATCTGAGTCAGTGCTGGGTGAGATGCGTTTGACAATGCCATCAAGCGCGCCGTATCGACTGTAATCAAAGGCATCAATTTTGATACGAGCACTTTGACCCACTCGAACAAAGCCGATATCTCGTGGGGACAGTTTAATTTCCATTAACCCTGTTTTAGTCATAGGAACTATCACTGCAACAGTGCCTCCTGGTTGAATTACACTACCAGTAGAACTTGTAGGAATGGATTGGATAATACCGTCAACAGGCGCTGTCACTGTATTTTGAGACACCAAAGAATCAGAAGATTTAAGCCTTGCGATAACCCCCAATAACTCTGCTTGAGTGTCTGTTCGTTTTTCTCCGACATCTTTAAACAGTGAGGCTTGTTTTTGCTTGAGTTGACGTTCTAAGTTAACTAGATTTTTGGAGAGTACTTGCTGTTTACTTTCCATTGATTTTAGCTCACGCATGTAGGAATCAAGCTTTTGTTGTGACTCTAAAATACGCAACTTAGATACCGCTTGTTCAGCAGTAACGGACAGCATCATTTTAAGAGTTTGTTCAGCTGTTTGTATTTGATCACTCAATGGCGGGATTTCTGCTTTAAGACCGTCAAGTTCAGCTTGGGTTTTGGCAATATCGGATTCTGATAATTGCTCCATTGCAACACGCTCTTCATTCATACGTCTTAAAGCGGAAGTATGAAGTCGTAGTAACTCAGGGTACTCGATAGCAAATTCGCTAAAGTCGGCCTCTCTTTGCTCCGTAAAGGCATCATAACGCTCAATTCGCATGATTAAATTGGCACGTTTACTGGTGAGTTCTTCTTCTGCTGATAAGCTATCAATAGAGACAAAGCTTGCTAAAATATCGCCTTTTTTGACGACATCACCCTCTTCAACAACGACAGAGGCAATGGTGCCACCAGTACGGCTTTGGATCACTTGTCGATGACCTAGTGGCACGACTTGTCCTTTAGATTTTGATATTTCTTCAACATCAGTAAAAACAGACCAAATAAGCATACATAATATTGATCCTGTGATGATTAAAATGACATTGCGGATCATTTTTCGTTCAGCAGGTGCTTCAATCGCTTCAGCAAATTCATGCTTAGGCCATATTCGATTAGCTAATTGACGATTATCCATTGATTGAAGACTCCTGTTCGGCACTTGAGGTGGGCTGCTCTTGGGGCGTTTTATCTGGAATAGGGCCCGCGTAAACCACTGCACCTTTATCTAAAATGATGACTTTATCTGCTTGTTGAATTAAGTCTTGATCGTGGCTAGTAAATAAGACGGTTGAATGTCCTTTTAGGTTGGTTAACGTATTAATCAGGGTGGCTTTTGATGTCGGGTTTCGGTGTGGTAATGGTTCATCAAGCAGCAAAAGTGGAGACTGTTTGACTAGCGCTCTAGCGAGATTAATATAGCTGCCTTCAATGGCCGAAAGCATGGCATTGTTTTCGCCCAAAAGGTCAACAGATAAATCATTATTGATGCTGTTAAAAAAGCTTTGTCCGCCAGCATCAATTAGAGCTTGAATAATTTCTTGGTCTGTAGCGTTAGGTTTAGCAATACGAATATTTTCGGCCAAGGTGCCAGGGAAAATATCCGGTTGTGAGGGACTATAACCAGCCCATTGTCTAAAAATGGCAGTATCATATTGTTTTAAATTTTTACCGTTGATGGTTACAAAGCCTGCTTGGGCATCTAATACGCCTAATGCACTGAGTAGTAAAGTGGATTTACCACAAGCGTTTGGTCCAATAATAGCCACTAATTCACCCGGTTCAATCTCTACATTTACCCCTGCTAGTGCAGGTTCACCTTCTGCGCTGTATCGAAGCGTGACATGCTGAAAAGCAACTGCTGGTGGCTTGCTATTATCTGGTGTATCCAACCTAAGTTCTGACTGCTCGGTATTGGCCTGCATGAACCGATCAAACTGTTTGACCGCAATATCCATCATGGTGAATTTTTGTTTAGAGGAAAATGCTAATTGAGCAGGACCGGTAATACGCCAAATCATCATCACGCAGGCAATTAATGCCCCCGGAGAGATGCTCTGATCTAACACTAAAAATATGCCAGTAAATACCGTAATTAATGCGGTAAAAAGACTAAGTGAATGAGCAACTGCTGCATTTAAGCCATTTCGTTTAGCGTATAAAAAATTCTGTCGGCTATTTTCTCTTGCTTGGCGAATAAACTTTGTTTGCCAGCCTTCGGTGTCACCAGCGGCCTTTAATTGCAGTAAGTTTTTAGATAATTCGCTCATAGCATTTTGATATTCGCCACTGATTGTCGGAGAAGCAGCCTGGACATAACGAGTTAATAGTTTCATCACAAGGTAATAGAGCAGCAACATACCAATAGGCACTAAAACTAACCAACCGCTTAAAAACATGATGGCGAGTAAGGCGATGAGGGTGAATGGTAAATCCACCAAGCCTCCACCGCCGGGGCCTGACAGTAACATCCTGACCTTTTCAGCATTTCGCATTCGGGCAATATGATTGGAAATACCGACTCGTGATAGCACCATAAGAGGCATGTGCAACAAACGATAAAAGGTTATTTCAGATAAGTCCCTGGCAAAGCGGTTGCTGGTTGTAGCCAGTATTTGTGCCCGTACTAAACGAGTGCTGACTAAAACACCAATTGCCAAGACACTGCCTAATGCGATGCTAGGTAGTATTGACGGTGTTTGCCCGCCAATGACTCGATCATATACGGCCATGGTAAATAATGGCACGGCCAGACCTGTAATACTTGAAAGTAAACTGAGCCAAAATACAGGTCGGTACCATTTTGTCCGTTTACTCATTTGCGCGGCAAAAGCTTGCACGTTTTTTTTACTGCTCGGTAATGATTCAACCAGAAAAACATTAGCTTTGTCATTGAGTTGGGTTAAGTCTATTGGTTGCCATGTATTCTCACCTTGCAGTTTCTCGAAAACATTTCCTTGGCGCCTGACAATGAACCCAGCTTCGTTTTCTGGAATCACAAGAAATGGATGAATCGCAAGGTGAAGATTTTTAGCTGAAGGGTGAATGACTGAAAAGCTAATTTGGTGCTTTTTAAGCAAGCGAGAGACTTCAAGAGTGTTAAAGTCATTGTGGCTATTATCACTGGCGATATTACTGGCCTGTGTATATAAGCCAAGCTGCTTGAACAGGGTGATAATGAGTGGTTTTAATTCTAATGATGCTTGGCTCATGAGCGGTTCTCCTTATTAGCTTGGCTAACCGCTTGGGAAGGCGTTTGCTCTGAAGAAGGTTCGCTATGGCCGATGATATCAATGTTTTGATCGCATATTTGGCTAAGCGCTACATAATGTGATGCGGTCACTATAGTCATGTGCTGTTTTAGCTCTTTGAGTAAAGCTATTAAACGATTTTGCGCATCGGCATCTAATGAAATCATCGGTTCATCTAGAAGCAGTATTGAAGGTTGCTGAACCACAGCTCGCACTATGGCGATAAGTTTTATCGCCCCTTTGTTGAGCATTTGGCTATCACTGTCTGCGACGAGCGTTTGATAACCGTTAGGCAGTTGGGCAATGGCATTAGTTAAACCTAGGCTATCTGCAACAGCCATGGCTTGTGGTTCATACTCAGCCCGAAACATGGTCATGTTTTCTAATAAGCTTCCCGCAAATAGTGTCGGCCAAGGCGCAACGTAAGTGACTGATTGTCTAAATTCTGTGGCATTATGCTGATAGATTGGTGTGCCATCAATTGTCACCGCACCTGAAGTAATCTGCTGAAATCCTGCAATCATGCTTAAAATATGGCTTGCATGACTTAGCGGATTAGATTGAAGATTCACCAAGTTATTAGGTTCAATTTTCGTGGAAAAATTATCAATTACAGTCCCGAGGTTTTGACTACACACGGTCGTAAATTGGATTGGGCCAAAAGGAAGCTTTTGATGATATAGGGTTTCGCCTGTAAAAGGCTCAGCGGGAATTTCAGTTAAGTCATTAACGTGTGACATCGCCGTTTGAGCACTAACAAGTCTTGAGCGTAAACTAATGATGGCACTTAATGGGGCAATAGCTCTACCTGCTAAAATCGAACAAGCGGCAAGCCCACCCGTTGTGAGAGAGCCATTTAACACTTCCAGACAACCAAGCATGACAAGTATCAACGTGGTTCCCTGAGATGCACCTTGAATGACTTCTTGGAGTTTTGCTGATAGCCAGTCTACCCGTTGTTGGTTATCTAATCGTTGATAATTGATATTGTTATAAATACCAGACAGTCGGTCTTCAAGAGATAAAGCTTTGGCTGTAGTTAAGCCAGACAGCACTAAAATCAGCATTCGAGTTCGCTCAGCATCTGACAGTGCTAAATCATGGGTGGCTAAGGCTAATTGCTTGCCTATGTAATAAACTAATGCGCCTACAACAACCCATACGGCTATTGGAATAAAGACTAAAGGGCCGCCTATATAGGCGACTAAGGCAAGGAAAATCAGGACGAAAGGGAAGTCCATCAAAGCAACAATAGCTTGTCCAGAGTAAAGTTCTCGCATACTAGAAATACTGGCGAGGCCGTTGGCAATACGACCAGTACCCATGGCTTCAACATGGCGATAATTAGCTTTCATGAGCTTATCAACGACATCAGATGTTGTTGATAACTCGAAGTTGGCTGCTGATGCTGCAAGAATCCAACTACGACCATACCTAAGTAACAGTTCAAGCAAAATAGCGACGGCGACTCCTGATACTAAAATAGTCGCAGTCCCGTAACCTTGATTAGGTAAAATTCGGTCATAAATTTGTAGCATGGTGAAAGGCAAGGCGAGCGACAATAAATTAATAAAAGTCGACGATAAAAAAAGCTCTGGAAAGGCTTTATTTTTGGAAAGTAAACTGAAGTTTTCCCGCATTTATTCAACTTCCTTATAAACACTAACTGTTATCCATAAAGCGTAGTTCACTTTGTGAGAATTACCTCCAAGTTAAATGCTAAAGGTTATTAATTCAACAATTAACGTTTGTTATAGTTCGAAAGTTGAACGTTGGGAAAAGGGCGTGTTTGATTGGGAATAATTATGTTGGTTGTTCGGTTTATAGAGTTATAGATTGAGATAAAGGTGGAAGGGGCAATGGAAAGGAATATTTGTAGCACTCTATATAAAAAACTGCCCTCTTTGCATTGGGCAGTTTTCAAGTTTAGACCTTCTTTATTCCTCAAGTCGAGTTATTTAGTCTGTTGTTGCATGTTTCTTAATCGACTTATTTTTCATTGGATCGCCTTCATAGCCTAATGCTTTCCAATCCATGCGAGTGCCTTTATTGTGACAATCATTGCAGTTTAAAGCTTGCTCTGTTGGGGCAACCATATGATTGATACGCCACCACATCTCAGTTTCAGCAAAGCCATATTCGCCACTGTATTTTATGCCTTTATCTAACATCGCTTGATTGGCCTGCATACCAAGTTCAGCAGCTTTATTCCAATCAAAGGTTTTCCAATAACCGCCTTTACCAAAGACCTTAGCTGTGATGAAAATGTTTTGTTTGCTGTCATAAATCTGCTTACCAGAATGCACTTTAAATGGATATATCTTGGCTTTTTCATCATTGATATCACCGAGAGGGTAAGTCAATTTAGTGACCACCTTAGGATCCATTTTATCGCCAGCCATATAGGCATCAGCCTTACCGTTATACCAAGCATATTGAGGTTGAACATTTTTAGCCCAAACAAAGTTACCTTTCTTTTTCATGTAGGTATGTTTGCCGTACTCATCTTTAGTTTGCTCAATATCTTGTCCTGCCGTTGACCAATCCCAGCTCATTTTGGTGGGTTCATTTTTAGCAAATTCAGGAATATGACAGGTTTGACATGCGATGCTGCTGGTATGGCTATTGAGTCGTTTATTGTCATGTGGAGCGGCTTCATGGCAATTTTCACAACCAATATCACTCATGCCTCCTGGTGATACTCCCATGGCATTACCTGTGATTTGATGACTCTCAGTTGTATGACAAGTTTGGCATTGGAAGTCATTTCCATCAGTATCCATATGCACATCAGTGACTTTATCAGGGTAAGACATAGAAGAGTCTAAATCGCCATGTTTAACCCCATCGCCACCGCCGCCATAGAAGTGACAACTACCGCAATTATCTCGAACTGGGGCGCCGACATTTTGGGCCACTCGTTCAAGATTAACTTTGGCGAGCACTTCGCCTGCACCTGCAGGATCTTTAACATAAGTACCTGTTGTGTCGTGACAAATTAAACAGTCTACTTTGGTCATGTCATTGAAATCAAAGCTATCATCTTTCCAGCCGTAACCGGCATGACAACTAGTGCATCGAGGCTCATTGCCTGAGACGGCGATACAAAAGTTATTAATGGCATTTTTTTTGCCACGTTTGACGGTGCGCCCTGGCAGTTGTTGCTCAAGCTCCCATGTCCAATGAGAAGATTTCATCACGTCTTTAGCATGATCTTCATGACATTCGATACATTGACTTGTGACTTCACTGCCTTGAGTAAAAGGCCCTTCTATATAGTCTTTATGTGGATTAGCAGCACTGGCAAATAAGCTAAAGCAACATAATCCACCTGAAATTAAGCTGATTAAGAGTGTTTTCATATAGGACTCCAACCCTCAGTGATCGCTGAGGGAAGTTAATAGCATTAGAAATTAACGGTAAGAGATGCATTAACGTCGTAAGCGGTATCGACGACTGGCAGCATTGAGTAGGCTGTGCCTGCAACAACATCATCCACTTTTTGTGGTTTGCCAACAGGCGTGCCGCTGCCTGTATATTCAAAGTCGTAATAGAGCCCTGCGAGTTTAATAAACATTCTCGGATTGATATCAAACATGTAATAGGCTTCAGCCACATGTCCTCTGGTAGCCAGTTTGCTGCCAATAGGGTCATCTTGAGCTTGGGTGAAAGGAGTCCAATATTCAGAACCATAGTTATATTCAAGGCCAACTTTACCGTAAGGTGCTGGGATTTGTACGCCGACATAAATTCCGTAGCCGTCTTTGGCATCATTTTCTTCAGCGGCTGAAGGCATCATGATAATTTCACTAGAATCTGCATTTAATTGAGCTTCAAAAACAGCATCAGTTAGCATGCCGCCAAACATACCAGCATTGCCATTACCATCGGCGCGGGTCCATCCTCCAGATACGAACCACTTCACGTCATTATCTTCTTCGCGAGCGAAGCCAATGCCACCTAAGAACATATCGCCAATGACATCACTAGGCTGCACTCGAGTAACGAAGTTGAAGTCCTCAAACTTTTGCATGTCTTGATACATGGTTGGGGCAAATATTTCAGCCAATTGAGTTGGAAAAGCCATAGTGCCTTTAAAGCCATCATTGACATCTTTTGCGCCAAACAAGGTGAGTTGAAGGAAGTTTTTACCGTCGTTAACGACATCAATATTAAAGCCACCTAAGTGAGTGTCTTTAGTGACGATATCGCCAAACATTTCGCCATTTCCCCATTGGGATTCGAATCCTTGACCGTAACAAAAGCGAACCACTTGGCCTTCAACACCAGTGATATCACTTAGGTGATAACCCATAGTGGCGCCATCAAAATTAAAGTTAACTAAATGACCAGAAGGTGTGCCGCCGCGTTTTTCATTTTCCCGGTACTGGGTTGGTGGGCCATAAGTTGAAGGTCGACGTCCTATGGATAAATACAGTGGTGAACCATTAATATTTTTCCAATCAAAATAGGCGCGTTCAACTCTTAGCCAGTCGCCGCTTGGGTTGCCGCTATTGGTGCCATCCATAGTAAACGACCGCCAAGAGTCAAACACTTGTACTCCTGTTGAATCTCCCCAGTTCTTAAACATACTCAGACGACCAGCAAAGCTGACGTTGTCCCATACTTTGGCTTTAAGGTTCAGTCTTAAACGAGTGGTGTAATATAGGTCGTTATCAATATCTTGTACGGACTTGGGCGACAATACGTAAGGCAAGTTGCCTTGAAGCTGTCCATTTTGAAAAGCCGTCGCTAAGTTGGGGTTAGCCGCCATCATTTTTGCCAATGGTGAGTTAGCATCATCGGGCATTCCAAACTCGCCGGACATCGCCTTGGCACCAAAATCGTTAAAGTCGACATTAATGGCAGGGTTCCAAGTGACATCTTGGTAGTGAAGTGAATGAACTTTAGTTCTAAAGTCGCCAGTGATTTCTATTCTATCTAATGCTGTGTGACGCTCATTTTTATCGACTCGGTTGTTGATATCATCAAGTTCATCATTGATATCGACAAGCTGTTGTTTAAGCTCTGCTATTTTTTGTGCATCGGTTTTATTAAGGCTATCTCTTTGTATATCAACATCATTAGCATAAGCGCTTGCTGATAACATCAAAGCATTAGCAACTAATAGTGAAATTAGAGTACGCATAACATCTCTCCTTTCGAATGAGCAGCTCTTACATAAACTGCCTTCGATTGATGTTGGAAATCCTCTGTTTTGCTGAATTTAGGCAGCATTAAGCCCTGAGAAAATTCCCACCTTTCATTAATTTATTGAATTAAAAGTGTTTTATAGTATAACTGGGTTACCTAACCACAGGTTTGTGGTTGGTCTGAATCCGCTGCATGGTCATATAGGAACTGTTGGATATCTAATAGTTCTTGTTCATCCAAGGCATTGAATACTTCAGCTTTTGCTTTGTGTTTATTACGCTTAAAAAAACGGTCCCATTGGCTCATTGTTTTGCTCATTGGGGTTATCTCTCCACCTTCATCGCCTACGCCATGACAAGCCTTGCACTCTTTTTTATAGAGGTGTTTGCCTTTTTTAGGATTACCTCCATCAGCAGCTTGAACTTGTGCTCCAAAACATAAAGCGAGGGTGACGCATACGAGTATTTTATTTATTGTTTTCATCATCATTTCCTTTGTCTTACCTTGTACTGAGTTAATGGGCTTGGATATTTATGTATCTGGCTTGTTATTAAATTTAACAGTTGTCAAAAAAGGAATTGTTGAGTTCGATCAAGTAAATTAAAAAATCTAATTGATAAAAATATAATTGATAAAAATCTAATGCTTTGAGGTGTATATTGTTTGTTATTGATAAATAATGGTATTTTTCTTTTTGTTAAGAGGGGGAGTATTGTTTAATGCTTGCAATCGCTTTTGAAGGCAGGTTTTAGATCACACTTTTAATATTTAACTATCTCTAAAGTGATATTTGGTGGTTGCATAAAAGTAAATATGGAGAAGGATACAGCAGAAAGTGTGCACTGTTTTAGTTACAGTGCACATTGATCAATGTGTCTATTGATGTTGTCGGTAAGCTCTTATGGTTGCTGACGTGTTGCGGCAAGCGCGATTTCACGAACACAAACGCTTTGTGGCATTTCGTAGGCAAATACAGCCGTTTCAGCAATGACTTCTGGTGCGACTACGCCGCCCATGTCTTCTTTCCAGTCTGCGTAGCCATCTTTAATCGCTTGATCTGTTGTGTGGCTTAATAATTCAGTTTCTACCGCTCCTGGTGCAATGGTCACCATGCGAACATCGTCCATAGCAACTTCTTCACGGATATTTTCCGTTAATGCATGTACAGCAAATTTAGTTGCACAATAAGCCGCATGATTTGGAAAGGTTTTACGGCCAGCAATTGAACTTACGTTGATGATAGTACCTGTTTTACGGGCTTTCATACTGGCTAAAACAGCATGAATACCATTCAGTACGCCCATTACGTTGATGTTGAGCATCTTGCTCCATTCTTGTGGATCTTGCACATCTGCTTGACCTAGTAACATCACACCAGCGTTATTGATTAAACAGCCAACAGGGCCGTATTGTGTTTCAGCTTCAGTAATGGCTGCTTTCATCGCTTCAGTATCTGTCACATCAACGCTAATTGCTAAGCTATTTTCAAGTTGCAATGCCTGCATGGGTTCAAGACGGCGAGCCAATAATAGTAATGGATGTCCCTTAGCGCTGAATGCTTTGGCCATTGCTGCACCAATACCTGAAGATGCACCAGTAATTACGATAAGTTCTTTCATGATTTCGACCTCTCTTTGTTAATGAGAGAATTATAGAGCGCGATTTATTGTTGATATATAATCGATAAAGAACATAATTGTTTACGTATGACTTCTAATGAGCCAGCGCTAGCGATGACTCATTGACGTATATAGGCGGTGGTTACTGCAGAACTGATACCATCTTATCTGCAAATGGATATTGAGAGTTAAATGAATACAGAAATAAATTTAGTGGATATCCGTGCTTTTGTGGTGATTGCAGAACAAGGTAACTTTACTCAAGCTGCGGAAGTATTGGGCTGTTCACGCTCGCACTTATCTAAACAATTATTGAGTTTAGAAACATTTCTAGGTGTCAGTTTGATTATTCGCACCACCAGGACGCAGCGCTTGACAGATCAAGGCGCGATGTTTTTACAGCAATGCCAGCAAGCATTACATCAAATTGAGCAAGCTGTGGCCACCACAGTAGATAGTGCGGAAAAATTATCAGGTAATATTTATATCAATTGTGTGGGTGGTTTTTTAGGGGAAGACATTATCGTTCCCTTAGTGAATGACTTTATCCAACTATATCCCGATATCACTATAGATCTCGATTTCAGTAGCCAACGAGTCGACTTAATTGAAGATCATTTTGATGTGGTATTTAGAATGGGGGATTTATCGGATTCAGGATTAATAGCACGAAAGCTTATTGATATTAAAAACTGTACCTTGGCGTCACCTGCCTACCTTGAAAGATTTGGACAGCCGACACATCCGAGCCAACTCAATAAGTATGCTTGTATCGTTGGTTCGATTAATCATTGGCGTTTTAGTCAACAGGGAGCTGTGAAAGAGCATATTGATGTTGCGATTAAAGGTAAGTTTCGGTGTAAAAATGGCCGAGCAATGAAGATTAGCGCATTAGCTGGTAATGGTATCGTCAGGTTGCCATATTTATATTGCCATCAAGAGATACAAACTGAGAAATTAGTCGAAGTATTTACTGATTGGCAAATACCCGATACACCGTTTTATGTGCTTTATCACAAGGACAAATTTCAACCTGAGCGCCTGAAAAAATTTATACAGTTTACCCATGAAGGTTTCAAATCTTATCTGCCTGATTTATAAAAATTTAGTCAATGCAGTTAGTTGAAACAAGGTAAAAATGAAAATTTAGTTTGCTGATATGACATCCTTTTTTGATTATTTCTACTATCTTTATTAAACAATAAAAATAGGAAAACTTGGATGCTATCAAGACTAGCGCTACCTTTCTGTTTACTCTTGCTTGCCAACAATGTGCAAGCTAGCGGGCTTTATTTTGAAGCTCGCAGCGACAGTATGGGCGGTACTGGTGTTGCTGTCTCTAATCGAGTTGGCGCTAGTTTCATTAATCCTGCTTTATTGGCCATTCTTACTCCACATAACACCTATACCAATGATGAAATCAACAAGACCCAAGCATTTTCTTTATTACTGCCAACAGTTGGCGCGGAAGGTTCTGATAGCGATAATATGATTGATAAGTTTGATTCGTTACAGGACTCTTATGATGGCCTTGAAACGGCAATCAATAACGGTGACTCCGCCGAGGTTGAAGCCTTTCGAGACGACTTAGTGTTAGATTTAGAATCACTCAAAGGCAATGTGGCGAATGTATCAGCAGGAATTGGTGCAGCTTTGGTGATACCAAATCGACGTATGCCGATGGCGGTTTTTTATAAAAGTTATATTGACGCAGTGGGTGTGGCCGATATTGCCCAGTCAGACATTGATACTTTGAACGTGCTTGACCCTAATAACCCGCCAACTGAAATCACTGACCTAGATTCTCAAGGCGTCGTGCTAGCTGGTAGTGTGACTGATTTTGGTGTGGCACTCAGCTTTCCTTTGTCGATTGTAAATATGCCTGTCAGGGTAGGGGTTTCACCGAAGTTTCAACGAATTGATACTTACCATTACTCAGTTAATGCTAACAATTTCGACGCTGATGATTTTGATGACGACAAATATCGTAACGATGAAAATCTCTTTAATTTGGACGTTGGTGTCGCATTTGAACCTATTGAAAAATTAACTATTGGGCTATCTGCCAGAAACTTATTCAGTCAAACCGTCAAAACGGTTGAAGCGCAAGGACGAGAGTTTCACTACCAAGTGGAACCATTAATTACCGCAGGCGCTGCCTACGATTGGTCATCGGTAACCTTGACCACAGATATTGATTTAGTCGACCAAACCCGATTTAAAGAGTTTGATCCTGTGCAGTATTGGCGTGTAGGCGGTGAGCTAAAAGCCACTGATTGGCTCTCGTTGAGAATGGGTTATCGACATGACTTAAAAGACAACAGTGTTGATATATATTCATTTGGTACAGGTTTTGCGATTGGGCAAGCATTTAAGTTAGACATGAGTGGTAGCTATGGTGAAGATGACGCCGTAGGGGCAGTATTACAAACCTCTTACCACTTTTGAGTGCTGACTTAGCAGATCGTCAGCGACTTTAATTATGGCGTGATTAACTGATAGATAAAGCTAACGTTGACTTAATTGTTAGCACGATAGCACTCAGACCACACAGCACTAATGTTGCCATTCTGGTTTTTTCTTTGTCGACTTTATTGGTTAGCTTTCCTGCCACTAGGCTACCCAAAAACACCGACGGCAATAACATCAATGAAAGCCAAACATGTTTTAGCTCAACGAGTCCCGCCACAATGAGTATTAACATCGCAATCATAGAACTAAAGACAAAAAATATAGATAAGGCTGCACGAAACTGTGGTGCGTCTTTTCCGGCAAGTAATATTGCTAGAGGTGGGCCACCAATTGCAGCGATATTGCCAAATACTCCTGATAAAACCCCTGCTATAAACAAAGTGATCTTATTTACTGGTGCGGTAATTTTATAGATGCTAAGAATGACTGCAGCAGCCACAATAAAGGCTATCGCTAGCCCTAATACTGCTTGTGGGGCAAAAATTAATAATCCAGCACCAAGAAAACCACCAGGGACTCGACCGAGCAAGGCGTATTGTAAGCCATTAAACTTGAGCGGGGTTCGCTCTCGCAATAACGTTATTAATGCAATGGAAAATCCACATGCAATAACTGGAACAGGAACAAGTTGAGGGTCAATAATGTAAAGCAGTGGACTGGCGACCACAGCTAAGCCAAAACCTATTAGCCCCTGAGTTAGTGCGCCCAGAAATATGATAACCGATGCAAGCATCAAGGTTTGCGGATCGATAAATGCCATTCTGTGCTCGTTGACTTAATTAAGGTCGGTGCAAATTTGGTACGACAAATTTTATGCGAATAGAAATGCAGAATAAAATTGAGCTTACATAAAAGTAAGCTCAATAGTGATTATTCGTCTAAATCTTCCCACTCGATGCCCATTTTATCCATGAGAGCTTTAGCCTCACTTGGAATGCTATCTGGGCCTTCTTTAGATAAATCTTCATCGTTAGGGAGTGGTTGACCAGTATATGCGTGCAAAAATGCTTCACATAATAGTTCACTGTTAGTGGCATGGCGCAAGTTATTCACCTGACGACGAGTACGTTCATCAGTTAGTACTTTAAGCACTTTTAACGGAATGGATACCGTAATTTTTTTAACTTGTTCGTTTTTTTTGCCATGTTCGGCATATGGGCTGATATAGTCGCCATTCCATTCAGTCATTAACTCACCTTTATACGATAGATTCGTGGCAGATTTTAACTGCTTATTTATTACAGTCAAATTATTGCTGCTATTCTATAACGAATGCAAATAGATTTCTTTATGTTTAGACGTCTAAACGTCTAATATGTGTTGACGATCTAACTTTGCTTAGGTACATTTAGCCATCTAGACATCTCTACGGTGTGTACTCTATAGTGTGTCAATCTTGAGGAGCTTACAATGAAAAAACATCGCGCAGCTACATTAGCAGTTCGCCAAGGTATCGAATCTGATACTCAGTATGGCGCGGTAGTCCCGCCGATTTACCTTTCAACAAATTATTCATTTGATGGACACACCAACCCTAGGGAATTCGACTATAGCCGCTCAGGTAATCCGACTCGTTGTGTACTAGGAGAGGCAATCGCTAAACTAGAAAATGGCGCGACAGGGATTGTAACTTGTACAGGAATGGCCGCGATTACCTTAGTGACCAGTTTACTTGGGCCTGATGACTTAATCGTGGTACCGCATGACTGTTATGGTGGTAGTTACCGACTGTTCACAAATCTTGCCAACAAAGGCCAGTTTAAATTATTGGTTGTTGATCAAACTGACGAGAAAGCACTCACTGAAGCGATAGCGCAAAAGCCTAAAATGGTCTGGTTAGAAACACCTTCGAACCCACTTTTGCGGGTTGTGGATATTAAAGCCATCGTTGAAGCTAGCCATGCTGTTGATGCACTTGTTGTAGTCGACAATACTTTTTTATCTCCAATTTTACAGCAGCCATTAGAACTTGGTGCTGATATCGTGATGCACTCAACGACTAAATACATTAATGGCCACAGTGATGTTGTTGGCGGCGCCGTTGTCGCTAAAGATGCAGAGCTTGGTGAGCTATTACATTGGTGGTCAAATACCTTAGGGCTAACAGGTTCTGCATTTGACAGTTACTTAACACTGCGTGGTATTAGAACTTTAGCCGTGCGGATCCGTGAGCATCAAACTAATGCTCAGCGTGTGATTGACGTGCTGCAATCTAGTGATGTCGTTGAAAAAGTGTACTATCCCGGTTTAAAAGACCATCCAGGTCACGATATTGCTGCCAAACAGCAAAAAGGCTTTGGTGCTATGTTAAGTTTTGAGCTTAAAGGTGGCGAAGCGGAAGTGGTTGCCTTTTTAAATGCATTATCGATTTTCAGTGTTGCTGAAAGCTTAGGCGGGGTGGAAAGCTTAGTTGCCGTCCCAGCAACAATGACCCACAGAGCAATGGTGCCTGAAGCACGTTATGAAGCTGGTATTAAAGATACATTACTGAGACTATCTGTCGGGATTGAAGACGCAGAAGATTTAGTGAATGACATCAATGCCGGGCTCGCAGCAGTTGCCGCATTATAGTTCCGTGTCAGTCAGCGTTTTGCACAAAAGTTTAGTGGTTTAAGGAGTACAAAATGACCCGCAGTCATTTACATAAGTTTGGTGGTTCAAGTCTTGCTGATGCAGATTGTTATCGCCGTGTCGCCCATATTTTGTTGACTCATGGAAACTGCGACGATCTTGTCGTCGTGTCAGCTGCGGGAAAAAGCACTAACTTTTTATACAAGCTGTTGTCGCTTCGGGAAACGGGCGAATTATGGCAAGAAGAATTACAAGTTCTCATCAGCTACCAGCAAAACTTAATTGAGCAGCTGCTCTCTAACGAACAAGCCCGAGATTTACGTGAGCGTCTATCAACGGATAAGGCGCAACTCATCAGCCTGTTATCACTTGAACAGCGCAATGAATTCGAATTAAACCAAGTGCTCAGCTTTGGTGAACGTTGGTCTGCGCGCTTAATGGCTGCGCTTTTACGTGAATCAGGCGTTGCTGCAATCAATGTTGATGCTTGTTCAATTCTCGTTGCTGACGAAGGCTTAGTTCCTAATATTCGATTAGCGCAATCACGTGAAAAAGTGCAAGCACTGCTTGAAGCGCACCCCAATGAGCGATTAGTCATTACTGGTTTTATTTGCGCTAACCAGCAAGGTGATACTCTGTTACTTGGACGAAATGGCTCTGATTACAGCGCAACCTTAATTGCGAGCTTAGCAGATATAGAACGAGTAACTATTTGGACTGATGTTGAAGGGGTGTTTAATGCAGACCCTAATAAAATCAATGATGCCAAGTTACTCAATAGTATGTCATTAGCGGAAGCGGATAGATTGGCTCATTTAGGTTCTCCTGTCCTTCACAGCAGGACATTACAACCTTTATTTGATACCAATGTCAGTTTGGCTGTTCGTTCTAGCTATGCATCTCATACTGATTTTACCTTGATTGCGCCGCAAAGCTCTTCGGCAAGTGCGCCGGTTGTAACGAGTTTAAATGAGGTCGTACTGTTTAAAATTAAGCTGCAATCACCAACAGAAAACCTGATTGAATTATTAGCGCAACAGGGGATCCTTCCTTTAGCTCATTGGACATCTGCCCACCATAAAGTTGAACTTGCTTTTACTGTTGAAAATCAAAAGCAAGTGCACACCTTACTTGAATTACACGCCCAAGCGCTTAATGTCAGTGATATTCATGTGAGCGATGAACTTGGATTAGTCGCCTTGGTTAGCGCTGATGCCGAGCACTATCGTCGCAGTTTTGCTCGCTTACTAAGTCGCGATGCAAAACCGCTTTATCAAGATGATTTAAGCTTAGTGACCTTAGTGCCAAAATCTCAGGTGAGCTTACTCACTCAAAAAGTACATCGCCGCTGCGCAGGTCCACGCATGCGTATTGGCGTGCTGCTGTTGGGAGTCGGTAATATCGGTGAAGCTTGGATTGATTTATTCCAACGATCTTCAACAGCACTTAATCGTGAGCTTGAAGCCACTGTGCAATTAGTGGGATTACTGAGCTCTAAAGAAGCGCTTATCTGCCCTGACGGAATTGATCTTACTCAATGGCAAGATAAGTTTGATACGACTGCTAAACCTTGGGATTATACGAGTCTATTTGATCAACTAGAGCATCTCGATTGTGATGAGTTAGTCGTGCTAGACATCAGTGCCAGCGCCAGCTTAACTTTACAATACCCTGAATTATTTGCCCGTGGAATTCATGTTGTTAGTGCTAATAAACTTGCAGGTTCAGGGCCATTACCATTTTACCGAGAGTTGAAACAACAGCTGAGTAACCGCAGACTATTTTGGCGTTATAACGCAAGTTGTGGTGCAGGTTTACCAATACAACACGCCCTGAATGATTTGCGTAATAGTGGTGATAGTATTGAGGCGGTTGGCGGTATTTTCTCAGGCACTTTGTGTTGGTTGTTTGAGCATTATGATGGTCAAAAATCTTTTTCAGAATTGGTGATTGAGGCAAGAGGGTTAGGGATTACCGAGCCCGATCCACGTGACGATCTTTCTGGTCGTGACATGCAACGTAAGCTATTGATTTTAGCTCGTGAGATTGGCTTTGAAATTGAATTAGAGGATATTGTCTTAAACTCACTGGTGCCTGCTGCATTGGCAGACTTATCTTTAGATGATTTTTTAGCACGTATCACGGAACTTGATCAGAGTATGTTGCAGCAGTTCACTACAGCGGCAGAGCAAAATAAAGTGCTTCGTTATGTCGCCTCTTTGGACAAGGTTGATGGCAAAATGCATGCTGAAGTAGGTATCCAATGGGTCGATGCAAATCATCCTTATGCCAATTTAACCCCTGGTGATAACGTTTTTGTTATACGAAGTGCATTTTATCAAGGTAATCCTCTAATTATTCGTGGTCCTGGTGCTGGCAGAGAAGTCACAGCGGCAGCCGTTCAATCCGATCTGGTACAGATTTGTAAGGATTTACTGCAAGAGTAACTTTTAATTGCTTGTTCACCTTATGGTTAGTGTAAATGAAAGGCTTATTTCTAAATGAAGTAAGCCTTTTTTGTTGGGGACAGTAATGCAGTGGTTGGACCTTGTGCTACCCAAGTGCGTTATTTTCTTTAATGTTTTTGAGATATCGCAGTAAACCAAGTCATTATTAATGAAAAAATTCAGCAGTATGAACTTAATTATCTGCATCTTGCTTTTGTATAAAAAACATCCTATCTAACTGTCCCGTCCTGAGATAAGTTGACACTTTGGAGACTTATCTATGAAACCTTCAAGCGCAATCAGCGTTAAACGAACACAGCGTGATTACACATTAGGCTTTAAATTAGCCGTCGTCAGCCAAGTAGAAAAAGGCGAGCTAACCTATAAGCAAGCTCAAGAGCACTACGGTATCCAAGGTCGAAGCACCGTCCTTACATGGTTGAGAAAGCATGGTAGATTAGACTGGACACTCCCTACTGAGCACTCTCTTATGTCTAAAAGTAAAGAAACCCGCGCCCAGAAAATTAAACGATTAGAGAAGCAAGTTTCTAACCTAGAAATGAAAAATATGATTTATGGCGATATGGTTGAACTGTTAAAAAATGAATATGGTATCGATTTAGAAAAAAAGTACTTAGCCGAGCGCTCTGGATTGCCAAAGAAAAAGGCACGGTAAAGCTAGCGGCAGCGAGTCGGCAATTTAATTTATCAAGACAAGCGATTTACCAGTGGAAACAACGTGCTGAAACAAGAACCGAAAGGCTTAAACCCGTTGTGTCGATGGTGAAGTATTGGCGCCAGTTTATGCCAAGATTGGGGACACGTAAGCTCTACCAGCTCATCAAGCCACAGTTGGTTGAGCAAGGCATAAAACTCGGTCGGGATGGGCTATTTCAATACTTGAAACAGCGAGATATGTTGGTGAAGCCGAGAAAAAACTACACCAAAACAACGAATAGTCATCACTGGCTTAGAAAGCATCCTAATTTGCTTAAAGACAAGATTGTTGAACGAGTAGAAGAAGTGCTAGTTAGCGACATCACCTACGTGAAATCAGATGAAGGAACACATTACTTATCGCTGGTGACAGACGCATATTCTAGAAAAATAATGGGGTACGAGTTAAGTCATGAGATGAAAGCGAGCGATGTCGTCAAAGCGCTGGATATGACGGTAAAGAGTCGTCAAACAACAGGTCATATCATTCATCACTCAGACAGAGGGATGCAGTATTGCTCAGAGGAATACCAAATGGCATTAGCAGTGAACGGTATGACGCCATCAATGACGGATGGGTATGACTGCTACCAAAATGCACTGGCTGAGCGTGTGAATGGTATTTTAAAGCATGAGTTTTTGCTTTATCGCTGCCGAACGATGGAGGAGCTCAGGACCTTGGTCAAGGAATCGGTAGCAATTTACAATGAATTACGACCGCATCTTAGTTTAGGGATGAAAACCCCAAACGAGGTGCATGAAAAAGCCAGTAGGGAGTACCAACTGGCTTAACAAAAACCGTCAACCTATTTTAGGACTAGACAAACTGTTCTTTTATTGACTATATTGAGTAAAGCATAGGAAATGGATTATTCACAAAAGGCTGATATATGAATAAAAATCTCTGGTTTTCCAAAGTTCACTCATGGCGTTCCACCAATAAAGTTACTTCGCAATGGGCACAAAGTGCAAACTTTAGTGTATCTAGGCTTTGGACGGCGCTAATTGGCAGTACGTTAAGCCTTAGTGTTTCAGCCAGTATTCCTGAAGCGTCACCTAAAGAGCTCCTTGAAACCGTACCAGCAGCGGCTCAAGTATGCCTAAGTTGTCATGGCGTAAACGGTGAAGGTTTGGGGGTAGCAGGCCCTAGATTAGCAGGCCTTTCTAGTGAGTATATGGCCCAGCAACTTTCTCATTTTCAGTCTGGTAAACGTCAAAATTCGACGATGATGGCAATGGCTATGACGGTGCAGGGCGATACCATTAAATTAGTCTCAGATTTTTTTGCTGCAAAACCAGTCGCTGCAATTAGTTTGCAGTATCGAGGCGATAAAGTTGTCATTAGCGATATAGGCGAGAAACTGGCTTTTCAAGGTGATTGGGAGCGAGAGATCCCAGCATGTACCAGTTGCCACGGTCCGTCAGGTATTGGTGCAGGTCAATTTCCGCGGTTAGCTGGCCAAGAACCCTCCTACTTTAAAAATCAATTATTGGCATGGCAAAAAGGCACCCGTACAGGGGATGTCGACAACATGATGGGCAATATTGCTAAAAAGCTCACCGCTGCAGAAATTGATGCATTAACTCAATACTTTTCGGCTCAGAAATAAGGACATACTATGAAGCTATATTACTTTTCGGTGGCTGGTGTGTTGCTCAGTATGGGATTATCAGCGACGGAGTTACCCGATAGACAAGCTCAACTTCCTTCTGTTCCAAAAGATGCTAATGCCCAATATTTAACACCGAGTGCGTTATCTACGATTCCTAAAGGGGAGTTTGGAGACAAAGTCACAAAGGGGTATCAGTTGTTTGTGAATAGTCAGCAGATGCGCAATCAGTATGTTGGCAATGAATTGAACTGTGTAAATTGCCATATGAACGCCGGAAATAAAGCGAATGCTTCGCCACTTTGGGCGGCTTATATGGCCTATCCTGCCTATCGTAAAAAAAATGACAAAGTGAATAGTTATCAGGAGCGTATTCAAGGTTGTTTTACTTACTCAATGAATGGAAAAGCCCCTGAATCAGGTAGCGATGTGTTAGTTGCTCTGTCGGCTTATTCATATTGGTTAGCGATGAGTGGCTTGATGAATCAATTTAATCTTACTGGTGATGTACCAGTATTGTCAGATGCTGAGTTGCTAAAAGGAGGTAATCGTCCTGAGTTTCCATTACCTGAGGTTATTAGCGCGAAGCTTGATCAAAAAGCGTTAACGATGCTGCCTGGTCGTGGCTTTCCTAAGTTAGATAAGCCGGAAAAGCCCTACTCAATAGAGCGAGGTAACTCAATCTATCTTGCACATTGTCAGGCTTGCCATGGTCAAGATGGTCAAGGAGTAAAGATGGCAAAAGTAAGTGCTCTTCCGCCATTATGGGGGCCGCAGAGCTATAACTGGGGAGCAGGTATGCATCGAGTGAATACAGCGGCTAACTTTATTTATGAGAATATGCCATTAGGAAAGAGTATTCAGCTTTCAGTCCAAGATGCTTGGGATGTAGCAGCATACATTAATGCCCAGGAACGACCTCAAGATCCGCGTTTTAAAGGAAAGATAGAGCAAACGAAAGCCGGTTTTCATCAACATGATGGTTATTATGGCAAAAAGCCTCAAAATGTACTTTTAGGCGAAAAGGCTTATCCTAATTTCCCTGAGGCTAGTCAGTAAGCCTGATTGGAAAAGTCATTGGGAAAGTCATTGGGAAAGTAGAAACGCTGAATAAATGGCAACGCAGTACAGTAGCATAATAAAACGTATTTGGTTGAGGCATCACCTTTACTCAAGGCAAAGGATTATATGAGCTGCATTATTATCTACTGTGCTATTTTTATAGTGTAGTGTCACACTCTATTTCGTCATCAATCATAAAATGAATATCATAGAAAGTTGTATCGTATTATCCTTGCTTATACATCTAGCGTTGCCTGCGAACCAATCGTTACTATTCCTACTACCGAGTTAATCCTGTGAAGACACAAATTGTTGAAATCTATCATCCTCAAGAACAAGTAACTCAAGAGGGGATATCACTGAATCAAGCTAATGTTGTTGAACCTTTAATTTGTCCTATCTGCAATAAGCCAAATGCTTGTGCAGTCAGCAAAGGTTTATCTATTGAGGCGTGTTGGTGTCTTTCTCTTTCAGCTCGTGGCACCATTTCTGCTGCTGTTAAAGCGCAATTGAGGGGAAAAGCTTGTGTGTGTCAGTCTTGCTATGAGTCTCTTTGCAAAAAGTAGTGTTGCTATTTTGTTAAAATAAAATTGTGGTGTCAGGAATGATTGATATACTTAATCATTACTTTAATTAGGAAAAACACCATGATAAAAAAAATACTCCTAGTTGTTGCTATCATAATTGCAATCCCATTTATCGCGGCGATCTTTATCAAAAAAGATTACTCAGTTGAGCGAACAATTGTGATTAACCAACCTAAAGCGATTGTGTTTGATTATGTAAAACACCTCAAGAATCAAAATAATTTTAGTAAATGGGCGCAAATGGATCCCGATATGGAAAAAACCTATCGTGGGGCAGATGCAACGGTTGGATTTGTGTCAGCTTGGGCAAGTGATAATCCAGATGTTGGCGTCGGTGAACAAGAGATCATGGCGATTGTTGAGGGAGAGAGGATTGATTTCGAACTTAGATTTTTAAGCCCTTTTGAAGCAACAGAGCCTGCATATATGATCACTGAAGCCTTGTCAGACAATCAAACTCGACTTAATTGGGGGTTTAAAGGGCATCTCGATTATCCGATGAATTTGATGTTTTTGTTCATGGATTTTGAAACGATTATAGGCAATGACTTACAGCAAGGCTTAGATAGCTTAAAGTTGATTTTGGATTGAATGGGCTTAAGTTTTATTGCATTGCTTGATATTTCTAGGGTGATATAAACACCAAACTGTGAAGGCACTACAATATTAGTAGTGCCTTTTTTATTTATTTAGCCTAATCAATTGACTGATTTATTGAGATTATTGCATTTAATACCTTTGCTTTTAATGATGATGTTTCCAATTTGTGTGTAATGCAGGTAATCTTAATTTTTCTTTAAATGACTTAGCCCTATTGAGTGAAATAGCGGATGAATCAAAAGAGAAACAGCTAAAAATAATAACAAGAAATAATTAACGCATTATGAGGTTTTCAATGGAACAAGTGACGGCATTTGTAAATACAGTTAATGGCATAGTGTGGGGCGTTCCCATGTTAGTGATGATTTTAGGAGTGGGATTATTTCTGTCTATCGGACTGAAATTAATGCCAATCCTAAAATTAGGCACAGGCTTTAAGTTATTGTGGTCTGGTCGAGATTCATCCGACGATAAACATAAAGGTGAAATTAGTCCGTTTAACGCTTTAATGACTTCACTTTCGGCAACTATTGGTACAGGTAATATTGCCGGTGTTGCAACCGCGATATTTCTTGGTGGACCAGGCGCGTTATTTTGGATGTGGTGTACGGCGTTAGTCGGTATGGCTACCAAGTTTGCAGAAGCTGTCTTAGCGGTTAAATTTCGTGAAAAAGATGGAAATGGTAATCATGTGGGCGGTCCCATGTATTACATCAAGAATGGTTTAGGCAGCAAATGGGCTTGGTTAGGCACGTTATTTGCGCTTTTAGGCTCTCTTGCCGGTTTTGGTATAGGTAATACTGTGCAAACCAACTCAGTTGCTGACGCAATGAGCAGCAACTTTGGTGTGCCTAACTGGATTACTGGTTTAGTGCTGATGGTGCTTGTGGGTGCTGTATTGATGGGTGGTATCAAACGCATCGCAGACGTTGCCGGTAAACTTGTCCCTTTAATGACCCTATTTTATATTACAGCTGGCTTAGCCGTGTTAGTTGTTTATGCTGACCAAGTACCAGCCGCATTTCAGTTGATTATTCATAGTGCATTTAACCCGGTTGCTGCCCAAGGTGGTTTTGCTGGTGCCGCTGTGTGGGCTGCTATTCGTTTTGGTGTCGCTCGTGGTGTGTTCTCAAATGAAGCAGGCTTAGGTAGTGCGCCTATTGCCCATGCTGCTGCGCAAACCAATGAGCCTGTTAAACAAGGCTTAGTGGCGATGTTAGGTACGTTTATCGACACGATTATTGTTTGTTCGATTACTGGTTTGGCTATTATTGTATCGGGAGCATGGACTTCGGGTGAAACAGGCGCTGCGTTAACATCTTTTGCGTTTTCACATGCACTGCCTATGGGTAATTATATTGTTGCCGTTGCATTAGCTGTATTTGCTTTTACGACCATCCTAGGTTGGAGCTTTTACAGTGAAAAATGCATGCAGTATTTATTTGGTGATAAAGTCGTTAAGCCATTTAGATTAATTTGGACCTTAGTGGTACCGATTGGTGCTGTGAGTTCGCTTGAGTTTATTTGGTTACTTGCAGATACATTAAATGCCATGATGGCTATTCCAAACTTGATTGCATTAGCATTGTTAAGCCCTGTGGTATTTGCACTAACCCGTGAATACTTTGCTAAACAAAAGCAGTTAAATGCGCAAGGATAAAAAATGGATAAGGCATACACTGGGATGTGTATGCCAACAAAAAGGGATTTTATGAAGATAGATAACATTATAAGCGTATATACAATCTGTTTGCTGAGTGTCGTGCTTGCTGGTTGTAATGGCGTTAAATTTCGCACCAATGCAGAAGAATATGTAGTCGCTAAGGTTGAGGCTTCAACCGTTGATTTGTATTCACCAAGTGAACTTTATAATCACGAAAATGACCCATTAGGTGAAGTTTTTACTTCTTTTTGCAGTGTGTCGGCAGATCATTTGCGTTACCCGATTCCAAGTCTAAGCGCATTGAAAAACGATTTAAGAGGTCAAACGGCTGATAGGGGCGGCAATGCACTGGTTATCACTGAATGTGGTGAGCAGAAGTATCCGACTTGCACAGTATATCTGGAGTGCGCAGGCTTAGCTTATTACCTTAAGTCGTGGGATTAATTTGGCAAGCTGAGTAAGGTTAAGTGAAGTTTAAAAATCATCTTCTAAGTCGTCACCTAAACTTTTACGTAACTCTGCTTGTTCAAGATAGTCATCTAAGCGTCGTTTAACTTGACGTTTTCGTTCAATAATTTCAGCTGAACGTTTATTTCTTGGTGATACCATTGCGTCGATTTCTGTATCGTTAGGAATGCTTTCAGTAATATTAGCCATTATTCTACCCTCTATTTCATGCTTATTTGTTGTGTCCCTGTGTGACAAATAAGCTGTAAATATCAAAGGTAGCCTTTAGCCGTGCTTTGATATCATGGGTATTGAGCGCTGAAGCTTGCGATATTCTTGTAAAACAACCACGAAGAATATGCATTCAAATTGCACCCAAAGGTTTACTTACTCCTATAAATTCAATGTAGCAGTTATTTATTTTTTTGCTTAACGCAGTTATCAAAAAGTTTCTTTGACACACAAAAAACGCCACTCATTAGAGTGGCGTTTGAGGTGTAACAATTGGCACGATGCCGACCTAAGCTAGTTCGCATTGGTGCCAGATTGAATGACTATGGCTTATAAACCAAAGCTGTACGAGTAGCCTAGTACAATTTTTGCGTCGTCATCATCTAAATCTGTATCAGATGCAGTAAATGAAACAGTACCGTAATCAGTATCAGAGCTTAACGATACATTGTATTCTGAGTAGCTATCAGTACCATACCAGCTAGTAATGATATCGCCATCTGAATAACCGTAATGCACGCCTAAAGACAGTGATTCAGTTAGTGGGAATGTGAGGTTAGCTTGTGCATACATCATGTCTTTTGAATCAAGTGGATCAGAAGCAATATCATCGCCGCCATTGACAGTGTGTGAATAAGAAACATCTAACCATTTCCATGCTAAACCAACAGTGACTTCACCAAAATCAACACTACCAGGAGAATCTGGGTAGGCATAGTAAAGGTAGTTAATATCGTAGCTTAAATCTTCAGTGATATTACCGCCGTAACCTGCGTAAATATCTAACTCGTAACTTGTGCCATCACCAAAATCAACGTTTGAAGCCCAACCACCGACATAAAAGCCAGAATCAGCGGCATAATCAATACCACCCTGTACAGCTGCACCGTTATCAGTTTGGCTTACACCACGCCATAGGTAGTTTGACGTCGCGCCGATATTACCGGTGACTTCTGCTAATGCAGAACCAGATAATAATAAGCCTGTAGATAGCGCAATAGCTTTATATAAGGTTTTTTTCATTTTCATTCCCTCAAAGTTTTTATTATTCATTTCACCTGTTGCTTGATTATCGGGCAGCAAGGTTCAATGTTGATTTCATCTGTATGAGTTATTGCTAATGATGTGCCATGTTTATAAATGCTTTACTATTAATGGTTTATGTTCTCTCGCACTATGATGCAGCAAAAATGTTGCATGGTATTGAGGCAGAGGTGCACTTTTTTTGTGCAGTTTTGAGGCGAATTTCTAATAGAAAGGTGATCAATAGACATAAAAAAACCTCCGAAGTGGAGGTTTTATTTTCAAGCAGTTAATCTTAGTTAACGCTATCTTTTAATGTTTTACCCGCTTTGAACTTTGGTACAGTCGCTTCAGCAATTTGAATTTCTTTGCCAGTCTGTGGGTTGCGGCCAGTACGAGCTGCGCGTACAGAGGTTTCAAAAGAACCAAAACCTACGATAGAAATTTTGTCACCATTTTTCATGGCTTCAGTAACAGCTTCTTCAAAAGACTTTAGTGCGCGGCCAGCTTCTGCTTTAGTTAACTCAGCATTTTCTGCAATTTTTGCAATTAATTCACTTTTGTTCATGTTGATATTCTCTGCTTTCCATAGATGTGTTTATTTAAAACTAGATTAACATGCCATAAGCCATGGGGCTTTGAAAGCATTTTATCTGATAAATGTGTAGCAATAGGGCATTTTGGTGACATTTACGACGTAAATGACCCCTTTGCCCAGCTTTTGGGGCGAAAATGACGAGTGCCACAGTAAAATTAATCTTCTAATAGTTGATACAGCAGCTGCTTAACCAGTTTAGGCTCAAAAGGTTTATCGCAAAGTGCATTCACTCCTGCACTTGATACATTACTAAGATGTGTATCATTGGCTTCAGATGAGACCATTAATATTGGGATATGGGATTGCTGACTTTCGTTGCGAATATATTGGGTCAGTGCTAGACCGTCGACACTCGGCATGTTGTAGTCTGTGATGACTAGGTCAAACATCTGTTGCTGCATGAGTTCTATTGCTTGCGCCCCATCTTCAGCTTCGCTAATGATTCTAATGCCTAAGTTGCCAATGGTTCGCTTAATGACATTACGTGCCATTCGGCTATCATCGACCACCAATGTACGAATATCTTGTACATCAAAATGACTTAAATCCAGTTCATCGTTGCTGATTAAATCGATGGTTGAATTGAGCGCAGTCGCTAGGTGATCGGCATCGAATGGTTTCGGTAGAATGGCGACGACCCCTGATTGCCTGAACACTTCAAGTTGTTCGCGTCGGCACTCACTAGAAACCAACATAAATTGAATGTCATTAAATTGAGTGCTTTGCTTGATGAAACTGAGCAAGTCGGTTGCTTCGCCATCTGAAAAGTGTAAAGCGCTGATGACTAAATCTGGAGTGTGTCTTGAGATAATGTCTTTTGCATCAGTGATACTTGATGCAGTTTGAATGCTATTTACACCTTCTTGTTGTAGGCGTGCGGTGATAATTTTACGCTGAGTATCTGAAGGCTCTAGCAATAAAATTGATAGTTCACTGGGGGATAGGTGGCCCATAAATGACTTCTTCTTATTTATTATAAATGCGTCTTATGGGCGCATTTTACCTTAAGCTTCTACGTGAATATAGCTATTCTTGCACAAGACATTAACAATCAGGTTTCAAATACTGCGTGGTTTTTTGGCTAAACGCGACCCAATATTGGTACCCCAAAATGAGCACCGCACTCAATGCAATAGCTGGTACAGGTATACTCACTCCGTTGAATTCTACTTTTACATCTTCAGGGGTGATTTGATAGGCAATAATAGCTGTTGTGGATAAAGCTAACATCGCCAATGTTTGGATTGCGAGGTATATTTTTAACACTAAACTGGCCCAGTGAGTGCGTTTAACGAGTCCAAATAGCACTGGTATTACGCCAATCGTAAACAGATCGATTCCTTGAATGGCGTATGAACGTAGCAAAGCCAGAATAGACAAAAAGATGTAAAACGCCATCAATATGATAAGTCTGCGAGGGAGCGGATTGTTAACGGTACTGAATTTAGTCATGAAGTATTGTTATTGATAGTAAAGCAATGAGTTCGTTGTGGTGTAGAATAACGCGAGTTGAGATATTTTGGTGAATAGTTTCCAAAAAGTTTAGGAAAAGTGACATGACAGAAGCTGAATTTTGGGACTTAGTGACACGTACTGAGCCGCAACAATCAGAGCAGCAGTGCCACAGTGAACTGACGGCTAAGCTAACCGAGCTTGATGATGACGCATTAGCCGCATTTGATAAAATGTTCGGACAGCAGATGCGCCGAAGTTATCATTGGAATATATGGGGAGCGGCGTACATTATCACTGGTTGTGATTCTGATTATGCTTTCGCAGAGTTTAGAGGCTTTTTACTTTCTCTGGGTGAAGACTGGTATAACAAGGTAATTGCTGATCCCGATTGTTTAGGAGAACTGACTTTGTGGCCAACAAAAGATGATTATGCATACCCTTTTATTGAGGACTTTGACTTGATAGCAGGGCAACTCTATGAAGACAGAACAGGTAATGAATTACCTTTTGTTCCTTCCGGGCAGCATACTCCCCAGGGTAAAAAGTTTAGTACCAAGAAGAAAGATCTTAAAAAGAACTATCCAAAACTCAGTGCATTATTTCCATTTTAACGTTCAGAAAACCTAAAATGCAGCCATTAGGCTGCATTTTCATATCGGTAACTAACCTTTAAGGTTTAGCCTTCACACACTTCAGATTCGTCATCAAAGTCTAATCCACGATTAGCGCATTTTTTTTCCATGAAGTTATGCTCTGCAGTTTCAAGCTGCTGATTAAAGTCTTGTTCAAGTTCAGCGGTATACTCTTGTTCTGCCGAAGCCATGTGCTGGTTCATTAACTGGTGATGTTCTTGAATCGCTTGTTGGCCTTCTGCATCGACATCAAATTGATGAGCAAAGCTTGAAGAAGATAATGCCATTGTGACGAAAAAGGTCGCAGCAAGGGTTATTTTCTTAGTCATAGTTACTTTAGCGTTGTTCATAGTGATGTTGTTCATAGTATTACTCCAGTTAAAACTCGTAGGTTTATTGTTGCGCTAATTCCTTGAGCGTTAATGGCAGTGACGCAATCATCTAATGGGGTTGATATGATGCAGTACGTTTGCTTGGGATGTATATTAGCAATCACTGACTGAACAAAAGCTGAACAAAAAAGCAGCTAATAATATTTATCCCTATTTTACTTGCTTGTATAAAGGTGAATGTCTTACAGCAAAGGAAGTCGCTTTGCGTTAAGCTTATATACAGGTTGGGCTTATTATATTGAGATGCAATGAATACATTGCGACAAATTCACTGCCAGGAGACTATATATGAAAGTTAAACATTTACTTATTGCAGGCGCACTAATGTGTAATGTTGCTATCGCTGATGAAGAAGTGATTGAAAACCCAGTCACAGAAGAGGGCATCGTTAAAGTTGAATGGCAAGAGCCTAAAAATTATCGTGATTTAAAAACGGCTACAGAAGTTAAGTCGCGCTTTGAACAACGCTTTTTTGATACCATGACTAAAAATATCAATAAAGAAGCTGAGAAGATACTCAAGCCAAATCAGAAACTCGAAATGGTAGTTTCAGATGTGGACTTAGCAGGCGACTTAAGACCAACGTTCGGGGCTACCTCTGCTAATGAATTACGAATCGTTAAAGATTTGTACCCACCTAGAATGACGTTTACTTACCGTATCACTGAAGGCGATAACGTTGTTATTGCCGGAGATGAAAAGCTAGTTGATATGAACTTCATGTACGGTGCTAATTCTACAAGAAATCAACGACCATTTGAGTATGAAACTCGTATGTTGAAAGATTGGTTAAAGAAAACCGTAGAGCCAGTGCTATAAATCGCGCCATTGAGATAGCTTCAATCAATACAATAAAAACGGCTTATTAAGCCGTTTTTTGTCGCCTATCATCTAAGATGAAAACCTTACTTTGTACATATTTAGCCTGTTTTTTGGCTTCAGCACTGAGCATTGATAATTCATGATCCGTTGTATCATGGGTCATAGCAGGTGGTAGTACACCAACACATAATGAAATTAAAGGGTGATCGACCATATTACCTTGGCGATCTTTTGCATGCATCGTTTGAGTTTGCCAATGTTCTGCTGAATAAAAAGTGCGTTTACTTTGTTCAAAGTGTTCTACGATAGCTTTACCGTGAGTGAGTGCATCTTGGCAAGTGCAAATCATCACGAAGTCATCTCCGCCTATGTGGCCGACAAAGCAGCGTTCATTTTGATGATGACTTAGTAAGTTAGCCACTTGCATGATGACTTCATCACCTCGTGAGAAACCATAAATATCGTTATAAGGTTTAAAGTGGCATAAATCGAAATACGCTAAGTAAAATGGCTTTTTCTGGGATCGTAAGCGTTTTAACTCTTCTTGAATAGGAACATTTCCAGGTAAGTTGCTAAGCGGGTTAGCATGTCTAGCGACTTTAATTCTATGTTCGGTTATGCGTTGTAATAGATCTTTGGTGTGGCCAATCCCGATTAATTTATCATGTCGTAATATAATAAATTGTTGTGCAACGGTAGTGGCGGTTTCAGAGGTAAGCAGTTGGCTTACCGCTGACAAAGGTTCACTTGCATCAATCTGCAATACTTGTCTGTCCATTACTGCACTCGCCGGATGGTTTTCATGCAGAGCTCGGCCATAGGGGGTGCTAAATAATTCCAGAATATGATTGCGACTGACGATGCCTTCAGGATGGCCATTTTGAGCGATGACAATTGCTTGCAGTGCTGGTTGAGCAATAAATTGCTCACTGAGTTGCTTCAGTTTTGTCTCAGGTGGCGCGATATTGGCTGATGAACATAAACTTTCTGCTGTTTCGCAATAACGTGTTTGCGGCGGCAAAGGCATGCTCACCAAGTTTGAGTCCATGTGTGTATTGGGTTTAATGTTGGGTCTACCCAATAAATAACCTTGGCAATAAGTCACCCCTAACTGCTTTAACATGGTTAACTCTTCTGGGGTTTCGATTCCCTCTGCAATGACTTTGCAAGTCAGATTTTGGCATAGCTCCACAATCGAGCGCACAAATTCTTGCTTTACTGCCGTGCTGTCAATTTGATGAATAAAATGGCGATCGATTTTGACATAATCAGGAGACAGTTCAGACCATAAGCGTAATCCTGAGTACCCTGCGCCTAAGTCATCAATTGCTGTGAGAAAACCCTGATTTCGATAGTGGTTCAAACAGTCTTTTAATAAATCAATATCATCGGCTGGGTATTGCTCTGAAAGTTCGATAACCACATCTTCAGGCTTTAGCCCCATTTGTTTAATCAGCTGCAGGGTTAGCCCTTTAGGATGGTCAGGATCGAGTAGCGCTTTTGGCGAGATGTTGATAAACAACTTACCTTTAAGCTGACACGCTTTAAAAGCATTAATAGAAATACTGCGGCAGAGTGTTTCTAATTCACTGAGTTTATTAAGATGTTCTGCAGTTTTAAATAAAGGTACTGGAGAATAAAGCGGGCTATGTTCTGGCCCTCGGCTTAACGCTTCAAAACCATGAACCTTTTGAGTTGATATGTTGAAAATAGGCTGAAAGATAGCATTGATAGATTGTTTATATATTATTTTTTCGAGTTCTTTTTCTAAATCTATAACACTCATTACATCAGTTCCATTGCATTTTTTTCCATCAGTCTATGGCAGAAAAATGACAAAAATATGTCTTTGATAACAAATGTATGCACAAAACTAACAGATAAACTTGAAATCGATTCAAGCTCATTTTTCAAAGGAGTGGATTGTTTAAATGTGAAAATACCAAAGCGGAGTTGATTGATGCTAAAACGCAGCCCGTGGGCTGCGTTTTTAACAAATGGTAGGTGCTACTTAGTATTTTGTTTAAACAAATGCAAAGTTTGCAGTAATGCCCCAATTTTTTTTACATGAGCTTCTAACATTTCTGGAGGTATATGGCTGAGACCTTGAAGCTCTTCAAGTTCATTTGCGAGCTCTTGAACATAAGGTAAAAAGCGATTACTTTTTTGGGTAAAGCCTTGTTCTTCAGTGAAGATTGCAACAAACTTACCATGGCCAGCTTGACGCAGTTCGTCGAGTCTTTTATCGGCATCAATGGCTTGACGATATCCTGTTTGCAGACTTTCTTTTAATTGCTGGATAACTTGGGTATACGGCATGATAGCCTCATTACATCATAAAAATTAAGTTAAATTATAAGGGGCTGGCATGGGACTAACAAGTGAATTACCGTTAAAAATCACCGCAACATTATTAACGAGGCTTAGATTCATTTTCGTTGGGGTTGTACTTGCGTTAGCTTTAGCTGTTAATGCGAGTGCAGCAGAAACTGATAAACCACCTTTCTTCAAAGCCAGTTATCAAAATAAACAAATATACTTATTGGGCTCTATTCATATTGGCAAAGCCGACTTTTATCCTTTACCTTTGCAAATAGAACAAAGTTTTGTCGAGTCAGATGCATTAGTGATTGAAGCGGATGTGACTAAAGCCAATATACAACAACTATTGCAGCAGTATGGTTTTGCGAAAGGAAAACAAGCCGATATTGCGAGTTTATATCCGGCTTTTTGTGGTAAAAACCAAACCATGTGCGACGGTTTAAAGCCGCTTGCTACTTGGCTTCAGGCAAACCAAATCGGTGTTGGGCGCTTTGCTGAATTGGGGTTTTCACCTGAAGCAGGCGTCGATGTGACTTTTGTGGCTCGTGATCCGGCTAAGCCATTACTTGAGCTTGAAAGTGTTGAATTTCAGTTCGACCTCATTTCTTCTTTTTCAGATAAAACTCAAGCGCAATTATTGGATGAAGCGATTAACGCAACCGATGACGAGATGCTTGAGCTGATATCAGCATGGCGTTCGGGCGATCATCAAGCACTCGCAGATATTATGGAGCATCAAGCAGAAGAATCTGATGAGCTATTAACTAAATTGCTTTGGCAAAGAAACCACACGATGACGCAAAGAATCATCGAGATTTTACAAGATAGTCATTATCAACGCTTGTTCGTCATTGTTGGCGCTGGGCATGTCGTAGGCCAACAAGCCTTGCCCGAGTTGTTACGAAATGCAGGTGCCGATGTGATCGATTGTTGGAAAATGATCTGTAATGAGTATCGATAATGTAATGTTGTTTTCCATTTGAAGAGTAAAAATTGGCATTTTTTGACTGATGTTATCAATCTAGATGTATAATAGCAGCATTGAAACATTTAATGACGCAGTGTTTAGGTTTGCTAAATACTGCGTTTTTCAGTTAATAAACAAAAGGTAACTCTCTTGAGTCACGACTACTCTATAGAATTAGCTTCGATGCCATCGTTGCTGTCTCTGTATCGAAAGATATTATTATCGCGCAAGCCTGGTTGGGATCAGCAACCGTTGCCAAACATCAATGTGCAGGTCAGTAATATTCACCTCAGTGATAAAAAAATTCAGCAATATGCTGATGTTTGCCAATTTGGTTTTGATGGCAAAGTGTTACCTCCTACGTTTTTATACGTGTTAGCTTTTAGACTTCATGCCAGCATTTTTACCCATAAAGCGATCACCTTTCCATTGCTAGGTATGATCCACCTCAAGAACAGCATTAGCTTATACAGACCCATTAATGCCGATGAAACGTTTGATGTGCAATGTGAGCTGACAAGCAGCCAGACCACAGATGCAGGCCTTGAGTTTGAGCTTGTGTCAAAGGTGTATGTAGGACAGGAATTGGTGTGGGAAGCATTATCAACTTACTTATATCGCATTGAGTCCAAAGGGCGCAGAGCAAGACCGCCTAGAGCTTCAGATATGACATGGGAAGATGTGCAAACTTGGGCATTACCTGAAGATTTAGGGCGTAAATATGCTAAAGCCTCTGGGGATTATAATCTGATTCACCTTCATCCTATCGTGTCTAAACGTTTCGGTTTTGAGCGCGTATTAGCTCACGGCATGTGGTCAAAAGCTCGTTCATTAGCGGCATTAATGCAGTTTATTGGTGAGAGGCCGTTTAAAGTCGATGTTGAATTCAAGTTACCTGTCTTTATGCCATCAGAAGTCACTTTTGCTTTTGAAAGTATGGAAAATGGTAAACGATTTGAAATGCGTGATATTAAAGGTCGTCGTCCGCATTTGCTTGGTAATATGACTTACCTAGATTAATGCTTGTGGTACACCTGTATATGCGCAAAGAAAAAGCCCGAGTTATTCACTCGGGCTTTTTGTATCAATAAAATAGGCTTAATCAGCCGCTTTTTCATGGTAAATATGTACATCCCGTTGTGGGAATGGAATGCTAACCCCTTGAGCGTCAAACTGCATTTTCACTTCACGGGTAATATCCCAGTATACATCCCAGTAATCGATAGGATCTGCTCAAGGGCGCACCACAAAGTCGACTGATGATTCACCTAAGGTGTGAAGCTTAATCGTAGGCTCAGGAAATTGCTTGACCTTTGGGTGAGCCATAACAATGTCGGTAAGGATTTTTTCAGCTTTAGGGATATCATCGCCATAGCCAATACCAAACGTCATATCAACACGGCGTTCTTGTTCAACAGTAATATTGTTAATGGTGTCACCCCAAATTTTATTATTTGGAATGATTAATCGTTGGTTATCTAGGGTTTTAACCGTTGTTGATACCAAGCTCATATGACTAACACGACCTGTTACTCCAGCTGCATTGATCAAGTCACCAACATCATACGGACGGTAGATTAAGATCATCATACCCGATGCAAAGTTAGATAATGTGTCTTGCAAAGCAAAACCAATAATCACACCCGCAATACCAAAACCTGCCAATAATGGTGCCAATTCAAAGCCAAGTTGTGACAGTGCAATTAATAAACCTAAGGCAAAAATCACATTACCTGAAATGGATGTGAAGAAGTCTTGCAACAGCATGCTGAAGTTAAGTTTTGATGAGTTAACGGCTTTGCGCACCACTTTTCGAACGAGCTTAGCAACTAAGCTTGTTAGGAATAAAATGATCAAGAAAATAATCACTTTAAATGTTACGCCTGCACCGTTTTCCAAAGCTTGGTTTTTCGCAATCGTCATCCATTCTTCAATGAGACTAGAAGCCACATCAAAATTCAGAACATCTTGAGTAATATCGCCAGAGACACTGAATAATGTTTGTTTAATCTGTGTGGTGTCTTGGCCGAGTGATTCAAGCATTTCGATGGCAATATTCAAGCTTGCGGTGTGCATTGCCAAACGATCTTTTAAAGATGACACTTTGCTCTTTTGCTCAGCAGTAATGTCAGCGCCAGCATCAGAAGCTTCAGCAACCGCTTCTTGAAGCTGTACTTGAGTATAGGTAACTAAGCTTTCGAAATAATCAGCTCTTAGTAAGACTTCTGCAGTTAACGCAGCTTCGGCATTATCAACGTTAATGTTAAGCGTCTTACCCCAGTTAATCGTTTCTAATTCTGCTTGCAAGTAATGGTCACGATCTTCTTCACGCTTGATAATATCACGCATGATTTCTACATCATTATCACCGCCTAAAGCGAGCTTTAACTCACCCGTTCTTGCATCTAGGTATTGACCGACTTTATCAAGAAACACCAGCTGCTTATTCACTTGTGGAACCAAGTAAGCTAAATCAGGGGCTGGTTGATTGATTAGCGTTGCTAACTCTTCTCTTAATAAGTTGGTTTTATTGCGGATGCGATATTCGCTGACATCTTTAAGTTCACCTTTAGCAGTTTTAAGCCAAATAATGTCGGTATCGATGGTTTTTTGTAGTTGTTGAATTTTTTTGTCAGTCTCAGGGCTAACTTGCGCCGCATAACTGGTACCAGAAAAGCAAATTACACTGAGTAAACAGCAAATAATAAACAGAATTCTTGGCATGGTAAAACTTCCTGTCAGTATAGTAGAAAGCTAATGATAAGTTATTGCGGGAAGTTTGACGATAATTTGATAGACTTACGCACTTTTTATTTTCAGGTAAATTTAATATGGCAAGAATAGCCTGCCCACATTGTCATCAACCTATTTCGTTGGCGAAAGTGACAGCGAGCCGTGGCAATGGGTTTTCAGCGCAAATACAATGCTACCATTGTCGAGCATGGTTAGGCCGTCATGTGATATTAACTGTACTGAAAGTATTGGGATTTTATGCAGCAGTTATAGCGGGTTTCGTTGGGTATTTTGTCGATGGTGTTGCTAATATCGTTACCCCTATTATCATGATTTCACTGATTCTTACAGGGGTAACGCATTTAATGGATCATCTCATTGTGATTGATGCGCCAGATGATGACGCAACAATAGAAGATTAATCTACAACTTGAACTTGATTTTCTAATACTGCTTCAACGTAATAAATACCGCCAAGCACAACGACACCAATAATGACCATAGTTAATATAATACCGATGTTATCTTTGAGTAAATTCATCATAGTTAAATCCTCTGTCTTGGCTGACTTTGCAGCAATATATGACTAATATTTTAGCTTTGACAGCTTAAGCTAATCTTAAATAGCTTAACGAGGATTTGTATAAGTTGCTATGTTAAGTCACAAAAATTTAGAAAAAGTGATTTGTAACATTCTTCTGGTTGCTTTTTTTTCAAATTTTTTTAAGATAGTCGCGATTTTTGTTAAACAGAGAACACTTCTTTGCCTCATTCAATGCGAACAAGACAATTAATAGCGATCTGGCTGTCAGCCATGCTCGTGTTATTGTCGTTTGCGGCTTCTGCACATAATTCTGTGCATTTGCATGATGGAGCAAGTACACAATGTACGCTTTGTTTTCATCAACACCAATTGCAAAAAACGCTTCCAAGCACGGATGTCAATATTGCCGTAGTTCGTCAAACTTTCGAACCGGCTATTGAATCCATTGTTGCTTCATATTTTGCCCATCAAACGGTTTACCATAGCCGAGCACCACCCGTTTTCTCCTAGTTCTATACATACCCAACAAATTTTTACGGATAAATTATTTTTCGACTATTCAAGATGATGGTCGACTACTTGTTGTATTTTGGAGAAAAAATGTCTTACTCAAACAAACGTCTTTCATTGGTTGCAGCTGCTTGTGCCTTGGTTTCTACTCATGCTTTTGCTGAAGATTCTAGCCTAACAAATCCTAATATAAGTGCCGTTTTAGATGGTTTTTATCAAACAGGCGATCGTGGCTTAGGTGGCCGCAATGAAGGGTTTGGTTTAGGCGAAACAGAGCTTGCTATCAGTGCCAATATCGATGACATGTTCTACGGTAAAGTGACTGCCATTTTAGAGTCTCATGACGGTGAAACTGAAATTGAACTAGAAGAAGCCTTCATTCAAACCATGGGATTACCGGGTGGTCTAGGGATTCGTGCTGGTCGCTTTTTATCTGATGTCGGTTACTTAAATAACCAACATTTACACACAGATGCATTCGTTGATCGTCCAGGTGCTTATCGTGCATTTATGGGCGGCCATTATTTTGATGATGGTGTTCGTTTAACGTATGTAGCACCAACTGATCTATATTGGACAATGGGTGTTGAAGCATTCAAAGGTGACAAAATGCGCGCCGAAGATGAGCATGGCGAGCGTGATTTCGATACGGTAGGGGTTTATTCAGCCTTTACTAAATTTGGTGGTGACATTGGCTTATCAAGTTCATGGCAAGTGGGCTTAAGCTATTTACGTAATTCAAATGGTCAAGGTGTTGTAGAAGGGGAAGATGAGCACGAACACGATGTGATTGCTGATGACGATCATGATCATGAAGGTCACACTCATAGTGCATCTTACACGGGCGAAAACACTTACATCGCCGACTTCGTTTACAAATGGGCTCCAAACGGCAACTATAAGTATCAACACTTAACAGTGAGCGGTGAGTACTTCCGTGTAAATGATATCTTCTCATTTGAAGAGGAACATGATCATGAAGAGCATGATGATCACGGTGAAGAAAGTCATAACGATTACCATGAAGGTTGGTACTTAAGCAGTGTTTACCAGTTCTCTCCTAACTGGTCAGCGGGTTTACGTTACGGTGAGGTTGATACATTCGAAGCTCATGGCGATCATTTAGATGCGCAAAAGCTAAAAGAAACCGAGCTTAGTTTAGCGTGGCATCACAGTCACTTCTCGACAGTGCGTCTACAATATACTAATCAGAAGGGTACCAACTTTGATGGTTTTGAAGACGATAATATCGTAACCCTACAGTATGTCATGACATTAGGAGCTCACGGTGCGCATCAATTCTAAAACGCTAATCGCCATAGGTGCTTTATTTAGTTCCTTTTTGGCGGGTTCAGCAAACGCACAATTGAATGTGTTTGCTTGTGAGCCTGAATATGCAGCCTTAAGCCAAGAGCTAGCACCTGATGCGAAAGTGTATTCGGCGACGAGTGCTTTACAAGACCCGCATCAAGTACAAGCTAGACCAAGCTTGATTGCCAAAATGCGTCAAGCAGACTTAGTGGTTTGTGCTGGTGCTGACCTTGAAATAGGTTGGCTGCCTATGCTGCAAATGAAAGCATCGAACAATAAGGTGCGTTCAACAGATAATGGTTTGTTTTATGCGGCTGAACATATTGAGACGCTAGATCAACTTGAGAATGTTGACCGCTCAATGGGAGATGTTCACGCCAAAGGTAACCCACATTTGCATTTTGACCCTAGCAGGTTGCTACAGGTAGCAGATGCCTTATCTGCCAAAATGACGCAGCTTGATCCTGACTCGGCGACGAGTTACCAAGCAAACCTTGCTGCATTTAGTGAAAAGTGGCAAAAAGCGATTCCTCAGTGGGAAGAAAAAGCAGCAGGGCTTAAAGGTAAGAAAGTGATTGCTTACCATTCAAGCTTTCGTTACTTGTTCAACTGGCTAGGAATGGAGCAAGTTGCTGATTTAGAGCCAAAGCCAGGGATCCCACCTAGCAGTAGTCATCTTGCTAAGCTGGTTAGTCGCAGCCAAGAAGGCGATGTCATGGCTATATTGTTCACTTCGTATCAGGATGATCGTGGTGCCAATTGGCTAGGAGAAAGAACGGATTTACCAGTGATAATGTTGCCTATGTCTGTTGGTGGTAATGATGATAGCAAGGATTTATTTAGCCTCTATGATAGCGTGATTTCGTTACTCACAGAGGTGCAATAGCCTATGCTTGATCTCGAGCTGCTACCAATACTGCTCCCCGCATTTGTTGCGGGGATATTGGTGCTGTCTACGCATGTGGTCTTAGGTCGTCAGGTACTAAAACGTGGCATCATCTTTATTGATTTAGCCATTGCACAAGTGGCGGCTTTAGGTGCCATTGTGTCGCATATGGATCATAGATTAGAAGAGCTGCCTTTTTCTCATGTATGGATGCCTGCTTTATTTGCGTTAGCGGGGGCGGGCTTTATTGCCTGGCTTTCAAAACGTTTTGCTGATGAGCTTGAAGCTATTATTGGTTGTTTTTATGTGTTGAGTGCTGTGGCCGCGATGTTGTTATTGTCTAACGATCCTCATGGCGCAGAGCTCTTAAAACAATTAATGTCAGGGCAAATATTATGGGTTAACTGGTCGCAACTCGTATTACCAGGTGTGGTGTCTGCTGCGATATTGTTACTGGTGGTCATTAGGCCACAAGTACTTGATGGTGCAGGGTTCTACTTCTTATTTGCGATAGTGATTACCTTGTCGGTTGAATTAGTTGGCGTTTACTTAGTCTTTAGCACGCTAATTTTACCCGCCTTAGCACTGAATAAATGCCATGGTAAAGGGCAACTTGTGCTGACGTATGTGGTTGGATTTGTTGGCTACTTAGCAGGGGTTATACTCTCTGCCAGTTATGATTTGCCTAGTGGTGCCGCAATAGTGGCAGCCTTAGCGTTCAGTGCTATTACTATGCGTGTTTTATTGTCTTTTAATCAAACTAACAATGTCTGATTAAAAGCGGTTTTTGAAGCGTATAAGACTAGCGATTGAAGTCACTAAGTACAGAATTAATGGTGCGTTAATGTTAACGCACCATTCTTTTATCTGGGCTAGTGTATAATTATTTTAGCTTACAAATGTAAACTGAAATTAAACAAACCATTGAGTCCAGCTACTGTGCTGGCTATACTGTCGCCACTTTCTTCGCAGGAGTCTGCTTGTGCTGTTAATTGCTCGTTCAATTATTCTTGCAGTGTTATTAACACTGGCGTTTTTTTTTCGCAATAATCCTTTGTCTTGTTAGACCTATGCATCGTGACAATGTACATGTTATTGCACGTATTTTTGCTTCAGTTGCTCCTATTTTAGGTATCAAGGTGATCACGCGTCACGCAGCAGAAGAAAACCCTAAAGAGCCTAAAATCTATTTAGCTAATCATCAAAATAACTTTGATTTATTTACCCACACTTCTGCTGTGCCTAAAGCAACGGTGAGTTTAGGTAAGAAAAGTTTGGCTTGGATGCCGCTATTTGGACAAATTTACTGGTTATCAGGCAATATTCTTATTGACCGTAAGAACCGTCATAGTGCATTTGATACTATGGCTAAAACGGTCGAGAAAATGAAAAACAAATTATTATCTGTATGGATTTTCCCTGAGGGAACACGTTCTCGTGGACGTGGCTTGTTACCTTTTAAGGTTGGGGCTTTTCATACTGCTATCGCAGCGAAAGCTTCAATCGTACCGGTCCTTGCCTCTTGTCAAAATCACATTAAATTAAATCGTTGGAACAATGGTGTGGTGATTGTTGAGATGATGGCTCCTATGTCGACTGCAGGTGTTGATAAAGCGGATGTGAAAAAGCTATGTGCTAAGGTACATGAAGCAATGTCGGCTCGATTGGCTGAATTAAATCAAGAAGCATCTGCATTAATGGCTAAACCTCAATAGGTTTATCAAGTATAATTGACCATTAGCCGCATAATTTTTGTTAACGGAGTTACTCCATGTCTATTGAAGGTCTACTAAAAGAGCAGTTTGCTGAGAACCGTGAAATCATTCAAGCATTACTTGATGATGGCTCGCAGGCTGATGCTGAATACACGATTGAGCATCACTTTTCTTCGACTAATTTTGATCGTTTAGAAAAAGCGGCTGTTGATGCATTTAAGCTTGGCTTTGAAGTTAATGATGCTGAAGAAATGCAACTTGAAGATGGTTCGTTGATTTTCTGCTTTGACGCGATTGCAAATCATGCTTTAGAGGCTGACTTACTGGATCAAGCATGTGAGCAGCTTATGATTTTAGCTCAAAAGCAAAAAGTAGATTACGACGGTTGGGGTACATTCTTTATTGGTGATGAAGGCGAACTTGATGAAGAGTACGACGAAGAATAACGACGACTATCTTCATCGTTGATTAAATATAAATCGCTGATTAAATATAAAAAACCACTCATTTGAGTGGTTTTTTATTGTCGGCTAGTTATCTAAAGAATGGTTTCATCATTGCAGGTCAATCATTAGCGATTCAATTAATCGCTAGCGAGGTGCTAAGACTCTTCTTTAAACACTGATGTTTGGTTACGGCCATTCTCTTTAGATTGGTATAAAGCTTTATCCGCACCAGCAAGCCAGCTAGCACTGTTTTTTGTTTGTTCTGATAGCGCGTTCACCCCAATACTAATGGTGACTTTAATAATTTGGTTTTTATACACCACTTGTGATGTTTCAACTTTTTTACGTAATCGCTCCGTAAAGTACTTAGACTCATCAGCATTAGTATTAGTGAGGACAACGGCAAACTCTTCTCCGCCATAGCGGCCTGCAAAGTCTGTTTCACGCAAAGACTGTTTAAGTATATGGGCAATACTTTGAATCACTTTATCGCCCGCAGGGTGGCCGTATTTATCATTGATTTGTTTAAAGTTATCAATGTCTATCATGATCATGCTGCCACTTTCACCGTAGCGCGCATAGCGTTCATACTCTTTTTCAAAACAAGCTTGCCAATGACGACGGTTAAATAACTGGGTTAAACTGTCAGTCTGACTCAGTTTCTCCAACTGTTCGTTAGCAGATTTAAGCTGTAATTTGTTTATAGCGACATCGGTAACATCATAAATAATAATACTGATGTGAGTAATATTCCCTGTGAGTGATGCCAGAGGCAGCAAGGTGATATTTTGGTACATATGATCAGCCCGGCCTGTAATTGGACGGTAGTTTTTAAACTCGAACACATATGGACGCTGTTCCCAGCTGATAAACGAACGATTCTTTAGTAGGAAAACCGATTCCATTTTTTGGGTTAACCACTCTTTTGGCAGGTCGCTAAATGTATCAAAAAGGTTTTTACCTTTGATGCCATTTGGCGAGACTCCACTGTGGTTTTCCATGAAACCATTCCAAAGTTGGATATTGTAATTACGATCTAATACGACTAGCCCAACTTCTATGGTTTGCACCATATCAATGAGCCAGTGAAGTTCGTTCATTGCATTTTGATCAGTAGACATGAGTAACATCCAACATTGTTATTATTTTAATGACTAGCGAATATGAATCGCTAAAGTCATGATTAATCAAGTAAATAGCCCAACTTAAAATTAAGTGTTGGGATGGAATCTTCGGTGAAAAGCAACAGCAAATCGCATTGAACATTATGATCTTCAATTTGATAGTTGATTTCCATTGCTAGGGTGCGTTGCCATTTTTCCGAATTATCATGAATCAATTCATTGACTGTGCAATGTCTGCCCAATACCACTGGATGTCCTTGGCTAAATTTCATATCCAGTTGTTCTGAGATGCCATTGAGAAATGCGCCGATCAGAACATTGCCAGTATCGATTAATACTTCGACTTCATTGGCTGCATCCTGAGGATCTTTATGGCCCATGAGTTTGGCCATATCGGTAAAACTAGAGTCATGGAATAACAATAACGCTTCACCAGCCACACCTGCGCCAATAAATCCTTGGCAGAGAGCTGAAATTTTTGAGCTTTCTTCTGTAGCTTTAAGCGCCATAGTGAGCTCACTGACTTCGAGAACATTCACATTTGGAATTGGCAGCATCACGAACACATCCAATAACGTGGCCAGTAGATCCGCAGCTCGGCCCATTGCTACGTTTGCAATCTCTTGGCAGGCATCACGTAAATCAACCTCAAACATCGGCGTGTCATCAGCAGCATCTTTAAGTGCTAAGGTCAAAATGCCGTACTCTTCAAGAATATTACTGATGGCATCAGCACTGACCGGTTTTTGGATGAAATCCAAAGCACCTAATGCTTTGACTCGCTCATGAGCTTTGATTTGGATATCGCCAGATACCACGATGACGAGGGCGGGTAAGTCCTCTCGCTGAATCGCTTCTAATACCTCGTAACCATCCATGACTGGCATATTGAGATCGAGAAAGACAATTTCCCCTTTCCCAGCACGGATAACCTCAAGACCTTCCGCTCCATTAGTGGCATAGCTGATTTCAACATCCCATTCTTTTGGGAGTGTACGCGCCATTTGCTTTCTAGCTAATCCTGAATCATCGCATATCAAAATAGGAATAGTCATAGAGACAGAGGATCCTTTTACAGGGTTATTATTATTTAAGTGTAGTCGTTGCAAAAAAAGACAGTTTTCATCTCTTTAATTCCTGCAGTTCAACATGGTGATATTGCGTTGCAGTGTCTTTCTACATTGTATTAAACAATATTTTACAACTTATTGTTGAGTATTAGCATTAAAAATCGACAGAATTTTGGCGTTTATCATAAAAATGTATCATTTATGGCATTTTAAAGGCTCTATGGCGTAACGTTTGTGTACTGACGGGGGTATTTGGGGGTGGATGTAAAAATTGTTGCTTTGCTCACCTTGGTTAACTATTCGCCAAATTGCTGGTTTATGATAACTTAAGATCTGGACTGACCAGTAAAGGATGAATCATGGAGAGTAAACTCGTTACGCTAAAGATAGACAATGGCATTGCCTATGTAACGTTAAATCGGCCTGAAAAATACAATGCATTGAATATTGAGTTGTTTCAAGCAATCGATAAAACCATCAAAAAACTACATAAAAACACTGCTGTTAGGGCGGTTATTCTGTCGGGAGCTGGCGGTAATTTCAGTTCTGGTTTGGACGTTAAAAGTGTTTCAAAATCAATGATGCCCGCATTAAAACTTCTTTTTAAGTGGTTGCCAGGTAATGCAAATTTAGCTCAGCGAGTTTCTTTAGGTTGGCAGCAGCTTCCTATTCCTGTGATATGTGTCATTGAAGGGTTTTGCTATGGCGGTGGCGTGCAAATCGCATTAGGTGCAGATTTTCGATTTGCCAGTAAAGACGCTCAGCTTTCAATCATGGAATCTAAGTGGGGCTTATTACCTGATATGGCTGGACTTGCAGGGTTAAGGCAAATCATGACTAAAGACAAAGCCATGCAATTGACCTATACCGCAGATATTATCACTGCTGACAAAGCGCTTGAATTTGGTTTAGTCACAGAGGTGCATGATAAACCGCTAGAGATGGCGACACGTTATGCAGAAAAGCTAATGCAGCGTTCGCCAGATACTAATGCGGCTATTAAGCTGAGTATCAATAAGAACTGGTCGGGGACGTTACGCAGTTTATTGAGCCGAGAGTCATTGAGTCAGATTCGATTACTTTTAGGTAAGAATCGTTTGATTGCCAGTCATCGTGAAATTAAGCAGTCAGGTAAACCCTATCAAGATAGGCAGTCGGGTTGGTAAATTCCAAGTCTCATACTGTGTACTAGATTAAGTCGATTATTTACTTCACTATCATAGAGTAACAATTCTCAAATGATGGGTGCCGACGGAACTAAAAGCTTGCTATTATCAGCGCCAAAATTGATTGTGCAACTTGAGATTGTCTTATGCGTGAAACGTTTGAAAAATTGTTATGGAGCAGCCGATTATCAGTGATGGTTGGCGTGCTTGCTTGTGTTGTCGGGGCGCTGGTTATCTTTACTGTAGGGATCAAGGATGTGGTGCATTTATTGGCACTGCTTTGGAGTTACATCGTTTCTGGCAGCCACGAAATAAGAAACGACATTATTATGGTCGTGGTTGAGATTTTAGATACTTTCTTACTCGGCGCTGTCATGCTTATTTTTGCTTTTGGTCTGTATGAGTTGTTTATCAGTGATTTAAAAAATGCCGATGACACCAAAAGCGGTGGCCGCATTTTAGTGATTAGCAGCATTGATTCGCTCAAAAGTAAGCTAGGTAAAGTGATTTTGATGATGCTTATCATCAAGGTGTTTTCTTATTTTACTGAAATGAAGCCTCAGTCGATGCTCGACTTACTCTACATGGGAATTATTGTGGTGTTAGTCGCACTGTCTTTGATGTTGAGTAAAGATAAAAAAGACTAACCTCGCCAAGTGTTAGATTGCTGGTTATTGGCCAATAGTTATTGAAACTGTCAGTAACCAGCAATTTTTCTCGCAAAGCCTTCAATATGATCTAACGCTTCATCCCAGCCACCTTGATGGCTCAAATCTAATTGTAATAAATACTGTCGATATAAATTTGCTGATTTAACTAAATTACTATTTTTACGCTCTATGCTTTGCGCTAATGCGGCCTTATGTCCGTTAGCCGATTGCAAGTCCAATACGGGAATGTCTAACCCTGCTAGTTGCTTGGCAATACTCAAGCCTCGGTTTTGTTCATCAATCAATTGTTCAAATTCGCGATAAGGATTAATGATAACGAGCAAGTCAGGTTTAGTTAATATATCTTGATGAAGTAGATTAACGACCATACCCGCACTATCATCTGCTGCGATAATAATCCGTTTCCCAGGGTATTGCGCAGCCACTCCTTCTATCTGAGCAATAGATTCTTCAATCACTTTTTGTTGGAAATTATTGAGCTCTAATAACTGACTGGAGGTGTACTTAGGCGTCATTTGATGCGCATCAAGCGTTAGCTGCTTTTCACCTGCCTTGTTAATTTGATCTGCATCAGTTGCGAAATTAGGACGATATAAGCCTTCGGTTGGCTTGATGCTGATTGTTGCCCAGCCTGAGAGTGGTAATTGCAAGCGCATATAACGGCTGCTTTCCAGTCCTGTAGCGTCTGATTCAGTTGGCCCAAGAATGATAGCGCTGCCACGCTGTTTTCTGCCTTGCCAAGGCTTAACTATGACATCAATGGGTTTATCTTGAACAATGATTTGCTGCTTTTGCTCGTCACTGACGGGGGCGAATAATGACTCGGCAAAGGTATTCGTGCCAATGCTGAAAGTGAGGATGAAGGTAAATAGGATCTGCTTGATGAGTGTCATTGCCGCTTTCTTACCGGTTGGATGAAAATCGCCTACAAAAAAGCCCTGAAGTTCAGGGCTTTTGCTTCATCTATGCAGTGTATTATACGTGACTGACTAATACCATTCTAATTGCGTCTAGCTGGAATTGGCTGTCGTCAATATAGCTGTTTAACTCAGCCATTTGATTACGGATATAATCGAGTTCAGAATCGCGAATATTTGGATTCACCGCTTTTAAAGACTCTAAACGGGTGAGCTCGCCATTTAATTGTGTGGTCATTTTTTCACGAGCTTGCTCAACCAAGTTGGCTAATGCTGCCTGTGCTTGCTCTTCCCCTTTTGCTAATAGCGGGTGAAGAATAGGCTGAGATGCATTAACGAGCTTGCTGGCAATATGGCGATTAACAGCACTGAGTTGTTTATCAAAGCTACTGTAGTCGACTTTTTCTGCCAAGTTTTGACCATTTTTGTCCAGTAACACACGGATAGGTGTTGGTGGCATATAGCGGTATAGCTGCGATGATTTAGGGGCTGAAACATCTGCCATATAAATCAATTCTAAGAACAGGGTTCCCGCTGGTAGCGCTTTATTCTTTAACACCGCAACACTGGTAGTGCCGGTTTCTGAATCGGTGATCATATCAAGAGCCGTTTGCACTAATGGATGCTCTTGAGAAATAAACGCAATATCGTCACGAGAAAGTGCGGTTTCACGGTCAAATGTCACTGAAATTCCATCTTCAGGTAACCCAGGATATGACGGGAATAACATGTGCTCACTCGGGCGCAATACAATCGAGTTTTCGCCACGATCTTCTTGATCGACACCAATAATGTCCCATAAACGAATTACAGAACCAATTAAGTGAGTATCAGCATCTCGCTCGGCTAAACGCTCCACTAACTGTTTTGATTGTTCGCCACCATGAGAGTTAATTTCTAATAACTTATCACGTCCTTTTTCCATGGCTTGTTTAAGCTCTTGGTATCTGGCTTGGGTGTGGTTAAGCAGTTGCGTCATTAATTCAGGGTCATCATCATTGAGCACTGCTGTTAATTCATCGGCAAACTCTGAATAAAGAATATGCCCACTTGGGCAAGTCAGCTCAAAAGAATTAAGCCCTTGGTGGTACCAATTCATTAAGCGCTCTTGCGCAGTATCTTGCAAATACGGTAAATGAATTTGGATATCATTTTGCTGACCGATACGGTCTAAACGACCGATACGCTGCTCCAATAAATCTGGGTTTAGTGGCAAATCAAATAACACTAAGTGGCTAGCAAATTGGAAGTTACGTCCTTCTGAGCCAATTTCTGAACAAATAAGCGCTTGGGCGCCGCCTTCTTCTTGGGCAAAATACGCACCCGCTTTATCACGTTCAATAATCGACATGCCTTCATGGAAAACAGTGGCCTGAATACCTTCACGAGTACGTAATGCTTCCTCAAGGCTCAGCGCAGTTTCTGCTTGGCTGGCAATGATGAGTACTTTTTTGCTGCGGTGTTCTTTAAGGAAATCAATTAACCAGTCAACACGAGGATCGAACTTCCACCAACTTGCACTATCAGTTTCAAATGCTTGATAAAGTTTCTCAGGGCTTAATGATTGCTTAGCTTGATCTTGTGGTGATTTTTTCGATCCCATCATTGCATTAACACGTTCAGCAGTAATGTATTCCTGCGGCATGGCTAATGGTTGCGGATTGAAAAAGCGTTTCGGAAATCCGCTGACTGAAGCACGGCTATTGCGGTATAAAATACGGCCAGTACCATGTCGGTCGAGTAATTCTTGTAATAACTCTTCTCGAGCAGATTGTTTAGTATCATCTTCAATATCATCTGCTTGGATAATATTGATGCTTGGCATGATATCTTTTTCACTCAAAAGCTCAGTTAAGCTATTAATGGCGCTATCGGCCAGTTTAGTGTTGGCGGTCAGTGCTTCAGCAGCTTCAGCAACACTTTGATAGCTTTTCTCTTCTTCTAGAAATGCGTTGTAGTCGTAGAAACGATCAGGATCGAGTAAACGTAAACGTGCAAAATGACTTTGGTGGCCAAGTTGATCAGGGGTTGCAGTAAGTAGCAATACGCCTGGCACTTCTTCACTTAAGGCTTCAACGATTTGATAAGCACGGCTTGGAGCTGTTTCGCTCCACTCCAGATGATGTGCCTCATCAACCACCATTAAATCCCAATCGGCATCAATGGCTTGTTCTAAACGACGTTTTTTACGAAGTAACTCAAGTGAGCATATGACTAATTGCTCAGTGTAAAATGGGTTGTCATTATCCGCATAAGCTTCAACACAGCGGTCTTCATCAAAGATTGAAAACTTTAAGTTAAAGCGGCGTAGCATTTCGACCAACCACTGATGGCGTAATGTGTCAGGCACAATCACTAATATACGCTCAGCACGGCCAGTAAGTAGCTGCTGGTGAATAATCAAACCTGCTTCAATGGTTTTACCTAAACCCACTTCATCGGCCAGTAAAACACGTGGAGCATAGCGGCGGCCAACTTCATGAGCAATCCATTGTTGGTGTGGAATTAAGCCTACCCGTGGTCCTTGTTGCCCCAATAAATCAGATGTTGCTAACTTATGGCGCAGTAACTGACTTTGGTAACGCATACCAAAGCGGTCTAAGCGATCAATTTGCCCTGCAAATAAACGGTCTTGAGGTTTATTAAAACGGATATTGTGATTGAGTAAAGTCTCACGTAAACGTACCGTTTCTTCAGATTCACTGTGGATACCGATATAGGTAACTAGCCCATCTTTTTCTTCGACTTCGCTGACAGTGAGTTTCCAGCCTTCGTGGCTTTCAATTGAGTCACCTGGATTAAAGATTACACGTGTTAATGGTGCTTCATCGCGTGAAAAAAGACGGTTCTCATCGGCGGCAGGAAATAACACTGTTACCATGCGACCTTCAACGGCGACGACAGTACCTAAACCAAGCTCTGACTCGGTATCACTAATCCAACGTTGACCTAAAGCAAACGGCATTTTTGACTCTCATTTGGGGCTGATTAAAACAAAGGGCGCGTATGTTATAACAAACGCTAGTAGATTTAAATTCTAGCAGCGATTTAAATATTCATGATCGGCAATTTTATGTAATCAAGGCTAACTTTGACACAGTTCTGTCATCTCAATGTCATCTTCTTTCTCGTAAACTGACACAGTGAACATCTGATTAACTATTGAGCGTCGATAAATTTACTGGCATAGTTTAATTGTGCAATTTACGAAATTGTTTACCTATAATTATATGTAAGTTTATTTATTTCAGGAGTTTATATTGGATTAATCCCTTAGTTTACCCTTTGCATTGAGCACTCTGGAGGCGCCATGGAACATGACAACAGAAAGTTGTTTGTACTGGATACCAATGTGTTACTGCATGAACCTTTAGCGATATATTCGTTTAAGGAACATGACGTAACAATCCCAATGACAGTGTTAGAAGAGTTAGATAATATTAAGGACAGAAAGCACGATATCAGCCGCGATGCCCGGGTTGCTATTAGAGCGTTAGAAGATATCCTCGGAGGGAAAACCTCTCCAGAACAAATACTCAATGGTGTCGCTCTACCCAGTAGGGAAGGACACTCTGATGTATCCGGCAGTTTATCCATTTTCCCCGACCATCAAATCGATTTCACCACCGGGACGTTACCTGGCGACAATAACGATAACCGCATCATTAATACCGCACTACATTTACAAAACCTCAATCAAGCTCGCCAAGTTGTGTTGGTCACAAAAGATATCAATATGCGCCTTAAAGCCAAAGGGGCGGGGATTGAACGGGTTGAAGATTATCGAACTGACCAGCTGATTGACGATATTCGCTTTTTGGCAAAAGGTTTTTATCAGTTTGACGGTGACTTTTGGGCGAACGTGGAAAAAGTATCAACTGACCGAGTGGGTGGGAAAACCTTGCATCAAGTGAGCCTTGATGAGGTGGGTAATGAACCTTTTTACAAAAATCAGTACTTAATTGATCAAGAAACTGAGTTTTGTGGCAAGGTCGAAAGCCGAACTGATACTCATTTATCGATAATCGATTATGGCCGAGATCGACTTGAGCACCTGCAAGCATGGGGCATTAAGCCAAAGAACATTTATCAAGGCATGGCGCTTAATGCTTTATTAGATCCTGAGATTGATTTAGTGATTCTCACCGGTCCAGCTGGTTGCGGTAAAACCCTAATTGCTATGGCTGCAGCGCTTGAGCTTGTGGTAGAGAAAAAGCAATACGAAAAAGTCATTGTCACTCGAAACACGCCTGAGATAGCTGAATCTATTGGTTTTTTACCTGGCACCGAAGAAGAGAAAATGGCGCCATGGTTAGCGGCAATTACAGATACTTTGGAAGTGCTGCATAAAAATGATGTTAACCCAACTGGGAGCATGAATTACATCATGGAAAAAGCGAATGTGCAGTTTAAGTCAGTCAATTTTATGCGTGGGCGCTCAATTCAAAACTCAGTAGTCTTATTGGATGAATGCCAAAATCTAACGGCATCACAAATTAAAACCATGATCACCCGTATGGGAGAAGGCACTAAGTTGATTTGCTGCGGTAACTTAGCGCAGATTGACTCAACTTATCTGACTGCAGTCACGTCAGGGCTAACCTATATTGTGGAACGATTTAAGGATTTTGATGGCAGTGCCAACATTTATTTAAATGGTGTCGTGCGCTCAAGGTTAGCTGAATTTGCCGAGGAGCATTTATAGCTAATTGGCTTGATGAAGCATAATTAGGTCTGTTGCAAAAGCTACTGCAAAGTGGCTTTTTTATTGCGCCGATATTGAGCGATAACAATATTGAAAATTCCTTGTCTATTTGACTAAATGACCATGAATCTATGATGATAATTTGCTATGTTTTAGAGGCAGTTAATAAACACGATAAAATGACACAATTTATAACGATTGATGCAGGTTATTTATGTGATAAAGCATACCTTCCTGATAATATGCATCAATGAGCCATCATAGCGTTTCTCCTTATGTCTTTTATTAATCGACGCTATGAGTAAACAAAGGGATTTCAATGAAATCGACAGAGCCAGAATTACATTTAAAAGCACTGATCCAAAGAAAATATAACCGAGCCGTTTTTTATACATATATCGGTGTAATTGTGATGGCATTATTGTCGGCTTGGACGTTATTTGAACGCCAAAAAACACAATTGATCAAAGAGCGTGAAGAGCAAGTTCTTCGCCATGTATTGCAGATTGATTTATTACTCGAGTCGAGTATCCGTGCGGTTAAAAGCTTACGTAACGTGGCTGTCGATAATTTACGCTTGGGGGAGCTAGTTCGAAAAGACCGTTTACCTCAGTATGAAAAGTTCAATGAAGATGGTCAGTTTTTTACTCTAGAACCCAGTTATGCTCAAAGTGGTGAACCTTTTACCAATGTGGGACGGATCACTGGTATGGGGTCGTTAGATGGTCGAAGTGACACCTTTTATCAAGAATTAGAAATGCTGTTTGAGCTGTCATTATCTTTTCCGGTAGCGAAAGAAGCTGCGCCAAAAGCCTCATCTATTTATTACATTTCAAAGCAAAGGATCATGTCATCGTTTCCATGGTCTAACAACGAAACTCGCTTTAGAGAAGAGCTACTCAATAAAAAGCAATTCCAGTTGGCGACGCCAGCAATGAATCCACAGCGAAGTGTATTTTGGCGTGAAGCCTATGTAGACCTTGCTGAACGTGGTCTATTAACCACACTTGGTCTACCAGTGTATTTAGAAGATGACTTTATTGGCTCGATTAACTTGGATATGACCCTTGCGTCTTTAGCCAAGCAAATGCGCATGTATTTTAAGATGCCTGGGACAGTGATTCTATTAGACCAATACAACAATATTTTGTCTCACAGTGACTTTGAAGCTAGCGATATGAATCGGGTTTATCATATTAGCCAACGTATTCCTTCAGAGCTGCATTCCTTACCTGAGTCAGAACTGTTTGACGCACATGATGGTATCTTGCGAAACGGCTATTACATTCACTCAGTGGCATTACAAAATCCACCTTGGCGTTTACTGTACCTACAAGATGAAGATGTATTGTTCCAAGATGCGTGGGATAAGTTAAAGCTGACTTTCTTGCTAGTGGTTTTGGCTTTATCTGTGTTGGTGACTATTGTGCATTGGCAAACTCGCCGTTCATTCGTCAATCCAGCATCCCGCTTATTAACTCACTTAGAAGAGTGCTCACGCGATCCGATTTCACCGCCAAAGAAAATCACTGAAGGTTGGGAGCCTTGGTTCTTACTCGTTAGCCGTATTTTTGAAGAGAACAAGCAATATACCCGTCATTTGGCAGAGCAAAATAAACGATTGGATAACTTAGTGGCACGACGGACTCAACGTTTGCGTGATACTACAGAGCGACGTGAACGAGAGTTTGCATTATTGCGCTCTTTGATTGACTCCATTCCTGAGGCAATCGTTTATAAAGATAAAGAAGGTAAATATTTAGGCTGTAATAAATCTGCTGAGTATATGCTGGGCTGTAAAGAAAGCGAGATGATAGGGCAATACTCTTTAGCTAGCACCCATGAACAAGGGGAGCGGATCAGAGAGGAAGACCAAAAAGTCTTAAGTGATCGCTCACTGTTACGTTACCAAGAGAAAATGGACATTGGCGGGAAAACCGTCTTGCTCGATACCTTAAAACTGCCGTTTTATAACCGCCGTGGTGAGTTACTGGGGTTGATTTCTGTGTGGCGTGATGTCACTCGTGAATATGAATCTGCCGAGCAATTACGTCTTTCTGAAGAACGTTATCATTTAGCGATGGATGCGGTAGAAGATGGTCTGTGGGATTGGTACTTAGATTCTGAACAATTGATTTGTAATCCAGCGTTTTATTCTATGCTAGGTTATAAACCTAATGAATTCCCTGCACTTATTTCATCAACCGATGCACTCATTCATCCAGATGATCGTATGCGAGTTGAAGAGTACCGAAGTGGCTATGCTAAACAGCCAATTGGCACTTATGAAATTGAATATCGTATGCGGGCTAAATCGGGTGAATACCATTGGGTGTTATCACGAGGCCGAGCTGTTGAGTTTGCCGATGACGGCCAATCCAAACGTATGCTCGGCACCCATAAAGATATTACACGACAAAAAAGTAATGAAGTTGCCTTGCTAGAAGCTAAGCAAGATGCTGAATTAGCTAATATGTATAAGAGTGAATTCTTGGCCAACATGAGTCACGAAATTCGCACACCGATGAATGCAATTATTGGTATGTTGCAGCTTGCACAGCGCACTCAATTGAATCCGCAGCAACAGGATTATCTTAATAAGGCAGGTTTCTCTGCTCAGTCTTTATTGCGCATTATCAATGATATTTTGGACTTCTCTAAAATTGAGGCGGGTAAGCTAGAGCTCGAAAGAGTGTCGTTCCCGTTAGATAAAGTGCTTGATCATGTCATTGATATGAACGCTCAAAAAGCGCAAGAAAAAGGCGTTGAGCTGTTACTTTATGCACCAGTCACAGCTGGACTTATCCTCAATGGTGACCCATTACGTTTGGGCCAAGTGTTGGTGAACTTATTATCCAATGCGGTTAAGTTCACTCAAAATGGTGAAATTGAATTAGGTTGCGAAGATGTGGGTGAGCGAGACCACCGTATAACACTTAAATTCTGGGTGCGTGATACTGGTATTGGGATTAGCCAAGAGCAACAAGCTAAATTATTTGATGCTTTCTCGCAAGCTGATGGTTCTACCACCCGTAAATATGGCGGCACAGGCTTAGGCTTATCGATCAGTAAACACCTTGTGTCCTTGATGGGCGGTACCATGCAAGTGGAATCAGAGACCAATCAAGGCAGCACCTTTAGTTTTAATATTAGCTTTGAAATCGCTGAAGAGAATGTCGTTGAACCGCTCGTTGTTCCTGAACAACTGAATAACCTAACAACCTTAGTAGTGGATGATAATCCTAGCGCTTTACAAATATATTCAACAGTAATGCGTGACTTTAGCTTTGGTGTCAAAACAGCACAAAGTGGCGCAGAGGCATTAGAAGTATTAGCTCACAGTGACGTCGATTTATTGCTACTTGACTGGATGATGCCAGAAATGGATGGCGCAGATGTTATCGATATTATTGATGAAATGGTTGCTGATGGACGCCTTAAAAAACGTCCGGTGATTATTCTAATGACCGCCTATTCAGCTGAGCCACTTGAGGCTGAGTTTGATGAAAGCCGTGTATTTGCTATTTTGCAAAAGCCGTTTAAAGCGTCAGCCTTATTCGATGAGATTATTGGCGCATTTGCTGCCGAACCTAAATTGAATGTGGCGCCTGTCGTTGAAGAAGATCCTGAGCAAACCAAAGATGCTGGTTTAGTCTTATTAGTTGAAGATAATTTTATTAACCAGCAGGTTGCGACTGAGCTATTAAAAAGTGCAGGTTATGAAGTCGTGATGGCCGATAATGGTCAAATTGCGTTAGATATTATCGACAGTAAACCATTTGATGCCGTATTAATGGATATTCAAATGCCTGTAATGGATGGATTAACTGCGGCGAAAGAGCTGAGAAAACGCTTTAGCACCGAGCAGCTTCCTATTATTGCGATGACGGCTCATGCAATGTCAGGTGATAGAGAGAAGAGTCTACAAGCGGGCATGAACGCTCATATTACTAAGCCAATTGTGCTTAATGAGTTGTTTGATACCTTAGAACATTGGATTGATTATAAAAATAAACATAGCGCCTAGTAAGGTTAACGGCTCAAGACGAGCCGTTAAATTTGGCTGACTGACATAATGGAGAATGTTAAATGAACCGTCACAGCATTGCACTTGCATTGGCATTAAGTGCCATCCCCGTTATCGCATATGCGGCAACACCTGCCCAAACTGTGATTAAGCAAAGTGAAAAAGCGACCGGATTTATTAATTTCTATTATCAAAGTCAGTCTGGTGAATTGTATTTAGAGGCCAATAAACTTAACCAGCCATTTTTACTCATCACAAGCTTGCCACATGGTGTTGGTTCTAATGACATTGGCTTAGACCGTGGTCAACTTGGCGAAACTCGTATGGTTCAGTTTGAGCGTCAAGGTCCGTACATTTTATTAAAGCAATTAAATACTTTTTATAGAGCAAGCAGTGATAACCCTGCTGAGCAATTAGCGGTAAAAGAAGCCTTTGCAGAATCTGTATTATGGCGGGGTAAAGTGGTCGAAGGTAAAACGCCACTTGTGGCCGTTAATCAATTAGTGCTAAACGATCTTCATGGTGTGGGCCAGCGGTTAGCTGACACCAAACAAGGTAGCTATAATCTTGATAGTTCACGTTCTGTCATTTTACCTGAAGGGGTGAAGTCCTTCGAAAAAAATGCTGATGTTGATGTGTTACTGACTTTTAATAGTAGCAAGCCAGGCGAGCAAGTGAGACAAGTTACGCCTGATGGCAAGTTTGTATCAGTTAGGATGCGCTATTCGTTTGTAGCATTACCAGAGCCGGGCTATCAGCCTCGAGCTTATGAGCCGATGAGTGGTTACCTTTCGGGTGAATATTATGATTACTCAGCCCCAATAGACTCACCTGTCAGTAAACAATATCTACTGAGACATCGTTTAGAAAAGGTCACGCCTGGTATTGAACCAAGTGAAGTGATTAAACCAATAACCTATTATCTTGACCCTGGTGTACCAGAACCTATCCGCACTGCATTATTGGATGGTGCTCGTTGGTGGGAGGATGCATTCACTGCTGCTGGATTTATTGATGGCTTCAAAGTGGAAATGTTACCAGAGGATGCAGATCCTCAAGATATTCGCTATAACATGATCCAATGGGTGCATAGAGCAACAAGAGGCTGGTCTTATGGTGCATCCATTAAAGATCCTCGCACAGGTGAAATTATCAAAGGTCATGTGACCTTAGGTAGTTTGCGAGTAAAACAAGATCATTTAATTGCCAGAGGATTAACCGCAGGCTGGGAAGATAGAGATGCAGCTAAACAAGCATCGATGAACCTAGCATTGGCACGTATTCGCCAGTTATCAGCTCATGAGATTGGCCATACCATCGGGCTTGACCATAACTTTGCAGCTTCTACGAATGATAATGCCTCTGTCATGGATTACCCTCATCCGAAGGCGACGTTAAATGGCGACAAAATTGATATCTCAGCGCCTTATTCTGAAGGAATAGGGGAGTGGGATAAGTTTACCATTGCCTACGGTTACGGCAATGAAGCGAATTTAACAGAGTTGGTTCGCCAAGCTAGAACACAAGGTCTACGTTATATTGGAGAAGCTGATTCCCGTTCACCGGCTTCAAGCCATGCCTATGCGAGCTTATGGGACAATGGTGCATCTGCAGCAGATGAGCTTACTCGCTTAGAGCAAGTTCGTAGAGTGGCTATTGAGCAATTTAATGCTCAAGCACTGCTTAGCGAGCAACCTTTAGGTGAGCTAAGTGACGTGTTTGTGCCAGTATACTTTATGACTCGATACCAAATTGATGCCGCTGCTAAATGGATTGGCGGCAGTGATTATAGTTATCAACAGCAAGGCTCTGCTGAGCGATGGCATTATTTGTCGCCTAAATTACAACGCAGTGCATTAGATGCTTTATTGAATGTTATCTCAGCCCAAAGTTTGTCTGTACCTTCTGAGATTACCGATATCTTGGTGCCTAAAGCGGGTAACTATCGTAAGACTCGTGAAAGTTTCGATTCTGGTTTAGGCGTGCTGACTGATCCGATAGGTATGGCAGAAGTCTTAAGTCGACAAATTGCTAACCGTTTATTGGCTCCAGAGCGTTTAAATAGGGTTAATCAAGGGTTTATGACTGACTCAGAGCAATTATCAGTGGTGAACCTAGTCGATAAATTATTAGCGAAAACGGTATATCAAGATCTGCAGCGAGGCCAGTTATTAGCGGTACAAATGCGCGTTAATACTGTCGTGTTAGACGAAATTCTTGCTAGCTATCACCATGAAAAAACGGCCCCTGAGGTTAAAGCGCAATTGCTTGCAAGGCTGCAATATGTTGAAAAACAGTTGAAACGTCGTAGTAACCGAGCAAGTAATTATCAAGCTGCTCATTTTGACTGGCTTCTACAAGCGGTGGCTAAAGGCATCGCTTCAAACGAGTTTAGGTTTATTGAATCACCGCTTAACATGCCGCCTGGTTCACCTATCTAACATGCGAACGACCAAAAAGCCCAACGAACATCGTTGGGCTTTGTAATTTTCTAAGGTGCTTTATGGCGTCTAATTTTGAGCTGGACTTAACGCTGCTTGTTTTGGGTTTTTAGGATAAAAGTGGTCACTTTTACGATCGATATGTGAAAACTGACGAGTATTTTTATAAGGCAGCTTCATAAATCCTGATACGCCATGGCCTTGTATCTTAGTGGCGTGATGTAAAATACGATCTAAAGATGCCCTAAATGCAGCTTGCTTACGTGGGTTTAGTAAACGTAAATAGCTATGGATCTTTAAGTGATTGGGTAAGGCTTCAAAAATAATGCAGCCAGTATGATGAATTTGGTTGATCCAGCCCAGTTCAGTCATGATTTCGGTTGGCAGTTCTAAGTTTTCTTCAGGGTCTTTACCGTCTTCAAAGTAGGAGTGTAACCGTGAGCGACCTTCTGAGGCAGGAACATCTCCCACTTCGAAGCTTAGCTGGGCATCATTCACCATTTGATAGGGTTCTGATGCATGTTGGCGTTCAAGGTGTAAGGTATCCTTTGCGTTAAAAAAGCAGGCTTTAAACACCCCTATTCGTTTAATTCCCCTCGCCAAAGTCACCATATTATTGACTGCTTTAATGAGCACATCTTTGGTTTCAGGATCATAAATCGCAAGGTTTGAATCAATATATACACCACTCTTTCGCCAATGAATAGCCAGCCCGCCAACAATGGGATATTGAGCTAATTTTCCAACGGCAGCGACAAACCCTTTTTCTGTATCGCCCATGCCAGCGAGGAAGTTACGGTAATATTTTTCAAGCTGCACATCGTCCATTTTAGCGATGGGATCTTGAGTGTTATGCTCTTTAAGGAATGACTTCCTTGAGCTGTAACTTACCGTCTCTACTTGTTTTTGTTTAGGTAATACCCACAACGGAATGTCTTCATGTACCGGGTGGGTGGTAATGTTTGGTAGATGCATACGATGGTTATGCCGCATACTTTTTAAAAAGTAGTCGCCCGCAAGGTTGCGTCGCTCAAGATCGTCACTCAACATGCCATCCAAAGTGCGGGCAAGCTCAATGGGTAAACCAAGGCTACTGGCAGGAATCACTTTGCTTCCAAAGCGGCTAATCTGCCCTGATGCCAACGCATAAAGCGTTGCGGTAACACCCTGCTCATCAAAGCGTGGGCTGGAAAGAGCACCATTTAGCTGCTCCTCTCCGATAAAGTACACATCGCCCATTCTGGCGTTCGTGTGCTGTTGGTCGTTGGACATCAAAGACATCACATTATTTTCAACGGAATTATTGTTCTCATCACGCTGAGCAAAGACAGCAGAGCCCCAATCAATAAGCGATAAATGATCGTTTTTAATGTCATACACTAAATTAGACGGTTTAATGTCGCCGTGAACTAAGCATTTTCCGGTGCGAAGGTAATACAAGAGGTTGGCTAATTGACGGGCGATGCTGACAATCATCGCAACCGGTAACACCCCCATTCGGTGACATATTTTATCTAAATCTTCTCCTTGAGCGCGCTCCATGACCATGATGCCTTGCTTACCGACTCGCTCAAACTTTATCGCATTAGGCACATTAGGGTGCATGAGTTGACTGAGCATGAAGGCTTCTTCTTCAAGCCTATCCTGCACACTACGCGGAAGGGTAATTCGGGAGAACTTAAATACATGCGATTCACCAATATCGTTTGTACCAGCAAACACAAACCCATAAGCTCCTTTCCCGATAAATTCGATATCAGCATAACCAAGTTTACTTAACTGCTGATTACATAATCTTATCCAAGCACGGTGCTTTCGAGTATCTTCTGCTTTTAATAAATAAACCGATTGTTCTTCATTAATATAAAAGTGCTGTAGCTGAGGTGTTTGCAAACGCTGCTCCTATTATTACACCCATTGTTATTCATCGAGTGCTTGCTACATCAACGCATATTTCGAATTGTCAGGCAAGTCTTGTGCTTGCATTTAAGGTGTTTTTTGCAGAGCAAGTTCAATGCAGAAACCAGTTTGATTTCAAATAAAATACGGTAAATGACAAGTTGTTCAGCAAAAACGAATGAAACTGCCTAGCTTAAATATTGGGAGTTGTAAACTTTGACGTGAATCAAGTTGTTTTGGGCTATACACAGGTACTATTTAAGTGAATCAACGGATTCGGGTTAATCAAGGAGGGCTTATGCCTAACATTAAAAAAGCTGACTTAATTCCACTGTTTTCTTTTCCACGCCAGCGTATTTTACAGTCAATGGAAGTGACTCACTGTCCTCATGCGGTGTTTTACAATGCCAGCGATGAACAATGTACGACTTGCCATCAAGGAGAAGAGTGCATATGGATGAATCACAATGATGAACTAGTTGCGATTGAAAAAAAATCCGTTGATGAACTGAAACAACAGCTACTGATTGCAGTCGATTTTATTGACTCAAATTTAAGTCCACATCATTTATCACGTCGCAACTGTCAATGTGATAACTGTAAATGGCTTAAAAAGGTGCAACAAGTTCTAGATGGTGAAGGGCAGTAAGCTTGCTGTGTTGGCGAGTTGAGTCAATAACATGAGTAAGCGTTTTTACTGATTACCTGTTGTGTCGCTAATCAATTTGCATCCTATGTTCATTGTATTTAGAGTAAAGCTCATTTACATGACATGGACCTTAGATATGGAAGCAAGTTTTTGGCACAGTAAGTGGCAGCAACAGCAAATTGGTTTTCACCAGCCGCAAATAAATGAATTTCTAATTAAATATTGGTCGCAACTGGCTATACCGTCCGCTGCTGAGGTATTTGTTCCATTGTGTGGCAAGTCGTTAGACATGTGTTACCTCGCAGAGAAAGGCCACAATGTTTTAGGTTGCGAGCTAAATCAAATTGCAGTTGAAGACTTTTTTAAAGAAAATACTTTGCCAGTTACACAACAAGCGCAAGGTGAGCATCAAGAGTACACCACAGATCAAATCACGCTTATACAAGGTGATATCTTTACGCTATCAGCGACGACCACACAAAAAATTGGCGCTTTTTATGATCGTGCAGCATTGATTGCATGGCCAGAGGCAATGCGTCAGCAGTATGCCAAGAAATTAGCAGAGCTGATCCCATCAGGCGTCAAGGGCTTACTCATTACCTTAGATTATGATCAAGACACACTTAATGGCCCCCCATTTGCTGTTAGCCCATCTTGGATAGAGTCATACCTAGCTGAAACTTTTGACGTTGAGTTATTAGAGTGTGCTGATGTGTTGCGTGATAATCCAAGGTTTATTAATAAACAGGTTCCTTGGTTGAATGAAGCTGCGTATATCTTAACTAAAAAGTAATGGCTAAATTTAACAGTAAAAATTGATATAAAAAAAGCGACCATCAGGTCGCTTTTTTATTAACTAAAGGCTCTAAAGAGGCATTAATTAGAAGTCGTAGCGCATACCAACAGTAAATACGTTGTCATCTTCTAGATCGATGGTTGGGCCACCGTCAAGTTGGTAATCACCTTCGTACATAGCGTAGTGGCCATATACTAGAGTCGATTTAGAGATGCGGTAGTCAGCACCTACAGTGATTTGTGTAATGCTAGCATCAGTAACAACACCATCTGCTGCTTTTTGCTTAGTTAGGTAACGACCGAAACCACCTTCGTCAACACCGTACTCAGCTTTTAAGTTAACGCCGTTTAGGTTGTAAACCACGTTTAAGAAGTAAGAATCACCTTCTTGATCAGTCGTTTGGCTTTCAGTGCTTTGGTATAAACCACCTACTTTAAAATCACCTAGTTTAACTTGAGCAACGCCACGGTATGCATCGATGCCACCGATTGTGTTGTAAGCAGCAGCTACATAGTAGTTTTGCGCTTTAAGTTTTTTATCACCGATTGTTGCACTTAATGCGTACTGACTTTCGTAAGACTCATCACCGTTTGCATCAGTGTAGTTATCTTCCATTAAGTAAGTTGCGTTTAACGTGATTAAATCAGCGATTTTTGGAGAGTAGTACCAGATACCGTCAGCAGAACGAGTTTGACCTGCTACTAAACGGTCGATATCAGCATTGCTGTTACCGAAAACGTCAACGCCGCCTTCAGATTGCTTGAATACTGTGTCGTTACGGCCCACTAAAACAGTACCGAAGTTAGATTTTAAACCTAAGAAAGTGTTACGAGCTTTGAACACATCAGAGCTAGATGAAGTGTTTTCAACTTGGAATTCCATTTGGTATAGCACTTCGAAAGCATCAGAGATTTTTTCGCTGCCTTTAACACCTAAGTGAGAGAAGTTGTTTTCGAATACAGTGCCAGCTTTACCTTCTTGGGTAGTCACACCTAGATCTGAATCTGTTATTGCTAAGTCTAAACGACCGTAGAAATTTGGACCTTCAGCTGCTGCGCCGAAAGAAGTTAATGCAATCACAGAGGCCACAGATGCTGAAATTAGCGTCTTTTTCATCTTCATACTCCCTTTAGAGCCTAAGGTTCTATTCCCATTTTATGGGTTGTTTTAGTGAATTTCAGTCACAGCGGCAATGAGTTTACATAGCACTGTGATATGAACTTGACAGAATTTTTGCAGGTTTGAGCTGCTTAAGTTGTGGGCTATGTCAAACTTTTTGGGATAACGTAATGATTTGATGAAAAAATGTGACAAGTTCGAGACTTTTGGCTATTAGTTAACAGTGATTTAGCAAACTACCCCTTTGTGGAGGTTCACATAATTGGCGATATGGTGTAAGTGGCGCTGTAATAGGGTTTAAGCATAGTTAAGGTGTTGCTTAATTGTTAACTCTTTGGCGGTATTTGCATATGCGTTATGCATTTTTGCATAGGAAAAAGTGCGTTTGATATATTGAGCCCAAAAAAAAGCGACCTATTGAGGTCGCTTTAGCATTTGCTTAACAATTCGCTGTTAATTAATTCAACAGCTTATCAGTGTATTTAGAAATCTAAACGTACACCAACAGTGAAGATATCATCACTTAAATCTTCAACAACACCATTTAGCTTCATGTCGCCGTCGTATTTCGCGTAGTGACCGTATACTAAAGTGTTGTTGCTTAAACGGTAATCTGCACCGATGCTGAATTGTTGAATTTCAACGTCAGATACATCTTTACGTGCATCTAATACGTTTGCACCTTCGTCATTTTCAAGCTGACCAGTACGACGGTCTACAATTTTACCTAGACCTGAATCATCGTAACCGTACATTGCTTTAATTTTAAGGTTACCCATCACGTATGCAGCGTTGATGAAGTAACTGTCACCTTCAAGGTGTGCTAATTCGCTTTTTAGGCTTTCAGTGTTTTGGTATAAACCGCCAACAATGAAGTTGCCAAATTTAGCTTGAACCACACCACGGTATGCTTCGATGTCTGTAATGCCGTCTTGGTAAGCGGCAGCTGCATAGAAGTTGTGAGATTTAAGCGCTCTATCACCAATCGTTGCACTTAATGCGTACATAGAGTCACTTTGTGATTCGTAGTTATCATCCATTAAGTAAGTCGCGTTAAGTGTTAGCATGTCAGCTAACTTTGGTGAGTAATAGCTAATGCCGTCACCAGAACGAGTTTGACCAGCTGCTAATAAGTCGATGTCTGAGTTGCTGTTACCGAATAAGTCAAAGCCGCTTTCAGATTGCTTAAATACAGTGTCATTACGACCAACTAATGCAGTACCAGCGTTGGTTTTAAGACCGATGAAGGTGTTACGAGCAGCGAATGTGTTACCTGAATTATCAAAGTTGCTTACGCCGAATTCCATTTGGTAAAGAATTTCGAAGTCATCGTTGATTTTCTCTGTGCCTTTCACACCTAACCAAGAGAAATTGTTTTCAATGACTGTACCGTCTTTTTGGTTTTGAGTTGCGACACCCAAGTCAGAGTTCGTAAGTGCAAGATCAGCACGACCGTAGAAATTTGGACCATCAGCTAAAGCAGTAAATGAAGTCATAGCAGTACAAGATAAAATAGCTGCAGTGATCAGGTTTTTTTTCATCATCTTAATCTTCCTTTGGTAAGGGCTTGATTTTGTTGGCACTCATCAGGTGTGCTCAACATTGATAGAAATAGTGACTCATAACGGATACGCTAAAGGCACTATTATTCTGGATCCTTTATTTGCGCCCGATATTGACATAAAAGCTTCACTGAAAAGTGTGACAGTTATCACTAATGATGTTTTTTATTTGATTTGTATCATATTGGTTTACAAGGCTTACATTGCTTTTTAACAAGCAGGCTGCAACCGTTAACTGCACTTATCACAAAATGATGTGGTTAGTTAATGTTTGCAACAGGTGTGTCGAGAAATGTGTCTATCTCAATCTGCTGTATTTATTGCAATGGCAGAGTTTTATTTCGCTCCTCAGCGAATTCGTATAAAATACCGCCCCCGAATAAGTCAGTAGCAAGAGCATCACATGTTGTCAGAATCATATTTAAATCGTTTTGGTGGAATTGGCCGTTTATATGGTCAACATGCACTTGAAAACTTTGCCAAGGCACATGTGGTCATTATTGGGATTGGCGGTGTAGGCACTTGGGTTGCAGAGTCGTTAGCTCGTAGTGGGATCGGGCAAATCACATTAGTTGATTTAGATGACATTTGCGTGACTAATACTAATCGTCAATCTCATGCATTAGCGTCAACCATTGGCGAGTCAAAGGTTGAGGTGATGGCAAAGCGTTTACGTGAAATTAATCCAAAATGCGTTGTTAATGAAGTCGAAGATTTTATAACAGCAGATAACTTGGCTGAATACTTGGGCACTAAGCAAGAGCCTCTTGCCATTGATTATGTGGTTGATTGTATTGACGCAGTAAAGCAGAAAGCGGCTTTAATTGCCTGGTGTAAGCGTAATAAACTGAAAATAGTGACCGTGGGTGGAGCGGGTGGTCAAACTGATCCAACCCAAATTCAGTTAACTGACTTAGCTAAAACCATTCAAGATCCTTTACTCGCAAAAGTGAGGGGGATTTTAAGACGTGAATATAATTTCACTAAAAATACGCAAAGACGGTTTGCTGTTGACGCGGTATTTTCAACTCAACATCTAGTTTATCCGCAAAATGATGGCAGTGTATGTAGTACCAAGGCTGCATCTGACGGTAGCATGAGAATGGATTGTGCTTCAGGCTTTGGCGCGGTCACTATGGTCACAGGTACATTTGGTTTTATTGCCGCGAGCAGAGTCTTAGCAAGACTTGCAGAAAAGTAACTAAAGTTATCGCCCCCATTTCAGTGTTGCAACATTTTTTGGTGTAATCCAATAAGGTTACGCCATCTATATTAAGACTTTTCTGTATAGCAATGAACGATTTGCCATCTTCACATAGCGTAAGAGAAGCGTAATAATTAGCGGTCGAAATAGTTCTATTTCACATGGCCCACATCATCAGCCACGTCCCTGTGCATCTTAAGTCCTATTAAACATTTATTTTTTACTTACGGATAATCTCTTGGCACCAAAATTGCTTTTGAAGTGATAGATTCAAAAATCTGACACTTTGGACGTAACATGATGAAATTTAAATTAGATACCTTAAAGTTAGCCAATATTAAGCGTGTATTGGTAAGCGTGATGCTTTGGTGGGTGGTAGCGTGTGCAGTATTATTATTTGCACCGAACCATGTGTTACAAACTTTGTCCCTTGACGGTTTTGTGTCTAACTATGGGCACTTTATTGGTTTAGGTTTAATTGTTGGTGCCGCTTTCTTTTTGAGTCAGTTATTCACATTTGTTGTTGATGAGTCGATTAGTTACTTACGTGAAAAACGTGCCATAGAAACCATTGAAGCGAAAGTGAAGCTATTGGATCCGGCTGAACGTGCCTTATTACGAGAGTTCTTTCTGCAAGGAGCCACTATTTTGGCACTACCGCAAAACGAGTTAGCCGTTAAAGGACTCGTTGCAACAAGTATTCTTGAGCTTGTCGGTAATGAAAGACATTACGCTATCCAAGGGCCTACTGCTGAATATAAGATTTCAATGAAGGCGCGCGTATACCTCAATCGGGAAGTGCTGCGTTTACCCGCTGGCGAACCAAGTAAAGAAGAGTTAACTCATCTAATCAAAGCAAGGCCGCAGTTTATTAATGGATTAGTGCAGCCAAGAAAACATGCCGCTTAATTGACTATGTCGACTTATGTCACTGCTGTATTTTTCAATACGAATTTTTGACACAAAAATGGGGGCTAAACGCCCCCTAATAATTTGCTAAGAAACACAAAAACTGACTTAAATCTAAATAAGTATTACCTATTTTTTTGGAGCCGACTTCACAATAAACATCCACATCATGTACGACATAATTCCCATGGTGCAGAAGATAACAATCATTGATAGCAAACCTATTGCATTACCAAACATCAAATCTAACCAGAATGCCATTTCATAATCCTCTTTATCGTGAAGTCATAAGTAACATATCGCATACATCTGTTAACAATTATGATCTCGATCAATTAACCTTTCGGTTATTGCTTAATCGCTAATGTAATGTATTAGAAAGGAGTCAATTATATGCTTCATCACACAAATGCTGGCTAATCCAAGCAAGCTGAGACGTTTAAAGTAGTGTTTAACGTAACTGAATACTTGCTTTGAATGAGATTTGAGCTATTGAAATGAAAACTTCGATTAAGGTGCTGAAAGGGCTTGCCATTGCCATTGGCCTAGGTATAATTCTGATTCTCGATTGAGCCTAGCTCTTTTGAAACATCAATATGATGCCGGTGTGGTGAAATTGGTATACACGACGGATTCAAAATCCGTTGCTTTCGAGCGTGGCGGTTCAAGTCCGCCCACCGGTACCATCTCCTCTTTGAGGAATAAACCGACTTAATGTCGGTTTTTTTGTGCCTGCTTTTGTTGAGATATGCCAATCTAACGCTTTAAGTTCTAATAACACCTATCGAAAATATTGCTTAACTAATTGCTTTTATATGTATTATTTCTTATTTGACGTTTTTCGAATCCAGCGACAATACCGAGTTCATAAAAGGGTATTTGACGTGTTAACGAATCTTGCAGTAGCGCGTAGCCGCTGTCATCGATAGAGAGTTCATCAGCAAGACTTTCGCCTTTAATCCAGCCTAGTCCATACAACAGAACAGCGGTCATGCAGGTGTATTGAATTATGCCTGAAAAATAATGCTTCATAAAAATCTCATATTTATCATGGTCTAAGTAAGAGTTGACCGGTTTTTTAACGACTCTATAGTATTACTTTTTTATTAAGCTATTGAATATGCTCAAAGTTAATAATGAGCGAATAGTAAAGGTAAGGGATGACATTTTTATGAAAGCTTAGCAAGGTTTATCAATAAGCAATCGTACCAATGAAACTGTTTAAGTAGGGGATTTGGCTAATGCATTAAGTGCTAGAGGCTTAAATACTTTTGCTGGCCACATAAAAATAGTTTTTTAATTGAATTGTTATTAACCAAGTAACGGTTATTAACTGCTGAATAAAGCACCATTATTGATTATTACTCTAGAGACTAAAGCTATTGTGAATAATTAAAGTACTTTTATGTCTGGCTAGATATAATTTTCTGATGAATATCATTTTAGGTATTGATGGTTTTATATGTTAATTGGTTAACTAATTGAGTCTCATGCAAATAATATAGGACACATTAAGTGTCCTATATTATTAGTATGTTAGTTATTTAACTAGAACTTATAATCAATAGCTAAATAGACCTGCTGGGTATCATTTAATGAGAAGGTACCAGTATTCGCACCATTACCCACATCTTTTTCATAATCTTGCTTTAGGTATTGATAACCAATTTCTGTAGACCAGTTGTCATTGATATTGTACATAAAGCCAGTTTGACCACCCCAAACGAAGTTATTGCCAGAGCTTAAATCAGCATCTTTAATACTCGTGTGTGTCATACCAGCAGTGGCGCCGACAAACCAATTCATTTTATTACTAGCACCGAGAGGAACAAGGTAATCGTAAGACAGTAAGAAGTTTTGCTGCTTGCCTATATCTTCAGAGTTGTAGCCATAAGTACCATATACACGGCTGTTGTCATTGATATAGGTACCAACACGAAGTTGATAAGCCATATCTTTTTCTTTTTCTTTAGTTCCATCTACTGAAGAATCTAATTTATAGGTATTTTTTTGGTAGCCAGCTGCGCCACCAATAAACCAATCAGATGCCATTGCAGGTACAGACATCATTGAGGTGATCACACCTGCTAAAATAAGTTGCTTTGTTTTCATAATCCACTCCAAGTAAAAAATGTAAGTCAGTTCGTTTTGATGGATTCACTATAATCTCGAGATGCTGAATAAAAACTGAATGAAAACATTAAGGTTTATTTTCGGCTAATTATTATTTGTTTAAGAATTAAACTTGGCTTGGTTTTCAATATTTATAATTAGTTATTTTTAATATGGCTAATTTGATGTTATTTAGACGAAATTATTTGGTTCATCTTATTGTTGGTGAATGCCTTTTTTGTATATTCGAGTTGATTAAAGATTAGATGATCACAGTTTTACAATTAACTTTGTTTTTTACATGAGCAAGGTCACTGTATCGTTTTTAACTGATATTGAGTGCTGGGTTATTGATGTATAAACAAGGTGTAAGGCTGTCAAAAAACATAACCAGTCTATAGCCTTAAAAACGATTTCAGCATCATGGATACAGCGAGCTCCCTACATTAACTCTGCTGTTGACTCTGAAATCAATCTGTTATGACGCAGGAAGTCATACATAAATTAATGTTTGCTAAGGAGATTTAGCTAATGTTCTATATTCATATGCTGTTGCTGCTAGCGGTGATATTCGTTGGTATCCGTCACGGTGGTGTTGCGTTTGGTTTGCTTGGCGGTTTAGGTGTTTCGGTTTTGGCATTTGTGTTCGGTATTGCCCCAGGATCGCCGCCAGTCAGTGTTATGCTGATTATTCTCGCTGTAGTGGCTGCTTCAGCTACCCTTGAGGCCACGGGTGGCCTTAAGTTATTAGTTAAATATGCTGAAAAATTACTTAGAAAACATCCTAGCCAAATTACTTTTTTAGGCCCGTTATGTACTTATTCGTTAACTGTTTTAGTGGGAACCGGCCATTCAGTTTACCCACTATTGCCAGTTATTTATGATGTTGCTTATAAAAAAGGTATTCGTCCTGAGCGTCCATTAGCTATGGCAACAGTGGCATCTCAAATGGGGATTACTGCAAGCCCTATTGCTGCTGCGGCGGCAGTAGTCATGGCCACTGCGATGGATAACAATCTTGATATCAGTTTAATTAATGTGTTGTCGGTAACGATTCCGGCTACGTTAGTTGGTGTGCTTGCAGGTTGCGCTTGGAGTTTACATCGCGGGAAAGATTTAGATAAAGATGAGGCATTTCAAGAACGCCTTAAAGATGACGAGTTTCGTCAGAATCTGATTGATCCTGAAGTTGAAACTGACGATCAGGCACATACCGATAGCATTGCCAAAAGAGGTTTAGCATTATTTTTGGCCGGGATTTTATCTGTTATTGTGTTAGCTATGTTCAGTAAAGAATTGCTACCAGAAGGCGTAAAAATGTCTGTAGCGATACAGTTCATGATGTTGTCTGTTGGTGCGGTTATATTACTGGCAACCAAGGTTTCGCCACAAAAGATTGTTAATAGTAATGTCTTTACTGCCGGTATGACGGCTGTGGTGATTATTTTTGGTATTGCATGGTTGAGTGACACTATTATTGGACATCATAAAAGCTACTTAGTGAGTTCATTAAGTGACTTAGTGAGCGCCTACCCTTGGTCATTTGCGATAGCCATGTTTATGGCATCTATTTTTCTTAAAAGCCAAGCGGCAGTATTAACGATTATGTTCCCGTTGGGATTTGCATTAGGTATACCCGCACCTGTGTTAATTGGTGTTATACCTGCTTGTTATGCTTACTTCTTTTTCCCATTCTACCCAAGTGATTTAGCGGCAATTAGCTTTGACCGCTCAGGTACGACAAATATTGGTAAGTATGTGTTAAATCATAGCTTTTTAGTGCCAGGATTTATCGGTGTCACCACGGCAACCGTATTGGGCTACTTTATCTCGACATTGGTTATTAATCATTAACTGATAAGTCAATCGACATAAAAAAGCCCAGCATATGCTGGGCTTTTTACGTTAAGTGTTAAATAACGATTATGACTTCATTTTACGACGACGGAACATCGCTAAAGGAAGAAGAAGCGTAGTTAACCAGCCCATAGAGCCGCTGTCATCCTTAAGGTCAGGAGCAGAAAGAATATCTATTGAAACTTGTTCAGTAGTACTATCTGCTTCGCCATCATTTGCTGTGACAGTGAAGGTATAGACACCAGTCTTAGTAGAAACAAAGCTAATATCTTTGGCTGTACTATCGAAAGATACATCTACAGGTCCAGCTGTTTGAGTCCAAGCATATGTTAGCGAGTCACCATCAACATCAGCAGCACCAGAACTAACCGTTGCTTCCAGACCTACTAAGATCTTGCTGGCTGAAGGGGATACAGTCGGTGCATCATTAACATTGGTTACATCAACCACCACTTCAGTTGGAGTGCTTACAGTACCTGCAGCGTCTGTAGCTGAGTAGGTAAACATATCCTTACCGAAGAAATCTTTATTAGGCGTGTAAGTTGCTTCGCCAGACTCTGTGATTGTCACTGTACCATTTGCTGGCTCATCAACAATTTTCACCATACCAAGATCACCTGTAGCGGCAATATTGATAATGCGTTGAGCAGAGGCAGTTATACCATCACCAGTCACTTTAGAGCGAGCCACTTTTTGAGCTGGCATTGTATCATTCTCTAAAACGTTGAATGTAACAGCTGTTTCTTCAACTGTAGTTGAGCTGTCCATATACCCAAGATCGAAATCTTCCGCTGTTGCTTTATAGTCAATTTTGACTTGTCCAGCAGCTGATGAAACAACTTGAAGGTAGTCATCGTTAGTTACCGCAGTTCCTTCGCCATTGTAGTAATAAGTAGAACCAATCGTGCCACCTATATTTTCTGCACCAATAGATACATTCGCAGGCATATTTGGAATATCTAGGTAGTTAAATGAAACATCTTCAACATCGCCAATCTTAATCCAAACACTAAATGAATATGCCGTACCAGATGGGTCGGCATATAATTGGCCATCGTTCCATTCAACAACAATGAAGGTTCCTGATGCAAGTTCGATAATGTTTAAGCCTAATTGACCGCCACCAGTATCAGTTGCAGTTCCATCACTTAAATCAAAATCTGACCAGAAAGGAGCAAGAATGTTATTAGGGTTAGCACTATCAGGTAATTCTTTATTATTCCAAGTACCGCCTGTATTACCGCCACCAACTAAAACAATACCATTGTCTGAAATCGTAATCGTATCGTAAGTTGAACCATTATATTTGAATGATGGAAGACCTTCATAAGTGAATGACTTTTCATCACACCCTTCGTCACATGTTGGAATAAATGCTAAATCTGCATCAAAAATACTTGGATAAGTACCAGTGAAGGCTTCGATAGACATTTCAGATTGCTCTAAACTTCCAACCCAAGTAATTACACCAGTTTCTTCGTTTACACTAAAGCCATTTTGAGAAGCATTGGTTAAAGTAACTGATACATCATCTTCTGAAGTTAGCATGGAACCTTCAGGTGCCATTGCTGTGAAGGTAACAGTATTCTCAAACATGGTGTTGTTGAGCACTGCTGAAATTTCCATATCATCTGAAGTCGTCAAATCTGCATCATCAGAAGTTACAGAAATCAATGAAGAGTCGCTAGACTCTTGCGCTAACACTGCAAGAGGTAAATGAGCATCTTGCATGCCTGATGCACTCGAAAGCATCACATTACCGAATATCCAATCACCATATTCTGCAAAAGTAGAATCGACTGTGACCATAAAGGTCGCAGAGCCGCCAGCTGGGGTATCTAAAGTACTTGGAGAAACCATGATGCCTGCAGAATCAGAGCTTGCGGCTAATGACCATGAGGTGTCTTCTTCACTCTTATTGTAAACCGTGCGAGTGAAAGTACATGGACCAACACATGAATCAGCAGCAATTGAAGGCTTATCGAAAGTTAATACCGCTTTAGCTGCAGCATCTAAATCCATACGACCCGCACCCATTGCAAACGGTGAAGCTGCAGTAGTTGCATCATCATCTAGGATGCCATCAACAGTTGAAGTTGATGTTAGCGCGGTCTTAATATCATTTGCAGACCAATCAGGATGTAATTGACGCATCATTGCTGCAGCGCCAGCAACATGAGGGCTTGCCATACTGGTCCCAGAGATCATATTGAAATCTAGTCCACCATCATCAGGCGAGTAAGCTGATAAGATATTAGTACCTGGAGCAGCAATATCCGGCTTTAAGATATTTTGGTTACCGTTTGGACCGCGTGAGCTAGAACTATTAATGGTATCGGCTAGTTCAGGTACCATTAAACGCTTAATTTCTGAACCAACAGTACCTTCGGTTGCCGTTTCGCCCATAGTATCGATAATATCTAATCCGTCACCATTTGAAATCATCACCGATGGGAATGTAACGCCAGGCATAGACATGGTAATCGGTGCACCAGGATTACTGTTATATACTACAAGTGCACTTGCACCAGCATTCATCGCATTTTCAGCTTTCGACGAAAATGCACAAGCACCTCGAGATATTAATGCGATACTGTCTTTAAAGCTATCAACTGGGAAAGCATCACACCCTTCAAAATTAGCTTCATCGATATTTATTGCAGCAACAACAGGTGCTGTAACATCCATTTCGATAACCGTATCAGAACCAGGGATTGCGAGTAAGTCTTCACCACCAGCATTGAAACTGTTGGCAAAGTAGCGGCCTGTTGTGCTGTTGGCTACAGCAATACCAGACTCAATACATGCAGGGCAACCAATAGTGCTTGCGCCATTACCGTCGTTACCCGCTGCAGAAACAACGACAACACCCGCCGCTTCAGCTGCTTCAAACATGGTTTTATATGGGCTACTGGCAGGATCCGCACCAGCGCCACCACCCCAAGAGTTGTTGATAACATCAGCGCCATCATTAACTGCATGCTCTAACGCTTCCATTAACATGATGTTAGAGCCACTACCACCTGAACAGTCTGCTTTAGAATATAACGCCTTGTATGACATTAAGTATGCTGCTGGAGCTACACCTGATAATTCAACATCAATGTCATTAAATTGGGTAGAGACTAAATTACCTACAGCTGTACCTGCAACGTGTGTACCGTGACCGCCGTAACCTAGTGGACTCATGTATTCATCAGGACAGACTTCAAAAGTCGGTTGAGACCAACGTGCTACAATCAGTTTGTTATTACAGAATGACTCATCTGTTGTTGAACAGTAATCATCAGTTGGCATGGCGCCCATAGGTGCTTCAAAACCTTCATCGGCAAACATTGGGTTTTCTGGTCGAATACCACCATCGATAACTGCAACTCGAATGCCTTTACCTGCATTTGCCATTCCATTCACAGTTGTCCACATCGCTTCAGTATTAATAACTTGAAGTGATGCATCCATGCTGATGTCATACATAGTTTCAGGGTAAACAGATTTAACCCCAGGAATAGCCATTAACTGCTCAACAGTTAAATTTTGACCTGCGACTGTTACGCCATTGAAAAGAGTTTTGAATTGGCGCTCTACTTTACTGTTGGCAGAGATTTTATTGAGTGCACTTGAAAATGCTTTCTGTTCATTAGCAAGATGTGATGCGTAATTTTGAACTGCAGCAGATTGTATATCTAATTTGGTTTCCTTTGCTGTTACTGCTGTTGCAGCAAGATTTTGAGTACCGCCTTGGTATGATGCTACCGCAGGAGAAGATAGTTCAACGATAAATCGTTTTGGTGCAGTTACATTGATAGGGCTGACAGCTGGCTTGCTGTATTGATTACTAGACAATATTTCTAACTCATATTTATTGCCTGTCATTTCGGTGTTTGCAAAGCTAGCACTTGATAGTAGTGCTGCTGATATAGCTATTGATAATTTAGTCTTCACAACTTCTTCCTTGGTTAAAGCATTGACCACGTCCAAGCATGTGTAGGGTAGAGACTAGGTCGGTGGTAATGCTGTTTTATAATTTTGTTTATAATGCGTATGGCGCATTCTTCGATGCACTCTACGACTTTTTAACACAAAACTTTAACAAAGGTAACCAAAGGTGTTACAAATTTGCAAAATTATTATGAATTTTAACTATCTCTTAAGTGGTATATCATTATTAAGTAAGTTATAAGCCATTATTTTTTGGACTAAGGCTTAACACCACGAACAATAGGGTTTTGTAGGCTGATTAATGTTTCTGTTGATTGAATTTCATCAATTGACTGGATGCGATTGATTAAAACATGCTGTAATCCATCGATAGACTGGCACATTACCTTTACAAAAACACTGTAATTACCAGTGGTATAATATGCCTCAACAACTTCCTCAAGGGCATTTAACTTTGATATGGCAGCAGGATAATCACCTGCACTTTTTAAATTGATACCAATAAAACAGCAAACGTCATAGCCTAAAGCTTTAGGATCTACTGTTATCCTTGCTCCAGTAATAATGCCTGCTTGTTTCATTTTTTCTACTCGGACATGAATCGTCCCTGCACTGACGGCAAATCGTTTCGCCAGTTCAGCAAAAGGGGTGCGGGCTTCTTCCATCAATGCTTCAAGAATTTGATTATCGAGCTGATCTCTTTGAAATGGGGTTTCCATATTAAAATGCCTAATTTAGTTACAATTAATTATTAATTTAAGGCTAAATATACATAAATGCCATCAAAAACTTCTCATGAAGTCATTTTGATGAATACCCCTCCTATGATTAAGTGGCTTCCGAGGAGGTGAGTTTGAATATGACTATCGACAACTATCTAGACATAAGTTTTTAAGATAACGACGTAGAGTAAGTCATTAAGATAAGTAAGCTGGAAAACTAAGTATGAGAACTCAGTAATAGACCTAAGTAAAAGAAACAAGCAAGTAACAATAAGGGGAACCATAGCAATAGCAAGTGCAACAATCTATGATTGAGTACTCGATAATATCTCGGTTTTATCGCTAATTAAGCCCTAATTATTGATCATTAATAGGTTCTATAAATGGCACTTCGGCTTTAAAGGTTAATGCTTGCTGATGATACGGATGATTAAACGAAAGTTCTGCAGCATGCAGTAGTAATCGTGTTGATAATCTTTTGGCGAGTGGATCAGCGTAAAAACCATCACCTAAAATGACATGGCCTATTGCCATCATATGAATTCTTAGTTGATGAGAGCGACCTGTAATGGGCGTGAGTTTAACTAAGGTAGATTGTTTGGCGTAACTGATGACTTCTACATAGGTTAATGAGGGCTTACCTAACTTATGGTCCACTTTTTGTTTCGGGCGATTTGGCCAGTCGCAAATCAGCGGGTAATCCACTTGCTTAATCGCAGGATTCACATGGCCCGCAACTCTTGCGTAATAGGTTTTGGCCGTTTCTCTATCTCGAAACTGACGTTTTAACTCACGCTCTGCATTACGGCGCAGTGCAACGACAATAACCCCAGATGTGGCCATATCTAAGCGATGTACAATTTGTGCATTGGGGTGCTTCTCAAGCACACGGCTATATATGCTGTCATGGTATTGAGCTTCTCTTCCAGGAATAGATAACAATCCTGAAGGCTTATTCAGTACGATAATGTCTTTATCTTCGTGAATGATATCAAGCCAAGGATCGGTTGGAGGAAGGTAAATGAAATCTGCCATGGTAAGCCTTTAACGTAAATGCGCGGCAAAGATACCTTTGCCGCCATATTTGTGCAAGTTGTTCTCGCTACCTTTGTGGCTAAATGACAATTTCAGCCTTTACTTAAATCAAATCGTTAAATTTTGTATTAAGAAAAAGCGTTGCCATTAACGTGCATAATGGTAAAAGTCCAAACAACAAAAGCGAGAGGAACATGAACCAAGGCATAAAAGCTTTGATCTAATCGAGACATACCTTGAGCATTCCAGATTAAATACACATGCGCGATGAGTACTAAAGGAAATAATGACAGTAGCGGATAGAGGGCAAACGGGCTCGCATCAGCAAAAATACTGTGACTAAACAGTGCCCAAAAAACCATAAAACTGGTGGTTAGCGGCGGTGCAGCTAACCGATATTGTTCTGGATAAGGAAACATCCTATAACCTTAATAGTAACAAAAGATACTACTAGATTAACCTTTAATTTCCTTTTTGCCATGTATTACTTTTCGATGGACCACAGAATAATGTCTAAGCCCAGCAGGTCCATGAGATACCACAACTGATAACAGCACAATAAAGATAGTGATCTCAGGCTTCCAATTTGCCATTGGGATAAATAGCAACAAGAGTAAAATTTTACAGATGGTTAATACGCCTTTTAATTGAATTAACCAGCGCCAATCGCGAATAACTTCCCAAGCAAACAGGGCAGCACCACTGGACATTGCTATGATCCAATAGTTAAGCCACTCACTTTGCTCTATACCCAGTAGCAGACCGCCACCGGCACCGACGACACCAACAATATGCAAGGCGCGTAAACTGGTTTTTCCGAGGCGTTGGATCCAAAATTGAAATTCTGATACTTCTTGTTGCTGCTTTTTAGACATAGAAAATACGTAATTGGTCAGTTATTGACGTATCAGCTTAACAAATTCATTTCGAATGAATAGCGATCTATAGCAAACTCTAAATTATTGCTATGCTGATGTGATAAAAATGCGCAACCTTGATATCCGATTTACTTATTTGATTTCAAGTATAAGCCGTTGTAACGCTTTCTATTAAGGACAATGACATGAAAATTGGCTTCTTCAGTGCCAAAAATTACGATATTCAGCACTTTGATGCAATCAACCAAGATTTTGGTGCAACCATTGAATATTTCGATTATCGACTTTGCATGCAAAACGTTAAATTGGCTGATGGTTTTGAAGTGGTGTGCGCATTTGTTAACGACTCATTGTGCGAAGAAGTGTTAGTAGAGCTGGCTAAAGGTGGCACAAAAATTATCGCAATGCGCTGCGCCGGATTTAATAATGTGGATTTAGATGCAGCGCATCGATTAGGGATCACTGTCGTCAACGTACCAGCTTATTCTCCCGAGTCGGTTGCAGAGCATACTATTGCGATTATGCTGACATTGAACCGGAAAATACATAAAGCATACCAACGCACTCGTGACGCCAACTTTGCCCTATCGGGTTTGGTGGGTTTTAACATGCATGGCAAAACCGTCGGTGTTATTGGCACAGGGAAAATAGGCATTGCTACGATTAAGATTTTGCTTGGTTTTGGCTGTAAGGTGATTGCTTACGATCCATATCCTAATCAGCAAGTGATTGATTTAGGAGTTAACTATACCAGTCTCGATGAATTGTACCCTCAATGTGACATCATCAGTTTGCACTGCCCATTGACTGAAGATAATCATCATATGCTGTGTACTCAAAGTTTTCATAAAATGAAAACTGGGGTCATGGTGGTTAATACTTCACGTGGTGGATTGTTAAATGCAATCGATGCCATGGAAGCGCTAAAAGAGGGGCAACTTGGTGCATTAGGTTTGGATGTTTATGAAAATGAAAAAGAACTCTTTTTTCAAGATAAGTCCAACGAAATAATTCAAGATGATGTTTTTAGACGGCTGTCAGCCTGTCACAATGTTATCTTCACTGGTCATCAAGCGTTTTTAACTGATGAGGCGCTTAATGCAATTGCCTCGACAACCTTAAAAAATGTCACCGACTTACTCTCAGGGCAGCATTCAGCAAACGAGTTAAATTAGATCGTAAGCAAACATGGTGAGGCTCATTATTTTAGGTAATGCTCAACGTTTACACATGTTAATAAAACCAGCACTCAGACTGACTAAAAAGAGGGAATATGATAATCACCAAGGAAGTTCATGATATTGACACTCCAACAGGCGTGATGCGCACCTACGTTTATCGCCCAGATGTCGCAGGACAGTTCTCGACAATTATTTTTTACTCTGAAATTTTTCAGCAAACAGCACCTATAGCTCGCAGTGCAGCAATACTTGCTGGGCACGGATTTGTCGTGCTAGTTCCTGAGGTTTTTCACGAGTTAAACCCGATTGGTACCGTGCTCGATTATGATGATATTGGTAAAGATAAAGGCAATGCGGATAAATTTGCAAAGCCCTTAGAACATCATGATAGTGATACGCAAGCAATGGTGGATTTTGCTCGTAGCCAAGCCTATTGCACCAGTAAAGTCGCTGCTATGGGAGTGTGTATCGGAGGGCATTTAGCATATAGAGCAGCGCTGAATGCGGATATCAGTGGCGCTTTTTGCTTGTATCCCACAGACATACATTCCAATACCTTACCGTGTGAAGCATTGAATGATTCACTTACCCGCACGGGGGATATTGCTGGTGAGGTGGCCTTGGTGTTTGGCAAGCAAGATCCTCACGTGTCTAGTGAAGGGCGTAAAGTGATTTACCAAAAGCTTGAGCAAGAAGGCGTGAGTTTTAGCTGGCAAGAAGTCAATGCTCAGCATGCGTTTATGCGTGATGAAGGTGAACGTTATGATGCGGCACTGGCATTGCAAATGTATTTACAAGCTGTGGCATTTTTTCAGCGCTTATTAAATTAACCCGATACACAGATGCGATAGCACTCGTGAAGTTAGCTTAATTAATGAATGCGCTATGGGAGCTCCCCCATGTGGCGCATTTTTTATTAGGGCAATGTGTAAAGCTAATCAGGCGTGATATCTTCATCGACATATTGAGAGGCGTTTTTCTCTGTAGATGAGTTTGATTCCTTCACTGTTTTAGGTATTTTTATGACTGCCTTTTGTAGCATAAGGTTATTCGGGTAAGTCATCATATCGCCTTGATCGCGTTTAATTATCACATGAAATAAACTGATTTCGACAATCACCCCTGTCATATCTTCATCTTTATCCACGATTTTTATCTTATCGCCAATTCGATACGGAAATGCAAAGAAAATCAGTACCCCTGCAGTAATGTTGCTTAACATTGACCATTGGGCAAATAACGCAACCCCCAAAACGGCAAAGGCAGATGAAACAAATAACGAGACTTCTTGGTACCCCAATCCTAATGACACAGCCATAATGGATGCAGTAATAAAAAAGAGTAGGTAAGTTAATAGTCTTGTCACTAAACGGCTGCGTACTTCATTGACCTGTTTTTTCTTGGCTTGTTGGCTGATAAATTGCTTCAGCTGTTGCTGTATAAAGATAAATACAGCAATGCAAATAGCGCAAATTAGGATTTGAATTGTCATAGTGGCTCACTTTAATGCGTCAAGTTCCGACTTATTTAAGCTAAGTTTGAAGTCAAGATGATGTGAGTTTGAATTTATCCTGTAAACTGTCTTTCTTGCAACCAAATTCGTCAGGTTGAAATTAGCTGACGGTATACCAGAGTCAGTTCCATGTCAGATTATCAGCAGTTACATCATATTAGTGATGAGATCGGCCCTATCTATGTCTTAGAAGACAATGAATGTCGAATTTTGTCCTTTGGTGACAATGACGAACAAAGTAAAATCCTTAAAGCCCAGCCCCATATTCCACAGCATACCTATATTCAAGCGATGTTAGCAGTATTGCTTTTTAGCCAACCTAAAAGTGCAATCATATTAGGTTTAGGTGGCGGTGGGTTAATTCATGCTTTACGCCGTTATGATGCAGCCATAAAATTGACCGCTGTTGAACTGCGTTCACCTGTTATTGATATTGCTAAACGATTTTTCCAGTTGCCAATTGGCAAAAAGTTGAATTTGGTTCATCAAGATGGCACCGCATTTCTTGCTGAAGGTAATCATAAACGTGTAGATATTATTTTCGCGGATATGTACATAGAGCAAGGAGTCGATGAAAAACAACTTACAGTGGAGTTTATTGCCCATTGTCATCAAAGCTTAAAAACTGACGGGTTTTTGGTACTCAATTGCTGGAAAGAGCATAGCAAAAGTGAACTATTAAAGCAGACATTGTCTATGCACTTTGCAAATGTTTATGCCACATTAACCGGTGGTGGCAATTGGGTTGTGTATGCTAGTAAGCAGCCACACTCTTTTGGTAGTGCAGTCAATAAGCAACATGTGCAGCAATTATCCAAACAGCTTGATTATCCAGTTGGACGGGCGCTAACACGTTTTACCCAATGGGAATAAGCAAGTTTAATATCAGTGATTCGGAAAATCCGATAACCCAAGTCTTTTATCTGTCTTTGTTCTAAAAAACCGATTAGGGTGATAGTTTTTACCCGTTATATTTAATTTTAAAGACTCGCTATTATCTATTCCATCAAACGGATACAGCGACACACTTAATTAAATTATCGGAGTAACACAATGACTCAATCAATTATCAATTCTACAATCAAGCCATTTTCAGCTACTGCATTTCACAATGGCGAATTTGTACCAGTGACTGAGCAAGACCTACTAGGTAAATGGTCAGTAGTATTCTTTTACCCTGCTGATTTTACTTTCGTATGTCCTACTGAATTAGGCGACATGGCAGACCATTACGCTAAGCTACAAGAAATGGGCGTTGAAGTTTACTCAGTATCTACTGACACTCACTTCACTCACAAAGCATGGCACGCAAGCTCAGACACTATCGGCAAAATCAACTACCCAATGATTGGTGACCCAACTGGTGCAATCACGCGTAATTTCGGTGTGATGATTGAAGAAGACGGTTTAGCACTTCGCGGTACATTCGTAATGAACCCAGAAGGCGAAATCAAAGTTGCTGAAGTACATGACCTAGGTATTGGTCGTAGCGCATCAGAGCTAGTACGTAAAATTCAAGCTGCTCAGTACGTAGCAACACACGACGGCGAAGTTTGTCCAGCAGCATGGCAGCCAGGTGAAGAAACACTTGCTCCATCAATTGACTTAGTCGGTAAAATCTAAGCTTACAGACTTAATACGTCACAATGGCTTACTCATCTCATCATCTGAGTAAGCCATATTGCTAACAAAGGTTAGCAAGCCTGTTTCAAATCATCTCCGGTCAATCTTAGGCATCCCGATTTCTGTGTGATTCATCACCATGCAGAGATACTAAGATTGACAATTTTTTTGCTCAATCTCATTTTATTTTCCAGGAGCACACGTATGTTAGATACGAATATTAAAAATCAACTGAATACCTACCTGCAAAACCTCAAGCGCCCAGTTGAACTTGTCGTGTCAGCAGATGCAAGCTCTAAGTCTCAAGAGTTGTTATCACTTGCTCAAGATATTGAAGGTTTATCATCTTTAGTGAGTTTACAGCAGCAAACGTCGGATAGAACGCCGTCAATGAGCATTAAAAATCCACAAAATGGATCAAATATTACCTTTGCTGGTTTACCAATGGGGCATGAATTTACCTCTTTAGTGCTTGCGTTACTGCACTCTGGTGGTCATCCGATCAAATTAGATGCGGATGTGATCGAACAGATCCGAAACTTACCTGGTGAATTCCATTTCGAAACCTATGTGTCGTTGAGCTGTCAGACTTGTCCTGAAGTGGTGCAAGCGTTGAATATGATGGCTGCGATCAACCCAAATATTACTAATGTGATGATTGATGGCGCATTATTTCAAGATGAAATTAATGACCGCAATATCATGTCTGTGCCCACAGTGTATATGAATGGAGAGCCGTTCTCTGTTGGCGCGATTTCTGTTGTAGAAATCTTAAACAAGTTAGATGTAAATGCAGTAGCAAGAAAAGCTGAACAGTTAAATAACAAAGAATCGTTTGATGTTTTAGTTGTTGGTGGTGGCCCTGCTGGCGCGTCAGCTGCGATATATGCAGCGCGCAAAGGACTTCGCACTGGCGTAGTTGCTGATAAGTTTGGTGGTCAAGTGGCTGAAACTGTTGGCATTGAAAACTTTATTTCAGTGTCTAAAACAGAAGGCCCTAAGCTGGTGGCTAACCTTGAAGCACACGTTAAAGATTATGATGTCGATATCATGGATAATCAACGTGCTTTGTCATTAAAGTCGGGTAAACAATTTGAACTAGAACTTGAAAGTGGCGCTAAGCTAACAAGTAAAACCATTTTATTAGCAACGGGTGCACGCTGGCGTGAAATGAATGTACCTGGTGAGCAAGAATATCGCGGTAGTGGTGTAGCTTATTGTCCACATTGTGATGGCCCATTATTTAAAGGTAAGCGTGTTGCAGTGATTGGCGGTGGTAATTCCGGCATTGAAGCCGCTATTGACTTAGCTGGCATCGTTGAACATGTCACCGTACTTGAATTTGACGCTAGTTTACGTGCTGATGAAGTCTTGCAGCGTAAAGCTAATTCAATGGGCAACATTGACATTATTACTCAAGCAATGACCACTGAAGTTTTGGGTGACGGTAAGCGTGTAACGGGTCTTACGTATACTGACCGCAGCACAAACGAATCTCATAATGTTGAACTCGCGGGTATTTTTGTTCAAATTGGTTTAGTACCCAATACAGAGTGGCTAACCGATACCGTAGACTTAACTCCGCGTGGTGAGATTATTGTTGATGGTAAAGGTGAGACATCTATTCCCGGAGTATTTGCAGCTGGCGATGTGACTAACTCAGCTTACAAGCAAATTATCATTGCGATGGGAAGTGGTGCAACAGCATCATTAGGGGCATTCGATTACTTGATTCGTCATAGTGATGAAGCAGGTAACGCAACTGATGATACTGTTGAGAAAGCATTGAACTCTGATACCGTTGCTGCATAAGTCACCTCCACAAACCAGGCGATAGCCTTTAGGTTACTTTAGCAAATATCGAAAAAGTAAAAGCAGCTAACTTTGTTAGCTGTTTTTTTGTTTGGCGAGCAAATTTAGCGTTAACAGTGAAGTGACTAAACCAAGTGGCAATACTATGTAAGCTATTGTTGTTTAAGTTCAAGTGCTGGTTGAATTAAAAGCAAAAAGCATGTCGCAACAGGTGTGAAAGTCGCTATAATCAATTGAGATATCCTCATGCATAAGTGAAAGATGCAAAAAACAACCCCGACATTTGAGCAACAGTTACACTTTGAAACCCAGCAATACCTTGCCAAAGGGTGCCGTTGGTTAAGTGTACTGAGCTTTATTTTAGCGGTTGTGATTGGCATTACTCGATTGTTGAATATTCCAGAGCTAAATTTCACCTTCACACTGATTAGTATCCTGCCATTAGCATTGGTATCGCTTTACGGCGCAATGCGCGATTTTTCTCTTCCTTCGTCGCAAAAGATAAATGACTACGGCCGCTTCTATCGTTATATATTGGCGTTAATTTTATGTTGGATCACAGTCTGTAACTGGTTGATATTATCAGCACCATTTGCTCAGGGAAAAGTAGAATCAATATTGCATTTAATGATGTTTGCTTTATCTATCGCATTTTTCCCCGTCCGTCGTTTATTGCTTTTTGCTGTACTCATCATGTCGACTTATATGGCATCGGTGAGAATTTTCTTTTTTGCTGATGAGTTGTTTTTCCCAATCATGAAAATGTTGAGCTTTCTTGGGATTGTCATTTCAGGTCAGCAAGTCATTGAAAAATGGTTTAGGAAGTCGATTTTTAAAGATGTTGAAAATCAACGTTTAGTGAATGAACTCAATCAATTAGCGTTAACAGACAGTTTGACCAAGCTGAGTAATCGACGTTATTTTGATGCGATGTTAACCAAAGAAATTCAGCATTGCGAGCGAAGTGGCTCGGCCATGTCAATCATTCTAATGGATATAGACTTCTTTAAAAAACTCAATGACTACTCAGGCCATCAGCGTGGTGACGAATGCTTGATTGAGCTGGCAAAGTTATTAAAACATCAGATTAAAAGGCCGAGAGATGTTTGTGCTCGTTATGGCGGAGAAGAGTTTATTGTGTTGCTTCCAGAAACCGATATAGCAGGCGCAGTTGAAGTCGCTAATAATATTAAGTTACGCCTTAACCAATTAGCATTTCAGCACCCAGACTCTTTGGTGAGCGAGTATGTCACTGTCTCTCAAGGGGCTGCGCAATGGCAACCAGGGATCAATGCAGAACAATTAATCAAGCAAGCTGATGATAAGCTTTACGAAGTTAAAGCGACGACTCGAAATAATATTGCTTATTAACTTTAGCAATTTGCCGAGTGGCCGATATACAAATTGTAACGTATTTGTCGTTAATAGCAGTATAAAAGGATTTTAACGCGTTTTAGCAAGGTAAGCTGCGATAAATAATATGGTCACTTTAAAGTGTCAGCGCAGTTTATTTATACGTGTTTTATTAAGGCAAATATCCTTTTACGAGTGCTTTGGGGGCAATAAATGAATTGGTTTAGCAACATGTCAATCTTCAAGAAAGTCGGCTTGATTTTCGTACTTTCTGTCATCATCTTTGCCGTCAATTTAACGATCAGTATTATTTCGATTAATAAGAACAACGATGCAATGACGTTCATGCAAGACAAAGTCTCGCAGCGTGTTGAGCTTGCCAATCAAAATGTTATTTATGTTCAAAGGCTTGATGAACTTTATACTCAAGCGGTGTCATTTTCTGATGAAGACTTGATTGATAACGCCAATAAAACATACCAATCTCTGCAAAAAAACATTAATAGCCTTATTAGTCTCGACAGTGAACAGTCGAGTAATTTGTCATTACTTAATAAAGAACTAAATCAATATAATGAGGTGACCTTTGACCTTGCTAAAGGCATGGTTGATAACACGATTGACATGAGCAAAGTCGGCCAGATTATTGCTACTAAAACCCAAGTTTATGACAAATTAATGGTAGGTATTCAGCAATATAAAGCGGACAAAGTTACCGAGTTTAATTATACGATTCAAGAGTCGGTTAGCCATTCAGAAACCGGTTTAATGCTGACGTTATCTATTGGTTTGTCTTTACTATTATTAATGGCTATTGCAACTATCTCTATTGCTAAATCGTTAAGTAGCTCTGCGGGTAATTTAGCTAACTCGCTTGGTGAATTAGCCGATGGTAAAGGTGATTTACGTCATCAACTTGATGTCACAGGGCGCGATGAACTAGGCCAAGTCTCGACCAACTTTAACCGTTTTTTACGTTTACTTGCCGATGCGATTCAGCAAGTGGTAAGCGTTACAGCGCCATTACTACAAAGCGCAGAGTCATTAAAAGAGCGAATGGGTATTGCGACTCAAGCAACAGAAAAGCAAAGTCTAGATGCCAAAACAGTGCAGCACTCAATGGAAGAAATGGGCTTATCTGTTAATGAAATTTCTCAAAGCGCCCAACAGGCAGCAGAAGCGGCTGATAGTGCAGAGCGTGAAGCCACAAACGGCCTAGCTGTGGTGGCAAGTACGATTAATATTTCTCAAGAGCTTAATGCAGAAATTGAAATCGCTTCAGAGTCGATTAATGAATTAGCCAAAGACACTGAAAGTGTAAATTCAATTCTCAATGTCATTACCTCCATTGCAGAACAAACAAACTTATTGGCGCTTAATGCCGCGATTGAAGCTGCACGAGCGGGTGAGCAAGGCCGAGGTTTTGCGGTTGTAGCGGATGAAGTTCGGGCTTTAGCCTCTAAAACTGCAGATGCCACTAAAGAAATTCGTGAAGTTCTGTCTCGCTTAAAAGGCGCGGCAGAATCATCAGTTACAACGATGGATGTTGCTATTGGTAAAGCGTCTGATAATGAAAAACATGCCCGTGAAACCGGTGATGTTTTAAAGTCTATTCAAGAACAGATTGTGAATATCAATACCATGAATACACACATAGCAGCGGCAACAGAGCAGCAATCTGCAGTAGCAGCGCAAGTTAGCCATAACGTTGTTGAAATGAATGCTTCATTTGTTCAAACATTAGAGATTTTAGCCGAAGTACAAGATGTGTCTGATGGGTTGTTAGATTTCTCTGACGAGCTGAATAATGCCACCTCTCAGTTTAAGCTTTAATGTGCTTTCTAAGTTTATGTCTGAGGTATGTGACTTAGCCTTATACCTTAAGGGTGTTTCTTAGCCTTTTTCACTGGATATGTTCAAACTTTAACTAAACATTGGCACATTAAATTAATGAAAAAACCACCTCTTAGGTGGTTTTTTTGTGGCTGTAGTTAGCGGTTTTTCGGTTGCAGCTTTTACTTGGTAGTGAGTTAACACCTTAAAACGCCAAAACCTGCTCACAATTGTATGTTGATTAAGCAAATTATACTTCAACTGCTGCTTTGTTAAGCGCTGTTTTGAGTTATGTTAGCGTATCATTTAGGCCAATTTAATCAGCGAAATTGCTTCACGCATCGCTTTGATTTAACTTATTAGCATAAGAAAATTGCTCACAACAATAACCGTGATAAAACGAGTTTTTGCTTTCGCAGATAGTGCGTAAAAGGATCCCAATGCCAAGCTTGATCAGAATCGTATTAATCAATACCCATTTACCGGGTGTCGTTGAATTGCAACTTGCTGGACATGCCAATATTTGTGGTACCAATGCATCAGGTAAAACGACATTACAACGACTGGTACCTGTATTTTATGGTGAGTACCCAAGTCGGGTCGTTCCGTCGACTAGGGATAGCTTTGAGCGTTGGTATTTGCCTCATGATTCAAGCTACATCATTTACGAATATCAAAAGAGCGATGGCAAGCTATACCAAGCGATTATGGCTTCTGCTGGTGATGGTAAAGGGGTTAATTACCGGTTTATTGCCAAAGGCTTTGAGTTAGATGATTACGTAAAATCACGTAATGGCGACACCATTATTTGTCATACCATGGCTGAACTTGGTCGTGAAATGAAGCGTGCCCAAGTGACTCACACTCATTTGCTAAATACCCGAGAGTATCGAGCCATTATTCAACATGATCGTAGCTTACTCACCACAGGCGGCAATAAAGGCGAGCTGCGCACTTATGGGCATCAATTCTCCTTATGTGATAGCGAATACTCACTACGTCATATTGAAAAACTCGCTAAAGCGGTGCATTCCAAAGAAGGAAAAATGGAAACCGTTAAGTCGATGGTAGCGGCGATTCTAGAGGAAGATGGCGTTAACCCGCCCACATCACGTTTAAACCCTCAGCGAGTTGAAAGTTGGATCCGTGAAAGCCAGTTAGTACAAGGTTTTGAACAAATTCGCCCAGAGTTTGAAAAACTAGAGCAAGAGTTTAATCAATTACTCAGTGCTGAACTTCGTTTAGGCAGTTTAGCCAAAGGTTATCGCGCAGATGAAACCTTTGAGGCAGAAAGACAAGAGTTAAGTCAAAACGAGTCTAAAGATGCCAGCTTACAACTACGCATGTTAGATGAAGAGTGGAAAGAAGCAAGGGACGAAATAAGCCAAGAGTTATCATTTGCACAAGGTGATACTCGCAAGTATGAGGCTGAGCTTGATGCAATTGAGGATCAATATGAAGGTTTCTTAAATGCCAATATTGAACAAGCTAAAGCCGATTTAGACAGTTTAGATAATTGGCGTAGTGATTTAGAAAATCTAACAGAGCGTCATAAACTGCAAACTGAAAAGCATCAAGATATTGAAGCAGCTTACAGTAGTCGACGTAGCAAGATAGCAGAGCAGCTTCATCGTGAGCTTGAAACGCTCCACGAAGAACAAGATGAACTGCGTGAAAACCGTGATGCTCAACGTGAGGCCGCTTCAGAAGATTTAGCTAATCTTGAAAATGTTTGGCGTGAAAAAACTGATGCGGGTAAAGCGACATTTGCGGAACAAGAATATCAACTTAAATTGACTCGTGGTGAACTTAGCCATCAAGTTGACGGTGTGACGTACACTGAAGAAGAAAAAACCACGTTAGCCATTTTTGATGAGCGCATTAGCCGTGCAGATGAAGAACAAGAAATCTGTAATCAAAAGGTCGATCGCTTATCCATAGACGAACGTAAATTACGTGCTAAACGCGATCAAGTGAGTGAAGCGCTGCGGATTGCGAGTGTCAGAGTGAATGAACGTTTAGCTGATGTTGATGATGTTAAAGGGATATTATTCCCGCAGTCACACACGTTACTTGAGTTTTTACGTAAAGAGTCTCCAGGTTGGGAGCAAAGCTTTGGTAAAGTGATAGCACCTGAGTTGCTTCATCGCACCGACTTACATCCTACTGTGGCAGGCAGTAGCGATGACGCGCTATTTGGTATTGGGCTTGATTTAAAGGCGATAGATGTCCCTGATTATGCCGCGTCCGAGCAAGATTTACGCTTACGGTTAACCAAAGCAGAAGAGGCTTTATCTCAAGCTGAAGAGCTAAAGGTTGAACATGAAGATCAGCTTGTTATGATTAATGATGAGTTAGATAACCTCAGCAAAGAACTGACTTTTGCACGAACGGCTTATAAAAATAGCCGTGAAGATGTCAGACGTTTATTTGATGAAAAACGTAGCACTCAGACTCAAATTAACCAAGCGTTAGCAGATAGAAAAGCCCATGCAGCCAAACGATTAGTGCAGCTTGATAATGAGCTCAAGCAGCAACATAACCAGCATCTAGAGTGGCTAGATGAGCAAAAAGACCAAGCGCTTGAAGCTCGAATGGAAAAAAATGCTTATTGGCAAGATGTTATCGGAGCATTAGACAATCAGCTCGCACAAATCAAAACCAATATTGAAACCCGTCGCAGCAATGCTAAACAAGAGCAAAAAGCCTGTGATACTTGGTATAAAAATGAGCTTAAATCTCGTGGGGTTGATGAAGCTGCAATTGTGGCGCTTAAAGGGAAAATACGAGAACTAGAAGCGCAAATCAGCCATGCTGAAAAACGTCGCAGTGATGTATTGCGTTACGATCATTGGTATCAAAATGCCTGGCTTGTCAGCAAGCCAAAGTTGCAAACAGACTTATCTAAAGTAAAACAAGCCGTGCTTGAACTCGAGCAACAACTTGCGAATAAAACGGCTGAAGTTAAACAGCGCAAACAGCAGCTAGAGACGGTTAAAAAAGCCTCTGATGCAGCACAAGTTGACGCATCAGAGAACTTAACGAAATTGCGTGCAGTGATGCGTAAACTCGCTGAGCTTAAATTACCTAAAAGTAAAGAAGAAGCTGATGGCAGCATTGGTGAACGTTTAAGACAAGGTGAAGAGTTACTTTTACAACGTGACTATCTTCTAGGTTCAGTGAAGCAATATGTTGAACATTTTGATTCCGTTATTGCCAGTAAATCTGGTTCAAGCCTCGCTGAGTTTTGGGAGCGTGCTCGTGATGAGTCTAGCTTTACCAACGATAAAGGTATTCGATTACTGGATTACCGTAAGTTAGTGCCCCAACTTGAACAATTATTAAATGTGATGGTACCGCAATCACTTATGGCGATTCGTGAACAAGGACGAATTTTTGGTATCGACTTAACCGCTTACTACGATGTATTAGCTGATATCGATAGACGTATTGCTTCACAAAGTGCTCGCATTACCCGTGAAGTCGGTGAAGAGTTATTCCTTGATGGGGTATCTGAATCGGCAGTTAAGATTCGTTCTCGCATTAGTGAGTTAGAGTTCTGGCCTGAACTGGAAGTGTTTGTGAAAGCCTTTAAGCAATGGAAAGCAGATGGTTTCAGTCAATTACCTGATGAGCACTACACATCAAGCATGCGTCGTGCGCTAGATATTATTGGTCGTGCAGCGCTTTCGGGCGGTATTGCCAAGCTATTAGAAATTGAGCTGCGCTTAAAAGAAGGTAACAGCGATTTAGTTATACGTACTGATAGACAGCTTAATGAGTCTTCTAGTCACGGTATGGCGTATCTCATTCTGTGTAAGTTCCTGCTCGCATTTACTCGCTTATTACGTGGTAAAGCGGATGTCACGATTCATTGGCCTATTGATGAGCTGGGTACTCTGCATCATACCAATGTGAAAAAAATCTTTGATGCCTGTGTGAATAACAATATTAGCGTATTAGGGGCTTTCCCGAATCCGGAGTCTGAAGTACTTAATCTGTTTGCTAACCGATACATCATTAATAAACAAACCCGCAAATTGCAGGTGGTGAAACCGAAAAGCAATCCACTGGCTGAGCGATTAAGTCAGCGTGCCAATAATAAGGAGGCGATCTAATGTCTGAATCAATGCAATCACCTTTGTCTTCTAAAAGCGTAGCGCCTTCAGAAACCACCTTGGTCGGAACCGGCATGCTTATCGAGCAATTATTGCGTGGTGAGTTTATCTGTCGCACCACAAATGAAGATGGTTGGCGTGCTTTAAAAAGCCCGCATACCTTTGAGAAAATTGAACAGTATTTAAATCAAATTAATCGTACGATTTCTTCGGCAGCTGAAGGAGATGTCTTTTTTTGTGGTTATCAGCAGTTAGGCGAGCAAGAAAAGAAAGTGATTTCTAGCCAATTTAAGGATATTTGCTCAGCGCTGGTGCCATTAGTTGAGTGGCTGGTTTTAGTTCAAGAAAGCAGTGGTCAAGATGCTCCTTTAAGTGAAGGTGCACCGATCCGTTTGACTGAGCTTCAAGCGCGTATTGAAGACACCCCAGCTTTTATGGAGCAATTGGCTAAGCTAAGTCATTATCGATTGTTTGGCTCCACCAGTCACAATGTTGATAATCAAATAAAGCTGGTATTTAAGCGTTTAGTTGAACTAGGTTATTTAGTTAAACCCAACAGTGAAAAGCAAATTTACATTGCCACAGGTAAGCTTGATTATTTATACGAAGTGATCCGCTTTATTGATGAAACAGAAGGATTAAGCCTTGAAGCTCAAGCTGAAACTGCGACACAAAGGGATTTAGTATGAGTAATAATTTACATCAAGCAGGGGTTAAGCTGCTAAAACAGTTAAGCCGTCATGCTGATGTGGTTATGGATGCCTATTTAGCGGGTTCTGTCAGTGAAACAACGCATGACGTTGCTGTGATAGAAAAGCTAAAAAAGAGTGGTATTTTATGGCGACCAGAACCCGATGAGGCCTTACGCCTTAAGCGTTCAGTGAGAGCATTACTGGAAGAAGCGTTGAGCGATGAGCGCAATCGTCAGATTGATGCCAATGTTGGCTCAGCGTTTAGTACGATTAAAACGTTAGCCGATCATTATAAAGAAGCACGGCATAATATTGATTATAGTGCTGCTGAGGCTTACTTAGCCGATTTAAGTGAACATGTTTATAGCTTCACCGATAGCCTAAGATATTCTATTAGGGTGCTGTGGAGCCGCATTAATAACGAGTTCGGTTATGTTGGCAGTATTAGTGCAAAAATTCGTGAGAATGAACTTGCACAAAGCCAAGTGTCTGAGTTGCTTAATGGATTGGAAATGTTCCAGTTCAGTGAATTGAGTGACATTGCAGGTGATATTCGAGAGTTAAGACGACTGCTTGTCACTAACTTGCAAGAAACACTGAGCCAATGCACTCAAGAAATTAGCGCTGTTCAAGGGCGATTACTTGAATTGCTAGGTCGGTTTAGGCAAATTCAGGGTCGTACTCGTCTGCTTAAAGGCTTTTTGTTACATACTGATCTGCATCCAGATTACCAGCCTGAAAACCACGTCGCTCATAAGCACGTGCCAAACTTATTCAACTGCGCCGACGCAATGATTAAGCCTGCCAGTGTTGACGTTAATAACAGTCAGCACGAACTTGTGTTATTAGATGTGGTATCTAAAGTAAAAGCCATTAGTCGTGACTTATTGCCAACAAAAGTACGTGAGCACAATGTGGCAACGACCATGAGTGATGTAGAAGATTTCGACATCCCTGATAACCCGCTTAAACTGGCTGTGGATCAATACTTTTGTGAAGTCATCGATTCAGGTCTGCGACAGTCAGCGCTAGAGTATCTTCATGTCAATAAGCTCGAATGGGAAGCTGAAAACTGGTTATATCAGGTGATTGGCGGTTATGAAGGTTTACCAGATGAGCATAAGGTTTACTTTGAACTTGAACCGATTGGTGAGCCTGACCCAATCTATAACGGTAACTTTATGATCCATGATGTAGAGCTGTGGCTGGCCTAATCCCGTTATCGGCTCGTTTGATAACATGTTTTTGTATTTAGTGTATGCCTATCGAGTGTGTTAGATAGCCTAGAAAGCGATCATTGAATTAAAGCAGTTGACTAACCTCAACTGCTTTTTTGTTTTCATGTATTTCCAAAGAGAAATGTAACTAGAGTCTACCTGGTTGTTACAACTTGACCTCTTTTCGTTTTCTTTGTGTTAACTTATATTTCGATTTGATTTAGCAACATATATTACCCATGTGATGCACTATGGGGTGAAGTCGAAATATTAACCCGTATACTAGTGACTTTAACTTTTCAGTCTTTTAAACACGATATGTTTAGCTGTTAAAGGGATGTGTTTTGGTGAGCAAAACTGGCTTTGACTCTTAAATGATTAATTTTTTAGTGTAAGGCCTTTAAAATCAGCTGGTTAATTATAGTTGTAAATCTGCCGTTTCAATGGGAGTAACAACTTATTGATCTCTAACATTGAAATGTATTGCAACTTGTTTCAGTATCGTGGTCGCTAAAATAATTAAAACAATTTTATTGTCGTTTTTAGGTGTTTGCTTCTGAAGTCGGCTTGAACTAGGAATACAACAATCATGGTTAAATCATTATCAACTCGAATTTTTATCGGGTTATTCTTAGGGGTATTTCTCGGAAGTATCGTCCAATTTGCGCTAAATGATGTAGCGTTCTTTTCTGGGACATTAGTCGACATTGCATCGGGCATCGGAAAGATGTTCGTCAATATGATCATGATGCTTGTTGTGCCTTTGGTGTTTGTGAGTATTGTTTGCGGTGTCTGTGAACTGCAAGATTTAAAAAGCTTTGGCAGGCTTGGTGGTAAAACATTTGGTTTTTATATCATCAATACCCTAGTGGCTATCACAGCAGCATTTGCCGTTGCTATGCTCATAGAGCCTGGTAAAGGGATCGACATGACAAGCAATGTCGATGTGGCCATTACAGCGACTGAATTACCCAACTTAATGACGCTTATCGTGAATATCGTGCCGAATAACCCGTTCTCGGCATTTACTTCGGGCAATATGCTTCAGGTTATCTTTATGGCGCTGCTACTTGGCGGCGTGATTAAATCATTAGGTGAAATTGCCAAAGGTGCTGTAAAAGGCTTTCAAACTGCAAATATTATTATGATGCGTTTGATTTCTGTTGTGATGAACTTGGCTCCTATTGGTGTGTTTGCGTTGATGTTCAAGTTAGGGGCAACGTTAGAGCCAGAAATTTTCTTCAGTGTTGTGCAGTATTTATTACTCATTTTAGGGCTATTGTTGCTGTGGATTTTTGTGGTTTACCCATTCGCAGTCAGCTTCTTCACGCAAGTGACTGCCAAGCAGTTTCGTGAGAAAACCCGCGAGCAAATCTTATTCTCGTTATCAACCGCAAGCTCAAATGCCACGATTCCGGTTACTATGCGAACCTTGACTGATAAGCTTGGTGTTAATCGTGCCGTTGCTGGTTTTGGCGTGCCGCTTGGTGCAACGATGAATATGGGCGGCGTATCGATTTATATTACTATCGCGATTTTCTTTGTGGCGAATGCCTTTGGCATGCCAATCAGTGGCGAGCAAATCCCAGCATTATTGTTCAGTGTGTTTTTACTGTCAGTGGGCGCTGGTGGTGTTCCAGGTGGCGGGATGGTCATGATTGGTGTGCTTATTCATCAGATGGGCTTACCTGTTGAAGCCTTTGCGATTGTTGCTGCTCTTGACCGTATCATTGATATGGTACTGACTTCATGTAACGTAGTAGGTGATACTGCGGTATTAACTATCGTTGATCAAACTGAGAAGCCGCATCAATTAGAAGCTGAAAAAGCTTAATGTGATGAGTCGATTCACTATTAAATGAATTAGTTCTTTTAATAAGCTAGATAAGGGTCTGCATTTGCAGGCCTTTTTTGTATATGCTGATAAGGTAAATCAGTATCACTGACCAAAAGGGAGCGTTAAGTGAGATTAGCAATTGGAATATTATTAATACCATTGATGTTATTGATGGGCTGTCAGTCAACAGAGCACCATGCTGAAGCATTGCCGCAATATACATTTATCGCACACGATAATGATCTGCAAAGAGTTGAGTTAGCTCAGTCAAAGGCTTTAGAGCAAGGAAAGTTATTGTTAGTTGTGATGGGAGCACAGTGGTGTCATGACAGCAGAGGTCTGGCGGGTAACTTTTCAGACCAAACAATGCAGCCTATTTTAATCTCACGTTTTGAAACCGTATTCGTCGATGTGGCATATTTTGACGATATGCATAGCTTACCGCAAAAGTATGGTTATCCCGCTTACTTTGGCACACCAACTGTGATGGTTATTGAACCGAAAACGGGGCAGTTGCTTAATGAGGCAGGTTTATCAAAATGGCAAAGCGCTGACAGTGTTCCGTTAGATGAATATATCGATTTTTTCTCAACCATCGGCACTCAGCCTGTTGAATCATTACCAACATCACCGCAACTAGATGAGTTCATTGATGCTAATGTGGCCCACTTAAAGCAAGGTTTTGATTATCTACGTCCAATATGGGCTGCGGTGAGAAATGGTAACGCTGGCGATTCAAAAGAGCTTCAAGCGGTTGCGACAGAAGTGTGGCAATACAGAACGCAGTTGCAAAAAGATATTATAGCAATGAAGCAAGAGCTGGCAGCTAACCCGCAAACAGCGCTGGCTTTTCCTGAATATGGTAAATTCAGTTGGGAATAGGGAATCGTTGAGTCAACGTATAAGTTTGAGTCGATGGCTTAATAAAAAAACCGCCAATTGGCGGTTTTTTTATTAAGTGTGCACGATTATGCAATATCTGGTTCGTTACTATAATCAAGTCCATGATAGCTTAAGCAAGCATCGACTTCGTTTGCACTACCTAAGATAACCGCAACACGCTGATGAATTTCTTCAGGGGCAATATCCAAAATATCACCATAGCCAGTAGATGCCTTACCACCGGCCTGTTCTACTAATAGTGCCATAGGGTTTGCTTCGTACATTAAACGCAGCTTGTATGGCTTCTCTGGGTTCTTATTGTCAGTTGGGTACATGAAGATACCGCCACGACATAATACGCGATGAACATCGCCCACCATCGCAGCAATCCAGCGCATGTTAAATGACTTTTCTCGAGGACCAATGTTACCCAGCAATAATTCACTGATGTAAGTTTGCATTGGTGCTTCCCAAAAGCGCTGGTTTGACATATTGATGGCAAATTCTGCAGTGTCTTTACTGATGTTAACCGCTTCATCAGTCAGTAAAAACTCATTGGTATCAGGATTTAGGGTGTATAACTGAGTACCTTGGCCAGTGGTTAATGCCATCATGGTTGATGGTCCATAAAGCACGTAACCTGCAGTAAGTTGCTGACGACCATTTTGTAAAAAGCTGGCTTCTGTTAATTCGCCATCTTGTGCTGGCAAGATTGAAAAAATAGTGCCAACAAGCGAATTGATATCAATGTTTGATGAACCATCTAAGGGATCAAAACACACAAGGAATTCGCCTTGTTTATTGACTTCAACGACATAATCTTCTTCTTCTGATGCGAGTCCACGCACGTTTCCTTCGGCTTTTAACGCATCTTTAAGCATGTCATTAGTGATAACGTCGAGCTTTTTCTGAGTTTCACCTTGAACATTTTCTTGCTCTGTTGCGCCCAAGACGCCAGCAAGTGCGCCGTGGCGAACCGCTTGACTGATGTCTTTCGAACAGTCAGCTAAGCGCAAAATGAGTTGTGAAAGTGAGTCGGGTACTGCTTGTTTTGTAAGGGTTTGTGTCAAAGTTTGCATGCTTGTTCCTAAGACAGTAGAGGTTAAGGTCGGTAACCAGTGGTTAATGTTTTAATTTATTGGCAACGATAATACCTCAGATTGACGCACAATACAGCGTGAAAAAGTTGAGCAAGTTAGGACGGGATACCGATTTGTTATAAACTCAGGCAAAATAACGAATTCTAGTAGGCATTAGGTTAAATAAATAATTCAAATAATGAAATTTGCCTCGGTTTACAGCAAGGAATAACAATGACAAATAAATGGAAAGCGACATGGTCAGCTGTGTCGGTAATGTCGTTAGCATTGGCTGGCGCACTGGTTTCTTCACAAGCAATAGCGGCGACGAAAATGACAGGAAATTCTACCCCACTCACTATCGAACGTATTCATGCATCACCTGCCTTAGCAGGAGCAAGCCCAAGAGGGTTAAAGCTGTCACCTGATGGCAGTCGAGTAACTTATCTTGCGAGCCGTGAGGATAACCAATATTTGTTTGATTTATGGCAGATGGACATTAACACGGCAAAGCGCAGTATTTTAGTGAATGCTGATCAACTTGCTGCAGGCGAGCTTTCTGACGAAGAAAAAGCTCGCCGTGAACGTCAGCGTATTTATGGTCAAGGTATCATGGAATATTTTTGGGCTGATAACAGCCAAGCTATTCTGATCCCAGCAGCGGGGCAACTCTATTACTTTACTCTCGAAAACAACAAGGCGACGGCATTAAACACTGGCGAAGGTTTTGTAACCGATGCGCGTTTATCGCCTAAAGGCGATTTCGTGTCATTTGTGCGAGAGCAAAATATTTATGTCCTTAACCTTGCTAATGAAGCCGTTACGCAACTGACTTTTGATGGAAAAGGCCCTATAAAAAATGGGATGGCTGAATTCGTTGCCCAGGAAGAAATGGGACGTATGACCGGGTGCTGGTGGTCGCCTGATGAGTCTGCTATTGCTTTTACTCGGATTGATGAGTCAGGCGTTGAGTTGGTGACTCGAAATGAAATTTATGCAGATGGCATCAAACTGACTGAGCAGCGATATCCATATGCTGGAAAAGCCAATGTTGAGATTGAGCTTGGTGTTATTCAATTAAGCGATGATTTATCTGACAACCTTGTGTCTTGGGTCGATTTAGGCAGTGAAAAAGACATGTATTTACCACGAGTAAAATGGTTACCAGATAGTCAGCATTTGTCTTTTCAATGGCAAAGCCGAGATCAGCAAGCATTAGATTTACGTATTGTGAATGTCACAAAAAAAGCCGCAGCCAAAACCTTAGTTGCTGAACTCAGTGAAGCTTGGGTGAATTTAAATGATGATTTACATTTTTTAAAACAACAAGATTCATTTATTTGGGCCTCTGAGCGAGATGGATTTAATCATCTTTATGTCGTGGATTTAAATGGCAAGGTACAAAGACAGCTAACCCAAGGCGACTGGGTGGTGGATGCGCTTGAACTGGTAGATGAAAAAGCAGGTTGGGTTTATTTCTCTGGTCGAAAAGATAGCGTGGTTGAGCGTCATTTATACCGCGTGCCATTAGCTGGTGGTAAAATTGAGAAGTTATCATCTCGTAGTGGCATGCATTCAGCAGTGTTTGCAGATAATAAGCCTGTGTACTTAGATTATTTTAGTAGCTTAAGTCAGCCACCACAGGTGAGTTTACATGATGAAACGGGTGAACAATTAGCTTGGGTTGAACAAAACGAAGTCACTAAAAGCCATCCTCTATATGACTTTGCTGGTTTGTGGGAAATGCCTGAGTTTGGCGAGCTTAAAGCTGAAGATGGCCAAGCATTACAGTATCGCTTATTTAAGCCTGTACCATTTGATGACAGTAAAAAGTATCCAGTAGTGGTTCGTGTTTATGGTGGTCCACATGCGCAATTAGTCGTTAATAGCTGGAGTGAGGCGGATTACTTTACTCAGTATTTACTTCAACAAGGCTTTGCAGTATTTCAGCTTGATAATCGTGGCTCTGCCCATCGCGGCACAAAATTTGAGTATGTAATTTATCAAAATATGGGCGATGCGGAAGTTGAGGATCAAAAAGTCGGGGTTGATTACCTGAGAAGCTTACCGTTTGTTGATGGTGATAATATTGGTATTTATGGACATAGTTATGGCGGGTACATGGCGCTTATGGCGCAGTTTAAAGCGCCTGATTATTTTAAAGCGGCAATCTCTGGGGCTCCGGTAACGGATTGGCGTTTATATGATACCCATTACACAGAACGTTACATGGGTCACCCAGAAAAAAATAAAAAAGGGTATGATGCAGCGAGCGTTTTACCATATGTGAAAAATTATCAATCAGGTTTGATGATGTATCACGGCATGGCCGATGACAATGTATTGTTTGAAAACAGTACGCGTGTTTATAAGGCATTGCAGGACGAAGGTAAATTATTTCAGATGATGGATTATCCAGGTTCGAAACATTCAATGCGTGGTGAGAAAGTGAGAAATCACCTTTACAAATCATTGGCTGCTTTCTTGGAAAATGAGTTGAAGTAAATGGCTGTAGTGGTACTCATTGCCCTCAATTTGATTGTGGGGGCATTGTGTTTAAAGAATTTGATAGAGTTGCTCAACAATAATCGTCGCCATTAAAGGGGTGTTAGGTTTAAGGATAAACAAGTAAGTGCGTAATGCACTTTGGCGAGATGTCATATGCTGATCATTGTAGAAACGTGACTGATACAAAGTCATAAAAAAAGCCAAGTCAATGACTTGGCTTTTTTGTATCACTATTAGTGATTAGTCTTCTAAGTTACCGCAAAAACGATAGCCTTCACCGTGGATAGTCGCGATGATTTCTGGCGTATCAGGTAAGCTTTCGAAGTGCTTACGAATACGACGGATAGTAACGTCAACAGTACGGTCATGTGGCTTAAGCTCACGGCCAGTCATTTTCATTAACAGGTCTGCACGAGTTAAGATTTTGCCTGGGTTTTCAACAAAGTGAAGCATTGCACGGAATTCACTACGTGGTAGCTCGTAAGACTCACCTTGTGGGCTAACTAGAGAACGACTGTTGATTTCTAAGCTCCAACCATTGAAACGGTAGAATTCAACTGAACCTTTCTCTTCTACTTCTGCGCCAGTGCTATTAACACGAGTTAATAAGTTACGAGCACGGATAGTTAATTCGCGTGGGTTAAATGGCTTAGTGATGTAGTCATCAGCGCCAATTTCTAAACCAAGAATTTTGTCAACTTCGTTATCACGACCAGTCAAGAAAATAAGACCGATGTTGTTGATTTCACGAAGTTCACGAGCTAACAATAAACCGTTTTTACCAGGAAGATTGATATCCATAACAACAAGATTAATCTTATTATCCTGCATGGCAGTGTGCATTTCTGCGCCATCGTTTGCTTCAGTTACTACATACCCTTCTGCTTCAAAAATACTGCGCAGAGTATTACGGGTTACAGCTTCATCTTCAACAATAAGAATGTGTGGGTTTTGCATGTTATTTACCTAAATTAAAAACAATTCGATTCTAGTCATGTTGCACTAGGGCGGTGGCACTGCTTATTTATGAAAGTGCCGATAATTTTTCAATTTCACGATAGGTGTTTATCTATGTCTGCCCTGAACAAAACACGCTTCATGACTAACTACATTATATACATTCAGCTTAATACATCATTAAAGTGACATACGTGACATAAATGTGATCATAAAAAATCAATACTTAGATTGTATGCTGAGTATTAATTGACTCACAATCAGTCGAAAGATCTATTAAAACAATGATTCATAAAACTATGAGATTAGATTGCTCGTTAAAGTTCCTTGGCAAACTAATTATTGTTCTATATTTATATCATCTAAAATGTAGAACAAAATGTACAAGCTTGAAAATTTAGTAGCAATTAAACTACTGAAGTATGTAACTGCTTGTATCACTGTTAATAGTTATGTAGCAAAATCTAGCTAGTGATGATTATTGTACTCGTTTTAGGCATTTGTTAACAAATGAAATGTTAACAAATTTGCTCTCTAGAATTGTTACAAAATTGGTTTTTTAGGTAAGCTCCTGATTTAAAAGGTTAATATAATTATGGTTCTTGTGACTTGTATCACATGGGCTGTCACTGTAATAAAGGGTTTGCTACTGTAAACTGGGTTCAACAGAGAAAATGAAATAATGGAAAATGCAATTGAGTGCCTTTGGCACAAATATCAAGGGACACAATTCTTACTAACGCAGAGACTTGCGAATGATATTCCTTTTGCAATCGTCACTGCTCATAACCCGTTAGGGAGTATCTTAACTCCTTGTCAAAACCGTTTGCTCGACCGCAAATTACAAACCAAAATCGAACAATATAAGCGTCCATATCGCTCGCTTATTGGAGCCGCTCCCGATTTATCTCATATGGAAAAAAGCTGGGCTATTTTTATTGATAAAGAACAAGCTTTGGAGCTTGGACGCGAGTTTAAACAGCATGCAATCTATTATGTCAATCAAGGTCGTTTGTCATTAGTTGCTTGTGGCGATGCACCTGATAAAGAAGTGATGATAGGCGATTTTATGACTCGCACTCAGGTGGTCAATGAGTTGCCTGACCTTCATGAGTAATTTATTGATTGATAAAGCAGTTCCGTCAAGCTGATACTGCTAGTCATCTATTATATCAACGCATTAGGGCAGCTGATAAACCCACTTTATATAGACAAAGTGTGCTGTATTGATTTGAACTAGAAATGGCTTATGGAAGGCCGACCTATCTAAAAATGCCTTTATTCAGAGTTTGAAACTAAAACTTCCCTTATGGTCTATTTAATATAGCTAAATACTGAATTGTTAGCATTTTACGTTAAAGTTAATGCTTGCTTTCATATCTTTAGTGTCTGTAAATAAAGCTATTTTTATCCAAACTATTTAAATATCTAAGCTGATGTGATGACAGCGAGTATGAATGTCGTATATTCAGTATTCAGTTATTTAGTAATTTTATTACATTCCATAATTGACTTAGGTGGTTATTTATTGGTATTTTTCAATTTCTTCCTGAGGGAAGAAACAGAAGAGGAGCGTTAGCTAGGTAGTAAGTGCGAGGAAAACCAATTCCTAAAACCACTTATGAGGGAGATTAGCGCCGAGGTATGTCAAATGGTTGGTTTCATTTCATATCGGTCGATTAGGCTGAATCCTAACGATTGTCACCTATTCATTGGTGGAGAGCTTCTGGTGAAGATTGCTGTTTCCCTTCTTATAAGGGTGCGTTATCACTGCACCAGGCTCTTCGAACGAAGTAAGTTCGGAGTGTAATCATGTTTTTTAATCTAAGTAGTCAATTCGCATTTGTATGTCAGCCTTCAAGCGTGGAGGTGTCAGTATGAGCTTAGTTGTAGCTAAATTCGGTGGAACCTCTGTGGCAGATTACGCTGCAATGAACCGCTGCGCCGATATTATCTTAGCGAACAGACATACTCGAGTCGTTGTTGTTAGTGCATCCAGCGGCGTAACTAATTTATTGGTGGAGCTTACGCAAGCTAATGTGAATGACAAGCGTCGTTTAGCATTACTGACGCAAATTGGCCAAATTCAATATGACATTGTTGATCAGCTCGATCGTCCTCAAGATGTTGCCGCAGGTATTGATAAGTTACTTAGCCGTATGTCAGTGCTAAGTGATGCGCTTGTATTAGATCGCAGTAAAGCAATCATTGATGAATTACTTTCAATGGGAGAGCAATGTTCTTCATTGCTATTTTCTGCTGTTATTCGTGAAAAGGGCACTCCTTCAAGTGCATTTGATGTCAGACAAGTATTACGTACAGACAGCCATTTTGGCCGCGCAGAGCCGCAAATAGAGCAAATAGCATCGTTAGGTGCTGAGCATTTAGCACCACTATTAGTCAATGAAGTTATTGTTACGCAAGGTTTCATTGGCGCTGATGACCAAGGGCGCACCACCACTCTTGGCCGTGGTGGTAGTGATTATTCAGCAGCACTGTTGGCAGAGGGCTTAAAAGCTGATGCGGTAGAAATCTGGACCGATGTAGCAGGTATTTATACAACCGATCCTCGTCTTGCTCCCAATGCTAGACCAATCCCTGAAATCAGTTTTAATGAAGCCGCTGAAATGGCAACATTTGGTGCTAAAGTATTGCATCCTGCGACGATTCTTCCTGCCGTTCGTCAACAAATTCAAGTGTTTGTTGGTTCAAGTAAAGCTCCAGAGCAAGGCGGTACTTGGATTCGACATCAAGTAGAAAACGCTCCCGTTTACCGTGCTGTTGCATTAAGACGTGATCAAACCCTGCTTAATTTGCACAGCCTGCAAATGTTGCATGCACAAGGCTTCCTTGCTGAAACATTTGCGACATTAGCCAAGCACAAAATCTCAGTTGATCTGATTACTACTTCAGAAGTGAATGTTTCATTAACGCTCGATAAAACAGGATCAGACTCTAGCGGTCAGGGGTTATTGAGTGAGTCATTACTGCAGGAGTTATCACAGCATTGTCGAGTTCGTGTTGAAGATAAATTGGCGTTAGTGGCTATTATTGGTAATAAAATTGCCTCAACAGCAGGGATTTGTAGCCGTGTTTTCTCAGTATTAGAAAAGCATAATGTGCGAATGATTTGTCAAGGCGCAAGCCCGCATAACTTATGTGTATTAGTGGCAGAGTCTGAAGCGGCAGATGTGGTCAACTCATTGCACCAAAATTTATTTGAATAATAGGAAGTGTTCACCAAGTAACAATGCTTGGAACATATGAGGCTAAAGAATATATGACAGAAGCGAATCGCACCTCCAACGCTCACGTATCTACAGTTCAATTAGGTGAATTGGCTACTGGCCAAGCGCTAACAGCTCCTATTTATACGTTTAAAGGAAGTGATAGTGCTGCACCATCTGTCTATATTCAAGCCAATGTTCATGGCGCAGAAGTGCAAGGTAACGCGGTAATTCATCAGTTGATGACGCTATTGGAAGGTCATCAAATCTTAGGTGATATACATTGTGTTCCTCTTGCTAACCCATTGGGGATTAATCAAAAAAGTGGTGAGTTTACTCTTGGGCGATTTGATCCTATTACGGGAGTGAATTGGAATAGAGAATATTTTGAACATGCCGCAATAGTGGCAGACATTCCTAATTGGTATCAAGCAAACAAGGCTTTATCAAATAATGAGTTGTTCGCCGCATTTAGAGTGTTATTAGCACAAAGCTGTCAGCAACGTTTAAATAACTCTTGGGGAATTAGCACGGGGCATCAACTCGCGGTGACACTACAATCGATGGCGCATCAAGCGGATATTGTATTGGATTTACATACCGGCCCTAAGTCTGCAAAACATCTATATTGCCCAGAGTATGATGTCGCATCTGCGGCATATTTCTCAATTCCTTATTCATTGGTTATTCCTAATGAGTTTGGCGGTGCTATGGATGAGGCTGCATTTTACCCGTGGTGGCAGCTCCAACGCTTTTGTGCGCGTCAAGGGAGGCATTTTGACGTCCCCGTAGCGGCGTTTACGCTTGAATTGGCGAGTCAAGAGCGTGTCGATATGGCTGATGCAGAACTCGATGCGATGGGGATCTTGGCGTACTTAAGTCATAGAGGTGTGATCGCAGAAAAAGTGCAACCTGCACCAATGAAGCGTTGGGGATGTGATTTAGCTAACTATAAAAAATTCCATGCACCAAAAGCTGGATTAGTGGAGTATTGCGCAGAGGTAGGACACCCTTTGAAAGCTGGCGAGCCGTTAGTGACCCTTTTACGACTTGATCAATACGGAACAGAGAATGCCATGACGACAATCAGTTTACCTTGTGATTGCGTGCCTGTTTTACACTTTGCATCAGCATCAGTTCACCAAGGCACAGAGCTTTATAAGGTAATGACCAAGGTTTTTGAGATCAGTTAATGGTGAGTCGCTGGCATTAGCAATGATATTGCAAACTGCCAGCGATAGCATATTGAAGTATTAACTCTTTAAAATTTCAAGCGGCATAGCCAGCATCTCGTCGCCTGAAGCTGCAAAATACCAAATAATAGCGATAAGTAGACCAACCGTTAAAAAGTACCAAACCGTAGAGAAAATTTGCCCATACCTATCTAAGGGTAACAGGTGACTTTGGTGTCGAGTTTTCCACTCAAATACAATCTCTAAACTACCAATTAGCAACAAGAACCCTAATAAAGCCAGCCCCAAGCTGTAACTGATAAATACGCCTATTGCCGCTCCAGCGATACAGGCTATTAGCCCTACCATGCTGTTCATCGAAAACGTGATGCTTTTAAGAATATGGCCGCCATCTAAGGGTAAAATTGGCAGTAGATTAAACAGATTTAGTAAGGCGTTAAAACTGGCTAAACCTGCAAAAAAGATATTGCCGGTGATCCAATAAGCGACCATGCAGGCTATTGACATCAAGAGGCCAAATGTTGGCCCCATGATAGAGATGACGACATTTTGCCATCGAGTATTTATTCGCTCATCGCTGACAGCTAAACCGCCCATGAATGGGATAAGGTAAATCCCTTTGGTTTTCATACCAAAGTGCTTCATGGCTTTAATATGGCCATATTCGTGAACAACCAGACAGGCAATTAATGCTAGTGCAAATTCAATTGAAAATAGCCATGAATAGGCCGCGACACTTGCCGCAGCGAGCATAGCTTTGACAACTTTGGCACTTTTTAATAGCTTGAACCCAAGTGAGGCTAAGCCAATCATACTGAATTTTTGCGTTTTAACAGGAGCGACTTCAGGCACTTGTTGCTCGATATCTTTAGTATTTCTCTGCCCTTGAGCTACTGTGTCATTATCAACCAAAATCGTGTAGTTAATGATAAAAGGCTGCCACTGGACATCAGCCTCTACTCTTACTTTTACAATGGTTTTACTGGTTTCAGTAATAATGTCATCAGTCGTTGCTCCCGCCATTGAAGCCGGGCGCGATAATTCGAATTCGTGCACATTGAAAGCCTGGTTATCTGCTGATGCCGATTTTTGAGAGACTAATTGATTATCCCAGTAAAGTTGTTGCCAACCGGCCATAGAGCCTTCTAATCGTAGACGTTTGCCAAGGCATTCTATATTCAGCAGTTCCATATTTTTTGCTGTTCCATTGTTGTGTGATGAGTCATGATGAGTGAAGTAGCGATGGTGAAATTGCTAGGCATTTTGCCCGATAGGTTGCAGTGACTCAAGCTAAATAGATTCAAGATATGCCACAGTGTCGATACCTTGCTTGATATCCGTAAACACCAGTTTGGCACTGCAGCAATGATCATTAAGGGTCGCATGTGTGCGTACGTATTGAATAAAGGTCACTAAATCTATGGGGTGCTGGCTTGCTCTAAGTTGTGGTAATTCCGCTGTTGGGTGATTAGCCTGATGTTGTTGAGGGTGAGCTTGCGCCTCGATAACAATATCGAATGTAGAGCCCTCGCTATCTAATAACCTATCGTTACTACTTATGAGGTGCAGTTGTAAACAACAATACTCTAGCCAGTCAGTCTGATTAGCGAGGTAAATGAGCTCTTCACTTGTTTGCTGTTTTATAATTGCTGGCCAACAAATCGATAGCATCGAATTCTTCTCTAATGGTCAATAAATTCAGTCAACTTGTTAACTGTTTCCTAAGTACGATTTTTAGTAAAAAAGCGATTAGGTTTCTCACGTTGAGTGTTTTAAAAGTTGCTGTTTGATAGCAACAATTATCATGCTAATTGCAGCATTAGCTGATCGCAATCGGCCAAGTTAGAAATTAATGGCTACCATAATCGAAACTGATTTCATTATGGAGGTTTTTAACATGACAAGGGCCATGTTCACGCTGGGTGCGATTTTGCGCTGGGCCAATATGAATCTCTACATTGGCAAAGATGTGTTTCTCTGCTTGCACAAAATATTTACTGTAATAGCCATCCACTTCTTGCTGAAGTTGCTTACATTCTGCTTCAGCTTTCGCACGGCGATTGGCGATTTCTTTTTTCTCATCAAGCATCATTTTCACTTGCTCAATCATTCCCGCATCTGTTTGCCACTCCGTTTTAGGAGGCAGCTTTCTTAAGCGAGACTCGATATCTAATCCTGCGACAACAAGCTGCTTAGCTTGGTCATCACTGGCTTTAGCCTCAGCTTTGAGCTCAGTTTGATCCATGGCGCAATAAAGCTCAGTCTTAGTGCCAGCCGTTGCGCCAAAGGCTACAGCCTTAATGCCTTTTTTAGCGGTCGCTCGCCCGCCGACAAGATCGCCTCTTCTGGCATTAGGATCGCTAACGGTAATGACATTGTCTGAAACTGAATGGCTATGAAGCAGTTGTTTAGTGACTAAGATGTCACTTTTGGCGGTTAAATTGGAATATTGCACAAATTGAGCACAGATTTGGCCACGGGCAGTAATATGGGTACTTAACTCATGCTCTTTAATTTGTCGGCCAATGACTCCTTTACTGACAATTACATCGCCTTGGGCTTCAAGGCTAGCTGAGTCTACAAACCCCATAACAGTAATGTCACCAGTGCTTTTTACTTTCATCCCCTCGTGGACATCGCCTGTGATTAAGACACTACCTTCAAAATCAACATGGCCGTATTTTACGTCAACATCTTTAATTTGCAGCACATCATCTACTTGCATACCTTTTGGTGTTTCAACAGGTTGACCAGATACTGTTGCGACAAGTTGGTTGGTATCGCTACTTAATAATTCAGTGCCATTACCAGGCTTCATTTGCAGATCTTTGCCCTCAATCTGCATGATAGGTTCCCCGTGTACGTTATAGCCTGGAGTACCGGTAGTCGCAGGCGTTTTTATCATTAAAACGTCGCCTGGCTTCACCATAATCATTGCGCCCAGATTTCGCATGTCGACAGAGCCATCTTCACGTTCTTGAGGTTGTAATAACCGTTCACGAGCAAGGGGGACTTGTCTTGTTAATGTTGCATTAATGCCATTTACTGCCAATTTGCCAATGGCGATTTGGCTACTGCAACTTTCACCCGGCGGTAAAATCGCTAATTGCTGGATCAGAGATTGAATTTTAGGTTTGCTTAATCCCATTTTGACTTTATGGGATTTTAGGGTGTTAAGGATCATTGGCAGTGAAGGGTCTTTTTCACCCCATGCTGATTCTAATGTCATAGAGGCCGACATTTTATCTTCGCTGATTTCTATGGTCACACTGCCATCAGCTCGTTCACCAATGATAAAAAATAACTCATGCTTACCATTGTCATGAGTGCTGAGGGCATTAACTTCAGCGACACAATTATGAATATTGTGGGTTAACGGTTTCAGCATGGCAAACTCTGCCTGTGTAAGTAGCTGTTTTACGTCATCTTCAGAAATTGGCCCATGAATATTGGGCGTAACACGAAACTCTACTTGGGTTTGAGTTTCATTAAAAACAGCCATGCTCCAATCTAGCATAAAAACCCTTATTAGCCATGAGACTTAAATGCGTGTTAGCTCATGTATTGTTTTTCATAATGTGTGATGTTGATATCAAAATGTAGCTGTTTTTATGAATAAAGACTAGATAATTATCAAGCTTATGAGCGCAAATTGAGAATTAGCACTCATCTTTCTTTAGTTGTTAATTTGTTGTTACTTATGGAAAAAGTACAATTTGTACTTATTATTTTCAGCAGGAACATTAACTTGGCCAAATTCAGCTGCAATTGTGTCTGCGTACGGAAGGTTACGGTTAGCCACAATTTGCCATACACCATTGGCAGATAAACTGCTGGCGCTTTGTTTGACGAAATCTTTGGCAATATGTGTGGTGGCGGCTAATCCATCGTGAAACGGCGGATTAGAAATTATACCGTTAAATTGCCCTTGTATTTGTTTAAAGCCATCTGATGGATAAACTTTAGCAGTCATCTGATTGGCAGCTAAGGTCAGCTCGCAGGCTTTGAGCGCCATTGCATTAATATCAATACATTCAACGTTAAGTTGTGGGTTTACTTTAAGCATTGCTGCACTAATAACGCCAGCTCCACAGCCGAAATCTAGAACTCTTCCCGATAATTCTGGCAGGTTTGACAGCAGTAATTCAGTACCTTGATCGAGCTTTTTCTCACTGAATACGCCAACAAGGTTACAAATAGTAATGTCTCCTTGTGGTGTCGATAATGAATAGTGGCTGACCCAATCTTCAATCGAGAATATTGGTGCAATTGCGGTTAATTCAGCAATGAATAGTAAACAGTGTCGAGCATTATCGCGCTTTAATGGCGCAGAATAATAGTCAGGCAATAGTTTTGCTAAGGATTTTACTCCGCCTTTATTGTCGCCAATAACGATAAGCGTACCGCCAACAGATAGATGTTGAGCTGCTAATTGAAATAGGTAGGGCGCTAATGCTTTTGCTTTTGGAAAGTAGACAATGACTGTATCAAATTTTTGCTTGGTATCGTCAGGCAGTTGGTGGCCAAAGTAGCTCGTAAGATGCGCTTTTTTCTGATTAGCCACATATTGATAATGATTAAAATCAAGCGCTAAGCTTGTAACTGATGCAGCATGACTAAGGAGCTCTGATGCGAGAGTATCGGCTTCATGATTTAAAATCAGCAGGTGCTGGTTTTCGATGAATTGAACATTGCGCATTAAAACTTGAGAAGTGTTGGTGAGCACAGAATCGACCTTAATAAATTAACTCAGTTGTTATGAGGGCGATTATAGCAAAGAAGTGCTGAACTGTTTACGTTATCAAAGCGTGTTTATTAAAGGTAAACTTGCATAAAAAAGGGCACAGCTAATACTGCGCCCTTTCATCAAGAGATGAGATTTAGGGGTTATCGAGCAGCTTTAGGCAATAAACTCATCATCTTAGTGGCGATATCAATATTATCTTGGTGACCACTGAATAAGATTGCTCCCGGTCCAGCGGCAAACACTTGTACGTCATCAGCAGTGTGTCCTAAAGACGTCCAACCTGTGTTTGTACGAAGATCTATGACAGATAAAATGGTTGTAAATAGCTGCTTTTGTCCCTGCATTCTTGCAGCGCTAAGCTTAGCGATTTCTTCGTCTGTTGCCTCAAAACCAATGAGCTCGTTAAATCGTTTTTGCCATTCATCAGTTGCGATTAGTGCTTTTGAAATCATTTCAGGTGAAGCCGTTATCTGATGAAGAATCGCGGGCTCCCAAGCGTATTCATTATTTGCGCCGATAGATAGGCCACCGGTATTGTGGTCAGCAGTAACAACCATTAGCGTATCTTGGCGTTCACGAACAAATTGCTCCACAACCTCGATAGCATTAGCGAACTCATCCATTTCTCCCATGGCCGTGGCGATATCATTTGAATGGCCAGCCCAGTCGATTAGGCTACCTTCAACCATTAAGACAAAACCTTGCTCGTTTTGAGATAATAAATCTAATGCTTTTTGAGTTAAGGTGCTGAGTTTGTGTCCTTGTTTGTCATCGATGACCCAAGGCAGTTGCACATCGGCAAACAGTCCTAGCACTTTAGGTTCGGTTATAGAGTCTAATTGAGCAAACTCTGTGATGTGCTGATACCCTTTATCGGTAAATTGCTTCAGTAAGGCTTCTGAAAAATATTTTTGTCCGCCACCTAAAATGACATCTGCATCAGAGTTAAAGTAGTCCTCAGCGATTTCGACATAGTTTCTGCGGTGTTCATTATGGGCAAGAAAAGCCGCTGGTGTGGCATGATTTACCTGAGATGATACAGCTACGCCAGTTGATAAGCCTCGCTTTTTAGCCATTTCCATAATGGTTGTCAACGGACGTTTATTTTCATCAACAGCAATGGCACCGTTATAGGTTTTAAAGCCCGTCGCTAAGGCTGTGGCTGATGCTGCTGAATCTGTGACATATCCGCTAACAGGTGCAGGGTAAGTGCTTGACATGCCGACAAGTAAGCGATCAAACACTGTTTGTTCAATCTCTTGTGTTTCAGGGTTATCTTTAAAATAGCGGTAAGCGGTGGTGTATGCGGGACCCATACCATCACCAATCATAATGATCATATTCTTGGGTTTAGCCGGGCCTGAAGTTTGTTTTGCTTTTTTATTAGGAATATTAGTGATGGGCGCGACAATAGGTGTTGATGAGTCCTTGCTTGAAGCTGTGTCAGAATTTGTGGCTTGTGGTGCTGTGCTTGGAGCACTAGAAACTGTGGTATCAGAAACACTAGAAACTTGAACCTGTACTTGATTGGTCTGTTTGGTTGCTGCAAGCATATTGGCTTCTGCTAATGGCTGACTTGCCATAGAAACCGATGAGAAACACAGGGTCATCCCAAGCATTAAGCTCAGTGTTGTTCTTATTGTCATGATAAATCCTGAAGTAAAATTAAGGCTCAACTTGATGGTAAATGACCGTCATTATTGAGCCTATAATATTGTTAAGCTTGTTTATTGATTCGTGCTTCAATTGCGTCCATTAGCATGCCGGTAATATCGACATCAAACGCAGCTTCAATTTCTTTGATGCACGTTGGGCTAGTAACATTGATTTCGGTGAGCTTATCTCCGATAACATCTAACCCAACAAAGATTAGGCCACGCTTTTTAAGTTCAGGCCCTAATGTGCGTGCAATATGAAAATCGCTTTCAGATAGCGGTTGAGCAACCCCGCTGCCGCCTGCCGCTAAATTACCTCGGGTTTCACCTTTCATGGGTATACGTGCAAGTGAGTAAGGGACTGGCTCACCATCAACAACTAAAATACGTTTATCACCTTGCTTAATTTCTGGGATAAAGCCTTGCGCCATGGCGTAGCGTGAACCGTGCTCTGTGAGCGTTTCTAAAATAACGCCAATGTTCGGGTCATCTTGTTTTACACGGAAAATTGATGCGCCACCCATACCATCAAGTGGTTTAAGAATAATATCGCCTTTTTCAGCGAGGAAAGCACGGATGCGTTTGGCATCACGAGTTACCACGGTTTCAGGGGTAAACTCTGGAAACCAAGCAGTGAACAATTTTTCATTCGCATCACGCAAACTTTGTGGTTTGTTGACGATTAAAACGCCTTCTTCTTCAGCGCGTTCAAGCATATAAGTGGCATAAATGAACTCAGTATCAAATGGCGGATCTTTACGCATTAAAATGACATCTAAGTCAGCAAGTGGCGTATCTTCGCTGTCGCCTAATTCAAACCATTTAGTGGCATTATCTTCAACTGTCAGTGAACGCATGGTTGCCATTGCCTTGCCATTTACCATAGCGAGATCTTGCATTTCCATATAATACAGTTCGTAACCACGAGATTGGGCTGCCATTAACATTGCAAAACTTGAGTCTTTTTTGATGTTAATGTCGCTGATTGGATCCATTACTATGCCGAGCTTAATCATACTTTATCCTTATTTTCTCAATGCTTATTATCATTGATTAACCGATATCACCGAAACGTAGTTGCAACGCGGTAATCGCAGTCAGTGAAGCTGTTTCTGTGCGTAATACTCTAGGGCCAAGTAACACATCCGTAAATTGATGTGTTTCCGTCATGGCGATCTCTTCTTCTGATAGACCGCCTTCAGGGCCAATTAATAACCGAACCTTGGTATTTTCTAGCGATAGTCCATTAATGCCATGTGCAGCACGCGGGTGCAGATTTAACTTTAATGCGTCAGTTTGCTCAGCACACCATTGATTAAGTGTCATCGCAGGCCTGACTTTCGGTACGAAACTACGTCCCGATTGTTCACATGCACTGATGACAATTTTTTGCCATTGGCTGATTTTCTTTTCTAAACGCTCGCCACTTAATTTGACCCCACAGCGGTCAGAAAAGAGCGGGGTAATAGTGGTTACGCCCAATTCAACTGACTTTTGAATGGTAAAGTCCATTCTGTCACCTCGAGATATCACTTGACCTAAATGTAAGTCTAGTGGTGACTCTGAATTATTTGGCGTATTTTCAATGATTTCAACGGTGACGTTTTTTTTGTTTGCACTGATTATTGTTGCCAAATAATCGTTGCCATTTCCAGTAAATAAACGGATGTTTTCGCCTTCGGTCATTCGCAGAACACGACCAATGTGGGCAGCACCATCTTCGTCTAGTTTTACGTGCTGATTAACAGCAAGATCATTGATTGGTTGATAAATTCTTGGGACGCGCATAGTAAATCCTTAATCAATGAGGCCGAGATTCTGACATTGTTTTAAGACAAAATTATTATGATTGCCTTGATTTTCTGAAATTAATTCATCTCTTAAACATTCAACCTTATCAACTGGATAAGTTCTATCCCATGCGTTGAATAAGCGTTTCTGGCTAGCAGAGATAGCTAAGCCATAAGTTTGCTGCATGTAAAAGTAGGTACGAGCAATTGCGCCGCGGCTTTGCTTTGGCGGCTGTGCTTTGCGGCCTTTAAAGTCAACAACCATAGCACATTGGCCATATTGTGTGGCTTCTCCATTCCATTCGCTAAAGCGGTAGTTGCTTCTATCGCCATTAACTTCACCAACAGCAGGGGTTAGATTGTGCAAATCGGCTTCCATTTTCTTAAATTCTGCACTGGTTCTGCCGCAATTCTTACGACCGCCATTTTGCCAGCACTGCAACTGATGACCAAACTCCCATGCAGGGACAACATGCTCCCACTCGATTCGATTTGCTCGTGGAATTTGTTTGCGTACTTGGTAACCACAGCTGTCTAGGTTTGGTTTCCATTGTTTACCAATCACTTCAATATCACAACCGCAATAAAAGCTGCTCATTGGTAATGACTGACTATATATCTTCTGGGCAATTTTTTTCGCACTTCTAAAACTTGATGGATGTTGGGCTGCTTGTGCACTAACACTCGTAATAGTTGTGATAACAAATAACACGATACCCATTTGGAACAGATTTGAAACTTTTAAATACGGCACAATAAACCCTAACGACATTCAATACGGCACAGGCTATACGGGTTGGTTTAGCCTGATATTTGCAAAGGATGGTAAGGGATTGAAACTTGGGATGCAATCAGAACTGTGGATTGTATTTTGGATTTTAACGGCCAGACCATAAGCTCATATTTTGCATTATTAAATAGCAGATTATTGCGAAAGTTATTGCGAAAGAGTTAATGGCGTTAATACTTGCTGACAAGATTTGCAGCGGTACTGTGTTTGATGACGTTGCACTTTATTGTGGCGCCTAATGGATAACATGATAGGACCGCAGTCACAACGATATTGAAATTGCTTACCTGCAACGGATTGAGTATTCAGCTGATGGGTCGTATCGGCAGGTACATTAAATACATTAGTCATGATGTTTTGCCACTCTTGCCCGTGGGGCTTAACCCGACCATACAGTTGAAAACTGAGTAAATGGCTGATTTCATGAGGCACAACTTGATCGATAAATTCAGTGATATTTTCTTCAAGTAATACAGGATTAAACCTGAGCTTATTTAATTGGAGATGAGCCGTTCCTGCGCTTTTTCCTCTTAAGGTAAATTGAATAGTAGGGCGAGGGAATTGACGTTTCAATAAGCTTTCTGCTTGCAGATAGTCAGCTTCTACTTTGCGTAAAATTTGTTGTTGCGCCTCTGTTTTAGGTAAACAAGTTTTCATCGATGCTTTATCGTTGGGAATACTTGTAGCAGCGTGATTTATTGATGACTGCGTTTGACGACGGAACAATGATTTAAGCATATTTGGCTTGGCTAAAAGGCTTGTTGAAAGCGTTTATAGTGAATCAGGAAATGAAAACATCGAGCTTGATTATAGCGTGTAGAATCGTCCTGCCGCAAACCTCGAGATAATAGCATGCGGCAAGATGAGTGATGCTGCAGCTATTTTGCAGCGGCAAGTTTTACCATGTCGACGATTTGTTCAACAATGGCCCATTCCGTATCTGCATCATAACCACTGACTCTCGGGGTATGAATGTGCCCAACAGGAATATCACGGTTAAACTGCTGTTTTAACAAGATACTACGATAAGATATTTCATTGGACAAATAGCCGCCGCCAGAACCTTCAACTGATGTTTCATTGACTAATTCGTAAATGTTTTTCGCATCAAATTGTCCACGGCTCACGGTGGTGACTTGATGATTGTCATTGACCTTCCATTTACCCTCTACTTGTTGCATTGCTCTAACAGGCAGTGAGAACTCAACATATTCAGGGCCGTTTAATGTTCCTCCATTGAATAGCGGAGCTTGTGGAGCTGTTTTACTGGCACCTGTATAAACATTGAGATTATCTGGCGCTGCAGCACTGCGGCCTCTTGCAGGAAAACGCTCAATATCAAAATCATCTCGCCCCATACTGACGGTGAAAATCATATCAATACTGTTATCGCGATACATAGGTGTCAGTAGAGATTCAATCATACCGTCATCGAAATCAGCAAAACGAACTGGGATCATCACAGTTTCGATTTGAGCTTGTTTACCATTAACGTCGAACGTCATGCCATCAAGTGCTAATGCAGTTAATCCTGAAGGGTTACTTTGAGTGATGTCTTTGTCTAAAAAGAAAGGGTCAAAGCCAGTGACTAGGATCTTTATTCGAGTTTCTGGTTTAAAGTGAATATCGCTAAGCCCGCGAGATGACTTCTCAAATGCATTAATCAGAATGTCGCGCTGCCAAGGCACTATATTGTAACCAGCATCTGCTGTTTTTAAGGTTTTTCGCATTGCTAAGCGGCTCCAGTAGAGCGCGCGATCATCGTAGTTACCTGCTTTAACATCGGCGACTGCCTGTTGCCAAAGCTTGGTTCCTTGTGATGCCACCATTTGCGTAATGGCCAGTTCATCCGTTGATGAATTGAGCTTATTATCTAATTGTGTATTAAGGTTATCAAAGCGGTTAGCCACATCTGCCATCACTTCCATCACATTAGGAAGGCGCAATTCTTCTACATTTAGGCTGCTTGATTCATTTTGCGCATAGGCGGGATTAACACTGAGCAACATTGCTGCAGCTAATGTGCTTGTGATTAAGGGCTTGAACATGGCTATTCCTTTAGAATGTCTTTGTTATTGTTTAATTTAACACGGCTAGATCGCTAATTCATTATAGATTGTAATGATTCCTGACTACTATAACGTTTGGCGAAGAAGTCTAAAAATGCACTGATATTACTGGCTAACTGGCGGCGGCTTGAGTAAACCCCATAAACTTTAAATGGTTCCATCGGCCATTCTTGCAACAGTGGCACTAATGTTCCTGCGGCTAACTCTTGCTTGCAACTGGTATTTGATAACATCGCAATGCCAAAGTCATCTTGAGCGAGTCGCTTAACCATACTGGCACTATTAACGCGTACTTTGCGTTTAAAGGTGGCCATTGTTTTACGGCTCCCTTTACCAACAGGCCATATTGGTGCTGATAAGCTTGTTCCTAATAATATCCCACTGTGCTGAGCTAGCTCTTGGGGCGTCGCTGGCGTGCCCGATTTTTTGAGATAACCAGGACTTGCGACTAAAATAGGTTGGCGCTCAAAAAGCAATCGAGCGACTAAGTCAGAGGATTCTAATGGCCCGTACTTGATGGCGATATCATAGCCTTCACCCACTAAGCCTACATTACTGTCGGTAAATTGAACATCCAGCTCAATGTTGGGGTAAAGACGCATGAAGCTACTACATAAGTTAGCAATGACTTCTTGAGAAAATGACACTGGAATTGCGATACGCAAAGACCCCGAAATATCGCTATGGGTATTTTCAATAATGGCCTTGGCAGCATCAATTTCTTGGCTAATCGAATCGCAATGCTGAAAGAATAATGCACCAACTTGGGTTAGGCTTAAATTACGCGTGTCCCGTTGCAATAAACGCACGCCAAGTTGCTCTTCTAATTGAGCTACTTTGCGACTTATGGTTGATTTTGGTTGTCCGATGTCTCGGGCGGCTTGCGAAAAGCCTTTTGCTCTAACTACTGCTGCAAACAGCATCATACCGTTTAAATCAGGCACTTTAGCCTCACTGTCTCAAAAATGGAACAAAGCGTCTTCGACAGTTTAATGGTAATTGGACAGCGAACAAAGTTATATTTACCGACTAAAAATTTTAGAGGCTATAAAAGCAGAGGATCTAAGGATGACTAGCAAAAAGCAGCCCGTAAACAAGACAGTACAACAAGTGGCTGATCCACTATTTTTACAAGCGGAACATTTAGCTAAAGATTTTTCGCTTTTCCCAGCCCACAGTAAGCAGACATTAGCTGAAGAAGTTAAAGGTCTACTTTCTGAAGATGCTATCCAATCGAATTTAAAAGAATTGTCGACACTTGATGTTGACAGTTATGTATCTAAGGTTATTCAACCGACTCAAGATAAAAACCGCCCTAGTGCCAAACGTGTGATTGCAGACCTTAAAGGTAAGCTGATCACTGAAGAGCATTTAGGCTCTTTTTACAGTGCTGAAATTGAATTAAATTTCGGATCTCGTACTCGTCGTGTAGGTTTTATCGCTCAAGAAAGAACCACATCTAATGGCGCGTGGATGCCAGAGCATCACTTAGCGGCATGTAAAGCGATTCGTCATTTTGCTGAATTATCAATGCCAATCGTATACCTCATTGACACTCCAGGTGCTGATGCGGGCGAAGTGGCTAACAGTCAAAACCAAGCACACTCGATTTCAAAAGCGATTGCTGAAAGTGCCAACGTTGATGTTCCAACCGTTGGTATTGTCATTGGTGCAGGTTACTCAGGCGGTGCAATTCCATTAGCTGCAGCCAACATCTTATTGTCATTACGTGATGGTATTTTCAATACTATTCAGCCTCAAGGTTTGCAATCAATTGCCCGTAAATACAACTTGTCTTGGCAGGAATGTGCTAAGTCAGTCGGTGTATCACCAGAAGAGTTACTTTCTGCAGGTTGTATCGACGGTATCGTCGATTTCTCACCATACGATAAAGATGAGCGCCAACATAATTTACGTCGTGCAATTATCAGTGGTATTGAAGCAGTAGAGAAAGCAGCAATTACTTTCGTTCGTGATTCTGATGATTTACGTGAGCATTATGACCGCAGTTTGTCGCGTTTCTTAGACCCATCTAAGAACTTAGCTGCACTTGAAAATAACCAAGGTTTGGCTGTGGCGAATAGCCCGACCATGCACCATAACTTATTTGGCAGTGCATATCGTTACCTACGTTATTTAACCTTACGTAGCCGTATTCATTCTATTTCTGTTGAACAGTATGGTCGCTTGTCGAAAGTCAGTGTGCCTGAAGGTGATTTATTAGCACGTATTCAACAAGAACAAGACAGTGTTTTCCAAGCATGGTTATCAACGCCAGATAAGCTAGTGTACGATGAAGAATTGAATAAGCTTTGGGGCACATTCGACAGTAAACGTAGCGAAATTTCAGCTGAACGTAACGTCATTACTCGTTTCATTCTTGGTGAGCCAAAAGAAAACTATAAAAAAGCACGTAAGGCATTGTTATTCAATATTGGTTGGTCGCTATATCATCGCTGGAAAAGCAATGCTGCGAACAACTTTAAAGGCTTAATCAAGTACCTTGAGTCTTTACCTGCTTCAACAACACAAGCGCCATGGCCTGAGCTTAATCAGTTAACCGTGCTTGATATTGTTGTTAATGATGAGCTGCGTGAAGACTTTATTTGGCAATGTCACAACGTACTTATCTTCAATGCGTTATATGACAATGTGGTTCAAAATTTAGCATCGATTTCTAAAGAAGCGATGATGTCTAAAAGCTTATCGCGTGAATCAGTTGATAAGCTATTACATACCTCTATCGACACTGCATTATCTACTAATGATGATGCCAATGATAAAAGTAAGTTCTACAAGTGGCTTAAATTCTTCATGGGTCAATCGAACCGTGCTGAATTGCTGACTCGTGTTGAGCAATGGAAGAGTGTTGGTTTCCCACAATTAAACGACAGTTTATTCGTGATCTTAACTTACTTCTTTGAACGTTTATTACCAGAATACTTTGACAGTGAAGAAGACCATTCTAAGTACACGGGTGCAATTAACCCTGTGCGCATTGGTCGTCGTAAAGACTTCTGGAACCGTTTGACTATGGGTTACCAAGATTTACTTATCCAAAAAGTTTTACGTGATGAAAAACGTCAAGGCAAAATGGGTTGGGAAAGTGTGATTGCTAAGTTCTTCACTGAATTCGAAGAGCTAAATGGCGACAAAATGTCGGCAAACCAACTTAACTTCCCTGGTTTCCGTTTATCTATTGAAGATGCATTAGATAAAGGCATTCGCCCATGTGGTTTAATCACAGGTCTTGCTGACTTTGAACATGGCGAAAGCAAATTACGCGTAGGTGTTGCGGTATCAAATATTGCATTCCAAGCGGGGGCATTTGATATGGCGAGTGCTGAGAAGTTCAGCGCGCTATTGATTGAATGTGCTAAACGTAAATTACCTGTCGTTTGTTTCATCAGTTCAGGTGGTATGCAAACTAAAGAAGGTGCAGCGGCTCTATTCTCAATGGCTGTGGTTAATGACCGTATTACCCGTTTTGTTCGTGATAACGAATTACCAGTATTGATGTTTGGCTTTGGTGATTGTACTGGTGGTGCTCAAGCAAGTTTTGTAACGCATCCTTTAGTGCAAACTTACTACCTATCAGGTACAAATATGCCGTTTGCGGGTCAAATGGTTGTTCCTGCTTACTTGCCGTCTACTGCAACGTTATCTAACTACTTATCAAAAGTACCTGGTGCAATGACGGGGTTAGTGCATAACCCATTCAGCGACACACTCGATAGCCATTTATCAAGCATTGATCCATTAATGCCACTACCGACATTACATGCTCATGATGTCATTGCGAAAGCATTATCAAGCTTAGTGCCGGAAGTGAAAGCGATAGAAGAGAAAATCGTTCAAGACGATCCTCGTATGCTGATGAAGCCAATTGACAAAGTCTTGGTTCACGCACGTGGCTGTACAGCGGTTAAATTGATCCGTAAGGCACATGATAATGACATCAATGTTGTTCTTGTTGCTTCAGATCCTGATATGACCTCAGTGCCAGCAGATATGTTGAAAGTTAACGATAAGCTGGTTTGTATTGGTGGTAACACCTCAGATGAAAGTTACTTAAATGCATACTCTGTTCTGAAAGTTGCTGATTACGAAAACGTAGATGCACTTCACCCTGGTATTGGTTTCTTATCTGAAAGCCCGCAGTTTGCTGCATTGTGTGTAAACAATGGCGTTAACTTTGTTGGTCCTAGCGTTCATTCAATGACGACTATGGGTAACAAGTCGAATGCAATTAAGACTTCGCAAGCGCAAAATGTGCCTGTTGTACCTGGTTCACATGGTATTTTGACTAATGCTGAACAAGCAGTGAATGTGGCCATTGAAATTGGTTACCCAGTATTGCTTAAAGCGGTACAAGGTGGTGGCGGTAAAGGTATCCAGGTTGTGACTAAGCCTGAAGACATGATTGGCTTATTCCAAAAAACCTCTACTGAAGCGGCTGCAGCATTTGGTAACGGTGATTTATACCTTGAGAAATACGTGACTTCACTTCGTCACATCGAAGTGCAATTGTTACGTGATAAGTTTGGTAACACCAAAGTATTGGGCATTCGTGACTGTTCAGTTCAACGTAATAACCAAAAAGTAATCGAAGAGTCTGGTTCAACCATGTTGCCTGAAGAATTGAAGCAACGTGTACTGGAGTATACGCGTGCTTTAGGTGATGCGACTGATTACATGGGTGCTGGTACGGTTGAGTTTATTTACAACCTTGATGCTAACGAAGTGTACTTCATGGAAATGAATACACGTCTACAAGTAGAGCATCCAGTTACTGAAGCAACATCAGGTATCGATATTGTTAGCGCTCAGTTCGATATTGCTGCAGGTCGCTCAATTGAAGATTTACAGCCTGTTGAGCAAGGTTACGCGATGGAAGTACGTGTCACTGCTGAAAAAGCAGCTTTAGACAGCGAAGGTGTACTTCAATTATTACCAAACCCTGGCATGATAACTGAGTGCGTGATGCCAGAAGGTGAAGGTATTGAGATTATTTCTATCGCTGAAACTGGCAAGGAAGTATCGCCATACTACGATAGCTTAATCGCTCAAATCATTATCCGTGGTGAGTCACGTGAAGATGTTGTCTCTAAGATGTCTGCATATCTAGACAGTGTCGTTATCAAGGGTATTGCGACTAACATTCCATTACTGAAGCTAATTCTGAAAGATGCCACCTTTAACCAAGGTGTTTACGATACGAATTATCTGCCACGCCTAATGGCAGAGCTAGACGTACCTGCATTGGTTGCTGAAATGGAAGCAGCGGCTGAAACTGTTGGTTTAGATACTGAATCATTACGTGTTGCAGAGAGTAATGAACTTAAAGTACTCGCACAAGGTGCCGGTATCTTCTATACCTCTCCAGCGCCAGGTGAGCCTGACTTCGTTAAAGAAGGTGACATTGTCACTGTAGATCAAACTTTAGCGCTTACAGAAGCAATGAAGATGTTCTCACAAGTCACATTAGCCGGCTTTAACCGTCAAAATGCGATTCTTTACCCTGAAAATCAGAAGTACCGTATTGAACGTATTCTGAATGGTAACGGTCAGCAAGTATCACAAGGCGACTTACTGTTTGTTATTTTACCGATTGACGGTGAGTAATAATGAACAAGCCATAATGTAATGTTTATGGCGATGATATAGCAAAAATCCTCAGTTTATGGCTGGGGATTTTTTTATGGAAATTACCAGCAAGTTTTAACGAATAGCATGTTTATTTTGATACAAATTGGCTTTTTTGTTGCTAATTGCACGAAATTTACCTCGGTTGAGCTAGCCGTTGTCAAAAATGCGGCGTTTTAACATAAAAAATTAAGTTGTTTGAAAAATAAACAATAACTTTTATTTTGTTGTTTTATTTAGAAATATTAAAATTAATGACAATTTTTTTATGCGAAATGTGATAAATTTTGCAAGTCTCATTTGCGCATTTGAAGGTTCCCACTTACAATATGCGCCTTAAATAACCAGATGTGCGGTGTGTCTAGCTTTTTTACATACTCCGTTTACCTCTTAACTAATCATTAAAGTTGAATCATGACCGAATTATCCAAATACAGAAACATTGGTATCTTCGCTCACGTTGACGCGGGTAAAACCACGACCACCGAGCGTATCCTAAAGCTAACCGGTAAGATCCATAAGATCGGTGAAGTACATGATGGTGAATCTACTACTGACTTCATGGAACAGGAAGCTGAGCGCGGTATTACTATTCAGTCAGCAGCAGTAAGCTGTTTCTGGAATGACCACCGTTTTAACGTTATCGACACTCCAGGCCACGTTGACTTCACAGTTGAAGTATATCGTTCGCTTAAAGTTCTTGATGGCGGTGTAGGTGTATTCTGTGGTTCTGGTGGTGTTGAGCCTCAGTCAGAAACTAACTGGCGTTATGCTAACGAATCAGAAGTTGCGCGTATCATCTTCGTAAACAAATTAGACCGTATGGGTGCTGATTTCTTACGTGTTGTTAAGCAAACTCAAGACGTTCTAGCTGCTAATCCATTAGTTATGGTTTTACCGATTGGTATCGAAGACGAATTCTCTGGTGTTGTTGACCTATTAACCCGTAAAGCATGGGTTTGGGATGAAACAGGCCAAGCAGAAAACTACAAGATTGAAGACGTTCCAGCTGACATGGTTGACTTGGTAGAAGAATACCGCGAAATGTTAATCGAAACTGCTGTTGAGCAAGACGACGATCTAATGGAAGCTTACATGGAAGGCGAAGAGCCATCTATGGAAGACATCAAGCGTTGTATCCGTAAGGGTACTCGTACAATGGACTTCTTCCCAACATACTGTGGTTCTGCGTTCAAGAACAAAGGTATGCAGCTTCTTCTTGATGCTGTTGTTGATTACTTACCTAACCCAGTTGAAGTTGATCCACAACCTCTTACTGATGAAGAAGGTAATGAAACTGGCGAACACGCAATCGTTGATGCAGATGCTCCATTAAAAGCGCTTGCATTCAAGATTATGGATGACCGTTTCGGTGCACTAACTTTCGTACGTATCTACTCAGGTCGTATTAAGAAGGGTGACACTATCCTTAACTCTGCAACAGGTAAAACTGAGCGTGTTGGCCGTATGGTTGAGATGCAAGCAGATGAGCGTAACGAATTAGATTCAGCTCAAGCTGGTGACATTATCGCTATCGTAGGTATGAAGAATGTTCAAACTGGTCACACTTTATGTGATGTTAAACATCCTTGTACTCTTGAAGCAATGGTATTCCCAGAGCCAGTAATCTCTATCGCTGTAGCACCTAAAGATAAAGGTGGTTCAGAGAAAATGGGTATCGCTATCGGTAAAATGATTGCAGAAGATCCATCTTTCCGCGTAGAAACTGACGAAGATTCAGGCGAAACCATCCTTAAAGGTATGGGTGAGCTTCACTTAGACATTAAAGTAGACATTCTTAAGCGTACTTACGGTGTTGACTTAATTGTTGGTGAGCCTCAAGTTGCTTACCGTGAAACTATCACTAAAGTTACAGAAGATAGCTACACGCATAAGAAACAGTCTGGTGGTTCTGGTCAGTTCGGTAAGATCGACTACGTTATCCGTCCAGGTGAGCAAAACTCTGGCTTCACTTTCAGCTCTTCAGTTGTTGGTGGTAACGTACCTAAAGAATTCTGGCCTGCAGTTGAGAAAGGTTTCGCTAGCATGATGAACACCGGTACTGTTGCTGGTTTCCCTGTGTTAGACGTTGAACTAGAACTTACTGATGGTGCTTTCCACGCAGTTGACTCGTCAGCTATCGCGTTCGAAATCGCTGCTAAAGGCGCATTCCGTCAGTCTATGCCTAAAGCCGGTGCACAACTTCTTGAGCCTATCATGAATGTTGACGTATTCAGCCCAGAAGACAACGTAGGTGACGTAATTGGTGACCTTAACCGTCGTCGTGGTATGATCAAAGACCAAATGGCTGGTGTTACTGGTGTTCGTATTAAAGCTGACGTACCGTTATCAGAAATGTTCGGTTACATCGGTTCACTACGTACTATGACATCTGGTCGTGGCCAATTCTCTATGGAATTCGCTCACTACGCACCATGTCCAAACAGTGTTGCTGAAAAAGTAATTGCTGAAGTTAAAGAGCGTGAAGCTAAGAAGTAATTCTTAACTAAACCCTTTAATTAAAAACCGCTGCCTTTGCAGCGGTTTTTTTATGCTTCAAAATTAATATAGACAGTTTATCTATTCGGTTTATGTTAAGAGTAAACATGCAAGTAACGCTTATTGATTAAGAGGCTACTTAAAGCATATTAGAGCTTGCATCTCGCAATGCAAAATGTGGCTCAACAATTAATCAAGGTAGAAATATGATTAAGGTAAGGCGCTTTACCACAAGCGAAGTAAAGCCTCTATGACAGCTAAAACTGAAAACCATTCATAACGTTAACCGTCAGCACTATTCGTTAGCTGAGGTGACTGCCTGGGCGCCTCATGAGTACAATGAACAGCCATAAAAAATGCCACGGTCATGAGACGGTGGCATTTTATTGCGAGCAGTATTCTGACTCAATAAAGCTTAGTTAGTGTGAGTGTTACCCACTAACGCTTCTTTATTATCAGCTTGTGCAACGTGACACTGAACACAGAAGTAATATTTATCATCAAACTTACCGTCTGCACTTAAGTGAGACTCATGCACTGGTGTCGCTTTCATGCGAGCTGCTTTTTCTGTGCTGTGACAGGTTAAGCACCCATTTTTCTTGGTTGTTAGTTTATAAGAGTCTTTATGCGGAATGAGCGGCGGCATATGCACAAAATCTCTTTCTAAAGCTGTACCACGACTTGGGTAAGTCGCTTTAGCTTCTGCAGGTAACGTATCAGTAATGGCTACGTCTCCGGCAAGTGATTTAACATTTACTGGTGCGGCAGCTTCTTGTGCTTGTTGGCCTGAGCAAGCGCTAAGACTGAGCACTATCGCAGCAAGGCTGAGTATTTTCTTCATGATTTACACTCCGTCATATCCATTATGTTTCATCATCAATGGATAGAGAAAATTAGTGATGTTGTCATGCCTCAATATCGTTTAAAGAGGCATGACAGTCAGTCAAATTAGGCTTTAACAATCTTCACAGGACACTTCTTGAAATCCGTTTCTTTAGATAACGGATCAGTCGCATCGAGTAATAACTTGTTTACCAGCTGTCTAGCATCAAAGAATGGCATAAATACCACGCCGACAGGCGGTTTGTTACGGCCTTTGGTTTCAACACGTGTTTTAACTTCTCCACGTGGAGAAATCACTTTCACTTCATCACCATTTTTAAGACCACGACTACTCGCATCTTTAGGGTGCATGAATACCTGTGCATCTGGATATGACTTGTGCAGCTCAGGTACACGTGCAGTCATACTTGCTGTATGCCAGTGTTCAAGAACACGTCCAGTAGACATCCATAAGTCGAATTCTTCATTTGGCTCTTCAGCTGCAGGCTCAAATGGCAGTGCGAAAATAACTGCGCGACCATCAGGCTTACCGTAGAAGTTATAACCTTCACCCGCTTTAACATATGGGTCACTGCCTTCAACGAAGCGACGAACTGTTTCAGTACCGTTCACAACAGGCCAGCGTTTACCGCGGTTTTCGTGGTAGTTTTCAAAGGTATCTAAGTCATGACCATGGCCACGACCAAACTGTGCGTACTCTTCAAACAGACCCTTTTGAAGGTAGAAGCCGAATGCATCATTTTCATCGTTGTAGTCGCCTTTACACTCAGAAGTAGGGAATTTATCCACTACACCATTTGCGAACAAGATGTCATATAACGTCTTTTCTGCGTATTCAGGTTTTTTAGCAATTAATTCAGCAGGCCATACTTCTGACACTTTGAAGCGCTTAGAGAACTCAACAAGTTGCCACAAATCAGACTTAGCGCCTTCCGGTGCTTTAACTTGCTGATGCCACATATGAGTACGACGTTCAGCGTTACCGTAAGCCCCTTCTTTTTCTACCCACATTGCTGTTGGAAGAATCAAGTCAGCGGCAGTTGCGGTAACCGTTGGGTATGGATCAGATACCACGATGAAGTTTTCAGGGTTACGGAAACCAGGGTAAATTTCATCATTGATATTAGGACCAGCCTGCATGTTATTGGTACACATAGTCCAGTAACAATTTAACTTGCCATCTTTAAGCATACGGCTTTGAAGAACGGCGTGATAACCTGGTTTAGGCGGGATAGTGCCTTCAGGTAATTGCCACAAATCTTCAGTCATCGCACGATGTTTAGGGTTAGCGACGACCATATCTGCAGGTAGACGATGAGCGAATGTACCGACTTCACGAGCGGTACCACATGCTGATGGTTGTCCTGTTAATGAGAACGGGCTGTTGCCTGGGGTAGCAATTTTACCGGTTAACAAGTGAATGTTATAAAGCATGTTGTTTGCCCAAACACCACGAGTATGTTGGTTAATACCCATGGTCCATAAGCTCATGATCTTGATGTTAGGATCAGCGTAAGCTTTTGCCATTTCCTCAAGATTCTCAACAGGTACACCACTCATTTCTGAAGCGTATTCTGCAGTGTATGTGCTAACGAACTTCGCGTACTCTTCAAACGAGATAGGCTTAGATTTACCGTTACCTGGGTTTTTCGCTTTCTTCTCTAATGGATGCTCTGGACGTAAGCCATAACCGATGTCAGTGACACCTTCAGCGAAGTTTGTGTGTTTGCTAACGAAGTCTTTATTAACCGCATCGTTTTGAATGATGTAGTTAGCAATATAGTTCAAGATAACTAGGTCAGACTGTGGCTTAAATACCATTGCGTTGTCGGCAAGCTCGAAGCTGCGGTTTTCAAACGTTGATAAAACGTGAACCTTGCTGCCAGCATGGCTTAAGCGACGGTCAGTTAAGCGTGACCATAAAATTGGATGCATTTCTGCCATGTTCGCGCCCCAAAGCACGAAATGATCTGCCGCTTCGAAGTCGTCATAACTACCCATTGGCTCATCAATGCCAAAAGTACGCATGAAACCACCTACCGCCGATGCCATACAGTGACGAGCGTTAGGATCGATGTTGTTGGTTAAGAAGCCAGCTTTATGCAATTTAGATGCAGCGTAGCCTTCCCAAATTGTCCATTGGCCAGAACCAAACATACCAACTGAAGTTGGCCCTTTTTTGGCGATGCTTTCTTTCCACTTGTCAGCCATAGTGTCTAGAGCAACATCCCAACTAACAGGAGTGAATTCACCTTCTTTGTCATACTTGCCATCTTTCATTCTTAATAATGGCGAAGTTAAACGGTCCTTACCGTACATGATCTTAGAAAGGAAGTAGCCTTTAACACAGTTAAGACCTTTGTTAACAGGGCTTTCTGGGTCACCTTGAGTCGCAACAACTTTACCGCCTTTTGTTCCGACTAATACACTACAACCTACACCACAGAAACGACATGGGGCTTTATCCCATTTAATTTCTGCAGATTTCTCTTCTGCTTGAACCATTTTGATTGGTAAGGCAAGCCCAACAGCCGACGCGGCTGCAGTAGCGGCATTGGCTTTTAGAAACTCGCGACGGCTTATGCTCATGGTGTTTCCTCACTCTTTGCTGTTAGTTGATAACCTTGAAAGGTTAATCATCGTTTTATATGCCAAATAATGGCTTTATTCATCTCTATAATGTTGAGTTTAAACCTCACATTTATCATGGGTATACCTCGCAATGAGTATACTGATAGTTTGTTGTTGTAGATCACATTTTGCAACGTGATCTAAGACACATTTTAGAAGTTACTCAGTCACTTAATTAGGTGATGATAATTTAAGCGATACATTGATTCTAGGCCAAGATGAGAGAATTTGAAGGAAATTAGCGGGATAAAACACATTAAATTAATTGTTTTTATTTTATACAGAGTTTGATTTAAATATAAACATACATCCAATAAGCCCAGTGCCAAGTGGGTGGCACATATTCATATCGCATTTGGTATATATTACATAGTGAGTAGTTAACCTAATAACCAGTTAACTCCATATAACCATTGCCTTTATGGCTACCAGAAACCTGGATCGGTCCTTCCCAGTAAGGGATTGAAAGTGACATATTACTGTCAGGGTTGAGTGCTGTTACTGTCAGATCGATTTGTTCGCTTTCAATAGATAATTGCCAGCTAACGGGATATTTTCCGCTGTCAGTTTGCTGCCAGCTTATCGGTCTCATGGCAATATCGTTCGTTCTCTGGTTAGTGATATTTCGGCCACTACCGTCGGCAAACATTCTCCTAGCACTGAAAAATGCTGGTGTATTTTTGTCTGCTCCACGTAGCTGAAATACCATTAATGCAGAATCATCATCAAGACGGATGGAAAACCAATCCCAACCTTGTTGCGCCTTGGTCAAAAATTGCGAACTCCATTCTCTATCTAACCATGCTTTGCCTGTGACGGTTTCTTGTTTTCCGTTACGAGTAATCGTGCCACTTAAATCAATAAATGGTTGGCTGTAATAATAAGAGGCAACTGCGCTATCAGCACTTTTTATGCTGTAGCCACTTTCGCCCTGTAGTTGCATAGGTGCAGAGCTTGATAAGGATAATTGATAACTAAAAGTATCAGTTGCGACCTTGAGTGTTGCAGGAAACATTGCTGATGATTCACTCATCCATTGCCAATTATCTAGTTTCACTGTGAAAGGGTTTGCTGTTACATCGGCAAATTGGGGGTGAGCTCGTGACCATTTTTCCGCGGCTTGATGAGTGCCAATTGATGTTAAAGCTGCATGGGACATGTACATCTGTGATGTTGCCCATTTCGAGTGGTCAGTTTGTTGCTGAAGTGGGGCGGATTTATTGGCTTGATCGTGGCTGCTTTTTTCAGTCACTTCTGCGTTAGCTATTGCACTCACTACCCCACTTGGCTCTTCACTAGTGAGCGCAATACGAAATTGAGTCCATTGTAGGCCAAGCTGTTCACCAGATTGAGTTTGCATATTGGCAGTTAAATACCACCACTCTTGTCGAAAATCATCATGGCCTAAATGATCTGCTGGGAATGTAAATTGATATCCCGGTTCGACCTTAGTGTATTGAGTCAAACTCGATGAAGCGTCTCCTAATATCCCGCCCATGTTAATTTGACTCGATTCGGGTTCAGGCTGGCATGCGCTGAGCATTAAAATCGTCATACAACAGAGGCTAATTTTATGAGCAACTGAGTTAATATTTTGCTTGTTATCGTTAATCACAACGCCTCCTGCTGTAAGCTACTAATTAGCGGTTTTCTGGTTTGCCAATATAGTGGAATCGCAATGGCGATAGCGCTGGTTGTTAGTGCGATAACGACCACTCGAAAATAAGCTGGCCAATCCCATAGCATTGCAATGCTCCAACCAAACGCTTGCAGTGTCACTTTATTAATGAGCAAGTAACCCAAAACCGCTCCTGTAGGAAGCGCAACTAAACAGGTTAGCAATACAATCAACTGCATTTGCACAAAGGTCATTAGACGTAACTCTCTTTTATTAATTCCTAGTGCGTAGAGCTTGGCGAGTGGAGCTTGCCTTGCCTGAATCAGCATTAAACAAGCGCTGAATAATCCTATGGCAGCAACAATCAGAGTTAAACTGTTTAGTACCATGGTTATCGAGAAGGTTTGCTTAAACATGGCAATGGCTTGCTGCTTGATTTTGGCTTGATTGTACATTTGGGCATTAGAGATCAATTTGCTTTCTAACAGCAATGATTCAAGTTGACCGATATCGCCTTGATAACTTGCTGCAATACTTTTGGGTTGCTGTGGTAATTGCAGTTGTTGCCATAAACTTCTATCTATAACGACTTGCCCCTTGGGATTACCATAGTCAAAAAAAATGGCTCCAATCGTTGGAAGTTGGTGTGTACTGGCATGATTGAAGGGGTAGATGTTGAAACTATCACCAATGTTTAAGCCATATTTTATTGCGATGGGTTCACTGATTAAGATTTGCTTACCCGCGACAAATTCTGACCATAGGTTATCCGTCTGACTCTTCAAAGAGCTTGTGACTTTGGTTGAATAGAGGTCTCGACTCACTAACTCAATTGGCATTCCTTGGTAGGTCGAGGCGATAGTCCACTGCGTGTAAATACCTGAAACCTTTTCTTGTTTTGATAACAAGTCTTGGATCTCAAGAATTTTGTCGCTTGCAGGGCGCATATACAAGTCTGCATGAAGACGACTTTCAAGCCAGTTTTTCAGTGTGATTTCAAAACTGCCCACTAATGTATTCATTGATATATTGGCAGTTAATGCCAGTAGCATAGCCATCATAGCTAAAGATAGCGGGCCGATTAGCTCTTTTGTTTCTGCAATCATGTAATGCCATAACCCAGTAGGAAAGAGGTTGGCCATCCATTCACTGATACGGTAAATCGTCAGTGGTAATAGCAGTGGAATCGCAATGATCACAATCCCCATTAACCCCAAACTGACCTGATACTGTTTTGCAAAGGGAAATGCTAATGCACAGCCAATTAATGCAATGCAGGCAATCATAAATTGCATACGATGGGTTTTGACCAAATGCGATACTTGATTGCTTTTGGCTATCATTCGAGCAAGTGGCTGGTTAGTGAGTTGGCGATAAAGAGGTAAACAGGCCAGTAATCCTGCAAATAAGGTTAATGCCATTGCTTGAACTAACCATTGCCATTGCCATGAACCAGGCATTAAGCGTGCACCGTATAGTTGTTCAAGTGTCATCGCAACCATAGGCTGCAACCAGAGACTTAACTGCAAACCGAGAATGAAGCCAACGACTGAACCGACAAACACCAGAAAACTGAGCTCAACCACAAGTGCCAGTAATAACATGTGCTTTTGGACACCTAATTGCAGCAGTTGAACTAACAGTTTTTGCCGTTTCATCAAGCTGTAACGCACACCGTTGTAGGCGATAAACAGGCCGACAACAAAGGCTAACATACTCATTGCATTTAAATTGAGATGGAAACTACGGGTTAACTCTTGGAGTGCCTGTCCTTGATCTTGTTCTGTTATCGTAGCTTGTTGTAATAATAATTGTGCTTGATTAATTTGAGTTATCAAGCTGCTGGGTTCGTCAAATAAGGCAATATAAGATAACTTTTGAGAATGATTTAGCAGAGACTGCGCAAGAGAGATATCAGCAACAATTGCATTTCCTAAGCCAAACTCATCGTCTAAGCCTACCACTTCAAGTGAAATAGGCGACCCTTGTTCATTTAATGGGTCTTGAAGGTAAAACAGGCCATCTGGGGCGACTTTATCGGCTAAGGATTGGCTCATGAGCAGAATATTTTTAGCGCCGAGTAATTTCGCTAAGGGGATATGTGGGTTAATTGCAGAATCTGTTTTCTGATTAGTGCCACTATGCTGCTGAAGGTTAATTGCTGCAAACAGGTCACTACCTTGAAGTTGCCAGCGTCGTCCTTCACTATCGACCACTAACCCATTAATGACAGCGAGTGCTTGGCTTATTCCTGCTTGACGAAGGCGAAAGTAAACTTGCTCATCCAGATACTGTTCACCTGTATTAGGTGTGATGAGTAACGAGGCTCGTTGGCTTAAAAGTTCCGTAGCTTCACTGTAACTTCGGACTGCGTTTTCGTTGGTGGATTTAACCCCAATTAATAACGTAACAGCCAAAATAATACCAAGTAAGATAGCACCAGCTTGTAAAGGTGCATGGCGATAATGCGCAGCAAATACGGCCAAACTATTGTATAAGCTATAGCCTGAAGCAGAGTCTTGCTCTAAACGATAATCAAGTTCAGTTGGTGTGCAGCTTATGGTACCTAGATTCGTACCTGCATCTAGTTGAGGCTTATTGTCTTGATTGCTTCGCTTATCATTCATGCACTTTACCTTGCTCAAGGTGCCAGCGCCTTTGCATAAACGCAGCACAAGTATCGCTGTGCGTTACCATAAGTACTGTTGTGTTAGCGGCTTTGGCTAGATCGCACAACAGTCCCATGACTTGTTGTCCTGCTTTTTCATCAAGATTACCCGTGGGCTCATCAGCTAATAGTAGCGCAGGCTTATGGATTAAGGCTCTTGCAATCGCTACTCGCTGTTGTTGTCCACCAGACAAGGTCTCAACGGGTCGGTTAATGACTTCAGTAAGTGTAAGTTTTTCAATGAGTTCATCACCCCAAATATTCCATTTTTGATTATTTAGCTGAAGTGGAAATCTAATATTATCAATGACATTTAGCGGTGTGAGGAGGTTGAACTGCTGAAATACGACACCTAATTGTTGGCGCCGAAATAATGCCCATTGGTTATCAGTCCAGAGGTGTGTGTCTTGTTCTAGCAGTGTTAACTGGCCGGCATCAACACGCTCAAAGCCTGCAATAATGTTAAGCAGGGTACTTTTACCTGTACCACTAGGCCCTGTTAATGCAATGGTATCACCGAGATGTAACCTTAAGTCGACATCATTAAGAACTTGATGACGTTGCTCGCCGTCGGTAAAGCTTTTAGTGACTTGTGATAACTGACAGACAACAGAGGACATAACGTGTTCCAGTAATTCTCATAATAACATCATCATACGGTATTTTTAGCAGAATAGATCTTTATATGCTGCCTGCGAGATTTCGCTTTAGTTAAATGAATCGACATTAAGGTTTGCATGAATAAAAAAATTGCAACTTAAGTTGTAGTGGCTGGAAACTCTTACTAGGCTTATAAGGGCGTTTACAAACAGATAAATGAGTCAAATTTAAACAATATTTACAATTGCATTCATAGGGTTAACCGTTATAGTAGAGTGGGTGTTTTTTATACAATGCTGCATCGTGATAGTGAACATGTGCTGATGAGGCTTGTCGCGCCATTGTCAGCATTGAATGTCAGGAAAGTGAAATGTCGTGATGAGCTAAAATTTGACTGAGTAAATGAGACTTATATTTATGGATAAAAATGAGCGCAAGTTACATAGTTTTCGAAGTCGAATATTGGCATATATTGCATTGCCATTAATCCTTATTATGGGATTAGTTTATGGTTTTCATGGCTGGATTAATTATCAAGAATATGAAAGAGATACCTACCTTCGCTTAGAGCAACAAGCTGTTTTATCTGCCAATCATCTTAACTTTGTGATGGACTCGATTCAAAATAATACGCGAGGCCTCTCTGACTATCTCACCTATGTCGACAGTGATGATTTATACGACGATGTTCATAAGATAGAAAACCTGCTTATCAATCGTCTTGGACGCAATCCGAGTATTTTTGGCAGCGCCATTGCCTATCGTCCTAACTTTTTAGCAGAAAAGCTACGCTACGCACCTTACGTTTTTCGTGATGGCAATGAAATAAGCATGCTTGATATTGGTGCTGAGGCTTATGACTATACCGATGGCAGTTGGAGTTGGTGGAGTGATGCAATAGCCAGTACAGAAGGTGTATGGTCAACGCCTTACTTTGATGAAGGTGCGGGCAATATTCTTATGATCACCTATTCAAAAGCGTTTGGTGAAATAGATGATCGCATTGGGGTCGTCACTGCCGATATTGCGTTAGATAACTTACCTAGGTTGATGCAAATTCCCAGTAAGAATTTAGTGGTACTGGATAAAGATGACCAAGTCATTTTTTATGATTCTGAAAATAGTGACTTAAAAGGCAGTAGCGATAAGTGGCTGTCTAAAAGTGGCGTTAATAATGAACTAAGAAACCTACTGGAAAATAATCTAACAGGCCAAACTAATGCCATTACTGAATCGGGACATCGTTTTTTAGTCAGTGTTGCTAATGTTCCAGTATTAGGCTGGCAGGTGGTTATTGCGACAAGTGACGAAGAGTTAAGTCAGTACTTCTTAACGAACATATCAAGGCTCGCCCTTATTTTATTATTACTATCAATTGCACTGCTTCTAACAAGTATTATTGCTTCTAAACGCTTAAACCGCCCGCTTGAAAACTTAGCAAATGGCATTATTGCATTTGGTGAAGGTAAGGTTAACCGATTAGATACCAGTGGCAATAATATTTTTGAAGTTGCAACCTTAACCAATAAATTCAATCAGCTCGCTGAGTTACTGGCTGAAAGGGAACTCGCATTAAAAGATTCAACCGGAAGTCGCTTTGCCAGTCTCATTGATGGTATGAGTGATAAATCATTTTATTGTTCTTTAGATCCTCAAGGGCAATTAGCGCAAGTGAGTGACGGTGTTCAAAAAGTATTAGGTGTTGACGTTGATACGTTAAAACGAAAATACCAACGCATGTTTACCAATGATCCAATCAATGAACAAAATTGGCATTACACTGAACAAGCATTAACAGGTAAAACCGTTCCGGCTCATCAAGTTGAAATGCTTGCAGATGATGGTCATATCAGACGGCTTGATGTGTTTATGCAGCCATTAATTTCAGATGCTGGCGAATTAATTTCTGTTGAGATGTTATTTACTGATGTGACGGAGCAATTTTCTGCTGCTCTATGGTCCAATGCGGTTATTGAGTCATCACCACAAGCGATGCTAATTGTTGATGAATTAGGGAATATCATCTTTACCAATAGCCGCTGCCAAGAGTTGTTTGGCTATAGCGCTGAACAGATTTTAGCCCTCAATGTTGAGTTACTTTTTCCTGAACGATTTAGGAAAAAACATGAAGCTGTTCGAACTGTCTTTTTAGAGCAAGAGTTAACCCGATTTGCCACCCCTAAAGAAGGCTGGGTAGCGTTAAAATCAGATAACACCGAAATGCAGGTTGAAATAAACTTAGCATTGTTACCAATACGCCATGAAGGTAGAAAACAAATTGCGGCGACGATTCGAGATCTTACCAGCCAGCTAGCTATCGAACGTAAAATAAAAGACAGTGAAAGCCGCTTTAGAGGGCTGGTGGCTAATATTCCTGGTGCGATTTACCGTACTCGAATCGAAGACCATTGGATAATGGAATATGTCAGCGACAATATCGCTGATATGACAGGTTATTCAGCCATAGATCTCATTGAGAGTAATAAGCTTAGATTTAACACCCTTATTCACCCAGACGATGATGCGGCTTGTTTTACCGCAATCAGTGAGGCGATTAAAACTCAACAAAGTTTTGATGTTGAATATCGAATTTATCATCGAGATGGCAGCATTAAATGGATACATGAGAAAGGTAAAGCCAGTTACGATGAGCAAGATAATCCGCTGTGGTTTGACGGTAGTTTACATGACGTAACAGACAGCAAGCATGCATTGGAAGCGATTAAAAACTCCCAGAAACAGCTCGAAAATATCACCGAGTCATTACCCAACTTAGTTTATCAAATGATTTGGCACTCTGATTCAGAGCGCGAATTTAGCTTTTTATCAGAGGCTTGTGTCAGCATTATTGGCTTCCCTCGTGACATGCTAATGCAAAACTTTGATTTGCTCATTGACAGAATTGTAGATAGCCAGAAACAAACGATTTTGGATGATTTAGCCGGTAAAGGTGTTGATGGCTTGCAATGGGTGACAGAGTTTCAATATCTGCATCCGTCAGGTGAGACTATCTGGTTAGAAGCTGGCGCGAAAGGGCAGTCATGGAATAACGATTCGATTATGTGGAATGGTTATTTAATGAATATCACAGATAGGAAGCAAGCAGAAACACGCTTAGCTGATCGTGAAAAACATTTAAGAGCATTATTAAATACCGCCGAAATGGGCATAGTAAATATTGATGCTTACGGCGTGATTTTGAATTGTAACGAGCACTTTGGCCGCAATATCGGGATAAATTCAAATGCGCTAGAAGGAAAATTATTCTTTGAATTTATGGCGCCAGAAGACAAGGTACTAGCAAAAGAGCAGTTTAAAAAACTGATCAATAATGAATTTGAAAACTTTAATATTGAACCAAGAATACTGAGCCAATCAGGTGATGTTATTTGGATGGATATGACCTTTGCTGCACTCAATAATGACCAAGGTGAAGTGACCTCAGCAGTTGTGTCTATGGCCGATATTACCAGCTTAATGACGGTTTCCAATGAGTTAAAAATTGCTAAAGATGAAGCTGACGCAGCAAGCAAAGCGAAAAGTGATTTCTTGGCTAATATGTCCCACGAAATACGCACTCCTATGAATGCCATTATTGGTATGTCACACCTTTGTCTACAGACCAATTTAGATAAAAAACAACATAACTTTGTGGAGAAAATTGAACGTGCATCTAAGTCATTGCTGGGCATTATTAATGACATTTTAGACTTTTCAAAAATTGAAGCTGGCAAAATGGAAATCGAAATCGTGCCATTTCAGCTTGATACATTGTTAGAAGATCTCAGTGATATGTTTGCTGTTAAAGCGGCCGATAAACAGTTGGAGTTATTGTTCTCTGTCGCACCCAATATTCCAAGTCATTTAATGGGCGATCCCCTTAGATTAAGCCAAGTGCTGATTAACTTAATGAACAATGCCATTAAGTTTACCGAGCGTGGTGAAGTCATTCTAACTATCGAGACTTTAGTTCAACAAGGTGATGAGATAGAACTCAAGTTTAGCGTAAGAGACAGTGGAATAGGTCTTACCCCAGAGCAATGTAATAAGCTTTTCCAATCCTTTAGCCAAGCTGATAGTTCAACAACCAGAAAGTATGGCGGTACTGGTTTAGGTCTTGCTATTTGTAAGCAACTCGTCGAGTTGATGGATGGACAAATAGGAGTGGAAAGTAAGCGTGGAGTCGGAAGTACATTCTACTTTACTGCGCAGCTCAGCCAAGCCGATGATCTACAGCTAAAGGCAACTCAAGAGCTAGAAGGGATGGAGCTTTTAGTTGTTGATGATAACCAAACCGCACGGGATATTTTACAGACCATGCTTAAAGGTATGGGCTTCAGTGTTTCCTTGGCAAAAGATGGTACTGAAGCAATTTCCATGTGTCATTCAAACAATTACAAATTGGCCTTAATTGACTGGAAAATGCCAGGCATGGATGGTTTGGAAGCGGCTGAAACCATAATGAAAGAGAGTGCGAATCCTCCGTTAACGATTATGGTATCAGCTCATGCGACTCCTGAGTTTACTCAGCCAGTAAATGAGCTAGGAATCAACGGTTATATCACCAAGCCCATCAGCGCTTCACGACTACTCGATGCCATAATGTCGGCATTTGGTAAGCAAGGACACATGCCAGTTAGAGCAAAGGCGACCAGCTTAAATGCAGAGTTGCTTGAACAGCTAAATGGCAAAAAAGTGTTATTAGTTGAAGATAATGACATGAACCAAGAAGTCGCAGCAGAGTTTCTACAGCAAGTGGGTATTGAATTAACTATTGCTGATAATGGCCAAATCGCTTTAGACATGGTAGCGAAACAAGATTTTGACTTAGTGCTAATGGATTGCCAAATGCCAGTAATGGACGGCTATACCGCAACAGAGCAAATTAGATTACAGCCAGAATTTGAAAATCTGCCGATTATTGCGATGACTGCCAATGCCATGGCCGGTGATAAAGAGAAATGTATTAACGCTGGGATGAACGATCATGTCGCTAAACCAATAGAAGTCTCTCTTTTATATCAAACCTTGCTTAAATATTTAGGGTCAAACATAGCAACAGAAAACCTGACATTCACCGCAAAGGGGTCAACTAAGACCGATGAAACTTGGCCTCAGCATCCTGACGTCGATGTCGATCGTGGTTTGCAATTAGTGCAAAACTCAGCTCGCCTATATCGCAAAATATTGACTCGATTTGTAGAGGGTAAGCGTCACATTGTTAAGGAGATAACGAATGCTATCGATAGCAATGAACGAGAAGATGCTATTAGGTATGCACATACTCTTAAGGGGTTATCCGGTAATTTAGCTTGCGATAAGTTAACCGCTCAGGCAAAAGAACTTGAAAAGAACTTGATTGACGAAACTGAGCTTTCAGATGAACTTAGTCAATTAGACAACTTAGTTAGCTCAATTTGCGAAGCTATCGATGTTTGGTTAAATAACAATGAAACTGGCGATGAGGCTACTCAGCTTGAACTTATCAGCGATGAAGTTTTTGCGGAATTACTCGATAAATTATTGGCGCTGTTAGACGATGGCGACGCATCAGCTACCGATATGATCGACAATCTACAGTTACAGGTGAATCAGCAAACTTGGGCTAAACTTAAGCCCGTAGGTGCAATGATTAAAGGTTACCAGTTTGAAGATGCTGTCGAACATATTGAGAAAATTCGTAAGAGTATTGGTTGATGTGGTTTTTACAGCTTACCGAAAAAGTATTTTAAGTCATATTCACTAGGAAGAGTTATAGGGATTTAACATGGAAAAAGCGACGGTGCTGATAGTTGATGATACACCTGAAAATATTGACATTTTAGTTGGTATTTTAGGTAAAGATTACAAGATCAAAGTCGCAATTGATGGTCCTAAAGCGTTAGCTTTGGCTCAAAAGTCGGCTCCAGATCTTATTTTGTTAGACGTTATGATGCCTGGCATGAACGGCCATGAGGTTTGTCAGAAACTCAAAAGTGAGCCACTAACCTGTCATATTCCGGTGATATTTGTTACGGCATTATCTGAGACTGAAGATGAAGCACAAGGCTTTGAGTTAGGCGCCGTGGATTATATTACTAAACCTGTCAGTCCCGCAGTGGTAAAGGCGAGAGTAAAAACCCATTTATCTTTGTATGATCAAAAACGCTTACTTGAATCAGAAGTCGCCCAACGTACTAAAGAGTTGAGTGAAACTCGATTTGAAATTATTCGCCGTTTAGGTCGAGCAGCAGAATACAAAGATAATGAAACCGGATTACATGTTATTAGAATGAGCCACTACGCTAGATTATTAGCGATTGCATCTGGTCATTCTTCTCGGTTTTGTGAGTTAGTCTATAACGCAGCGCCCATGCATGATATTGGCAAAATAGGCACGCCAGATTCGATATTAAAAAAGCCGGGTAAGTTAGATGCCGATGAGTGGAAAGAGATGCAAGCCCATGCGCAAATCGGTGCTGAAATTATCGGCGATCATGATGACCCTTTATTGCAAATGGCTAAACGCATTGCCATTAGCCATCATGAAAAATGGGACGGCAGTGGTTACCCCCACGGTTTATCTGGTGAAGATATTCCAATAGAAGGACGTATTATTGCCATTGCCGATGTATTTGATGCTCTGACTTCTACAAGGCCTTATAAAAAAGCGTGGACGGTTGAAGACACGATGGCGCTAATTGAGAAAGAGTCAGGCAAGCATTTCGATCCTGATTTGGTAAAACAGTTTCGTTCAGTACTCGATGATGTGAAAGAAATCAAAGCGAAGCACGAAGAAACTTTTTAATACTGCCGCTATTTAGAAAATAAAAAGACTGCTAACCCTTATTGGGTTAGCAGCCTTTTTTATATCACGTTTGATTAGCGCAACTACTTATGCTGTTACTCTTCGTCTAATGAATAAGGAAGTGGTACAACTGAAAGTAGGCTATGACTGTCATCGCTAATACGAAGTACAGCATCATTATCAGTGTCGTTTGCTAGGACTGCGGTTAGCAATACTTGGCCATTATACTGAACTGACTCAATGACTTTACCTGCACGGCGATAGTCACCATCCATTTGAACTTCGATTTGTGTTTCGCTATTGACGGTATCGGAGGCTGTTCCAGACAAAATATACAAGGCACGTTTATTACCACCTCGGTATTTCATTCTGGCGATAGTCTCTTGACCCATGTAACAGCCTTTTTCAAAACTAATCCCATTTACAGCTTGTACATTACACATTTGTGGCACAAATTCAGCGCTATGGTTAGCGTCAATGTTGGCATAACCCGCTTTTATCTCTAGTGCTTGCCAAGCAGAAGCATTAAGTAATGGCTGCTTAGAAGCTACAATGACTTTGCTTGCTATATCTTCGTTTAGAATCAATATAAATCGGTCATTATCTTTTAAAATAATCGAGTTATCGACGACAGTTAATTCGTCATTTATCGCACCAAATTCTTGTTCAACGAACTGGCTTGCTGTGTTACCTGCTATCCCTATAATACATTTACTCGCACTGATATCAGTTAATTCAGCTTTACTGAAAACAGCATATTTTTGCCACTGAGCCAGACTTAGCGGTAATGCGGATGCTGTGTGAAGGGTGAATAAGCTGTCATTGCATGAGAATGTTCTGAAGCTTGAGATCATTTTTCCTTTTGCATCACAATGAGCTCCCCAACGCCATTGCTGGTCTGTTAGTGAGGTGATATCAGTGGTGACTTGGCCGTGAATAAAGGTTTTACCTTGCTCACCAGTAATTTCAATTAAGCCTAAATGCGTGAGATTGGCGACAAATAAGTCAGGGGAAGTATGTAGAAAGTCCCAATCAGGCTGTGTTGTTGCAAGTGTCATAAACTGATCCTTAAGATGACCATCAAAAGATAGACAGTGAGTGTAACGGAATTCATTAATGCTCAAAAGAAAAAGCTACCTTCAATTGAATGAAGATAGCTTTAGTTCACAATATTTTCGTGATGTTATTGGTCAATTCGTCATCAAGTTTAAATGGGCTGATTGACCGTTTAACTTAACGATTAAAACAATACACGAGTACGAATCGTACCATCAATCGCTTTCAATTCACCAAGAGCTTGTTCAGCTTGATTAGAGTCAACTTCCATCACTACATAACCAATGTCTGCTGTGGTTTGCAGATATTGCGCTGCAATGTTGATACCTTTTTCAGAGAAGGCTTGGTTAATTTTGATCAATACGCCAGGGCGGTTATGGTGAATATGCAGTAGACGTGAAGTGCCTTTGTGTTGTGGCAACGTCACTTCTGGGAAGTTAACTGCAGATACAGTTGAACCGTTATCTGAGTATTTAGCTAACTTGCCAGCGACTTCAATACCGATATTTTCTTGCGCTTCAGCGGTGCTACCACCAATGTGCGGAGTAAGAATCACGTTATCTAAGCCTCTTAATGGGCTAACAAATTCATCATCATTAGATTTTGGTTCTACAGGGAATACATCAATCGCAGCACCTGCAAGGTGACCAGACTTTAATGCCTCAGATAGCGCTTCGATATCAACAACGGTGCCACGAGACGCATTAATGAATATGCTTTTTTCACGCATTTGAGCAAACTCGGTTGCGCCAAACATGTCTTTTGTTTGAGGCGTTTCAGGTACATGCAAACTGATTACGTCAGCTTCATTCAATAGGGCTTCTAATGAGTGAATTTGACTTGCGTTACCGAGTGGCAATTTGTCTTCGATATCAAAAAATACGACTTTCATGCCTAAGGTTTCTGCAAGAATACCTAGTTGAGTACCGATATGACCGTAGCCGATAACGCCTAAGGTTTTACCACGAACTTCGTAACTGCCAGCTGCACTCTTCAACCACCCACCACGATGAGCATGAGCATTTCGTTGCGGAATGCCACGCATCAACATGATGATTTCACCCAATACTAATTCTGCTACACTTCGCGTATTAGAAAATGGCGCATTGAATACAGGCACACCTAACTTTTCAGCGGCAGCAATATCGACTTGGTTAGTACCAATACAGAAACAGCCAATAGCCACTAATTTCTCAGCATGATTTAACACATCAGCAGTTAATTGAGTACGGGAACGCAAACCGACAAAATGGGCATCCTTAATGGATTTTAATAGCTCATCTTCTGGTAACGAAGCTTTGTGATATTCAATGTTTGTGTAACCTGCACGCTCTAGTACATCGACCGCAGTTTGGTGGACGCCCTCCAACAGCAGGATTTTGATCTTATCCTTGTCAAGCGAGTGTTTCGCCATGATATGGGTACCCTCTTATCAATAGTTATGCTTATGTTATGCTGATAGTAATGCAAGACCAAAATAGCACTTTTTTAACTGGTTGTAGAGGGCTAGATGGCTAAAGTTAATATTCTAATTCTAGAACAATATCATCTAAGAGGGATTTAGTTTGAATAAGAAAGTTATATGGCTAGTGATTTATTGCAGCGTGCTCTGTTGGTCTGTTATCTCACCTAAGGATATGTTTACTTGGTGGCTTGAAGCGCTTCCTGCGTTATTGGCTATTCCTATCCTATTTTTTACTCGAAATAAATTCCCCTTAACCTCACTGTCTTATCTGTTAATTTTAATCCATTGCTGTGTGCTGTTGGTTGGCGCTAAATACACTTATGCAGAGGTGCCGTTATTCGATTGGTTAGCACAACTGATGGATAGTGACAGAAATAACTACGATAAAGTTGGCCATCTCGCGCAAGGTTTTATACCTGTGATGTTAGCCCGTGAAGTGATGTTGAGAAATCATGTGTTACAACCAGGCTATTGGTGCCAGTTTTTATCTGTGTGTTTTGTGTTGGCGTTTTCAGCTTTCTACGAACTCATAGAATGGTGGGTAGCTTTATTAACGGGTGAAGATGCAGAAGCCTTTTTAGGCACTCAAGGTTACGTTTGGGATACCCAATCTGACATGTTTATGGCATTAGTAGGAGGAATTAGTGCATTAGTGTTGCTTACTGGACTACATAATAAGCAGTTAGCATCACTTAATCGTCACTAATTTTTAGGTAAATAAACTAAATTAGGCAGTGCGGAAAGTTTTTTTATGCTATTAATAGAGGACTTTATAAGGACTTAGATGATTAATTCATACATTAGTATTGCAAAAATACCTTATGGACTAGTTAAAATATACTATCATTGAACATTGTTGTTACATGTTTTCAACATTTCAGGAAGAAACTCGCTGACGCGAGATGTGATGGATACTTTTCAGGGAGAAAAGTGATGAATTCAAATATTGATGAATTAGTTTTTTTGCACCAAGTCGCAGCGCCATGTCATTTGGCCATTTTAGCTGAGTCTATTGGTCTCAAAACTCGCATAGTTAAACATGCGAGTGAACTAGAGGTTGAGAAAAATACCAATAGTTTTTATCTAATCGCTCAAAAAGGAGCGGCTTTAGACAGTAAAGGTATCCCTTTACTGGTTTCTCGGCTCGTCAATCATGTCCCTGTTGCTTTATATCAAGTTGAGCGTGGCTCGCTTGATCAAGAGTCAGCGCTATTGTTAGGAGTCAGAGGCTTACTTTATGCCGATCAGCGTATGGATCTGATGTTAACAGGGCTGAGAAAAATGGTCGCAGATGAGCTTTGGTATGATAGACCGCTAATTAGTAAGATTTTCCGCAGATTGGTTCAGAAACTGGATGCAAATATTGATATTCCGCCTGATACGGTTGCTATGCTACAAATGCTAACAAGCCGAGAAAGAACGATTATTCAACTTGTTTCTAGCGGTGCTCGTAATAAAGAAATTGCCCACAGGTTGTGTATTAGTGAGCATACAGTCAAAGCCCACATTTCATCTATTTTCCGTAAAACGCAATCACGCAATCGGGTTGAATTATTGCGTTGGGCGCAAACTTATCAAGCTCACTTTGAGTTCGCTTAAATCTATATACCGGTAGACGTTACAGTTACTGATTTTCCATTAAAATTGCAGTCAACAAGTTTGCATAAAAAGGGAGCCAAATGGCTCCCTTTTTCATCACTATATCTACAAATTATTTGTAAAAAGCAATAATTAGTTTTGGTAAATAGTTGCTGTATTAAAGTCGCCAGACTGCGATACATTGATCATATCGTTACTGCCTACTTGCATACCCGTTACTAAGTTATCATTGCCTACTTGAGAAATAGTTAAGCTGTTGTTAGTACCATCGACAAGGAAATAGCCGTCATCGCCACCAACCCAGTTACCAGCGCCTTCTTGTGCAATATCGATGATATGATCTTCACCAAGAGACACAACATCAGCTAAGTTAAATTCGCCTTCTTGTACGATATCAACACTTTGGCCAATCCCAACGACGCTCACAGTGGCTTCGTTGTCAGAGCCGACTTGTTCAAGTGTCGTGCTGTTTTCAAAACCAAAGGTATCTGAATAAGCAAAGTTAGTGTCGCCTTCTTGGCTAACTGAAACTGTATTTTGATCAAGTTCAACAAACACAGCAACTTCATTACTGTTACCTGTTGAGCTAATTTCTACCATGTTATCAGCACCATATGTACCTGAAGCAACGTAGTTATCTTCGCCATCTTGAACGACACTAATCACGTTTAAATCGCCGATTGTTTCGAATTCGGTTAGGTTGGCAGTACCTGACTGATCAATATCAATCATGTTGTCATTACCAGAAATTACAGCAATGTTGCTATCACCAACTTGGTTGCCTGTACCATCTTGATAGATGAATACTTCATTACCATTGCCAGTAGCAAACTCAATAACGGCGCTGTTCAAGTCACCGCTTTGATCGATAACAATATCGTTATCTGAGCCCGTTAAGCTTGCAACAACCCCTGTGTTAGCAAAGCCAGATTGGACGATTTCAAAACTGTTATCATTACCTGTGACACCTAATACAGCACCAAAGTTTTCATCACCTGATTGGTCGACAAATAAATCGTTGTTATTGCCAACGTTTGTACCACCTGCAGCAGATACTAAGCCAGCTTGGTTATTGTTACCTTGCTGAGAGATAATGCCGTCATTGTCATTACCTTCTACACGAAAAATTGCCAAGTTAGTTTCACCAACTTGTGTGGTTTGAGTTAAGTTGCTGTCACCCACTTGCTGGATAATGCTGTTGTTTCGAAACCCGTCTTGTACTGTATCAGCGATATTAGATGCGCCTACAGAAGTGGTTTCACTTGTATTCCAAAACCCTGATTGGTCAACAGTAACTTGGTTGTCATTACCATTCACACTTACGTTTGAAATATGCCAGTCATCAACCTGATTGGTTAACACAATATTACCATTACCTTCAGAAGTAATGTATGACTCCTGCCAATCACCTGTCTGTATCACTTCAGCAATTTGGTCATCACCAACTTGAGTGACCTCTGCAACATGACGAGTACCAGATTGACTAACTAAAGCATCTTGCCCTAATCCAGTTTGAACAACAGTCGATTGACTGTTAACTGCTGCAGCGACTTCTGCTGATTTTTCTACAGCAGTGACACCTGGCAGAGATAGGCCAGTAGCGCTGACCGGTAAAGCAAGACTTGCTGTAATAGCGAGAGAAATTAACGATAATTTTGTTTGCGACTTCATTAGACGCTCCCTGTTTGAATATTGATTCAAGTGATAGTGCTGGTAACTACCTTCTCAATAGTAAAATTCGCTTCCTAGCACAGATAATGCATACAGAATTAACCGCTGCAGAATGAGTCCTGACTGCGAGCATGAAGTGAACTTGGTACCCGTACATTTCAAAAAGTCTGTTGAGAAAATGTCGAAAAATCCGCATTGAAATCTTCCGTCTTTCTTTGCAAATCTTTGGCATTCTCGTGAACCTTGATGACTTCCTTTATATGAACTGAGACAAGCTACATGGGTTAACTTACGGACAGATACTTGATAGCTCAATCGGAAGAATGGCTACTTTTATTTGCCCTGTTAACAACAATACTTTAGTGCTATTTGTGTTTAAGTTAATGTTTATAAAAGATTTAATTTGTGGACTTTGGCAGGTTGATATTTTATCTAGACTAATAGGGTTAGTAGTTTATTACTATTTCACGATTCGCCACTTTTAAAACTCCTTTTGCTATGACAACAATCACAATGCAACAACAATTCCGGGTTTCACTTAGTGGAATGTCAACTCGCTTATAAGGCTAATGGATAAGCTACCAGTGTTGAGGTACCGGTTCTGGAATTAATAATGGAAGATAGGAAGCCAGAAAATGATCAAGAAAATGTCACCAATTGCAATCGCAATTACTTCAGTTATGGCGTTAAATGCCGCCCCTGCAATGGCAAAAAATACCGTTGAATTTAAAAAGGATCAATTGCTCGTTGTTTATAAAGACAACGTGACTAAATTTGAAAAGTTATCTGCTCAACGCTTAGTTAGCGGTACGTTAACCGATAAAAATTTAGATGGTGTTGATGATAAATTTCAGCATTTATTATCAGGTCGCCTTGCAAAACTGCAACTAAAAAGCGGTAGTGATTTAGATGCTGCAATCAAAATGATCAGCAAGCATCCAGCGGTAAAATATGCAGAGCCAAACTACACATACAGAGCCTTAGGCATGCCGGATGATCCTAGCTTTGTAGACCTATGGGGCCTGCATAATACTGGTCAATCTTCAGGCACCGCAGGGGCTGATATTGATGCCGTTGCTGCTTGGGATATTACTACGGGTAGCGACAGTGTTGTCATTGGCGTCATTGATACTGGTGTTGATTATAATCACCCAGATCTTGTCAGTAATATGTGGGTTAACCCTGGTGAAATTGCAGGTAACGGCATAGATGATGATGGTAATGGGGTCATCGATGATGTACATGGTTATAACCCGATAACTGGATCTGGTGATCCAATGGACGGCAATGGTCATGGTACACACGTTGCGGGTACCATTGGTGCAACAGGTAATAACGGCGTCGGTGTCGTGGGGGTCAACTGGGATGTAACGATGATCGGTTGTAAGTTCCTATCGGACAGTGGTACGGGAACAACCGAAGATGCAATTGCATGTATTGATTATTTCACAAATCTCAAGGTCAACCACGGCGTTGATGTTAAAGCGACCAATAACTCTTGGGGTGGCGGTGGTTTCAGCCAAGCATTAAAAGATTCTATTGATTCAGCTGGTGATCAAGGCATTTTATTTGTTGCTGCAGCGGGTAATGACGCGATTGATAATGACGTTAACCCGCATTACCCATCAAGCTATGACTCTGATGTTGTCATGTCTATTGCGAGTACTGACAGAAATGATGCCATTTCTAGCTTCTCACAATGGGGTTTAACCAGTGTAGATATGGGCGCGCCAGGTTCTGCGATTTTATCTACTTTCCCTAATGATTCGTACGGCACTATATCAGGTACTTCAATGGCGACCCCTCACGTTACGGGTGCAGCTGCTTTAGTATGGTCGGTTGAACCAGATATTAGCCCGACAGAAATGAAACAGTTGCTAATGGATTCGGGTGAAGTCAATGGTGATTTAACTGGTATCACGGTTGCGGGTACAAGATTGAATGTGGCTGATGCGTTAGCGGCAGCTGATCCAGACCCATCATTTAAGTTATCAGTGACGCCAGCTTCACAATCTGTTGAAGCAGGAAGTGCAGTAAGTTACGACTTCTCTGTAGGCAGTATTGCAGGCTGGAATGATCAAGTAAGCCTAACGGTATCGTCTTCACCAGCGCTTGATGGTGTGAGCTTATCAACAGACACAGCGATGGCTGGTGATGACTTTACATTGGATGTTGCTACCCTTGATGACGCTGCTTGGGGAGACTATGTATTAACTGTTTCTGCTGATGATGGCGTAACTGTTAAAGATAAAGCGGTTGCGCTTACTATTTATCCTGCTGGATTGAATGATTACAGCTATGGTAATGATTCACCTGTTGATATTAGCGATAACAGTCTAATTACTAGCACGATTGAAATTGTAGATCCTGTTCAAATCTTTGATTTAGCTGTTAGCGTTGATATCAGCCACACATGGATTGGCGATTTAATTGTTAGCTTAACATCGCCTGATGGGACTGTTGTGGTATTACATGATCGTGAAGGTGGTAGTGCCGATGATCTTGTTAAAACTTGGAGTCTATCAGACTTTAACGGTGATATAGCAGCGGGTACATGGACACTATCTGTATCAGATAATGCCGCTGGCGATACGGGTACACTTAATAGCTGGGGATTAGATATTTCAGCATTAGGTGAAGCAGCTCCAGCTGCACCTGTTGCCGGTTTTGAATATGATGTTGATGGGCTAATGGTTAGCTTTACGAACACAAGTTCAGATATCAACGATGATATCGTTAGTTATGAGTGGGACTTCGGTGATGGCAGCATGTCATCAGATGAATCTCCAGCATACATGTATGCTGCTGGTGGTATCTATAATGTCTCGTTGGTTGTAACTGATAGTGAAAACCAATCTGACACTGTATCTATGGATGTAGAAGTATTTGATTATTCAATTGATGCAGCGGTGACTCGTACAATGAAGTCTCGTCGAGGTAGTGCTTTAGTTGATCTAACTTGGAGTGGTGCAGTTGGTGACAATGTGGCGATTTATCGTGATGATGTCATGGTAGCGACAACAGCGAATGATGGCCGTTATCGCGATCGCTTTACTAATGCTCCAGCTGAAGTGACATATAAAATCTGTGAAACAGAAACGAGCTTATGTTCTGATCCAATTGTTGCAGCATTTTAATCAACACTAAACAGTAAGATTACTGTAGAAAAAGGGATGGCTTGCCATCCCTTTTTGTTGTTAAAAACTTTATCTGTAAAAGCGTTGATATTAAAAAGCGAGCCAGTAGACTGAAGACAGTTTTTTGATATGGATGACAAGATGAGTATTTGGTTTAGAGAAGTTACCTTAGAGAATTGCGCCAAAATGGACAGTGGGCTCCATGGTAAAGGCACCTTAATGAAAACGTTAGGCATTAAAATTACCGAAATTGGTGATGATTATATGGTTGCAACGATGCCAGCAGACCCTGCAGTTCACAATCCCTTAGGTATTGTTCATGGTGGAGCTAATGTCGCATTGGCGGAAACTGTTGCAAGTTATGCTGCTAATTTTGTTGTCGATTTTGAGAACTTTTATTGTGTGGGCCAAGAAATAAATGCCAATCATTTAAAAGCATCGCGTAAAGGTGAGCTGATTGCTACAACCAAACCTGTTCATATTGGTAAGCGTAGCTCAGTCTGGGAGGTTCTTATAACCAATAGTGCAGGCGAGTTGTGCTGTATTTCTCGAATGACAGCTGCTGTTGTAGCAAGAAAGGCAGGCTAGCAGCATAACTTATGAAGATTAGCTACACTGAAGTAATAAAGACAATTAAGGATTAATGAATGGAATCTGCAACAATATGGGAGTGGGTGGGTTATTTAGCATCTGTAGTGGTGGCTATTTCACTCATGATGTCGAATATTAAAAAGCTTCGCTGGTGGAATTTAATTGGTGCAGCTTTGTTTGTCGCTTACGGACTCGCAATTAGTGCTATACCTGTGGCATTAGTGAACTTTTTTATTGTATTGATTGATATTTATTACTTAGTGAAACTGTATCGAGAGCCCGAACCTGCTTCAAATGATAAGGCCTGATAAGACAGGATGAATCAACTAGCGTTCTTTTGGCATTGGTAGTGGTGTTACTTGCGCCTTTGATTTGAAACAAGCTTAAGCCTTTTCAGTACCTGGAAAGGCTTTCTTTATTGAGCCAACGTCTTGGCTAGTTTAAACCATAGTTCCAACTACAGTTCAAACCACAAAAGATTACTCTACAGTCAAATTACACCAGAAAACTGCGTGGTATTTGAATGCGATAATTAAGTCAAACTATCGCATTTTTTCTGAATCATTTTCGGTAATCTTCTTAGCACATTTTAAGTTTTTCTTTGTCGGCTCAGAGGCGCCTATTGAAGGAAAAACGCAGCTATTTTTATCAAAACTTTCCTTTTTAATGTGAATGAATCTCAATTACAAACTAATTTACACACTTTTACTATATAAATCAGATATTAATCTTGAATCGTTATTTTCTATTGCTATCATCGAATTTAATCGCTTTAGATAATTGCTTTTCGTCACTATTATTGATTTATCGCAATAAATACTGAGCCAGGAGAGAGCATCATGGCAACCGTCCACGATTTAATTGAAATGTGGCTACAAGATAACTAAAAGGAATAAATAGAGAATGACTACTTCACATTATTTAACTAGCCAAAGTGGCGCACCAATAGCTGACGATCAAAATGCATTAACAGCAGGAGAACGAGGCCCCGTTTTACTCCAAGACTGGCATTTAATTGAGAAACTAGCTCATTTCAATCGTGAAAGAATTCCAGAGCGTATTGTTCATGCTAAGGGAACGGGTGTTTACGGTAAATTTACCTTAACCAAAGATTTAAGTGACTACACCATTGCTGAGCACTTCAATGGCGTTGGAAAAGAAACTGAAACATTTGTTCGATTTTCAACAGTAGGCGGTGAGATGGGATCTGCTGATGCAGAGCGCGATCCTCGTGGCTTTGGTTTACGTTTTTATACCAAGCAAGGTAATCACGATATTGTGGGTAACAATACGCCAACTTTCTTTTTAAGAGATGGTATTAAATTCCCTGATTTTATTCATACACAAAAGCGTAACCCACATACAAACCTAAAAGATCCACAAGCCATGTGGGATTTCTGGTCATTAAACCCAGAAGCAATGCATCAAGTGACAATTTTAATGTCAGACCGTGGGATCCCGGCTAATTATCGCCAAATGCACGGCTATGGTTCGCATACGTTTTCTTTCTGGAATGCCAAAGGTGAGCGTTTCTGGGTGAAGTTCCACTTTAAATCGCAACAAGGTGTAGTTAATTTAACTGGCGAGCAAGCGGATAAATTAAAAGGGATTGACCCTGATTCGTCGCAGCGTGATATGGTTGCCGCAATTAACGATAAAAACTTCCCTAAATGGACTGTAAATGTCCAGATTATGCCGGAAGCTGAAGCGAATACTTATGCGATCAATCCATTTGATCTAACAAAAGTATGGCCACATGCTGATTATCCTTTGATTGAAATTGGTGAACTTGAGCTTAATCGCTTACCTGAAAACTACTTTGCAGAAGTTGAGCAAGTAGCTTTAGCACCAAGTAACCTTGTACCAGGTGTGGGCGCGTCTCCAGATAAGATGCTGCAAGCCCGTTTATTTGCTTATGCAGATGCACAGCGTTATCGAATTGGTGCCAACTATAATCAACTTCCAGTTAACTGTCCGCATGCAGCGAAGGCTAACCATCATCAACGTGGCGGCGCGATGGCAGGAACGCAATGCCCTTATAACGGTAACCAAACAGGCGGCGATGCAACACCTAACTATGGTCCAAATTCAGTTGACACGGGCCTACAAGATGCGAGCCAATTTGCTGAGCCACCGCTAAGACTTGATGGGGAAGCTGATAGATACAGCCGTTATGACCAAGATGATTATACTCAAGCAGGTAATCTATATCGCATCTTCAGTGAGGAAGAAAAACAACGCCTTGCGGAAACGATTGCAGGTACACTCGGTCAAGTGACTCAAGATGTTCAGCAAAAAATGCTGGCACATTTCACTAAAGCTGATCCTGACTACGGACAACGCATTAAAGCATTGTTAGAAGCGTAATCATGCTCTTTAATCTTGTTAATGCTTAAATAGTATTAAACAGAGTGTTATGTTCAAAATATAAGGGAAGGCAGATGCCTTCCCTTTTTTGCGTTTATTTTTCATTTCTAAGCTGTTAGCCTAATTGTTCTATTCCTTAACGTCATTCCTCTTAGTTGCTTCACTTGTCTTTTTATGCCGATTTAGTGTAAATATTGATTGTAGCGGCGTAATGCTACGCCATTGCAATATTATTGCATTTAAGTTTTTAAATTAATGTTGCGTAATTGTTTATTAACAGGCTTGTAAGCCTTTATATAACTAAGTGTCTTGCTTGTTACAAGAAGCATCTGATACTGTCAAAACAGCTCGATGAAATGTTATACACACTTTCAATCTAGCCAAATAACGACCAATAAATAAAAATTAAACGGGACTCATGTTTTGAACTTAAAAATGCTTGGCTCAATAGCCATTGTTGCAGGTACTGCAATTGGGGGAGGAATGCTAGCGTTGCCGCTAGCGACTGCAGCATTAGGGATTATGCCTGCGATTATGTTACTGGTTGTCATTTGGGGATTATCGGCTTATACCTCTTTACTCATGCTTGAGATTAATTTACGCGCTGGTGTGGGTGATAATGTTCACGGCATAACGGGTAAAACCTTAGGCAAAGTGGGTCAGTTAATTCAAGGTGCTTCATTTTTAAGCCTGCTATTTGCTTTGACAATGGTGTATCTAATGGGCGGTTCTTCATTACTTGAAACCCGTTTAGAGCCGTTATTAGGTGTGGATTTAAATAACCAAGTCTCAGTATTGCTATTTACTTTAATCTTCGGTGGTTTTATTGCTATCGGCGTGACTTGGATTGATAAGGTTTCAAGAGTCTTATTCACCGCTATGGTGGTGTTGCTTGTACTTGTGGTTGCCTTTTTATTGCCAGAAGTGAATATTGTTGCTTCATTGACTAACTTCTCTGCCAATGTCGCTGAAGGCGATAAATTGGATCAACTGTGGTTAGCTGCCATACCTGTGGTATTTACCTCATTTGGTTTCCATGTGTGTATTGCAACGATCGTCAGATACCTAGATGGCGATGCGGTATCGTTACGTAAAATATTGCTGATTGGTTCAACAATACCGCTATTTTGCTACATATTGTGGCTACTTGTGACGCTGGGTACTTTAGGTGGGGAAACCGTTCATGGTTTTGCTGGTTCTTTACCTGATCTCGTTAATGCTCTTCAAGGTGTTGCTCAGTCAGCTATCGTAAGTCAGTTTATCGACTTATTTGCTAACCTTGCGTTGATTACATCATTTTTGGGTGTGACCATGAGTTTGTTTGATTATGTGGCTGAATTAACTCGTGCAAGAGATGATAAAGCAGGCCGAGCTAAAACATGGTTAATCACGTTTGTTCCACCATTGTTATGTGCGCTTTACTATCCTGATGGGTTCTTCCAAGTGTTGGGTTTTGCCGCTATACCGCTAGTTGTCATGATCATATTCTTGCCAATTGCAATGGCATTGAAGCAACGTAAAGCGCAAATGGGTGGCTATGAAGTCGCTGGTGGAAATCTTGCGCTGGGCGTAACAGGGCTCTTAGGTGTGATGATTGTGCTAGCGCAATTAATGGTCGCACTGGGCTAAAATGTAAACCTCAGTTAACGTTTTTTAGAAAGGAATGTAACTGAGTTTGTCTAAGGCTATTATTCCTTTGTTTCAATATGATAAAGTCAGGCTATATGCCTGACTTTTTTATTGGCCTAAAAGTAAGTTTAGTGGTCTGCTTTTGTTCATCTTTTTGCTATTAAATAGGTATAACAAACAACACACTCACTATTGTGAATCAAATGGAATTAACAACATGAAAAAATGGTTATTAAGTGCCGCAATCTTGGCATCTTTTTCTGCACAAGCTGATGAGGGGATGTGGCAACCTTATCAATTACCAGCAATGGCTGATGAACTTAAAGCAAAAGGGTTAGAAATTGATGCAAAATCAATCTCTAAGTTAACGGAATTTCCAATGAATGCTGTGATAAGCCTTGGTGGTTGTACAGCATCATTTGTGTCTCCTAAAGGCTTGGTTGTAACCAATCACCATTGTGCGTATGGCTCAATTCAATACAACTCTACCCCTGAAAAAAACCTGTTAAAAGAAGGCTTCTTAGCGAAAACTTACGCAGAGGAATTGCCAGCAACCCCTGGTTCACGAATTTATGTTACCGAGGCGGTAACTGATGTGACTGATAGAGTGAAGTCAGGTCAAATGAATAAAGTCGGTAATGAGTTCTATAAAGGTATCGAGCAACAAGAAAAAGCATTAGTTGCTGAATGTGAAGCTGAAGATGGATATCGTTGTAAAGTTTATAGTTTTCATGGTGGTCTAGAGTATTACCTTGTGAAACAAATGGAAATTCGTGACGTTCGCTTAACCTATAATCCAGCGGGTAGTGTTGGTAAATATGGTGGTGATATCGATAATTGGATGTGGCCTCGCCACACGGGAGATTACTCTTTTTATCGCGCATACGTAGGTAAAGACGGTAAGCCTGCTGACTTTAGTAAGGATAACGTTCCTTACGAGCCTAAAAGCTTTTTAAAAGTCTCTGCTAAAGGGGTTAGTGACGGTGATTTTGTAATGGTTGCTGGTTATCCAGGTCGCACTAATCGTTACCGCACAGCTAATGAAGTTGAGAACCAATTTGAATGGGCTTACCCAGAAGGGAAAGTACTTCGTGAGCGCCTAATTGAAATCATCAAAGAGACCGCGCCAGAAGGCAGTGATGAACGAATTAAGTATGAGAGTGCTATCGCTGGGTTAGCTAACTATGCGAAAAACTTTACCTCAATGATTGAGTTTTATGGCAAGTCGACCATGCTTGATGATCGTAAAGCGCTAGAGCTAAAACTGTCGCAGTGGATAAAAGCTGATAGTAAGCGTAAATCACAATATGGCGAAGTCTTAGCACAACTGGATAAGCTAATTAAGCAAAGCCAGCAACAGCAAGAGCGCGATTTAATCATGAGCTATATGGGTTACAGTTCAATGATGTCGACAGCTGAACGTTTATATCGCTTAGCGAACGAGAAAACATTGGCTGATATGGATCGTGAACCTGGGTATCAAGAGCGAGATATGACTCGCTTTACTTCTGGTATGGAGCGTATTGAGCGTCGATATGCTGCCAGTGTTGATAAAGCGATGTTATTAGACTTAATGAGCCGTTACGCAGCATTACCTCAAGCTGATCGCTTACCAGCATTTGATAAAGCATTCGCTATTGGTAAAAGTGCCGATAGCGCTAAATTGAGCAAGACCCTTGATAAGATGTATGCCAAAACTGAACTTTCAGATAAAGCGGTTCGATTGGCGTGGATGGATAAGTCTGTTGCTGAGTTTAAAAAGTCAAAAGATCCGTTTATTCAATATGCTGTTAGCACTTATGATGAAAGAATGAAGCAAGAAAAGGCACGTAAACAACTTGCTGGTGATTTAATGAAGGTGCGCCCTCAATATATGGATGCAATTATCGCGTACAATAAAGAGTTAGGTAAGCCAGTATATGCTGATGCTAACTCAAGTTTACGTGTGACTGTAGGTAATGTGAAAGGTTACAGCCCACAAGATGGACTAGTTGCAGTGCCATTTACTCGCTTAGAAGGTATCCTTGCTAAAGACACTGGTGCAGATCCGTTTGATGCGCCAGCTAAACAGCTTGAGCTAATCAAAAACAAACAATATGGCGATTACTACGTTAAATCGTTAGATTCTGTTCCGGTTAACTTCTTATCGACGCTTGACACCACAGGTGGTAACTCTGGATCTCCAACACTAAATGGCCGTGCTGAATTAGTCGGTCTGTTATTTGATGGTGTGTATGAATCAATTATTGGAGACTGGGGCTACGACCCACAAACTAATCGCTCAATTCAAGTTGATAGCCGCTACATGCTATGGGTGATGAAGTACTTAGATAATGCTGAAAACTTATTGGAAGAGATGGAAATCGTCCATTAAGCAAGTCTTATTTAACAGGCATCTACAGCTTAAGTTGATGCCTTAATAAGCTAATTTCTGCGGCCTCTAATGGCCGCATTTGTTTTTCTGGCAAGTCTAATAATTCACAATTCATCATGCTTAATCTGACCAAATCAATGACAGTATAACCTAAGGCCTTAGCCATTCTTCGGATCTGACGATTCAGCCCTTGAGTCAGTGTGATTTTAAATTGGTTGCTCGAAACTGCTTCTACATCGCATGGTTTTGTGGTGACGTCTTTGTAGCTCACCCCGTTTGCCATTTTTTCAATAAATTCAGCTGAAAAGTCTCGATCTACAGTAACCAAATACACTTTTTGATGCCCATAATCTGGGTGCATTAACTTATGGGTAAGCTCACCATCATTAGTCAGCAATAACAAACCACGGGAATCCTTATCCAATCGTCCAGCAGGATACAGTCTAGGGGCTGCTGGTAGAATATGAATCAGGCTGGAAGGTAAATCGGGTAATAAACGACAATCAATACCAACCGGTTTATGGTACAACCAATATTGCTTGGTTTCGATGGGAGCGATAGGGGCGCCGTCTAATAAAATATTCGGATTGATAGCGTTGGCATTGACCCTATCAAGAGGGCTAGCTAATTGACCATTAAATGTCACTCTTCCTGCCGCAATGAGGCGCTGAGCCTGGCGACGTGAACTGACGCCGCAATGAGCTAGATATTGTTCTAAACGCATGTTTACTGGCAAGGCTAGTTACTCGCAAAGGTCAGTGTCGAGAGCTGGCGCTGCTGAGTTTTTATCATTTTTCGCATAGTTAATCCAAGCAGTACACACCATAAAATATTGGCTTGAGTGAGCACCCACATGACCAGTGAGACCCAACAAATTTCGTGAGCCTTATGAGAGCATGGGTCAAAATCCAATGTAGACCAATTCAGTAAATACATCAGTGCGACTGAAAAAATCAGGCCGATGATATTGAAAGCGAATAAGGAAGCGGAAAGAGAGCTATTCTTGCGGAAATAATCAATAAAACAAAAGCTGTGTAGCACAAAGGTGCAAATCAAATATCCGGTAGAAAAGAACCGATGTTGTTCTAAAAAGTTGATCGGAAAGATACCAATTAACACAATGAGCACGCCTAATGTCGCCCCGGTTACGGTGATTGTACGGCTATAAAAGTCCTCAAAAACATAATAGCGAGCTAACATAGATAGCATTAAGCAAGCGCCACCAATGACCAAGCCCATATTATAAACGATTGCTAAAGGGGAGGTCATATAATCGCCCAAGGTGTCTGCACGTATACTTAACGGACTGACGCCCAATCGTGCCACTTCAGCGATTAATGCGGTTCCAATTCCTAGTCCACTGATCACAGCCGTCGCTAACGACATGAAAATAATCATTAAATGAAGGTCGTAATGTTTATTTGATTCGATTGAGCTAGACATGGGGCCATTGTTAACTAAATGTTTAACTCAGAATATCACTGTTTACGTGTTTTAATCAGCAAAAATAACGAAAAAAACCTGATATTGCTCCAGCGTTGCGGCAGCGATATCAGGCTTTAAAGATGTATTGTTGACGTGTATTAGATAGTTTTGATTAAGCTCGCTTACGCAAAATTACAATAGCGATAGCAACAACGGCTAAGATCATGCAGTACCAAGCATTTGAAATTGCAGCAAGTGGACTAATGGCAAACGTCGATGCTATTAGTAGTGCTTGAGCGCCATGTGGAATTAGGCCTTGAATAATACAAGCAAAGATATCCAGTACACTTGCTGCACGTTTAGGCGCAACACCATGCTTTTGAGCAAGCTCTTTAGCAATATCACTGGCGACAACAATCGATACGGTATTGTTAGCTACACAGGTGTTGGTTGCTGCAACAATACTTGCCATCCCTAATTCTGCCGCGCGGGTTGAAGTGCCGCCTTTTGCCTTTGAGAAACGTTTAATCAGTGCTTCGATTTTCTCGCTAACAAACTTCAAGCCACCTTGTTGTTGCATTAACGCAGCTAAACCACCGACTAACATTGAAAGAATGAAGATTTCTTGCATGTTAGTAAAACCAGCATAGATATCTTGACCGAACTGGATAACGCTGTAATCGGCGATAAACAGTCCAGTTGCACCAGCAAGCAATATACCGACAGTTAGCACGACGAAGACGTTTACGCCTGCGACAGCTAAAAATAAGATAGTTAAGTAAGGAATGACATTGATTAAGTCGATTTCTTGTGGCGCAACTTCTGCTTGTCCTTGGCCTGCAAAAGCAAATAAAACCAATGTAATTATCGATGCAGGCAAGGCAAAGATTAAGTTTTCACGGAACTTATCTTTCATCTCACAACCCTGAGTGCGAGTTGCAGCAATTGTAGTGTCAGAAATAATCGATAAGTTATCACCAAATAATGCGCCAGACATAACAGCACCCGCCATTAAGGCATAATCAATTTGGGCTTGGTCGGCAACGCCTAAAGCAATAGGTGCAACGGCGGCAATGGTGCCCATTGATGTACCCATTGCAGTAGCAATAAAGGCGGCGATAACAAAAAAGCCTGGTAGCAACATGCTAGATGGGATCATTGACAGTCCCAAAGCAACAGTTGCATCAACGCCGCCCGTTGCTTTTGCAATAGAGGCGAATGCGCCAGCAAGCAAATAAATAAGACACATTGCAATGATATTGCTATGGCCGATACCCGCAATAAAGGTATCAATAGATTGGTTTAGTTTCTGCTTAGAGAGCAGCAGCGCCAGAATAATCGCTGGTAAAATGGCGATTACACTTGGTAGTTGATAAAACGCAAAGTCTACACCTTGGCTTTGAAAGTAAACGCCCGCGCCAATAAATAATGCAAGAAAAGCAAATAGAGGCAATAAAGCAATAAAGGAGGCTGGGCTCGTTGTTGTTTGTTGTGTCGTCAAGGTTGTCTCTCTTATTGTTTATTTAGTGTCAAAAGTGCAGTGTTCTAGTCTTTCGAAGTTCAAAGCTACTTTAGCAAGCTCTGTATTAATAATCAGTATTATGATGACTTCTTAAGTTCTGGCAAGCATAGGAGATCTATAAATTAGTGTCAATCTAGACGTCTAGACTTCTTTGCTTCTCTGGCGACTTTTACATTGTTCGTTATGTTTTGTTTAATCGGGTTAACAATTGAGTGCAAAAACTCAGCGTGGCGATGCTATTTTGAACATAAATTCGTAGGTAAAAAAAAGCTCGCACTGTGGCGAGCTTTAAATGAAGGCTTAGATAGTCAACCTTATCTTTGGATAAGGTTAATCCGCATCGCCTAAAGACAGTAATGTCGCATTACCGCCAATGGCAGTAATGTTATTAGTACGTGTTTTCTCAGTGATAAAGCGAGTAAGGTAATGCGGTCCGCCTGCTTTAGGGCCAGTACCAGATAAACCTTGGCCACCAAAAGGTTGTACGCCGACGACAGCGCCAATCTGGTTACGGTTGATATACACATTACCCACATCAACTTTATCCGCTAGATTAAGTGCATGGCTTTCGTTACGGCTGTGGATCCCTAAGGTTAACCCAAACCCTGTGCTATTAATTTCATTAATTACCTCTGCAAGGTTGGCAGCCTTGTAACGTATAACGTGCAGTATTGGTCCAAAATGTTCTTTATCAAGCACTTTGATTGAATCAATTTCAACCGCTGTTGGTGCAACAAAGTAACCATTTTCTGTGCCTTCAGGAAGTTGATTTTTCTTAATCAATTTGCCCACTTGGCTGATATGATCAATATGCGCATTGAGGTTAGCTTGAGCTGTTGCATCAATCACAGGCCCTACATCGGTTTTAACTGAACTAGGGTTACCAATACTGAGCTCTTCCATTGCCCCTTGCATGACATCAAGCACACGGTCGGCAATATCTTCTTGTAAGAACAGCACTCGTAACGCTGAGCATCGTTGTCCGGCACTGGTAAATGATGAAGCAACAACATCAGCAACCACTTGCTCAGCCTGTGAAGTAGAATCGACAATCATGGCATTTTGGCCACCAGTTTCAGCAATTAATGGAATAATTGCGCCTTCACGATTTGCTAAAGTACGATTAATTAATTTTGCTGTGCCTGTTGACCCTGTAAAACACACACCACCAATACGTTCATCAGAGGTAATTGCTGCGCCTACCGTTGCGCCTGTACCCGGTAAGAATTGTAAAACATCAGTCGGAATACCCGCTTCGTGAGCCAGTTGTACTGCGCGATAGCCGACAATTGATGTTTGTTCAGCTGGTTTTGCAACTACAGTGTTACCTGCAGCAAGTGCAGCTGTTACTTGGCCTAAGAAAATCGCTAAAGGGAAGTTCCATGGGCTAATACAAACAAAAATCCCACGTCCTTGAATGAATAATTCATTTAGCTCACCCGTTGGGCCTGGGAGTAGTTCAGGCTTAGCCATCATTTTTTTAGCTTGAATGGCGTAGTAGCGACAAAAATCGACGGCTTCACGGACTTCATCAATCCCGTCTTGAATACTTTTTCCCGCTTCACGGGTACAAAGTGCGATTAACTCTTCACGATTTTCTTCGAGCAAATCCGCCAGTTTTTGAAGAGCGTTAGCACGTTCTTCAACTGGAGTGTGGCTCCAGCTGTGGAACGATGCTTGAGCAGAGCTTAGTGCTAATTCAACGGCTTGGTTATTTGCAAAGGCCACTTTACCAACAGCTTGGTTAGTATCAAAAGGACTGACAACATTAATCGTTTCACCCGTTAGCGTCTCGCCATTAACTAATGGGCCAGCTTGCCATTGAGTTTGGCTAAATTTTTCAATTCCTGCGAAAAATGGCTCGGATTCGGAGATGATATTCATGTTAAGTCCTTTAGAGTTTTTACGTTCTTCGCCGAAGATATCTTCCGGCAAGACGATTTTATTATTGGCTAAAGTTTTATAGGATTTGAGTGTGATAACAGGGTGAACCACTAAGCTGTCGATAGGGGTTTTAGGGTCAACTAATTTATGCACAAAAGAAGTGTTGGCACCATTTTCAAGTAATCTTCTGACTAAGTATGGTAAGAGATCTTTATGCGCGCCGATCGGTGCATAAATTCTGACAGCTTTAGCGCCAGCTTCAGCAAGCATGGTGTCATAAAGCTCTTCGCCCATGCCATGTAAACGCTGATATTCATAGTTTCTATCACCGGCCATCGCACTGATACTGGCTACAGTTTGTGCATTATGAGTGGCAAACTGTGGGTAAATAGCTCCACGAGTGGCTTCTGACAATAAGTATCTTGCACAGGCAAGGTATGACACATCAGTACCTGCTTTACGGGTAAATAGTGGGTAACCGCCATCGCCTGCTTGTTGAGCCCATTTTAATTCACTATCCCAATAAGCGCCTTTTACTAGACGTAATGGGATTTCATCTCCTTGTTCACGAGAAAGCTTCGTCAACCAACATAGAACGGGCAGAGCACGCTTAGAGTAAGCTTGGACGACAATACCTAATAATCCCCATCCTTTAATTTCTTCAGCGTTATACAACTTTTTAAATAGCTTTAACGATAACTCTAAGCGATCCATTTCTTCTGCATCGATAGAAATACCAATATTTAGCTCACGCGCTTGAACACAAAGTTTAATCACAGTGTCATAAAGCTCGCTTAATACTCTATCCTCGTTGGCGACTTCATATCGCGGATGAAGAGCTGAAAGCTTGATCGAAATAGTCGGTAAAGGTGTATTTGATTCTTCATACGACTGAGCGCCTAATTGACGAATGGCATTGCTGTAGTCGAGATAATATTTTTGTGCATCTGTAGCTGTGAATGCGGCTTCACCTAACATGTCGTAGCTGTGGGTATAGCCTTGTTGACGTTTAGCTGTGCTGTTTTTAAGGCCCTCTTGAACGGTTTGCCCTAAAACAAATTGCTTACCCATGATTTTCATTGCGGCATTCATGGCTTGACGAATAACAGGTTCACCTGCGCGATTGATGAGTCGATTTAATAAACTGCTTGGCTTACCATCAATATTCTTATCGAGCTTAACGATTTTACCTGTAAGCATTAATCCCCAGGTGGATGCATTGACTAACAATGAATCGCTTTTCTTAAGGTGTAAATCCCACTTAGCACCAGAAAGCTTATCTTCAATTAACGCATCGGCAGTCGCTGCATCAGGAATACGCAACAGTGCTTCAGCAAGACACATTAAAATAATGCCTTCTTGTGTTTCTAAACTGTATTGCTGCAAAAAGGCATCAATGCCTACCATTAAGCCTTTCTTTTCGTACTGACGAACTTTAGTGACTAATTCATGGGCTCGATCCGTCACTTGTTTAATATCGGTGTCAGATGACGGTACTAACTTCAAGAGTTCAGTTAGATATTGCTCTTCATCAACGATGTAATTATTTGTTATGGCTGAGAATAGCTCATCTAGGCTGGCATTGTCGTAATGGCCGTTTAGTACTTCACTAGCTTTAAACATAATTTTCATTCCGTCTTTAGCTGTTTACTACCTGATGTAAACAAGTTGTTTTATTATGATATTTTTTATTTTGTATACAATGTACGAAAATCGAGGCGATTATAATATTAAAATGTGACATTGAGCAATGTTTGCAAAGAAATGTGATTGTAAATAAAAGTGTCGACTGTTTTATGCTCAATAATTTGGATGATAATGGCTAAGATCCCATCAACATTTTTAGGTAAATGCATCAGAGTTGAGTTCATTGATGCCTGCTATAAACACGTTAAAAGACAATCAATTACTTTGCGTTGCAAAATATCAAAGCTCGTTTCTTTACGGCTTTTTAGCGTGTTAGTTACTATCACCCGATAGCATGTTTTGGTACAGAGGACTTTGGTCGTACAATCCGCTGATCAGGATTAATGGTAGTGAAATGTATGGTGGAAAGTTTCAAGATAACTATTTTTAATAGAAATTTACCAGAGGCAAGCAGGAGACAATAAGCAATGCAAAAGTCTCATGCTGTCTATAAATAAAAAAACCAGCGCAAGCACTGGTTTAATCGTTGATTGAATCTAGTCCAGCCGCTTGTCGTAATACAAGCCTGGAGCAATAGATTTCATTTAGCCGTTAAAACTTACATCCAGCGGCTTTTTTGTTTGCGTTGTGGTCTTGGCAAGTAAACCAAGATAATACCAATCAAGGCGCCTAAACCGGCAATCATTGCACCTTGCTGCCACATCTTTGACTGGGCGTTATCTTTGATTGATTGCAGTTGTTGATTACTGCTATCACGCTCATTTGTCACTCTTGATAATTCAGACTGTAAAGAAGCAATCTGATTGTTAGCTGAAGTCAGCTCCTGAGCAACAGACTCTGAACTTTGATCAAGTTGAGATAAGGTGGTTTTAGTTTTTGCTAACTCAGCTTCTAGTAGCGGTAAGCGATTTCGTAAACTCGTTCCAGTTTCAATTAAATCAGACTTTACCCAGCCTTCACGATTTTTATGATCACGAATTTTACTGTATTCATTTTGAGTTTCATTTAATAAGGTAATCGTTTGACCAGCCTCAATGCTGCCTAAAATACGATATTGGGTACCTGGACCACCGTGGATGTAAATAAACACATCGTCAGTAATGTAATGCGTCTGAGCCATTAAACCTTTTGAGAGCAGTAGCAAAGCTACTATTGTAAGCATTCTGAACACGTTATTTTTCCATACCATTAGAACTATCCGTCATGCTATTTATTTACTGTCTTGATTGCAAGGAAGAACCGCAAAGTCTTATTTAAATAAGCGGGATTACTGATTTTTTGACGACTTTTACGTGAAAATTGCTGCAAAAGTGTCATCAATTAATAACTGGGTGGATTTTTTATGCTCCATAATCTGTTCGGTTTGTTTTAGGCAATAAAAAAGCCAGTCACAAGGACTGGCTTTATTTTGGCTATCTATCTCAGCAATCTTAGCTGAATACACCTTTGATGGTGAAGAAGAACAAGATAGATAATGCAGCGCCGGCTGGTAACGTTACTACCCAAGAAATAACGATGTTACGAACTACACCGATATTAATTGCAGCAATACCACGTGCCATACCCACACCTAATACCGCACCAACTAATGTTTGAGTTGTTGAAATGGGTAAACCAGTACCAGAAGCAATTACCACGGTTGATGCAGCAGCTAATTCAGCGGCAAAACCACGGCTTGGAGTCAGATGAGTAATGTTTTTACCAATGGTCTGCATGACACGCTTACCAAAGATAGCTAGACCCATTACGATACCGATAGCACCTAAAGGAAGAATCCACCATGCAAGTGCTGCTTTCGATTCAATTGCACCGCCACTGTTAACTACAGATACAACTGCAGCTAATGGGCCAATTGCGTTAGCAACGTCATTTGAACCATGAGCAAACGCCATACAACATGCTGTAACAACCATTAAGATTGCGAAGACTTTTTCAACGTTTGCATATTCAGTTTGACGATTAATATCAGTGCTCATGTTTAAGCGACCAATAGCGACTTTACCGAAAATACCAACACCAATAGCAACAGCAATTGCTAAGCCGTACGCTTCAACGGTTGAGAAGTGTAGACCAACATGTTTTAGACCTTTAGTAATGGTAACAAGTGACATAACGAAGCCAGCAAGTGCCATATAGAAAGGAACGTAACGTCTTGCATTAGCTAAAGGGTCGTCAGTATTAAAAATTAACTTTTGAACACTTTGGAAAATCATGAAAGCAATAAAGCCGGAAATCGCAGGTGTGACCACCCATGAACCGATAATGCCAACAACTTTACCCCATTCAACCGCTTCAGTACCTACACCTACTGCAGCGAAACCAACAATCGCACCAACAATTGAGTGAGTTGTTGATACTGGCCAGCCTAATGCTGATGCCGCAACTAACCATAGACCCGCAGCGAGTAGTGCGCCGATCATGCCGTAAACCAGAAGTTCTGGTGAATCGACGAAGAAGCTAGCGTCAATAATCCCTTTACGGATAGTACTGGTAACTTCGCCACCGGCTAAATAAGCCCCAGCGAACTCGAAGATCATTGCAATAATAATTGCTTGTTTGATTGTGATGGCGTTGGAACCTACTGAGGTACCCATAGCATTAGCAACGTCATTCGCGCCAATACCCCATGCCATCAAAAATCCAAATACAGCCGCAATACCAATTAGCATTGGGCCATTGGTGACTAATACATCAACCATGTTGTTTCCTTGATAACTTTTTTAGTTATGAACTGCGAGCTAACATTAGCTCTAGGCGAGAGCCTACACGCTCAGCTAGATCAGCCAAGCCTCCAACCCATTCGATGATCTTGTACATAAACATGACATCGACAGGATTCAAATCTGCTTCCAAGCTTAGTAGTAAACGACGTACTTGGATCTGCAAATCATCAGAATCAGCTTCAATTAGATCTAATTCATTGATCATCTTGGCTACTAATTCGACTTCACGACCACGGAAACCTGTTTCAAGAAGGTCATCGAGTTCGTTAATTGCTTGCTTAGCAAGAGAGACAGCATCTAAACAACGTTTGAGGTAAGCATTAAACGGTGCTTGAACTGGTTGAGGGAACACTAATTGGCGACCGATAATACGGCCTGAGATGTCTTTAGCTTTGTTGGCAATTTTGTCTTGCTGAGTTAACAACTCAAGCAAGTCAGTACGCTCAACTGGCATAAACAACCCACTAGGAAGGGTGAGACGGATTTCACGCTTTAGCGCGTCAGCGTCATTTTCTAATAAGCTAATTTGCTTACGAACACTTACAGCTTTATCCCAATCTCCAGCAGTGGTTGCTTCAAAGAATGGTACGAGTAAAGATGCACATTCGTGCACTTTATCTATATGCTGTTCTAATGGTTTAAGGGGTGATTTTGCAAACACACCTAAAATAGAGTTTACTGGCATTGCGGTTAACCTATTTAATGATTCCAATGTTGGAAAAACGGGCGCATGTTACCTCAAGCGTCCGCATAATGAAACTGTGTTTTTAATTTAATCTACAGTTAATACGGCTCAGTATATAGAACTGAGTTGCGCAATCCTAAGGGATTTTTATGACAGAAATGTGACATTGTGAATTTATTATGACGCATTGATGAAGATTTAATGACAAGATGAGTAGAAAGTCAATGGACGCAGAGATTGAACTTAAGCTGTTTATGCAGTCGCAACACAATGATTTGCTTGTTAAATTACTTAACGGAATGAGTGATTCAACACCACAAAATATCACAAGTTTAACAAATAAATATTTTGATACAGCCAAGTTACAACTTCGCAGCTGGAAAATGGGCTTGCGTATCAGAAAGGGTGAAAATTTCACCGAGCAAACCATTAAAACAGCTGGAACAGTTTCGGGGGGGATTCACTCTCGACCTGAATATAATGTGCCGCTTTCCCAAGATAAACCCGAGTTGGCGCTTTTTCCGAAAGAAGTATGGCCTGAAGAAGCGGATATTGATGCGCTACAAGCTGAGTTAACCTGCGTATTTGAAACGAACTTTACCCGTCAGGCATGGCACATATACATTGAAGGCAGTTTAGTTGAAGTGGCGTTTGATGTTGGAAAAGTGATCGCAAATGGAGAGGTTGATCCGATTTGCGAGATTGAGTTTGAATTACTGGCTGGAGAGACATCGGCGTTACTGCACCTTGCAATTGAAGTTGCTAAGCATATACCTGTCCGTTTAGGTAAGGCGAGTAAAGCGCAACGCGGCTATCATTTAGCAGGACACTTACCTGCCATAGCACTAGAACAGATTGATTATATTTGTTTGCCTACTGATAAAAGCTTATCTAAAACATTAGAGGTGTTACTTGAAACTGGTATTGAGCGCTGGCAGGTTATAGAAGCCTTACTTATTGATACCAATGATATTGTTCAACAAGCAAAATTATGGAGTCAGCTCAGAGCATGTGTCAGGTTATTAAGATTAACCTTGATGCAATTTGGCTTACTTAATAGCGATGTATTAACCCACTTTGATGTGATTGAACAAAAATTACAATTTATCGAGCCACTGCAAAGTTTGAGCTTATTACTCGATGAGCCACAAAAGTTGCTGGGCAAACGCATCGATAAAACTCAAATCATTCCACTCGTGCAGCAAAGCGTCAATGAGTTGGTTTTAAACCAACGATTAAGCTGTTTATGGCAACTGCCTGAATACGGCCAATTACAATTGGCACTGGTTGAGTTGTTACTAAAAACCGCGAATGGGAGCCACCAATTAGTTGATTATCCCGAATTAGGTTTATTTGCTAATCATCTTCAGCAGGACTCTTGGCAAAAAATTGTTGATTTAATGCCAATATCTGCGGCAATGGACAGTTTAGATTATCAACAAGTCGCACAAGGGTTAGATGAAAGTATTTTGGTCGGTTTTGCTTATGGCGAGCTGTACCAATCTGATGATCGAGAAGCATTTAGAGCGCCATGGCAAGATCTGGCATTAGGTATTCAAACGTTAGGTTGCTATCAGCTTTTAGCTAAATTAACTGAGCAAAGTGAAGTGGATATCAGCGATTGGCTTCAAGACAAAGAAGCCAGTTTACTCTTTGCAATGGAGCACTCACGTAAAAGCGCGCTTAATAATCAGCCTTATTGGTAAGCATTGGATTAGCGCCCAAAAAAAACCTATCATTACGATAGGTTTTTTTATGTCACTTGCGCTATTCACGAGTCTTGTTTTGTTGATTAAGTTCTTCCCGTAATCGACTGATTTCAGCTAACATGACTTGCTGGTTTTGCTCCATTTGCTGCTGATTTTCTTCCATTCTCAATAAGGCTTTTTCAAGTTCAAATTTAATTTCTTTCTTATTATTCTCGCTACGTTCATGGTCATCTGGTGCGACAAAGACTGAGGCCATGTAGCCCGATATCACACCAAAAAAGCTTACGCCACTCATAATAACAAGGGCGCCAACGACATGCCCCACAGTGCTTACAGGGTAGTAATCTCCATATCCCACGGTTGAAATGGTAACCAAGGTCCACCAAATGGCTTGTTCAGCGGTCTCTATATTAGCGCCTTCAGTACCTGCTTCAACCAATAAGATGACAATAGAGGCAGTGGTTAAAATGAAGACCATTGCTAACAACAAGCTCGCTAAAGTGGTTTGTTTGCGTTGTCTAATCAGTGGAATAATTAAGGTGCGACTAACACGTATTAAGCGTATAACCCGAAGAATTTGGAATACACGCGCAATACGCAGTGCTTCAATGGCGGGAATACTGGCAACGAAGTCAATCCAATGATGTTGAAGATAGAATTTCTTGTTGTTGGCTTTTATGAGACCGTAAAAAAAACGCGACATAAAAATCATACAAATACTGAGATCGATAAACAGTAATAGCCTGCGTGTTTCTGCGTCAACGTTTCCAAATGTCAGGATTAGCACCACGATGACAGAGAACAGCGACAGGATCATCATAGCTAAGTCAAAAGGGCTCGGGCCATTTACTGCTTTTAGTGACCAACGTTTTTTTTCGATCATAGTAAAATCCGTTTTGAGAATATTGCGTTGTGGTGATGCTAACAATGTAACCTTTTAGAGACAATCTAAAGGTATAAAAAAACACGCCAAAGGGCGTGTTTTGCGTATAGGTTGGTTGTAGTGCTTATTCATCAACAAATTGAACTAAATCATCTAGCACACGTTTTTTGATTTCTAGCTGAGCATCAGCTTCTAAACCATATCTGTGTGCCAAAATTGCATAGTCATCTTGGCTTAATGACACTGTTAACCTTGGACGCTTAGGGCGTTTAGTCACTTCTAAGCCTAGGATTGAGCGAATTTGATCTGAAGGGCTAACACCTGCATCTAGCGCTGCTTTACGAATTAAGTATTGGAACTTTTCATCGAGGTCAAAAGCCACTTGTGTTGCTTTTGCTGCTTGCTGATTTTTAATCCATGTATCTGGTAATGATTTACCTTTACTCATGTCAGGTGTTACTCCTTTATACTGCCAGTGTTAACTCGCTGGCCAAAACTCACGAATGTCAGTTACTGGGCGGTACAGTGTTAACATGACATCGGTTTCGCCACCTTCGTAGACCTCAATATCGACAGCCTGAGAATCTTCATTATTGACTAAAGAATAGCTTTCAAAGGCATTTCCGCGATGTTGACTGCTATCATCTTGAGGTGGTTTTTGGCCACGATAATCTTCACGGTGGAAGTATCCAAAACAACCAAACTCTACTTGATGGTATGCGCTAGCAAGCCAACGTCCGTATTCGCTATCTAACTCATTCGACAATGAAAGTGTCGTGAGCTCTACATTGCCTGGTTCTTCAAATATTTGGCTAAACTGCTCCAAGTCAAACAGCTGCTCTACCACCGCTCGGTTTACTTTGATTGAAAAACTCAAGTAAGCCTCATCTTCTTGATGATACGAGAGATAAATTGCAGTACCGCTGTGGCCTCTAAGTAACCACTCACATTGCTGAGAGCGCTCATACTCATAAGTATGGACTTCTTCAACTTTAAGCTGCTGCCCACGTAGTTGCTCAGGTAAAGCAAAGCTATCATCAAGGGAGATCATATCTCCCTTGAGTAACTTGTTCACATGGTCAAGCTGACGTTTTGGGGCTTCTTTCTTGCCGAAAAGGCCACTTAGAAATCCCATAGCTTAATTAACCTTTTTTCGCTTTAAGGCGATCAAGTACTGCATTAGCACTAGACTTTTGCTCACCAATGCCTGCTTCAGCCAGCTTGGCATGTAATGACTTATCGCTGTTTTCTTCAGCTAATGCTTCAGAGGCTTGTAAGCGATCATCGAATGATTGCTGACGTGCTTTGATGCGCTCTAAAGAATCTTTCGCATTCATTAGCTTCGAGTTACTTGACGCAAATGAGTCAGTAATCGTGGCAGTGGCTTTTTGAACACTTTCAGTGGTTTTCACCATGCTCAGCTGACGCTGGTAATCCGTTAACTGACGTTCAGTTTTCTTAACTAAATCTTTAAGGCGAACGGCATGAGCAGAAAAGCTTGCGTTAGCGGCTTCTTGGTCAGCGAGTTCTTGATCCAGTTGAGCAATCTTTTCAGCAACTTCGATAGCCAAAGCTTCGTTGTCTTTTTCAAGCGCTTGTGTAGCGTAACCTTCGTGCTCAGTGATGCTGCGTTTTAAGCGGTCAACTTCACGGCTAGCTTGCATCTCTTTCGCCATTACGTCAGTTAATTCACGCTTAGCTTTGGTTAAATGCTTTTCTGCATCACGGATTTCTTGTTCAAAAATACGGGTAGAATTTGCATCGACAATGTTTTGGCCGACTTCATTAGCACCGCCGCGAAACGCCGTTAAAATTTTATTTAAAATGCCCATGTGTGGCTCCTTACTTCAAAAATTCGACGAGTTCGTCGATGACTTCTAAACAGTTATCAGACAATACTGATAATTCTTGTTCAATCTCTTCCATGCTTGAGGTGACTGAAAGTGCACCGTAAACCACATATTTATCGTCAATTTTTGCAAATGATGATAGTGGCATTGGAATGTTTAACTCCAACATGGTTTCAAACATTTGAGTGCGAGTTTCTTCTTTCACTTCGCTCTCATCCCATAAGTAACTGATACACAAAACTTGGTTGTCAGTTACTGATACAAATACTGGTAACTCTTCGCGACCAGCAACGTTGACTTGTAACACCTCAACATCACCATCAATTGGGAAACAATCAAACTTCAACCCTGTGTGGCTCTCATCGCCTAGTTCAGTTAAGTGGTTAGCAATCTTATGGATATTCATATTTGTCCTTATTGACATATTATGTCTTAGGTTTCAAAGATAGCACTTAGACATATTATGTCAAGGCTATTCTTTATTAGATTAAAAAAGATTCATCCCTTGGTTATCAGACCAAGACGCTAAGTGATAATGGTAAAGCTGTAATGAGCCAATTTTATTGGTCTTAATCTTATCTTTATCGTCATAAAAGTTGCCAGGAAACTCAAAAGCACCATGAATTAAGCCCGGTGTTAACCAGTCTTCTTCTATTGGCAGTGGCTGATTATGGGCTAAACGAGACTTGGCATCTTTTCCTGCGCGAGTTGCGATACTCCAGCCCCATTCACCAAAACTTGGCACATTATGATGATATTGCTGTACGGTAAAACCAGCCGATTCTATGGTTTTTCCGACAGAAATGAATGCCTGCTGCGCATGATATGGGGAGGTAGATTGTACTGTCATAGCGCCATCGGCGCTCAATAATTCAGCGAGCTTTCGATAAAATAAATCAGAGTATAGTTTGTTGAGATCGGGGTGACTTGGATCTGGAAGATCCACGATGATGACATCAAACTTCTGATTCTCTTTAATCAGGTTATCTACGCCATTAAATGCGTCATCGAACACCAAGTTGACTCTAGGGTCATTTAACGCATTGCCATTAAGTGACAGCATAGCTTGGCTGACATGGGCTGGCATTTTTTCATCAGGGGCTGTAAATAACTCGACTAATTTCTCGTCTAAGTCCATTAAGGTGACCGACTTAGGTTGCCATTTGAACACTTGCTTAAGGCCTAACCCATCTCCACCACCAATGATGAGTACCTTGTCTTGTCTAGCACTGGCTGCCATCGTTGGGTGTACTAAAAAGCTGTGATAAATATGCTCATCAATGCTGGAGAACTGCAAACGGCCATTAATATAAAGAGAGTAGACAGGTTCTTGGCCATTACCACGTAAGCGTTCAGTAAAGGTTAATTGCTGAAAACGGGTCGCTTCGGCATAAACAACCTTGTCTTTGTACAATAAATTATTGAAGTTTTGTTCCCAACTTGGGCCGTGCATCGCCAATAGCACCAGTACACCACTGGCAACAAAGTGACCAATAAGAATCAATTTAGCCCAGCGAATTTGTTGCCAAAAACGCCATATAAAAACAAATCCTGCCAATAAGTTAACACTGGCAGTTAATGCTGCTGCTAACTGAATGTCTAGCGAGAGCATAAACATTACCCATATTGCAGCGCCTGCACCAGCGCCGATGTAGTCAGCACCATAAATGGTACCAGCATTATGGAGAAGGTGTTCTTCAGATAGGGATTGGCGAACTCGAGCGATGAGTGGAATTTCCATACCAATCATCAAGCCTAAAATGACGCCCCAAATATAAGGTAAATACTCACTGAGATTTTGTAGTGTCCCGATAAAACCGCCATCAGGAATATGATCGGGTGGCAGGCCTAATGTGTTGGCGATTATCAAGGGTAATTGCTGGCCAAAACCAATAACGGCCGCTGTGATTAAAATGGCGAGCGAACCGCAAAAAGCGACGGTGAGTTCAAGCAAGGCGAAACCGGTAAACGTACAGCGAATTTTACGGGCGGCAAAAGCGCCAATACCCATAGATACGATCATAATGCCAATCATGGTATAAATCGCAGCTTCTAGTGCGCCAAGAATGCGGCCTGCATAGTGAGATAATAGGTATTCGTAGATAAGACCGCAGCCTGCAAGTAGCGCCATGATGCCCAGTAAAAGGGCATCATCGAACCATGCTAAGCTGCGTTTAGAAGGACTGCTTTGCTTGTTGCTGCCCTCCTGGCCATGTTCAAGCAAAGTATTATTCATTGAATTAAGCCATTAATGCCGCAAGAATAAGTGCGATACCAATACTGATAGCAAGCTCTACAGCTGCTACGCCAACGTTATGCTGCTTTTCAACTTCATCTGTGAGGTTAATTTGCGCTAACACTAACTTTTTGACGATGGCTAATAACACTGACAGTGCGATAAGCATGATCACTGAGAATGTCAGCCAGCCGACAATATTCATTAAATAAGCAGTCGGATCATAAATGATAAAGTGACTTGCTGCATTAAAAGTAAATGCCATTGCAATCATGTAACCACTATGACGAACAGCAATAGCAACTTGACCTTGCTCTAACGCCTTTTGCATTGAGTCACCCTGATTATGCTTAGCGTACTGGTGTTCACGGAATCGAGTTAGCAGCACTAGCATTAATTGAGAAATCAAGAATGCAGTGAAAATTGCGATAAAGGTGTCAACCGTAATATCTTCAGCCCACATTAATACTGAGCGAATAATGATAGCGGTTGCTATTGCAGCTGCTGCATCTACGATAGCAACAGACATATTGCCATTAACAATTTGGCTGTTTTTATCAAATTCATTGAGTGCCACTTTGTCATGTAAAAAACGGCCAAATTTAATTAGCACTAAACCAAATACGCCGTAGCAGGTCATGCCGATTGCTTCCATTGCGTATGAGTTTGCTGCTTCACCTGTAATGGCGCCAGTTAACACAATGCCTAAGGCTAATACTGCACCAGCGGTGCTAACGCCAAAGGCAAAATTATCACGGTCTGCTAATTCTGCACGGCTGTTAACACGCACACTCCAACCTTGTAAGTAGCGCATTAATGCTAACAAAATTACAGCAATGGTAATGTCGATAGCTAAAATAATCGCTAAGTCTAGGGTAAGTCCGAAGTCACTTAAAAATGTCATGATTGTTCCTTATTTGCCTCGGCGTACACCGCGAGTTGTGCGGCTAGATGAATTACGAAAACTGCTGTCTTTTGAATAGGTCGAACGGAATTTACTTGAGCTAGCACTTCTAGTGCCAGTGGTACTTGCTTTGGGAGCTGAAGTACTTTGACGTGATAAGCTCGTTGAGCCAGTACGGGATTTAGCGTACGGGCTATTAAATTGTTTACCCTGAGAGTTAAAGGTTTTCTTGGTGTTTTCATAAGTGCGATTTTGAGCACTTGCTTGTTTTGGAGACGTGTAGCGATAACGACCAACGTCATTGTAATAGCTGTAACCACGATTGTTTGACCAACGATCATAACGCACTGGGTTCATGATATTTGAAAACATCGAGTGCATGCCGTACCACGCCCAAAAAGACATGCCACTTGAATTCGTTTGCCAGCTACCATATGAAGGGTTACCGACGAGTTGACTACCTGCACCAAAATCTTCACTGCCATTAGCCAGTGCAGCAGCTTCACGACTTATTGAGTTCACCCGTGCTAATTGCCCGCCAGATAAGTCTGCTACAACGTTAACAGGATCAGACAACATGTCATTATAGAGACTTGAGTCTGCAGCTTGATAAATGTTCTGCGCTTCTTCGAGCTGTTGATCTAAATCGATAAAGTTAGCTGAATCAGAAAGCTCGCTTGTGCGTCGTTTTAGCGATTGAAACATTGGCCCTGTGGTGCCAGCATCTTTTGCTAACTCATCTAAAAGCGGCACCAGATCGGGTTTGCTGCTTTTTAATAATTGCGTGTATTGCATTAATAAAGTGGCATTACGCAATTCACCAGCATCTAGCATGGCGCCAAGCTGAGTTATTCGTTGTTGAGACAATTGCTGATATTGCGCAATTTTTTCAGGACGGTCATCGCCGCAACCTGAAAGTGAGATGCATAATATCAACCCGGAAAATACTGTGAGGACACGGGGTAACAAACCAGCCATGTTTTCTCCAATGCTATAAAAATCAAATTAAAATAATTAACAAACCGAATAAATATGTATTCATATTCGACCAAATATTTATACGGTTAGGTATAACTGCTATACAGGTTATAGTAATCTTAATGCTATATACAATTAAGACTTACATTAAACTTTTGTTATGAATGGTATAGCATAATTCGACATATTATGTCGAATTAAACCTGCCATATCATGTGTAAATTGCCGAAGGGATCGAATAATAATGCTAATCGAAAGTAACTCTATTTTATCTGCCGAATTATCAGAAATTGCAGAACGTTACTGGTTGAGGTTAGGTAATTCTTCGCCCGAAGTCATTGATGCGTTATCAATCGACGAGCAAAAGGCATTAAAGTCAGTCTTTGGTTTGAGTGACTACATTGCAGAACAATTGTGTCGCCACCCTGAATGGATAAGCTTGTTACTTGATGGCTTATTAACAGAAGTCGATAGGCAAAGCTTTGCGATTGAATTAGCAAATAAACTTGCTTCGATAAAGTCTGAAGATGAAGTTAAATCAATCCTGCGTCAATATCGTAACTTCCAGATGGTGAGATTAGCTTGGCGCGACTTTGGCAATTATTCAGCATTAGAAGAGTCATTACTGGATTTATCTGCGTTAGCTGAAGCCCTCGTTATTGCCGCGAGAGATTGGCTATATCAAGAAATGTGTCAGCAGCTTGGTACACCGTCAGATGAACAAGGTAATCCTCAGCCATTATTAATTCTCGGTATGGGTAAACTTGGTGGGCGCGAGCTTAACTTTTCATCTGATATTGATTTAATTTTTACTTTTCCTGAGCATGGCGAGACTGTCGGAGGCCGTCGTGCCCAAGCTAATCAGCAGTTTTTCATACGTATGGGTCAGCGATTAGTTAACCTACTTGATCAAGTGACCGTTGATGGCTTTGTTTTTCGGGTTGATATGCGTCTGCGCCCATATGGTGAGAGTGGCCCATTAGTGGTGAGCTTTAGCGGTCTTGAAGATTATTACCAAGAACAAGGCCGAGATTGGGAAAGATATGCCATGGTCAAAGCCAGAGTATTAGGCCCATGGACTCAATTTAGCGATGACTTACATGACTTATTAAGACCCTTTATTTATCGACGTTACATTGATTTTTCAGCAATCGATTCATTACGTAAAATGAAGCAATTAATTGCGCAAGAAGTGCGCCGTCGTCAGCTTACCAATAATATAAAACTGGGAGCGGGCGGGATTCGAGAAGTGGAGTTCGTGGTGCAAAGCTTTCAGCTTATTCGAGGTGGAAGGGAGCCAGCACTGCGTCAGCAAAGCCTTTTTGGTGCAATTGATACGTTATATAACTTAGGTCAACTCGAGTATCTTGCCGTTGATGAACTCAAAAAGAGCTATATCTTACTTCGCCGAGTAGAAAACTTACTGCAAGCTATTGATGATAAGCAAACTCAGACATTGCCAGATAATGATGTCGACTGGCAGCGTTTATGTTTTGCGATGAACTGCGAAAATGAAACGGTGCTGCGTGCTGACATTGATAGAGCAATGCGACAAATTCATAGACACTTCAACGATACTGTTGGTGGCGATGATGCACATGAACAAACGGAACATTGGACTAGTCAATTATGGGTCATTGAAGATCCCGACAACGCCGCAGCGCTATTAGAAGAACACTTAGTGAACGATGCTAATTTTTGGCCGACATTAACTGAGTGGCGATCTATAACGGTTAAACGTTCAATTGGCCCAAGAGGAAGAGATACCCTCGAAAAGCTGATGCCAAGATTATTGTCCGAGCTATTAGAGCATGCTTCACCTAGCGCGGCATTAACTGCCGTATCAGGGGTTTTAGAACAGATTTTAACCCGCACTACCTACCTTGAGTTATTGTGCGAAAACCCTGGTGCTCGACAGCAGTTAATTAGTTTATGTTGTGCTAGCCCATGGATTGCCCAAGAACTTGCCAATTTCCCAATGTTATTGGACGAGTTGATTGATCCTGCGCAATTATACGACACCACCTCTGTTGATGATTACCCTAGTGAGCTAAGACAATATTTGCTGCGGGTGCCAGAAGAAGATATGGAGCAGCAAATGGAAGCGTTGCGCCAGTTTAAGTTATCTCAACAATTAAAAATTGCAGCTGCGGATGTCACAGGTGTATTACCGGTAATGGAAGTCAGCGATCATCTGACTTTTTTAGCGGAAGCAATAATTGAACAAGTCGTATTGCAAGCATGGCACCAAGTGGCGAGTCGACATGGTGTTCCTGCTGGTACCAGCCCAGACAAAATGGGCTTTGCGGTAATTGGTTACGGAAAACTCGGTGGAATAGAGCTAGGGTACGGATCCGATCTGGATTTAGTGTTTCTGCGAAATAGCGTCAATACTGGTGAAACTGATGGCAAAAGACCCATAGGTATTGGCCATTTTTATTTGAAGCTTGCTCAACGAATTGTGCATTTGTTTGCAACACGTACGACATCGGGTGAATTATATGAAGTGGATATGCGTCTTCGACCTTCTGGTGCATCTGGTTTATTAATTACTGAAGTTGAGCAATTTAAAGAGTACCAACAAGCTGAGGCGTGGAACTGGGAGCATCAAGCATTAGTTCGCTCCCGTTTTGTTTATGGTGATAATGCGTTGGCCGCCCGTTTTAGTGAGATTAGAACTGAGATTTTATCTAAACCACGTGATTTACCTGAGTTAGCTAAGCTGGTTCGGGATATGCGAATTAAAATGCGCGATCATCTATTAAAGGTAAGTCCTGATAAATTCGATTTAAAACAGAGTCCTGGCGGCATCGCTGATATTGAATTTATGGCGCAGTATTTGGTGCTAGCCCATGCTAGCAGCCATAAAGAGTTGGCGATTTGGTCTGATAACGTGCGTATCTTTCAAATGTTAGCTGAACTAGAAATGATTCCATTTATGACTGCGCAGCACTTAACGCAGACCTACTGCTGGCTAAGAGATGAAAACCATCGACTGACATTGCAACAGAAAAAAGGACAAATTGAGGTTTCAGAGGCAGAAAAACACGTCGCTCAGGTGATTGATATTTATCAGCATATCTTGGGAGAAGCGGATTAATAATACGCTTAATACCAATATTGCAACCCGAAAGGCAATAATCGAATTCGCATATTCTAGTGGCTTTAACGTTTATATTGCTAGCTACATACTTGTTAGTTAGTCAATTCGTTCACCCTAACTAGTAAATTTAACCTATTGATTTATTGCCATATCTGCTATTTGATATTAACGTTAGTATATTGTGTTTAATATTGATTGGCAGGGATTATGCTTACCGCACCAATACCAGAAAATGACGCTGCGCGTTTAGCGACACTGCGAAATTTAAACGTGCTTGATACTGCCGCTGAAGAACGGTTTGACCGCATTACCCGCCTAGCAAAACGGTTATTTTCAGTTTCTATCTGTCTAGTCAGTTTAATTGATGAAAATCGACAATGGTTTAAATCCTGCCAAGGGTTAGTCGCGAATGAAACTCCTCGAGATATATCATTTTGCGGTCATGCCATCCAATACTCTGAAGCATTCGTCATTACCGATGCCTCAAAAGATGCACGCTTCAGCGATAATCCTCTGGTTACTCAAGCGCCTCACATTCGTTTTTATGCAGGTCACCCACTGACAATGCCAAATGGGATGAGAGTCGGGACCTTATGCATTATTGATGATAAACCCAAAGAGCTAGATAAAGACGAGATGCTGGCGCTACAAGACCTTGCAGAGATGGTCGTATCAGAGCTTATTTCTATCCAGCAAACAACCCTAGATCAGCTGACAGGTATTTCCAACCGTCGTGGTTTTGAAGTGCTAGCAAAGCAAGCATTATCGACATGGGATCGCAATCATATTGATAGTTGCTTAGTGTTTTTCGATTTAGATTATTTCAAAGAAATTAATGATAATCATGGCCACGAGGCGGGCGATCGAGCCTTAAACCAGTTTGCTCAACTGCTTACCTCAGAATTTCGCGATTCTGATGTGATCGCTCGTTTTGGTGGTGATGAATTTTTAGTATTGTTTAGTGAGTGCAGTAAGGGCCAGGTTGACGTCGTACTTGCTCGTTTTCAAACTGCATTGAACGCCCATAACTCACAGAGTGAAGACGTATTTGAGCTGGCTTACAGTGTGGGAGTTGCGACTCGACATGCTAATCAAAAACTTGATATAGCCGAGTATTTAGAAATTGCAGATCGAGAAATGTATCAAGTGAAATCCAAGCATCATCAACAACGTTGATTCAATTTGTTACACCTTAATCCCATATCATTGATGTTTTTTTGCTCTCTATCACTGTTCTGAATTGCGATTATTCTAGACTGATCTAACTATAAGCTCGCCTCGTATTCACCTCAATGGTGCAATCGTCGAGTCTGTTTATAGAAAGCATCATAGAGGTATCAATCAGGAGATGTAGCATGCGAAATGCAATCGATATTTATCAAGCGTTAAAGGTCTTTAATAAAATCGTTGAATGTGGTGAAAAGCATAAAGCTGAAAATGGCTACAACTCTCGCTATCATTTATGTGGACTGCAAGCTGAAACAGGCTTTGATGGTTACACAATAACGCTGAGTGATGGCAGAACTTCGCTTAATATCTACTTTCATAATAAATATCAATTTGATTACCCTGATAACGAAGCGTTTGAAAACTTCATGCGTCGCTTCGGTGATGTGATAAAACACACTGTGCAATAATCGACAGTATGAAACACCTTAGCTAGAGTTGTAATGCTTTATCAGTAAAATCACAAGTTACTGATAAAGCTTATTTGGTTGCTGGTTTGAGCCAGCGCTGCATTTCAACTAAGCGACTCACCGTTCTACGAAACTCAAATGATAAGGCGCCGCCTGAATACAGTTCTGTAATGGTCCATTCTGAGCAGACCGTTAACGATACGCGTTGATCGTAGAGTTCATCGACTAAACTAATAAACCGTTTAGCGGGATCGTCACTGGTTGCATATTCTAATTGACGCTCGCTAGTTTTATTACTTTCAGCCCCATCTTCCGTACCACGTGCTTTTATCCAAGTTCTAATTTCACCTCCAAGTTGGGGCACTTCATCAATAATCACATGCTTAAATAAGCCTGCGAGCTCGATATAGTCTAAAGCAGATCGAGGCCCGTCACACAGTTGGTCAAATTTAAACCAAATCACTTGATTCACTTTAGCTTGAAAAGCAATTGTACGATGACATATTTCGATATAGCTATGTGTTTCACAAACCGCGGCTTGATGGGGATAATGCTGTCCTGCAATAGTGACAAAATCTTGGTGGCTCATGTGCTTTGTTAACTGTATTTGTTGTTCAAGCGAACGGTCAGTTTGCACTGCTATTCGATGGTCAGTGGCGCCAGTTAAGTTAATTTCGTCTACATTAGTTTGTAAAATATCAATAAAAGGTAAAAATCGCTCACGCTGCAATCCACCTTCATATAAACGGCTAATTTCAATATTGGAGGTGGCGACTAAGATGACTCCATGAGCAAAAAGGTGTTCGAACAACCTAGCAAGAATAATTGCATCTGCAATATCATTGACAGAAAACTCATCAAAACAAATGACTTGATATTGAGCCGCATAATGACGAGCAATATGCACTAAAGGATCGGCAATCCCTTTTGTGAGGTTGAGTTCTTGATGCACCATAGCCATAAAGCGATGAAAATGTAATCTAAGCTTATTTTGCTGTTTAAGATGATTAAAAAATAAATCCATCAAAAATGTTTTACCACGACCAACATCCCCCCAAAGGTAAACACCTTTGGCAACTTGCTGCTGAAGACTGATATCAGCGAGTTCTGCTACTTCTTCATTAACATTCACATTATGTTGGAGTTGAATAAATAGCTCGTTGAGGGCAAGTAACGCTGTATGCTGTTCAGCATCATCGTGTAATCGCAACTGAGATGATTGAGATTGTGCTATTTTGCTTTGATAGAGTTCTAATAACGTTGTCACGCCAAGACCATATTGATTGGTTTATGAGTCACAATATATCAATTAAAAACAAGCTCAAGTATTTAAGGGAAATATAACTAGCGCTATGTGTGAGCCGTCGAGTTGAAAACAACTTGAAGTCGTTTGCTACCCTTATAGGCATACCCATGGTTCAGGCTTCATTACTATCTTGTCTATATCGAGCGAAATAAGACGAGAATAAGAAAGTGCTAAAACCAATCGGCTGCTAAAACGCGATCAACTTCGTAAACCTCGTTAGTAAGTCAGACATCTATATAAGCGACTAACCTAAATTACACTTGTGTAAAGACGTAAGAAAGCTGTCCACGGCTTGAAACATTTGTTTTTTTGAAAATGTTTTGAATGTGCATTTTGACTGTATTAATCGAAATACTTAAGTTTGCTGCAATTTGCTCATTGGATAAGCCTTGGCAAACCAAAGACAGCACTTGCTGTTCTTTTTTGGTGGTTAATGACAGTAGCTCAGTTTGACGTTGTGTAATAGGTTGGCGGTTTCTTGATTGAATATAATGAGACATCGCATCATGACTGAAATACAATTTATTGTTGTCCAGATTCTTAAAGGCTTCGATGATCTCAATAATCGATGCATCAAAAGACAGTCCACCATGAAACCCATTTGCGATGAGCAAACTTTCAGTGTCAGAGGTCAGTTGAGGGCAAAAAGCCAAATGTTTGCCGTCTGCAAGTAATTCTGCCGATAAGTTAGGGATGTGTAATTTTGGATCACTGACATAGTGCAGTAGAATTTTTTTGTGGTGCTCTGCTTTTTGCCACTGGAGGTTAAGCGGGTCGTGGCTAATGGTATTACATTTTAAAAGTTCAGTAATCTGGCAAAGCTGTTGGGTCAAACTTTCAGGTATTTCACCTAAAAAAATATCCGATACAATCATGTCACATCCTTGTTTATAAAACTCGACTATTGAAGATCCTTAACAATAGGTTCGTGAATAATAATTATTCTTAATCACAGTGTCCAGCAATAAGTGATGAGTTAGCAATTTAATTGATCCGAAATGTTTACAAGGTGAATTTTATGTAAACGCAATGTTATTTGTTGTTTTTAATTAGTTAGTTTACTATAAGTCGAAAATTTATAATAAAAGGATACTGCTGGGTATGAATAACAAAGGAAATGGGGTGACTTTTATCGGTCCCGAGACTTCATTGGATGGAGAAATGACGGTAAAAGGACCTGCTTTGATCGCTGGTCAAGTCAAAGGTGTTATTCGTTCAACAGACCAAGTTAAAATTGAAGTAGGTGGCGAAATTGACGGTGAACTTTACTGTCAAGAGTTACGTGTTTGTGGTGTTTTCAAAGGAAAATTACACTGTAACAGTCTCGTTATCGTAAGCTCTGGTGTGGTTGAAGGTGATGTTTCGAGTCATAAAATGGAAATTTATGATGGTGGTCAATTCTTAGGTGCAAGAACTAAAGGCCCTGAGCAAGGTGTATTACCTGAGCTAGCAGCTGATGAACAGCCTGTTGCTCCTTATTCTCAACCTTTTAATGACGAGCCGGCTTACGCATCCCCAAAGCCTGAAGCGCCTATTGCAGAGGCGCCGATAGCTCAGGCTGCAAAAGTGAGTAATGTTAACGTAATGGCCGAGCCTATTACTAACGTTGCTGTTGACACTCCTAAAGTAAAAACTGAAATAAAGCCTGATGTAACGCCTGAGATTAAGCCAGAGTTTGTCGCTGATGAAATGACAGTTAAGACTGAAGTCAAGTCAGAAAAACCGGCTCAAGCACAAGAGATTCGTACTCCTGCACCATTAAATAGCGTGCCAGAAAGCGAACCAATGCCAGCGCCTAAGCCGATGTCAAAACTTGAGATTAAGCCACAACCAAATCCTCAAGCTCAGTTAGCGGCAAAAGCAGCAGCAGAAAAAGCGCAACAAAAGAAATCAGGTGCGACTAAATTTGTTGTTGCCGGTGTGGTATTAGCTGCAGCCGCAGCTGGTGCAGTAGTTATAAAGCCTGAATTAGGCGAAGCCGTGATGGCGAAAATTAATTCAACGACGAACACGCAATCAGCAAAATCTGAACCAGCAGTAGAAGATGCAAGTATTGCCAACGTTGAAACTACTGCAGCAGTTGAAGTTATTGATGCTGAAACAGCCCTCGCTGAGTTAGATCAAGCTGCAGCAGCTAAAGCCGTTGAAGCTGAAGCGGCGACAGAGCTTGTTGCAGACGTTAGCGAAACGTCTTCTGACAGTGTTGATGAGTCTATCAATGAGACTTTGGCTGATGAACAAGCTGATTTATTAGCAGAACTAGAAGGCGTTGACAGTGAATTGACTGCCGACATCAATACAGAAGCTGATGATATTGTCGAAAGTGCTGCAGCGTCAGTTGAAGATGATAAAACAAAAGTTGATAGCCTACTTGCTGATTTATTAGCAGAAGAGCGAGCTGACTCTACAGAAGCGACTGAAGCGACTGAAGAAGCAACGACAACAGCGGGTAATTTATAAGCCGTAATGCTTAATTTTACATGTTTAAAGGCCCTCATTTGAGGGCCTTTTTTATGCCTAAAATCCAGTGTGACACCACTCAGCGCAACGCTTTTTCTTCTCAGATTTTGACAACATACCAACTTCTTTAGCCCATCCTTTAATCTATCGTTGTTTTGATTTTTATCCGTAAGTTTACGTTTCTTCTTGGAGTTTCAATTGTTATTGAGTGCTTATTTCTATTAGAACACGAATGAATTAATAGCACTTTTGAGTCAATTTTGGAGATGAGAAGGATGCGCTAATCTTGTGCGCACCGAAATAGCGCTGCACTTATATGGTGCGAAAGTTTGAGGTTATTGAATGCAATAAATTAAATATTTCAATAAAAACAGTATTTTACAAGTTTGGCCTGATGATTGAATTGTTATTGCAAACAAATTTATAACAATCACACTTTTGGAGGTCGAGATGAAACTCGTCAGCGCTATCATCAAGCCGTTTAAATTGGATGATGTCCGAGAAGCAATTGCAGGAATGGGCATTGAGGGAATGACTGTTACTGAAGTTAAAGGCTTTGGACGTCAAAAAGGTCACACAGAACTTTATCGTGGCGCAGAATATCAAGTTGATTTTCTTCCTAAAGTAAAATTAGAAATTGCGACAAAATCTGAAAATTTAGACATGTTAATTGAAGCTATCACAACAGCAGCTCACACCGGCAAGATTGGTGACGGCAAAATTTTCGTAACTGATCTTGAACAAGCAATCCGTATTCGTACGGGTGAGCTTGATAACGAAGCATTATAAGGGGGCTGAAATGGAAGAGTTAGCAGCGTTAGGAACAACAGTAACAGAATTACGATTTGCACTAGATACATTCTACTTTTTGATTTCAGGTGCGTTAGTGATGTGGATGGCAGCAGGTTTTGCCATGCTTGAAGCGGGTTTAGTTCGTTCAAAGAACACCACTGAAATTTTAACTAAAAACGTTTGTTTATATTCAATTGCCTGTGTCATGTACCTACTTGTCGGTTACAACATTATGTATGTTAATAATGTTGAAGCGGGTTGGTTACCTTCATTTGGTTCATTAATAGGGTCACAATCAGCCGATGCGGATCACGCACTTGAGTCAGATTTCTTCTTCCAAGTTGTGTTTGTCGCTACTGCAATGTCGATTGTGTCTGGTGCTGTTGCTGAGCGTATGAAACTATGGTCATTTTTACTTTTCTCAGTGGTATTAACAGGTGTTATTTACCCAATTGAAGGATACTGGACATGGGGTGGTGGTTTCATTTCTGCTGCTGGTTTTGTTGATTTTGCTGGTAGTGGTATCGTGCACATGGCTGGTGCAGCAGCAGCGATTGCTGGCGTACTGTTACTTGGGGCTCGTAAAGGGAAATATGGCGCGAATGGCGCAGTAAACCCAATTCCTGGTTCAAACTTACCAATGGCGACATTAGGTATGTTTATCCTATGGATGGGGTGGTTTGGTTTTAACGGTGGTTCTCAGTTATTAGTATCAGATGCTGAAAATGCATCAGCAGTAGCAAAAATCTTTGTTAACACAAACTCTGCAGCCGCATTTGGTGCAGTATCAGCACTCATTGTTTGTAAAATTGTTTGGGGTAAAGCTGATTTAACCATGATTTTAAATGGTGCATTAGCTGGTTTAGTAGCTATTACCGCTGACCCATTATCACCTTCATTATTGATGTCTGCAGTTATCGGTGTCGTTGCTGGTGGTGTGGTTATTTTCTCAATCGTTGGTTTTGACCGTATTAAAATCGATGACCCAGTAGGTGCAATTTCAGTGCATGGTGTATGTGGTTTCCTAGGCTTAATGCTAGTGCCATTATCAAATGCTGATGCAAGCTTTGGCTCGCAGTTATTTGGTGCTGTAGCAATCTTCACTTGGGTATTTGCCGCTTCATTTGCTGTTTGGTTTGTCCTTAAAGCAACTGTTGGTATTCGTGTTACTGAAGAAGAAGAGTATAACGGTATGGATGCATCAGACTGTGGTGTTGATGCATACCCAGAGTTTGTATCGATTAAATCAGCGGGTTAATAACTGAAAAATCGTTTATAAAATCGTTTATAAAATCGTTTATAAAATCGTGTATAAAAGCAGAGCTATTTAGCTCTGCTTTTTTGTTATACTGATGAAATACCAATGCTCTTATTTGAATAGGTCTCACTATAGCTAAGTCACTTAGGTTAACGCTTCTTATTAGTGTTATAGCACTTGCAGGAATAACGATGAGTACGCTAAGTCATGCGGGTAAAGTTGTGGTTCGTAAATCATCTGAACCTTTTGATGCCTTTGCCGTTAGAGATGCGGTTCAGCAAGATCATCAGTGGCAAGAAATGCTACGTATGCAACAACAAATTCAAATCCTTCAAGCGTTGCCTTTAGGGTGCCTCGCAGTCGCTGTTCCATACCATTATTATAATTGTGCAGGCAGTATGTACCGACCTTATATGCATCAAAATCAAGAGTTATTTATTCAAATTGACCCGCCTAAAATACCACAAGTAAAGTAATTACTATCTTCTTGGTAATGTGCTTCGCTATGTTCTTAGCGATATACATTGCCCAGTTTATTCCGTTTCAGTTTATTGTTGCTGAACAGCCTTAACCTTATTGAAAATATTTTTTGTCACATTTATATATCTCATTTTCGTACATGCATCTATGCTTAATAAAGGTGTTTTGAGCGGAGCATAAATATGTTTCAAAAATATGAAAATAACAAAAAAAATAATAATGCAATTTTACCTCGCAATAATATACAGCTAAGCCTTTGTTTGGCATTGCTATTACCTCTCTTTCTTTTTGGCTGCTCTAGCACTCAAACCCATCAAAGTTCAGCCAATGCCACGGAGTTGTTTAATGACAGCTATTTCACACCAACGGCAATACCAGCAACAGAAACAATCTATGAGTTACCTGAGGGCATGGTTAATGAGATTAAGAAAGCGTATGCCCGCTCAGGTGGAGTTGTTGGAAATAAAAAGCCGGTTAATGTTTGGCTTGCTGAGTACATTGATGCAGAAAATGGTGGATTTGAATATCGTGATCATTATACGCGAATGGCCAGCGTTACCGCACAAGAACGAGCAGGCAATTGCATGTCTTTAGTTGTGCTGTCCACTGCAATAGCTGAGGCATTAAATGTCCCTGTTAAGTATCAAGACATAGATGTCGAGCCTATTTGGGATAGACGTGGCGGTTTTTATCTTGTTAATGGTCATGTGAATATGAAGCTGCTCCATCGAGACGACATCAACTCATACAGCTTTAGAGGGTCTGAAATTTTAGTCGACTTTTTACCTGAGCGTTCAATTAGAGCCTATAGAATAAAGCAGATAAACAAGCAGACTTTATCGAGTATGTACTTCAATAACGTTGCAGCAGAAGCATTAGTTAAAAACGAGTATGACTTAGCTTATGCACTATCTAAAAGAGCGATAGAATTAGATCCATATTATGTAAATAGCATTAATACCTTAGCTGTGATTTATCGCCATAAAGGTTTAAACAAACTCGCAGAGCAAGCGTATCGGCATGTATTACAGCTTGAGCCTGAGAACATTACGACTTTATATAACTTAGCCTTGATATTAGGTGAACAAAACAGATTAGATGAATGGCAACAAGTACATAAAGTATTGGAGCTTGCACGGATTAAAAACCCTTTCTACTACTTTGATATGGCGCAACAAGCTTATTTTGAAAAGCAGTATCAAGAGGCGCTAGTCTGGTATAAGCGCGCGGTTGAAAGAGCCGACTATCGACATGAGTTTTATTTTGGCCTGTCTCGCGCTTACTGGGCGACAGGTGATGAGAGGCGTGCTAAAAAGAATATGAAAAAAGCACTGGATTTGAGTATTGATGAAGTAAACCAACATCGCTACAAAGGTAAGTTGCAAGCTATGATGCGCCATTAGTCCGAGAGCTCTACAAATAAGTGTGAAAAACAAAAGCCTAGTCGTGGCTCATTATAAAACCATGCTCAACGTGTGTTGCTCATGGTTTTTTCGTTTATGACTTTGAGCACGCTGTGCGATATTAACTCAATCTAGCCAAATAAGCGCAGATAATAAAAATTTCATATTTATTCAACTAAACCGAACTTAATGAATTTATTATATATTTTATTTTTGTTTATCTAAACTTATTGATTAACAGTCATTTAAATACATAAAACTAATAAAACCATAGATTGAACGAATTATTGTGTGGTACTGTTTGAATTATAGAGCTGATCGCTATGCTTTACTGCCAATGTTAAACGTTGGCATAAATAAACTGTTTGCTGGAGTTGTATAAACTATGTATTACCAAAATGATGACGTTAGAATTGATGAAATAAAAGAACTATTGCCTCCAATTGCCATTTTAGAGCGATTTCCAGCATCAGAAACTGCATCAGCAACAGTCTTTAACGCACGTGATGGCATTCACCGTATTTTAAATAGACAAGATGATCGTCTACTTGTCGTTATAGGCCCTTGTTCTATCCACGACCCTGTTGCCGCGTTGGATTATGGTAAGCGCTTATTAGCATTACGTGAAAAATATAAAGATCAGCTTGAAATCGTTATGCGAGTGTATTTTGAAAAGCCACGTACAACTGTTGGTTGGAAAGGTTTAATTAATGATCCTTACATGGACAATAGCTTTAAATTAAATGATGGTTTACGTACTGCACGCAAACTTCTCGTTGATTTAAACGAAGCTGGTATTCCTACCGCGGGTGAGTTCCTCGATATGATTACACCACAATATGTGGCGGATATGATGTGTTGGGGTGCAATTGGAGCTCGTACTACTGAGTCTCAAGTTCACCGTGAGTTAGCATCGGGTTTATCAAGCCCTGTCGGGTTTAAAAATGGTACTGACGGCACAATTAAAGTCGCTATCGATGCTATTGGGGCAGCAAGTGCACCTCATCACTTTTTATCAGTGACCAAGTTTGGTCACTCAGCCATTGTATCGACAAAAGGTAACCCTGACTGTCATATCATTCTTCGAGGCGGTAAAGAGCCAAACTACAGTCAAACTCATGTAGCAGCGATTGAAAGCCAACTAGAGAAAGCCAAGCTTGCAGCTAATATTATGATTGATTTTAGTCACGCTAATAGCAGTAAGGATTTTAAAAAGCAGATGTTAGTGGCAGAGGATGTGGCTAATCAGATTAGTGCGGGCAATCAGAATATTTTTGGTGTGATGGTTGAAAGTAATATCGAAGAAGGTCGCCAAGATTTAGTTGTTGGTAAAGCGCTTTGTTACGGTCAAAGTATTACTGATGCTTGTATTGGGTGGGCCGATACCGAAAGCTTATTAGAGACACTTAGCCAAAGCGTACAAAAACGTCGCAGCTAATTAAGTGCACTCATTTGATAAAAAAGGCGCTGAGAGGCGCCTTATTTATTGGTATTTGCTAAATATTCATTTGCTTTAGCTAGGCTTCCAAATGCCGAGATGAGGTTGTTTCTTCCTTTGTCTTGTAGCTCAGGGTTACCTGATTCGATCATCATCCATACCCAAGTTTGTATTAGTTGTAATGGTGGGTGCTGAACTTTTGTTGCGTCTAACATGTTACTTCCTTTGAGCTGGGAAAAAATGTTAATGGCTGGTAATAAATGCCAAAAAGAATCAAATAAAGAGTACCAAATTCTTTTTCGTTTCAGAACTAGAAACAAGCCAAAATTAGCTAAATCTGCGTTTTTTTCTAAAAAAATAGTCTTTTAGACTAGTCAAAAAAAGCAAAAGTAATTCTAAAGTATTATTTATCGGATATCTTACCGATATAATGCCGTAAAATCATGCAATTTTTATCGTGCTTTTTTGATTTTAAATAAGCTATGTAAAGCCGTTATAGTGTTAACGTTATGTAGAACTTAATGTCTTGCTTAACTGAAATTGTTGCATTGTGCTTGTATTCCCTCCCTATGGTGAAATTTAATGAGACCCTCTTTATATTTTGATGGCCCTGTTGGCAAACTTAACTGGAAAGTTGTGGGGCTATTGTGGCCTTACTTATTCGAGTTCAAAGGGCGTATTTTTCTGGCAATGTTATGTCTTGTTGTTGCCAAACTTGCCAGTGTGGGCCTACCGTTTATTTTAAAAGATTTGGTTGATAGCTTAGATGCTCAAAAAACGGCAACAATCGTGGCCGTGCCTATTGCTTTGGTGTTGGCTTATGGCTCGGTTAGGTTTCTTAATGTCATCATTGGTGAAATTCGAGATACGTTATTTGGCCGAGTCACTGAACGTGCAATTCGGCGCCTTGGTTTAGCGGTATTTGAGCATCTGCATCGTCTTGACTTGGATTTCCATTTAGATAGGCGGACAGGTGGATTGTCTCGGGACATAGAGCGTGGCACCAGTGGTGTTAGCTTTTTGATGCGCTTTATGGTGTTCAATATTGTCCCGACCTTGCTAGAAATCAGTCTGGTCATCATTATCTTTTTTATTAACTATGGAATCGGTTTTGCGTTAATCACTTTGATTGCGGTCGTTGCGTATATTGGCTATTCAATAGTGGCGACTGAGTGGCGTACCGGTTTTGTTCGTGATGCTGCCAATGCAGATTCATTATCCAATACACGGGCAGTTGATAGTTTACTTAACTATGAAACGGTTAAGTATTTCAATAATGAGCGCTATGAATCACAGCGTTACGATGAAGCATTGGATCAATGGGAAGTCGCCAAACGTAAAAACAGGTTATCGCTATTTGCTTTAAACGCTGGCCAAGCACTGATAATTGCGGTCGCGATGACAGCCATGATGGGGCTTGCTGCCTATGAAGTGACTGAAGGCAATATGACATTAGGTGATTTCGTATTAATTAACGCATTTATGATGCAGCTGTTTATCCCACTTAATTTCTTAGGTTTTGTTTATCGAGAGATTCGAGGTGCACTAGCCAATATTGAGCGAATGTTTTCTTTGTTAGATAAAGTACCAGCCATCCAAGATATTCCGTCAGCGTCTAATGTGACGCCTACTCAAGGTGAACTAGCGTTTAATCATATTTGCTTTAACTATGATGAGCGGTCGATCCTAAAAGATGTCAGTTTTAGCATTCCAGCAGGTCAAAAAGTGGCAGTTGTAGGAGAAAGTGGCGCGGGTAAATCTACCCTGATAAAGCTGCTATTTCGGTTTTATGACGTTGATAGTGGCTTAATAACCATTGATGGGCATGATATTAAACAGTTAACTCAGCAGGCGCTGCGTCAATCAATCGCCATCGTGCCACAAGATACTGTGCTGTTTAATGACACCATCTATAACAATATTCTTTACGGCCAGCCAACAGCAACTGATGAAGCGCTCAAAGAGGCGGTACATTTGGCTAACCTGACTGATTTCATCGAGTCATTACCCCAAAAATGGCAAACTAAAGTTGGGGAGCGAGGCTTAAAGTTATCAGGTGGTGAGAAACAAAGAGTCTCCATTGCCCGAGCTATTCTAAAAGCAACCCCCATTTTAGTGTTTGATGAAGCAACGTCATCACTAGATAGTCAATCTGAACAAGCCATTTTATCTGCCCTAAAAGTGGCGGCAAAAGGGCACACCAGTTTGGTGGTCGCTCATAGGTTATCTACGATTGTTGATGCTGATAAAATCGTGGTGTTAAGTGAAGGTCGAATTGCAGAACAGGGGACGCATAAAGCATTATTATCGCAAAATGGTGTGTATGCAAAGTTATGGCGAATCCAAAATGAGCAAACTATCACACATTGATCGCATGCTTGTGTGTGTTTTCTCTCTTTGAAAGTGCAGTTTTTGTGTATAATTAACTTTAATTGCCTGGAAAGGATTGAGATCGTTTAGGTAAATAGGGAATTATCGGGTAATTAAGCCTAAGTATGGAGGTCGTTAGTGCAAAACATTTCTTTAATAGCAGCCCTAGAGGGGACACAACATAAAGTGACCACCGATTGGTTTGCGATTATGGCTACGCTTGAAAAGCGAGAAATGAACCAAGATGAACTGCAGGCTGTTTATGATGAACTATGTGCAGGATTAATTGTGACAACCCGTGGACTGACATTAGCTAAAATTAATGACAATGAAAGCGAAGACAGTTTATTAAAAGCGGATGATAGCGCAGCCGATATCTTAGTGTAATGGCACTTTGTGCCTTAATGAAAGGCAAAGTGAATGGTATTTATCCAATAAAAAAGCAATCATAATGATTGCTTTTTTATTGGATAAACTGAGTCGGTTAGCTGTTTTTAGACCAACTGTTACACACCATTTTTATTATTGCATCGCTAGTATTTAATTCCGTTAGACGAGTAATCTTGCCATGATCGAAGCAGACTTTTTCACCTTCGATTTCTGAAAGGCGCTCACAATTGGTACAAGTTAATGACATTGCTTTATGGGTATCATTTTGTGCCATGATTGAATTTGTCTCTTTCAAATCTATATCCCTTCGCCAATATGCTTAACGTGATTAAAAGTGTGGTTTAAGTCACAATTTTATACTTAATCTAAAGATAGTTCAAAGTATTACCTTGTCAATATATTAGCAATTAGTCTAATAGTTTTTTCTAATAAACGGCAATACTGCTTAAGTTTATCATTCTACAGTGATTATCTATTAGGTTAGGACTTAGTTTGCGATCAATGTACTCAATACTGTTGATAAAACTTGTCCAATGACACCGATATACCGCTCTCTGTGACAATTCTGGCGTGGTGCCGTGTTAACTGTCTTGCTTCACTTACTCCACATGAATGGGCGATAATTTTCAAGTCATGATGCAAAGAGCGATTATAATTCGCCACCCTTGCAGATTTGTTATGGGGATCTAACCCTTGTTGAAGATGCTTATTATGGGTAGTGATGCCGGTTGGACAAGTATCTTTATTACACTGTAAAGCTTGTATACAGCCTAGTGCGAACATATTTCCCCGTGCAGAGGCAATAAAATCGGCACCTGTCGCCAAGGCCCAAGCAACCTGAGAGGGCAATATCATTTTGCCGCTAGCAATCACTTTGATTCGTTGTTTCAGTCCTTTTTGTTTAAACAGATTGATGACTATAGGTAAGCTTTCTTTAATCGGTAAGCCGACATGATCCATTAATGCTTGAGGCGCGGCGCCTGTTCCGCCTTCAGCGCTATCAAGGGTAAAAAAGTCTGGTGCACTCTCAATGCCTCGGTGTTTTATTTCTTCACATAAGTCGATTAACCACTGTTCATCACCAAGCACAGCTTTTATGCCTGTGGGCTTTCCTGTGATGTCACGAACATGGCAAATCATGTCAATAATATCCACGACGCTATTAAACTCAGCATGGCCATTAGGACTAATGGAATCTTGCCCTACCGGGATTCCTCTGATAGCTGCAATTTCTTCAGTGACTTTAACGCCAGGTAAAATGCCGCCTTTACCAGGTTTGGCACCTTGGCTTAGTTTAATCTCAAACATTTTGACGTTGTCATGGGCTGCAATGTTACGGAGCTTGTCATCATCAAGTTTTCCTTGCTCATCACGTACGCCATATTTAGCAGTACCGATTTGAAACACTAAATCACAGTTGCCTTTTAGGTGATGCTCGCTTAAGCCTCCTTCACCAGTATTAAGCCAGCAACCAGCTTGTGCTGCACCATGGGATAATGCTGTCACGGCAGGGCGGGATAATGCACCAAAGCTCATCGCTGAAATGTGGCAAACTGTTGCTGTCCTATACGGGGTTTTACAGTGCTCACCTACAGTAATAATGCTGTCTTGATGTTCATCTGAATCATATTTAGGAAATGCGGCATTAAGAAACATTACCGTGCCAGTTTTGTCGTGCACTTGGGTTGAGCCAAATGAGATGGTGCGATCGACATCTTTTGCGGCGCGATATACCCAGCTACGCTCAGCACGATTGAAGGGCAACTCTTCTCTATCTTGAGCAAAAAAGTATTGCCTAAAAAACTCACCTTGTTTCTCAAACAAATATCTAAATCGACCTATTACGGGGTAATTGTGACGAATAGCTTGTTTAGTCTGTAATTTATCTGCGATGTACATATAAATCACTGAGATAAATAAAATGGCAATACAGGCGAGAAATAACCCTGTAAATATCTCTAATCCGACGATAAACCAATGTGGCTGCATTTTTGTTCCTTAAAAATGATCGATTGATATTGAGTAGATAACAGTTATTAGTGATTGATATTCGCTAAATTGTTTATTTTTTGACTATCATCATTATGAATGAAGGTCGGTTTTTGTTCTAGGTAATTTAAAGGTACCGATAGCGACAAATGGAAATAATAACTCGCCACCATAAAGCTGCAGGTTTTTTGGTCGATAAACTCGCAAGCGTTTTTGGTTTTATCACATCATTTTTGACATCGGTATACCAAAGGTTGATACCCATTGTAAAAGTGATTATGAGGATACACAGATGGAAATTTATAACCCAACGCAGCTAAATGCTCAGGCTGCTAAAAATCAACAGCCTAGTAATGGTGCTAAAGATATTCCCAGCAACAACGATGTCTCTGGGAGTAAAGCATCAATCAGCGAGATAAGTAGGGATTTAAAAAATAGCAGTATTTTGGCTGCGCAAGAACAAGTGAGTATTCAATCTGGCGATAAATCCATGGCACTTCTTTATCGAGCAGCTATTGATTCAATTAACAGTGAATTGGCTCCAACCTTAGGCGAAAATGTCATTCAAAAAAATGCTGAAAATGAAGTGGATTATTCGCCAGAAGCCACTGCAGAGCGTATAGTCAGTTTTGCGACTAACTTTTTTTCGGTGCACCAGCAGCAAAACAGTGGCATGGAGTTTAATGAGCAATTAGATAGCTTTATGGACATTATTTCTGGTGCAATTGATCAAGGTTTTAGTGAGGCCACTGAGATTTTAACTGGTCTGAATGTATTTGAAGGTGACATTGAAGCTGGCGTGGATAAAACCTATAGCTTGATACAAGCTGGGCTTGAAACCTTCAAGCAAGATACGGCAAAACAAGCGGACGTAGAAAGCGAGCAACTAACATAGAATTAGCGCATAAAGTTAGCGAATTGACATAGAGAACTGATTTTCTAAGGAACAGCTTATGTGGACAACAGGTACTGTTATTGAACGTATTGAATGGAACGATAAATTGTTTTCGTTACGCATCGAAGCCGATGTTGAGCCATTTATAGCTGGGCAATTTATCAAGCTCAGCCAAATTCGGGATGAAAAACGTATCGCAAGAGCTTATTCACTGGTCAATCCGCCAGGAAAACCTTACATCGAAGTGCTTGCCGTCGCAGTTGAAGATGGTCAGTTATCGCCAGATTTACAAGCATTAAAAGTAGGAGAGCAAATCGAAGTCAGCACCAAAGCGGCAGGCTTTATGACGCTTGAAGAAATTCCCACAGGGGCAATACAAGGACCGCATCTTTGGTTTTTGGCAACAGGTACTGCAGTAGGGCCTTTCATTTCAATGATGGAAACTGATGAGCCATGGCAACGATTTGAAAAAGTGGTGCTGGTTTATGGCGTCCGGTTAATCGAAGATTTAGCTTATTTACCGCAAATTAAGGCGTTACAACAAAAGTACCCGCAACAATTTATTTTTATACCGTCAGTGACACGAGAGCATTATTCCGAGGGGTTGTCGTGTCGAATTCCCGATGGCCTACAAAGTGGGTTAATTGAACAAACAGCAGGCATCGCGCTTAGTGCCGATAACTCTCAAGTGTTAATTTGTGGTAATCCTGAAATGATTGTGGATGCGCAATCAACGTTAACTGAAAAAGGATTAGTTAAGAGCTTACGCCGAGCTCCTGGGCAAATTACGGTAGAGAAATACTGGTAAGACGCAGTGATAGCCTGCGTTGATAACGGTTATTTTTTTGCTCACTATTAGAGGCTGTATTTATCCTTAATACAGCCTTCAAAAAACCTTGTTTTACTCACTAATTAACTTACTTATTCCAAATAATACAGTCAGTAATCTTTAAAGAATACTTGCTCAAAAAGCGCCGATCTATTATCCTTTCCGCAATTGATAATTATTATCATTTCCATGGGTGATAACCTAATGCAATATAAGTAACATCTTAATTATTGGTTAAGAAAAGTGCTTAAATCAGGTTTTTGCAATAATAAAAAGCGCCGTAAGGGCAAGGAGAAATTGGAATGAAATCGTTAAAGAGTTTTGCGCTGTTAGGTCTTGCAGCTGTATCTTCAATGGGTTCTATCACAGCACAAGCAGCAGATGATCTTACTGTATATTCTTATCGACAAGCGTTTCTTGTTGAGCCGATTTTAGAACAATTTACTAAAGATACTGGCATTAAGGTTAACGTCGTATTTGCTAAAGATGGCATTGCTGAGCGTATTGCCCGTGAAGGTCGTCTTTCTCCTGCTGATGTTGTTCTTACATCAGATTTTTCACGTTTAATGGAATTGGTTGAAAAAGATTTGGTTGTTGACGTTAAAAGCGATACGTTGAGCAGCAATATCCCTGAGCAATATCGTTCTCCAGACAATGACTGGTATGCGTTAACCATGCGTGTTCGTAATGTTTACTCTTCAAAAGAGCGTGTGGGTAAGCTGGATCTAAACTATGAAGATTTAGCATCAGAACAGTACAAAGGTAAGATTTGTACTCGTAGTTTCAAGCATCCTTATAATATTGCACTAGTCGCTTCAATGATTGCTCACCATGGTGAAGCTGAAACTAAGGCTTGGCTTGAAGGCGTAAAAGCTAATCTAGCACGTAAACCTCAAGGAAATGACCGCGCGCAAGTGAAAGCGGTTAAAGAAGGCTTATGTGATGTGGCCATTGGTAACAGTTATTACTTTGGTAAAATGTTGACAGATCCTAAGCAAAAGAGCTGGGCTGATGCGGTTTACATCAACTTCCCGAATCAAAAGAATCGCGGTTCACACATCAATGTTTCAGGTATGGCTCTCGCTAAGTTTGCACCGAACAAAGATAATGCTATAAAATTAATGGAATTTTTATCATCTGATGTTGCGCAAAAGTCTTATGCAGAAGTGAACATGGAATATCCAGTAAAAGCGGATGTTGCACCTTCTGAAATGGTTGCATCTTGGGGAAGTTTTAAAGCTGATGACCTTCCGATTTACAAGCTAGCAGAAAATCATCAAGCAGCAGTTAAACTACTTGATGAAGTTAAATTTGACCTATAAGAATGCAGCATTTCACCGCATAGTCATTATGCGGTGCTAACTGGAATGTATTTATGATTTTAGGCTTAACCAGAAGCTGGTCGCTCACTGGTTATGCGATTGCGGCAATATTAATATTGCCGCTTTTTGCACTTATAGTACAAGCAACAATTCCTGACGAAGCAGTATTTAGTCATTTATTTGATACTGTTTTACCAACCTATATCAGCAATAGCTTGTTACTCATGCTACAGGTTTGCATCGGTTCTTTGGTCATTGCTGTGTCTGCGGCTTGGCTCGTAGCACGTTGTGACTTTCCTGGACGGCGCTATTTCCAATGGGCGCTACTGCTACCTTTAGCAATGCCTGCCTATATCGTCGCGTATGTTTATACCGACATGCTTGATTATGCTGGGCCTGTGCAACGTATGCTAAGGCAAGTCTTTGGTTGGTCATCCCCACAAGATTATTACTTCCCCGATATTCGTACGCTAACAGGCGCAGCTATCATGTTGTCTTTAGTGTTATTTCCGTATATTTACCTGTTAGCCCGCACAGCCTTTATGGAGCAATCGTCTAGCTTATTACATGCCTCTCGCATTATGGGTTGTAATCCATGGCAAAGCTTTTGGCGCTTAGGTTTACCCATGGCAAGGCCAGCCTTAGCGGTGGGAATGGCGCTAGTGGCAATGGAAACCGCTGCTGATTTTGCCACGGTAAGTTACTTTGCTGTGCCGACGTTAACGACTGCGGTTTATGATACTTGGCTTGGCTATGGCAGCTTATCTGCCGCAGCAAAACTCTCGGCAATCATGTTGTTGGTGATTTTTGCCATGGTAGGGGTAGAGCGCTTTGCTCGCCGTAAACAAGAGTTATTTCAAAAGCAATCAAAACTGACAGAGTCAGACCGTTATTATTTAACAGGCTTTAAAGCTTGGAGCTCATTTTCTTACTGCGCTTTATTGATTGTATTGGCATTTTTATTACCTTTTATGGTGCTTGCAGGCTATGCAATTGACTACTTTGACGAAAGCTGGAATAGCCGCTTTTGGCAATACAGTTTTAATAGTTTATATATCGCAGCCGTAGTGAGTTTTATCTGTGTTGTACTGGCATTAATTATGATGTTTGTTCGCCGTGTTAGCCCACGTAAAAGTGATTTGCTACCCTCACGATTAAGCAGCACGGGTTATGCAATACCTGGCACGGTACTGGCAATTGGCGTTTTGGTTCCACTGACTTATCTTGATTTTGCCATTAATGATGTTTATGCCTACATTGATAGCAGAGGACCTGGCTTATTATTTACGGGCAGTGTCATTGCGCTTATTTTTGCTTTTTGCGTTCGCTTTGTGGCGATTTCAATTGGCAGTATCGAAAATAGCTATAAGCGAATGTCTCCTTCGTTAGATATGGCAAGTATTACTATGGGGCAAACCCCAAGACAGCTGCTATGGCGTGTGCATTTACCTTTGTTACGTAAAGGCATATTTGCAGGAGCACTGTTAGTATTTATTGAAAGCATGAAAGAGCTGCCAGCAGCGTTACTATTGCGTCCTATCGGTTTTGAAAACCTTGCGACTCATGTTTTTCAGTTTGTTTCTGATGAGCAACTAGAGCATGGTGCTTTGGCTGCAATTGTCATCGTAATCGTTGGACTTATCCCATTGATTTACCTTAATCGTTCGCTGGAGCAAGAGAGCTAATATGTCCACACTGACCATTAAAAATGTTAAAAGTGACTACCAAGGGCAGGTCATACTTAATGGACTCAACTTAACGTTAGAGCAGGGAGAAATCGTTGCGCTGTTAGGGCCTAGTGGCTGCGGTAAAACCACGTTATTACGTGCTATTGCTGGTCTTCAAGCGATCAGTGAAGGTGAAATTATCATAAATGGTCAATCGCTAAGTGCTGATGGCGTATTTGTTCCCAGCGAAAAGCGTGGCATTGGGATGATTTTTCAAGATTATGCATTGTTTCCCCATTTAACCGTCAGTGATAATATTTTGTTTGGCGTTAAGGGGTTATCTGAAAAAGATCGCCAAGACCGCCTTGAGGATATGCTCGCTTTAGTTAAGCTTGAAGGCTTAGGGAAACGTTACCCTCATGAGTTATCAGGTGGCCAGCAACAACGTGTTTCGATTGCCAGAGCCTTAGCGTATCAACCCGAGATTTTACTTCTCGATGAGCCTTTTTCTAATATCGATTCTCAAGTGCGTAGTGAGATGATGCTGGAAATTAGACAGATCTTAAAGCAGCGTAATGTCAGTGCAGTTTTTGTCACTCACAGTAAAGATGAAGCATTTGTATTTGCAGATAAACTGGCTTTATTTAAAGAAGGTGGAATTGTTCAGCATGGTATTGCAGAAGACTTGTACGGTGCGCCAAACGATCGTTACGTTGCAGAGTTTCTTGGTGAAGGTAATTACATTACCGTCACCATTAAAAGCGCCACGCAAGTCGCCTCCATATTAGGCTTAATAGAAAGCACTAGCCTGATAAAAAACGTGGTTAATACTCAGGGGCAATTACTTCTCAGACCGCAGCAAATCGAGATTCAACCTGCAGCACAGGGGCAAGGTGAAATTGTCGAGCGACGTTTTCTGGGTACAATTTGTCATTATTGGGTTAAAGTAGGTCAACAGACGCTCGAAGTGAGAAGTCAGTTAACCGAACTGACATTAGGCCAGAAAGTTAATTTGTCCATATCAGCGCATCCGCTAGTGATTTTTTAGTGACCTAAGTCTAAATTGATTAAATATTGCATAGAGCAGTAAGGAATAAATTGCTCAATTGCCTTAAACTCTTTATATCTTATTATTGTTAAAGGTGATTGATTCCAACATGGAAACACAGAATATGCCTCGCGAACAGTTAGGGATTTGTGCTGAAGGAAATCTGCATAGCGTCTATTTGATGTTTAATGCAAATGATGGTGTCGAAGATCAGCTTCGCCCATGTTTAGCCAATGTAGCCCAATATATTTATGAATTATCTGACCAATATGCAGATAGTGCATTTAATGGCTTTGTTGCTATTGGTGCGAATTATTGGGATACCATTTTTGACGGACAAAGACCTGCTCAATTACGCCCTTTTCCTGCGATGAATGAAGGTAATCGAGATGCACCTGCAATCGAATACGACTTATTCATGCATATCCGCTGCGATCGTTATGACATTTTGCATTTAGTTGCCAATGAAATTAGCCAAATGTTTGAAGGTTTGGTTGAGTTAATTGAAGAAGAACGTGGCTTTAGATTTATGGACAGCCGTGACTTAACTGGCTTTGTCGATGGTACAGAAAACCCGAAAGGGCGCAGCCGTCAAGAAGTTGCTTTAGTGGCTGATGAGGATATCTCATTTAAAGGCGGTAGTTATGTTCATGTGCAAAAATATGCCCATAACTTGAGTAAATGGAATCGCCTACCGCAGAAGAAACAAGAAGATATCATTGGCCGTACTAAGCAAGATGATATTGAATACGCTTCTGAAGATAAGCCATTAACCAGCCATATCAAGCGAGTTAATTTAAAAGATGCAGATGGTAAGTCGATGGAGATTTTACGCCAGAGCATGCCTTTTGGCTCGTTAAGAGAGCAAGGGTTGATGTTTATCTCGACCTGCCATAACCCAACTCATTTTGAAGAAATGCTACGCAGCATGATTTATGGTGACGGTCATGGTAATCACGACCACCTCATGCAGTTTACTAAAGCACTGACGGGGTCATCATTCTTTGCGCCATCATTAGATTTTTTAGCGCAGTTTGCTAACGACTAATTTTGCAAGATACGCGTTCTTGTAAGCTTGGGTAGATTAAAACCAAAAAAAGCAATGCCAAGGCATTGCTTTTTTATTGCGTTTTCGTCCGTACTACAGACTCAACATAACGCTTGTTTTACTCGCTGTAGTTAAACAGTGATTTAACTGTTTCTAACGTATCATCGATGGTTTTAATGCTGGATGGACAAATGAAGATCGTGTCGTCACCAGCAATGGTACCTAAAATGCCTTCAGGCTTACCTATTGAATCAAGTAATCGTGCGATGAGTTGTGCTGCACCTGGACTGGTACGCACTACAATCATAGCTTGGTTATGATCAACATCTAATACTAAGTTTTTAACTGGGCTACCTGCTGTCGGTACACCTAATTCAGCGGGCAAACAGTACACCATTTCTTGCTTAGCATTTCGAGTCCGCACCGCGCCAAACTTACTGAGCATGCGCGATACTTTAGATTGGTTTATGTTGCCAAAACCTTCTGCTTGTAGTGCGTTGACGATCTCACTTTGGCTACCAAAGCGCTCTTCCTTTAATATCGACTTAAACGTTTTAACGAGTTCATCCTGATTCTTGGTCGCTGGCATATTTTTTTTCGTCTTATAGTAATTTTTAAATTGAATACAATATATTCACAAAACGGGTTCATTTTGAATATATAAACGTCACAAGTCAAGAAATAAGCTAAATCGGTGAATAAAAATTCACTTTACAGTGTAAGTGCTAAATCAGGGATTATTGATATATATATCATAGAATAAGTTAATTGCTTTACTCCACTAAGGGATAATTGAAATTGTCTCGCTGATGCAGTAATGTGACGCCACAAGAAATATGATCTATGTCACAGACTGAGAATCATAAACTTAGAAGTCAAACATAAGAACGTTATTGGAGATAATTATGAAAGTAGCTGTACTTGGTGCTGCTGGCGGTATCGGCCAGGCCCTAGCTTTACTATTAAAAACTCAACTTCCTGCAGGCTCAAAGTTGTCTCTGTATGACATTGCTCCTGTAACACCAGGTGTTGCTGTCGATTTAAGCCACATCCCAACAGATGTTGAAGTGGCTGGTTTTGCTGGTGAAGATCCAACGCCTGCGCTAGTTGACGCTGATGTTGTTCTTATTTCTGCTGGTGTTGCACGTAAGCCTGGAATGGATCGTTCAGATCTATTTAACATCAATGCGGGTATCGTACGTAACCTTATTGAAAAAGTCGCTGCTACTTGCCCTAAAGCATTGATTGGTGTGATCACTAACCCAGTAAATACAACAGTTGCTATTGCTGCTGAAGTACTTAAAAAAGCGGGTGTTTACGATAAGAATCGTTTATTCGGTGTGACGACACTTGATGTTATTCGTTCTGAAACTTTCATCGCTGAGCTTAAAGGCTTAAACGTTGCTGATGTTAACATTAACGTTATCGGCGGCCACAGTGGTGTGACTATTCTTCCACTTCTTTCACAAGTTGAAGGCGTAAGCTTTACTGATGAAGAAGTTGCTTCACTAACAACTCGCATCCAAAACGCTGGTACAGAAGTTGTTGAAGCTAAAGCCGGTGGCGGTAGTGCGACACTTTCAATGGGTCAAGCGGCATGTCGTTTCGGTCTATCTTTAGTTCGCGGCCTACAAGGTGAAGCAAACGTTGTTGAATGTGCATACGTAGATGGCGGCAGCGAGCACGCTGAATTCTTCGCACAGCCTGTTGTATTAGGTAAAAACGGCGTAGAAAAAGTACTTCCATACGGTGAAGTAAGCGCATTTGAAGCAAACGCACGTGATGCAATGCTTGATACGTTAAAAGGCGATATCGACCTAGGTGTTGAATTCGTTAAGTAAGCTCATCGTTTACGACAAAAAGCGAAGCCTAGGCTTCGCTTTTTTGTGTCTGTAATCTGCAGTTACCACTGCACTGTTTTACCTTGCCAATCAAGAAACTCTGCTTGGTTGTTAAATTCAATACCTTGGTGAATTGTGAGTAATTGCTGGGCGACGAAGTCTGCGGTGAACAATTTCCCTTCGGGAACGTTAGCCTGAAAAGGTTTAGATAACTCGGTATCGGTTGTACCAGGGTGAAACGCGATCAATTTTGTATTTTTAGCTCGGCGTGCATACTCAATTGCACTGGTTTTTATTAACATATTCAGTGCCGCTTTTGATGCTCTGTAGCTATACCAGCCTCCTAACTGATTTTCACTGATACTGCCAACTCTGGCACTTAACACACTGATGATGCATGCCTGCTTGCCGTTTACGAGTTTAACGAGATGTTGAAGCCACATCATTGGCACTAATGTGTTGGATTGAAAGACTGACAGCATAGATGCTGGGGTAATATCTTCAAGGCGCTTTTCTGGCGATAAAACAGTTGATGGCTCAATTTGTAGATTTTCTGGACTCTTTGAGGTCTGTGGATTATGTGTATGGACTGACATTTGATTGTTTAATGAATGCAATCTGCCATTACAAATAAACACCTTGGTGATACGCCCTTTAATTGATGATAGAGCAAGGCACACTCTTGCTATGTTTTCGTTAGCGTCATTACTGGCGCTATTGCCTGAGCCATTCATGGTGTAATCGCAGGAAATGTGGTGATGAATGTTATTGCTAACATTAAAAACCAGTTCTTTTTGACTGATGGTAATGATTTGCTCAATCTCAGCATTATCAGCGAGCTCGGTGAAAATCGCTTTTGCAATACCTGAAGATGCGCCGATAACAATGGCAGTGTTAACGGCTTGAACACGACAGATATCCATAGGCTACTTCAACTTACAGCTACCGTCTTCACAACGTTGCTGTCCTGTGAGTAGATAAGAAATTTGGTAGCGATTTTTCGCAAATCCACGATAAGCGATATCAGCAAAAGGTTTAACACAAGGTAAGCGTAATAATTGAATCCACTTATGCTTACCTGTTAATGCCCAAGCTTTAGCTGTCACATCTAATCCCGTTAGAATTGTGCCGTCATTTGTTTCTGCATGCAGGATGTTATTGGCCACAGATAAATCAATATGGGGGTATTTTTCTTCGAAATTGTCTTGGTTTAAATCAGCCAATTCAATTTTGTGTAATCGATCGTGCTTCTTAAGTTGCGCCATTTCGTTAGAACATAATGGACAAGCGCTATCGTAAAAAATTCGTAACTCCATAGTGCACCTCAGCCTGTTTGGGTTAAAAATCAATACGTCGATTGTCACAAGTTAGATCTTTTTTGTGCTCTAGTGCACCTATTATGGGGTGTCATTGAATGTTAGTATCGTACTAATTGCTCACTTTTGACGGAACAAAACATGAAGAAACTCAGCCAGTTTAGTTCTTTTTTAGTTATATTCCCCTCGATAATTTCCAGTGTTTTACTCAGTGTTGCCAACGCAGAAGAAGGCAGTGAAGCCACCAGTCGTGATATCCCTCGTCCAGTCAAAGTGCTGCAAGTTGATGTGGGCTCTGAATACCGTGAGCGCTTTTTACCAGGCGAAGTTAAAGCCTCAGAAAAAGCGGCATTGTCATTTCGAGTCTCAGGTGAAATTGCTGAAATCTTTGTTAGACCTGGAGATGCCGTTGAACCAGGAGATATATTAGCCACACTCGATAGTGATATTTATCAGCAACACTTAGCCATGGCGCAAGCACAATTCGAGTTAGCTAAAGTGTTGTTTGAGCGCAATGAGTCTTTGGTTGAGCAAGGGGTGGTATCACGTAACGATTATGACCAAGCTAAAAGTGATTTTACCGTAGCTCAAGCTGCACTGGATAAAGCCAAAACCGATGTGACCTACACTAAGTTGCGTGCCCCCTATCAAGGGGTGATTTCTAAACGCAGTAAGCGTGAGTTTGAGTTTGTCCAAGCACAAGAAGAAGTCATGGGGATTCGAACTGATGCATCTGCAGATATTAGTTTCCAATTGCCAGAGCAATTTATAGGTTTTTTACAAAAATCTGATAAAGGCTTAGAAGATATAGACAACATAGAAGTTAAGTTTGATAGCCGCGATCAATGGTATGTCGCTCGCTTAAAAGAGCTTAATACCGTTGCCGACCCTACAACTAGTAGTTACACCATTATATTAACTTTACCAATGCCAGATGAACTGAATGTTCTACCTGGCATGTCAGCACGAGTCAAAGTTAAGTTGCCCGCAAGAACGGCCGATGCCCATCCGAAAATCCCTAAAGGCGCAGTGGTCAAAGAAAACCAACAAGCCTATGTATTTACTTGGTCACCGACTCAGCAACGAGTCAAAAAGGTACCTGTTACCCTACAGGGAACTCGAATGATGTCAGGGCTAAATGATGGTGATTGGCTCGTCGTCGCAGGAGCCGCTGAGCTTAAAGATGGCCAAGCAGCGGTGAAGTGGATTAAAGAGCGAGGCTTATAATATGCAACGGATTCAACATTCTAGAATGAGTTTTATCATTAATCGTCTAGGGGTTGTTGCCTTAGGCCTATTGAGCTTATCTGCCTGTGAGCGCACTGTAGACATTGAGCCAACAAAAACCTTAGTGAAAACTTATACCTTGCCTCATGCTAATAATGAAGTGATGCGTGAATTTAATGGTGTGGCTAGAGCGCAAGATTTAACGAATCTGTCTTTTAGAGTTGAGGGGCGAATAGAGCGTATACCTGCAACCAAAGGCAAGTCGGTTGAAAAAGGTGAGTTACTCGCCGTACTTGAAAAACGTGACTACACCATTGCCTTAAGCGATCGTCAAGCACGTTTAGAAGTCAGTTATAAACAGGCCCAACGAGGCAAGCAGTTAGTTGAAAGTAAGCTAATGGCACAATCTGACTACGATGAAATGAATGCCCAATATTTAGTGGCCAAAGCAGAAGAGCGCCAAGCTGAGTTAAACCTGCAATACACAGAATTGCGCGCGCCATTTTCAGGGATTGTCAGTGATGTATTTTTAGAGTCTTTTGAAAATGTGCAGCCGGGTGTATCTGTACTCAGTATTCAAAAAGTTGAGCGTATTGAAGTTGATGTGCAAATTCCAGATATGCTGATTGCTGTTTCAAAAAAGCAAGAAGACAGAGAGAGTCAAGCCAAGTTGAATGTCAGCTTTGAGGCTTTTCCTAATACTCAATTTAGCGGCCGTTTATTAGAGGTCAACACCGAAAAAGATCCCACGACATCAACTTATATTGCCACCATTGCAGTGGACTTAGACCCCAAATATAAAGTGTTAGAAGGCATGCCAGCAAAAGTACAAGTTAACTTGAGCGACATGACTTACACCTATCATCGAGAATATTTAGTGCTAATCGAAGCGGTTGTTATGCAAGATGGTAGTGATATTGATGCACAAAATAGTGGTGTTTGGCTTTACAACGCTGCCGATAATTCGATTCAGTATCAACCAGTAACACTGGGGGTTATTGTCGGTGATGAAATTGAAGTGATCAGTGGCCTTGATGATGGCCAAACCATTATCACAACAGGCGCAGCCCGTTTAGTTAAAGGCCAGCAAGTACAGTTACTAGAGGAGGGAGCATGATGACTCGGTATCCAAAAGTACTCCTTAATAACGCCAATCACTCAACTGATACAAGGGAAAGTGTGTAATGAATATAGCAGGCTACTTTGTTAAAAATACTGTGATCAGTTGGATGTTTACCCTAATACTGCTTATTGGCGGTTTGATGGCATTTACTGGACTAGGCCAATTGGAAGATCCGCCTTTTACCATTAAAGATGCTGTGGTTGTCACCTTATATCCTGGTGCAACGTCCACAGAGGTGGAAGAAGAAGTCACCTACCCAATTGAAAAGGCAATTCAAGCATTGCCCTATGTCGACTATATTCGCTCACTCAGTACCTCGGGTATGTCGCAAATTACGGTAACCATGAAGAACATCTATGGCCCTGAAGAATTGCCGCAGATATGGGATGAACTGCGCCGTAAAGTCAACGACATGTCATCAAGTTTACCGCCAGGAGTACAAGCGCCTATCGTCAATGATGATTTTGGCGATGTGTACGGCATCATGTTGATGGTGAGCGGCACGGACTACAGCTATCGAGATATTCTCGATTACGTCGACTATGTAAAACGTGAGCTCGAATTGGTGCCAGGTGTCGGTAAAGTGTCATTGGCAGGGAACCAGCAAGAGCAGGTGTTTGTTGAAATGTCGTTGAACAAAGCGGCGAGTTCTAACATCGACCCCTCATTGATTCAAAATCTACTTAACTCGCAAAACATGGTGTCAGATGCGGGTAATATTCGGGTATCTGCCGATAACTTAAAAATTCGTACCAGTGGCGGCTTTAAGTCTGTCAGTGAGCTTGAAGAGTTAATCATTCCCGGTACCCAAGGTGACAAGCTAATTTATCTAAAAGATGTCGCTACTGTTTCTCGTGGTTTTCAAAATATCCCGACCAATTTACTCAAGTTTAATCAGCATGACTCCATCAACATAGGTATATCGTTTTCGACTGGGGTCAATGTTGTTGAGGTGGGTAAAGCCATTGACGCAAAACTTGCCAGCATTGAAAGTGTACGCCCTGCAGGTATGGTGATTGAAACCATGTACAACCAGCCTAATGAAGTTGATGCCTCCGTCGGCAGCTTTGTGTGGAACCTCATTGCAGCAGTGGTGATTGTTGTAGGGGTATTGCTGGTATTTATGGGCTTTAAATCAGGGATATTAATTGGATTAATCCTATTTTTAACCTGTTTGGGCACCTTTATGCTGATGTTGCAGGCTGAGATTGAACTGCAACGTATCTCCCTCGGGGCATTAATTATTGCCTTAGGGATGCTGGTGGATAATGCCATTGTGATTGTTGAAGGCATACTCATCGGTCGGCAACGTGGACAAACAACCCTAGAGGCAGCTCAAGGCATCGTTAAACAAACAATGTGGCCATTACTTGGCGCAACTGTCATTGCGATTACAGCTTTTGCACCCATTGGGCTCTCTCCAGATTCGACGGGTGAATTTGCAGGGTCGTTATTCTGGGTATTACTGTTTTCGCTGTTTTTATCTTGGATTACTGCGATCACGATTACGCCATTTTTCGCGCAATTATTTTTTGGCTCGGAAGCTGAAAAAGTGGAAGGTGAACCAAAAGATCCGTATGGCGGTGCCTTCTTCATGTATTACAAGGCACTACTTGACGTGTGTATGCGCTTTCGTTGGGTCAGTGTGATTGCCGTTGTTATTGCGTTTTGCGCCTCTATTTATGGCTTTGCTTACGTTAAGCAATCCTTTTTCCCGCCTTCTACCACACCTATATTTTTAGTCGATGTGTGGATGCCAGAAGGGACCGATATTCGTGAAACTCAAACCGTCGTTGAAGGGATGGAGGCCATCGCGTTTAACCTTGATAATGTCGAGTATGTGGCATCTACCATAGGTAAAGGTTTTCCTCGTTTCTTATTGACTTATTCGCCTGAGAAAAATTACGCATCCTATGCGCAAATTGCGTTAAGAACATCAGATTTTGAAACCTTATCTGATGTGATGGTGACCTTTCGCAGGGACGTAGAGCGCAGTTATCCGCAAGCGCAGCTTAAATTTAAGCGCTTAGAAATTGGTCCATCAACGGATGCCAAAATCGAAGCGAGGATCAGCGGCGCCGACCCTGATGTATTGCGTAGTATTGCAGCACAAGTGATGGAGATATTTAATGCTACGCCAGCCACAGTCAATGTACGTCACGACTGGCGTGAGCGGGTGAAATACATTGCCCCTCGGTTTAATGAAACCCAAGCTCGCCGTCTAGGTATTGTAAAAAGTGAAGTCGATGAGGCATTAAAATTTTCGTTCACTGGCTTACAAATCGGGGTTTACCGTGAAGGAACAACCTTGCTGCCGATTATCGGTCGCTTACCTGAAGATGAGCGCATTGATATCGAATCCTTAGAGAGTATTCGTATTTGGAGCCCAGCGCTAAGTGCCTTTGTACCTCTGCAACAAGTGGTTGATGGTTTTGAGGTGAAGTTTGAAGATCCTATTATTCAACGTCGGGATCGTAAACGTACCTTAACTGTATTTGCCGATACCGATTTTGAATACGGTATTCTCCCAGCTGAACTGTTTGCCAAAATCAAACCTAAAGTAGAGGCACTCGAGTTACCAGTAGGGTATGAGCTGCAATGGGGAGGGGAATATGAATCATCGACAGATGCGCAAGAGTCATTATTTGCGACCTTGCCATTAGGCTTTTTATTCATGTTTTTGATTACCGTGTTCTTGTTTAATTCGGTAAGAAAACCCTTGGTTATCTGGGCTTGTGTACCATTAGCTATTATTGGTATTACATCTGGATTGTTAATCCTTGATAAACCATTTAGCTTTATGGCGTTGTTAGGCATGCTCAGCTTATCGGGCATGCTACTGAAAAACGGGATTGTTTTATTGGATCAAATTAACACTGACATCAACGAAGGAATAGAAACCTTTGAAGCTGTGTTTAACTCAACGGTGAGTCGTGTGCGACCTGTTTGTATGGCCGCCATAACCACGATTTTAGGTGTGTTGCCACTGTTAACCGACGCTTTCTTTGAGTCGCTTGCAGCAGTAGTCATGTTCGGTTTAGGGGTAGCAACCATGCTGACTCTGATCATTGTTCCAGTGTTTTATATCATCTTCTTCAAAGTTAAGTACCGAAACTATAAAGAGTTTTAGTTAGCAAAATTGGCGTTTTATCGCTATAACTATAAGAGTCAGCCATTAACGGTTGACTCTTTTTTATGTGATCTAACTTGCTCATTGTCACGTACTACCCAGTGAATTTATAAGAGGCTCACTATGTCCATTAGCCAAGCAATCATTAAAGTGACCAATCTTCGTTTACGAACGTTTATTGGTTTTAATCCTGACGAACGTGAAAAGCAGCAAGATGTTGTGATTAATATCGAAATCCAATATCCCGCCGACAAGTCATTTGAAACTGACGATGTTGCAGATGCACTTAACTATAAAGTCATTACTAAAAAAGTTATCCAACATGTTGAAGAAGGGCGCTTTTTACTGCTCGAAAAGTTGGTGGCAGACGTGTTGGCTATTTGTAGTGAGCACCCATCAATCACGATGTCACGGGTGACAATTGATAAACCTCATGCTTTACGTTTTGCCGACTCTGTTTCGCTGTCTTTAGAGCAACGCAAATAATCGGTAGCCGCTGGCTATCACGTAATAGTGTGGTTTTATTTGGCACGGGTTGCCATAAGGAAAACACATGATTTCAGATGAAGCACGCAAGGTGCAGCAAGTTCTTATTGAGCGAGGTCTTGAAACGCCATTGGTCGAAAATCAGATGACCAGTGACCAAAAAATAGAACGCATTCAAGGATTGATGACTGAAGTTGTCTCAACATTAGGTCTGGATTTAACCGATGACAGTTTGTGTGAAACACCACATCGAATTGCCAAAATGTACGTGAATGAAATTTTTTCGGGGCTCGACTATCAGCATTTCCCTAAAGTGACCCAAATCGATAATAAAATGGGCGTTGAAGAAATGGTTAAAGTCAGCGATGTCAGTGTTGTGAGTACCTGCGAGCATCACTTTATCACCATAGATGGCGTTGCCAATGTGGCTTATATGCCTAAATCAAAGATTATTGGTCTGTCTAAAATCAATCGGATTGTGCGCTTCTTTGCCCAGCGCCCCCAAGTGCAAGAGCGTTTAACGCAACAAATTTTAGTCGCACTGCAAACGCTTTTAGAAACTGAAGATGTCGCAGTCAGTATGAATGCCACTCATTATTGTGTGAAATCTCGTGGCATCATGGACACCCAGTCGCACACCACCACATCAGCATTAGGTGGCTGCTTCAAAAGCAACCCTGCGACCCGAGCAGAGTTTTACTCAAAGGCTTGATTCACTCAGCTATCTCATGAATGATGGATAACAGACACGAGGTCATTAGTCGCTGCTAATGACCTTTATTATGTGAGTTTAACTACTGGCTCAATACAAGAATAAGAGAACTCAAATGAAACACACCATATTGATTACAGGGGTTGGTAAACGTATTGGCTATGCGTTAGCAAAGCATTTTATTGCCCAAGGCCATCAAGTGATTGGCACCTTTAGAACACATTACCCAAGTATTGATGAGTTGGCTGAACTTGGGGCTGATTTATACCAGTGTGACTTAACTCTCACAGAAGAAATAAACGATATGTTACAGCGCATTGTTGCGCAATATAGCGAGCTAAATTGCATCATCCATAATGCATCTGATTGGCATAATGATAAAACCTCAAATGAGGTGAGCTCTGCGGATATTATGACAAGAATGATGAATATTCATGTGAGCGCACCTTATCAAATTAACCTTGCTTTAGCGCCATTATTAACTGCCAGTGCTAAGCAACAAGTTGGTGCCAGTAATATTATTCATATCACCGATTATGTCGCCGAAAAGGGCAGTAAAAAGCATATTGCTTATGCGGCCAGTAAGGCGGGATTGCATAATTTGACGCTATCTTTTGCGGCAAAACTTGCGCCTGAAGTTAAAGTGAACTCTATTGCCCCTGCGATGATTTTATTTAACGAAGGTGATGATGACGACTATAAAGTGAAAGCTTTAGCAAAAGCGATTTTGCCTGTCGAGGCCGGTAATAATGAAATGATATCGCTGGTAGATTATTTAACCTCCAGTCATTATGTGACAGGCCGAAGCTATGCGGTTGATGGTGGCAGACAATTAAAATAATGGATTGCGGTACTGATAGCACTAATTAAAAAAAGTTTTAGACTTCTAGATGGCTAATTGCTAATGTGGATATAGGTTTGATTGAGCACTGCGATAAACAATCAGCAATGTTCAATCAATTTTCCGTTATCAACGATGAACGATTAGAAGGGGTCTATCATGGCAGCAGACAATAATGCTCAAGGGATGAAACTGGAGTCGCTGGCTTTACACCACGGCTATCAATCAGAAGCCACCACCAAAGCCGCCGCAGTGCCCATTTACCAAACCACTTCTTATACCTTTGATGATACCCAGCATGGTGCTGATTTATTTGATTTAAAAGTGCCTGGTAACATTTATACTCGTATTATGAACCCCACTACAGATGTGCTAGAACAGCGACTTGCAGCAATCGAAGGTGGCATAGCAGCTCTAGCTGTAGCATCAGGTATGGCAGCCATTACCTATGCGATTCAGGCGCTGACACAAGTGGGTGATAACATCGTTAGTACAAGCCGGCTTTATGGCGGCACCTATAATTTATTTGCCCATACGTTACCTCGCCAAGGCATTGACGTGCGGATGGCTGCTTACGATGATTATGAAGGGCTTGAAGCATTAATTGATGACAATACCAAAGCACTTTTTTGTGAATCTATTGGTAACCCTGCTGGTAACGTTGTTGACCTGCAGCGGTTAGCAGAAATTGCGCATAAACACGGTGTACCGTTAGTCGTTGATAATACCGTTGCGACCCCGGTACTGTGTCGTGCTATTGATCACGGCGCTGATATCGTTATTCACTCATTAACCAAATACATTGGTGGTCATGGCACCACCATTGGTGGGGTGATTATTGATTCGGGTAAGTTTGATTGGGTAGCGAATAAAGCGCGGTTTGCTTTACTGAATGAGCCAGATCCTTCCTATCATGGTGTGGTGTATACCGAAGCTTTTGGGCCTGCAGCCTTTATCGGTCGATGCCGTGTTGTTCCCTTACGCAATACTGGTGCAGCCTTATCACCGCAAAGTGCATTTTTATTACTTCAAGGGCTAGAAACACTCAGCTTACGAATGGAGCGCCATTGTGAAAATGCATTGGCACTTGCTGAGTATCTAGCGGATCATCCATCGGTTAGTTGGGTGAATTACGCCGCCTTAACCGACAGTCCCCAACACGAGCGCTGTCAAAAGATTACCCAAGGTAAAGCCTCGGGTATCATTAGTTTTGGTATTAAGGCCAGTGATGCACAAGCGGGTAAAATTGCTGGTGGAAAATTCATTGATGCACTGCAAATGATTTTGCGTTTGGTCAATATTGGTGATGCTAAGTCATTGGCATGCCATCCTGCTACGACGACACATCGACAGTTAGACTCAGACGAGCTGGCTAAAGCTGGAGTATCTGAAGACTTAGTTCGTATCTCTGTCGGTATTGAGCACATTGACGATATTATTGCTGACGTATCTCAAGCATTAGCGGCAGCAACGCAATAGGCCGTTAACCATCAATATTCGCTGAGTTGGCGATTAGCTGAAATAAAAAACCGTTATGAAAATAACGGTTTTTTTATGTGAACTGCAGCCATTGGTCAGTCGTTGGCGATACGTTTGGTTGGGGTAATGATGATTGGTAATGGAATATCCCAATACTCCACGGGTAAATAACTCACCTGTTGGCAATCATGGGCATAGCCCACTGCTAATGGTTTATTGTCTTTTACCTGAGCTAATGTGCGATCGTAAAAGCCGCCGCCCATTCCCATTCGATTGCCATTATCATCAAACGCGACTAATGGCGTGACGATCATATCTAGTTTATCTACCGTAATAATATGGCGAATATCCAGTTTAGGTTCGGCAATATCAAAGCGGTTATTCACCATTACGGTATCAGGGTTGTAGCGGACAAATAATAAATGCCCTTTAGCAAAAGGATGTATACGAGGTAAATAAACTTCTACATCTAGTTTCCACAATGCTTCAATTAATTTGTTGGTGGCAAGCTCGCCATCAAACCCCAAATAAATGGCCACTCTTTTGGCTGAAATTTGCTGTATTTCCGACAATAAATGGCGACTGGCAATTAACGCTAACTGATTTTGCTCTGCTTGGTCCATGCTATTTCGTTCTTGACGAATATGGCGACGAATACTATCTCGGCTCATATTTCTACTATCGAATAACGGTTCAGCATCCCTTGGGCTATTAAAAGAATGCGGATAAATGACCTCGGCAGATGCTGATGGTTCTGCTGATGCTGGGCTAGCTGATGAAAAATATGTTATTGAAGGTTGTTTCGCTGTTGTAGCAGACTGATATTGGTTCGAACCAGTCATAAAGCGCGTCATGCTCATCGGTGAGAAGTTCTCCATCACTTACAAATGAAAGATAAAATAGCGATATGAACAAATGATGTTACAAGATGCAGATTATCCTGATATGTGAAAATATCAAAGAAGATAATCAATGGATTGACCAGCTTGAGTGTAAATGGGGAAAAATCAGCCGCTGGTATGATAAAAAACGCCGATGATAACCATCATCGGCGTTGTCTTATATTGCATGCTGTAACTCAGGTTTGTAATGAAAGCGGTAAGTTAGCTCTCTACTCAAACCTTGTTTCTCGCTACTTTTCCATGTTCATTGATTTTAATAATACAGGGCTGTCGTAATCAGCGACTTCAGTTTTTGCTTTTAACCAGAACTGACGACGAGTTAAGAAGTAGGCAAAAATGACAGTCAACATTGCCCATTCAATCAGGTTTTCCGCCATAAACAGGGTGCCAGGGCGTAAGGACTGCAGCATCTCGTACGGGTATCTGTCATGGTTTTCGATAAAACCAATACGTGAATTGAGAATAAATAGGCCATAGTGCAAGCCGCAATACACGCCAATACCAGCGATAAATCCAGCTACTTTTGTGTACCACTTATTCGGCAATTTTGTGCCAATGACGACAACATATAGACCGACTAATAACGATGCAGCCATCAATGCATTGGTGATTTCTAGGGTATGTTGAATCACTTCAATACCGTTGTAGTACAAGGTGAATCCAATATGAGGTACCAATAAGGTTAAACTGAGCGCCAAAAGCCATATTTTGCCCTGACCAATGTTCTTCCAATACCACTTTTGAATACCTTTATAGCTTAACCAGAATAAACCAATGATGAACAGGTAGTTACACCATGCAGGTAAGCCAAATAAGCCAAACTTCATGGTGACTAATGCCAGCATCCATTCAGGGATTTGAGTCACACTCATACGATAAGCCGTTTCTTGGGTAAACGTTGGGTACATGACAGCAAACAATATTCCTATTGTTAGGAATAGAAAGGCGAATTTAAACATACTGCCAATCATTTTAGGCGCAATGCCTTTCACACTTTGCTTTTTAAGCTGAGTCACTAAGGTTTGATAATTAGAAACAACCGCATCTTTAATATCACTTGAAACCCAGTTCTCCTCTAATAATGCAATCGAGGTGTTAGTTTCATTGGCTTCAATAATGTTTTTAACTGCGGGTGTTGAAAGGGCTGCTTTATCATTAGATTTACTGCCGCCAGCGAGTTTTTGTGCCACGCTCCATACCGCAGGATCGTATACCCCACCTGCATCATGCGTGCTGTTTTTGTTACCACCAAAACACAACGTCGTATCGACGTTATCAATGTTGGCAGTAAATTGTAAAGTCGGTAATTTGGCCTTAAAAGCATAAATAAAGGTGCAACCGTCCAAAGCGCCTTTAACATCGACTTCGGTGATATCATCTAAGTGGTGAACGATTTTAAGTCCCGTCTTTTTGACGTAATCAGACGTCCACTCATGGTAATCACTGGTGTTATATTCCCACTTTGTACTCCGTTTAGCTTCACCATCAATGGTGTAACTGAAATAGAGGTAACCACCACCATCACAGGTACGACAGGTCACCTTGCCTGAACCACTGCAGTTATAGCAGGTTTTACTACCACTGCCCCAGCATGATGAACATGTCTCAGTGGTATGAACCGTGCGGTTATTCTCGTAGCGAGTCACATGATTTCGGCCACTGCCACTACAACCGCTACAGGAAGTGCTACCGCTGCCATGACAACTGCCGCAGTTTTGTTTACCAGAGCCACTACAGTTATAACAAACCTTGCTACCGACATAGGTTTCTGGCGCAGACTTTAAGCCACGATCTTTGATTAAAAAGTTTTCAGCAACGTCAGGGCCAAGTATTTTGATGAAACGATCGTTAAATAATGAATTTTGACCGCTGACATACTCTTTTGCTTTATTGTTAGCATCGTCGTAAGCGTTCGAGGCGCTGCCACACTTGATGCCTGATGGACAATGCCCGCCATGTTCATGTTCGCTTACACCAATCTCAATGGTCCAGCCAAAGGTAAAGTTAAGCTCTGGTAACTTAGCTTCTTCATTACTCAATACAACTGGTACATCAACACCAGTTAAGTCTTTACCATTACTTCGTATAAAGTCCTGGAATTGCGTTAGTTTACTCACGTAATACTTCCTATCAATCAATGCGTGAATGGTGATTTAACTCAGTTAAATACGTTATAAATTAATCGTGAATTCGGTTTCTTCGGGTTTTAAATAAACCCAGGTTCGAATAGCTTGATGACCACTGGCAGAGACTTTAATGTCATAGCCTCCTGGTGGCAGCATCATGCCTGTTTGATATTTGGGTTTAATATTCATTACTGCGATGTTGGCATTAGCCACATTGGTATTAATGGTTAATGGTAATAAGGCTTTTGCTGCTGAAGCAGGGCTAGACTGAGCACTCGTGTCATGCTCAGGTAATATGGCTAAATCGAATCGATTAATTGGTTCGCTAATCGCATCAAAACCTTTGGTGATAAACAGGTATTCATCAATGCTGGCACCAATAGGTTGCACTATCGGTTGAGTGACCAGTAACCATTTAAGCGCAAATGAAATACCGGCTGAATCATTGTTTTCCATTTGCTCAAAAAAGTAATGCATAGCAGAGTCTTTAACTGTGTATTGATTGCTACTTAGGGTAACTGGCACCACAAAAATCGATAACAGTAGCGCAGCAGAAATCCCCGCTTTGATATAGCCATCTTTGGCCTTATTTTGGCCTTCTTGCGACTCACCATCATCCTTGGTTTTTCTTTTGGCTTGTACTAACTCAGCAGCTTTCATTGGCAGCTTTAACACGGTTAACAACACCAAGGCTAAACTAATCGACATCGATATTGGCGGCACTATGGTCGCACGTAATGCCGACTTACCTGTGGACTCAAAGGCGCCGCCATCTGCAAATTCGGCTTGTTGGGCTTCAAGTACATTGAGATATTCAGTGGTTTTACGCTGAATATTGGGCTCAATAATGCGCTGTTTAAATTCTCGGTTATTCCAGTCAGCAAGCGTTGGGCTGATATACAGCTCTTTCATTTGGCGCTCAATACGTTTTTGAATATCTCCTTGTTGCTGGAATTGCTGCCAACTTAAATTAGGTGGCATATCCAAGCCTTTGTTTTTCATAGTCGAGCGCCAGCGATTATCCGCCTCTTGGCGGACTTTGTTTGCTACGGCATTATCAAAGCTTGTTCGGTCTGCCATCACCCAAGTTGAAGGTAATGTCAGCCCTTTTTGTTTAAGGGTGTTATTGACCTTAGTGCTAGTCAGTTGATGATGTCTAAATTCATGAATAGTGCTGATACCTAGCGGGTAGCCGCCAGATTCTTTAACAAAATCAGGCTCCATTTTGACCATTAAGACATTTTTATAATGGTTAACATCATTGGTATACACCATGCGATGATCTTTAAAGCCACCATCACCGCCCGTTGCAGCATCAGCGGCTTGCATTGCAGTGAATAGACCAAAGGTCATAATGCCAGTGATAATAGAATTACCTACGTTTTCAGAGGTTGATATTTCTTCTCGGATTAACCAATCATCAGGTGGAATATAAGGAATGCTGTATTTGGCGATTTCCTTGTCATAACCGTTTTGTAGACGTTCATAACAATTGTCTTTGCGACTGCCTTTTTTCATGTCAGCGCATTTATTACGTCGCTCAAAAAAGTCATACATTTTAGGGGCAATTTTTTGCGCTCTCGACTCGACTCTTCCTTCGTAAGCACTGACGCCTTTTTGATACTTTTCCCAACCTTGTTTAACTTGGTTTTGGGTATCTAACCAATATTCATCAGAGCGGCTTGGAGCGGTACTTAGAGCTTGGTTATAATCGTTTGAACCTTGAGCATATTCTTTATAGTGGCTACGTAGGGTTTGACGAAAATCATCGTAGTTTGCGTAGTGTTCATCAAATCGAGACAGGGCACGATCACGGACAAATTTCTCCATGATCATCCGTTTCTTTTCTTTGATATCATCAACTAACTTATCGTCAGCATAAACAAGGCCACCAAAAACCGATAAGAAGGTTTTTTCGGTCGCGTTATGTTCTGAATCGGGATCGTAATTAATCCCTTCAAATTGAATCGACTTTTCAATGAGTGCGCTACGCAGTATTTGCGACAAATAAGCCTGCTGGCGTTCAGCAGGGGTTGAGGCATCAATGATAAAATGATCAACCAACCATTTTTGTCCAAAAAATACTGTCGGCCACACCAAAATCGCAATCAATGCAAAGTGGCCCAAGGCTCTACCGACTCGAGCGACACGCTTACCCTTGAGCAGCATATCGGCGAGTAATAATGTGACACCAATACCACTGATAGTACGACCAAATAGCTCCACTGCGCGTAAGTCTTCTTCTGACGAGTTTTTACCGCCTGCGACTTCGGTTAAAGCCGCATTGAACACGGCTTCTGGAAACAGATACAGGATTGAGCAAATAAACATGAAAAGCATCCACCAAAAAGGCTTACCTAATTTGGTGATTTGCGCTTCACGCTCTTTATGGATTGCCGCTTTTGTTGCCTGAGAATGCTGTTTCTTTTGTACTTTTTTTAATTGTTTTTCAGCAGCCTGCATTTTTTGCTGTGTTGGTGTTTGGTCGAGTAAACTCGTCGCAAATGGGCTTTTTTTATTGTCAGTCATTTTTTAGTTTTATTATTGTTTGTTGTTTTTATTGGTTGTTTATCTAACAGCTAAACGGCTATTGAGTGCCATTTTCTGGCAAGGTTAAAATAATGGTTTCACCCGTTTTGTGTTCCAGCTTTTCATCTGTAATGGTTGGAAAACCATGCTCTAATAGCGGTGTTGGTGTGGTGTTTTTAGTAGTCACTTTCTTGGCCTTAACAATGGATTTAAGCCCCGAATTGAGTGATAAATAATACCCTTCTTGTTGGTAGCCCAACATTTCTTCAAAGCGATCAAAGTCAGCATCTTGTGGCAACGAGGCAATATAACGGCCGATATTACTTAATGGTTGGTAGCGTTTAGCGGGGACAGAAGCCTTAAACAGTCGCTGACAAATTTTGTATGGCGTAGCATCAACAATGACGCCGTCAGGCAAAGTGTTACGGCTAAGCGTTAAAAGCTGTTGTTGATGAAAATCGGTGCCATTAATCGAGTAGGTATACACCTTCATACCTAAACCCTTAGCGCGACTTTTTACCCCTGGGTTTTGCATATAACTACGAATATCAAGGTGTAAGCCTGAGTTAGTCCCTAACTTACTTTGCAGCTTTTTAAGCGCACTTGTGCTTGTATAATCTTGATAACGAGAGCGATAGCGCTTCGTTCCGTATCGACCCGCTAATTCAAGATCGTCTTGATTATCTAAGTAGTAAGCATCGTTTTTGACCCCTTTGCGTAAATCGCTGCGAAGCTTTTCTACGCTAGTTGGGTGACCGCCTTGGACAAAGCCAAGGTAAACATATGGGTTAATACCTCGTAGTTTATATAAGGTATCTTTATCTGCTGCGGAGTAGTAAAAGCCACTCAAGCCAATGTACTTACGCAACATGTTATCAAGATCAACTAACGCTTGGCCGTTAGCGTCGGATTTTATTTCCACATTTAGCTTTTGTGATGGGGCACGGTATGCCGCAAAAACCTTAAATGATTCAGCAGCGGTGATCGGGCGTTCATTTAAAAGCGCGTTAGTGTTTTTATCACGCAATTTTAATTGGCCGAACTCCTTGCGGTTCATGCGCTCAATCTTGTATCGCTCACCTGTATAATGCACTGTTGCGCGCCCAGTTTGGCTATCGTGATGATTGACCCAAGTGCCATCTTTAAGCAGCATGACGTCAATTTCGACACTGTTAAAATTGTCATTAAGCGCCGCTGCTATCGCATTATAGCTACTTTCTGGTTGACGAAAGTCACCGCGATGGGCTGAAATATCGAGCGGACATTGCGCCGTCGATATCATTTTGATGTTACCGTTTGCAGCAAGGTATAAGTTGCGATCGCCAAGGGCTAATTGTATGTCGACAATGTCTAAGCCTTGATTTGCAGCATCAAGGGGTAAATGCGAGATTGCAGCAGGAATAACATAAGCGGGTTGTTGAGGTTCTGGCGTTGACTTACATGCGGTTAAAAACAACGTTGAAGCTAAAAGTGAATAAAGAACGGCAGAATTTAAGAGGCGACTTGTCATAATCCCTAAGTGCAAGTTATTAATTTTGAAAACTTTATACCGCATTGTTTTATGTAAAACAATATTAACCTTAACTTTAACAAGTGTATTTAAAAGTACATTCCAAGTTGCTTACTTTGTCTCACATAGACTTTATCTTTTGATACATTTTATTATCAAGCTAGGTGTTTTAATAAGCGATGTTAATCGGTGCTTTATGATTGCCCTTATAGATGACAGATTAGGGCAGGTGAAGCGAACTATCGTATCTCGTTAGGGCAAACATTGATTCGCTTGGCTAACCACAGATATAAAAAAGCCACCTAGTTAGGTGGCTTGTTTTATTAGGATGCTCCCCAGAATACCGACCGTCGGTGTAGCCCTTGAACCGTAGGTTCAAGGCGGGAAAATGTTCATCTCCTAAGGTTTCTCGGTACAAGCCGAGCATACACAATGTCAATGAAAACATTCACCCTGGGTTTGTAAATATCGGCACAGGGACATAACCTACAAGCGCATACCCCAGGGAGCAAAACCAGTGCGAATCATGTTGTTAGTCATCAAACTAGCAACACAAGTCAAAATTTATTTAATCTTCCTTGGTACGTTCCAGTAACGAGTTTTCCAACGTTGACTGAAGTAAAGAAATACGCTCATCCATTTGCGCCATGTATTGTTTATTTTTTTGCTGCTCTTCATGTAACTCGTAGCCAATATTCAGCGCGGCCATAATGGCTAATTCTTCACGGCTTAAATTATTGGTACGTGCCTTCAAGTTAGTTAGCTGTTGCTCAACGCCTTTGGCAATCGAGCGCAACGCTTCCTCTTGTCCTTTCGGGCAAGCGATAGAGTAGGTGCGCCCTAATAGGGAAATATCAATAGCACTGTTACTCATAAGTCGCTGAAGATCCTTATTTGTCTAAAATAAAAATTGTAGCAGTTTACTCTTCCCTCTGACTGTAACGCTTTAGCATGAAAGCGTTTATCGGTGTGATCCAGCAGTTGTTTTGCATCACTAATAGAGGAACGAGCCTGTTTGCGGACTATATAGCGCCCATATTAAAAGTGCAAGGTAACTTGCCCGCTTTAGCGCTATTTGCTTGATGAATGAGCATTTACTGTTTGTTCACTCTCGTTTAGCCGCCAAGCGCTTTTGTTTTAGACACCATTAAGGATACGTTGTTTATTGAAAATCGTTTAGTTCATCGAGTTATATTTGAGACCGTTAATATTAGCTTTTGATTTATTAAATCCCTTTTAGCCAAATGCTGATTCTTGGCGGCATTGTAAAACGAGCCTGAATTACGCTAATTGGCTTAAGGTGCTTTATACTTAACAGATTGACGAATTATTTTAACGACTTTCGCTGTAGCATTTGGTGGCAGTTATTAACTCTGCTAGCATTGCAGCAGATTGTTTATTTATTGGAAAAATACCATGGCAACCCCTCCTTCTTTATGTATCGAAAAACTAAAAAAAGCCCTAGATTCTGCAGAAATAGGTCAGCACCCAGTTGAGGTGCATGGCGCATTAGTCGGATTAATTTGTGGTGGGGTAGAGCAAGCGAATACGGCTTGGTTATCACCGTTACTTGAACTGATGAATGACGGCCAACCTTTAACCACAGAGCTGCAGCAATTAATTGGCGAGTTATTTAAAGATACTGCAACCCGTTTAAGTGATGCTGAATTTGGTTTTTCGCCATTACTACCTGAAGAAGAAGAGCCATTAAGCCAACGTTTAGAATGTTTAGCTTTATGGGTTCAAAGTTATTTAACTGCCATTGCACTTATTCAGCCAAAGCTCAATGGCGCATCATCTGATGTACGTGAAATCATTCAGGACTTAGGTGCAATTGCCCAAGTTGAATTTGATGTCAGTGATGATGATGAATCAGAAGCCGCTTTCATCGAGCTACACGAATTTGTCAGAATGGCTGCGGTATTATGTTACTCAGAATTTGGTCCAGAAATACCACTTGATGAAACAGACGCGACCTCACCATTACATTAATGGTGCGAGTAAGGCATAGATAACCTATGCCTTTTATTGCTAAAAGTACGCCCTAATAATAAAAAGAATTCGTGTTATGACCCAGTCAATAAACCAAGCTGACAACGATGCTACTGAGCTATCCCATTCTTGTTCTAGTACCGAGCGTCGCGCTAATTCAGCACCCGCAGTAACGCACGTTGATATCACCATTGTTGGCGGCGCAATGGCAGGCGCCAGTTTAGCTTTAGGGCTTGCGCAGCTATCGGCTAAATACCAACAGCAATTAGGGCGTCCGTTATCTATCGCCATCATTGAAGCCCAGCAACCAGACTCACAGCACCCAGGTTTTGATGCTCGCTCAATTGCAATAGCGCATGGCTCCGTGTTTGAGTTAACGCGGTTAGGCATTTGGCCAAAGCTTGCCAGTCTTGGCACAAGTATCGAAAACATTCATATCTCAGACCGTGGTCATTTTGGTATGACCGAACTGAATGCTGAGCAGTTTTCTTTACCTTCAATGGGACAGGTGGTGGAACTGGCTAAAGTCGGCAAAGTGCTGTTTGATGAGTTAAAGCAGCAGGATATTCAACTGCATTGTCCTGCAAGGCTTGAGCAATTAGAAACAGATACCAGTGGCCATACCCTAACATTAAATAACGGTCAGAAAATTCGTACCGCCTTGCTGGTGGCTGCTGATGGTGCACAATCAAAAGTGCGCCAAGCATTAAAGCAAGAAATCGAGAAAGTGGATTTTGAGCAAGTTGCTTTGGTTGCCAATGTGCAAACTGATAAGCCACATGATGGCTGGGCGCACGAGCGCTTCACAGGCTCTGGCCCATTAGCCTTACTGCCAATGTCGTCCGTATCGCTTGAGTCAAATGCACAACAGCCAAGGCTTTCTTTAGTATGGGCGCTTGATAGCGAACAAGCGCAAGCAATGAAAACCGTCTCTAAAGCTGAGTTTTTAGCCAAGCTGCAAAGTGCTTTTGGCAATCGAGCAGGGCGTTTTACCGATGTAGGAGAGCGAGTCAGCTACCCGTTAACCCTATCGTATATGCCAAGGCCGATTTACCATCGCAGTGTATTTATTGGTAACGCCGCGCAAACGTTACACCCAATAGCAGGTCAAGGTTTTAACTTAGGTTTACGTGATGTGGTTGGGTTAATTGATGCCATCGAAACGGTTATTTGTGACAGCATCACAGCTAAACAGGCATTAGATCTTGGTCAACATTCGCTGATCCATCATTATTTGAATCTGCGTGAAGAAGATCGCCGTAATACCATTAACAATGTTGAATTTTTAGTGCGTGGCTTCTCAAATCAGTATTGGCCATTAGTGGCAGGGCGCAGTTTAGGGTTAAGATTATTATCATGGTGCCCACCGTTGAAAACGCCAATTGCCCATAAAGCCATGGGCTATAAAACGGCATAAGCCAGTTAACGTATATTGGGTTTACACTCGCTGAATCAAATGAAGGACTAACATGTTTCAAACTCAGACCTATGATGTAGCCATTGTTGGTGGCGGTATGGTTGGTTTAGCCACTGCCATTGGTTTAGCTGAGGCCGACTTAAACGTCGTGGTGATAGATGCTGGCCAAACACAGGCCGTAACAGGTGAGCCACGCCTTCGAGTAAGCGCGATTAACAAAGCCAGTGAGCGATTACTTACTAACTTAGGTGCTTGGCAATACATTGACTCAGCCCGCATTGCCCCTTATCAAAAAATGGCCGTTTGGGACAAAGACGGTCTAGGCAAAATTGCTTTTGATGCAGCGAGTATTAGTGAGCCTTCTCTTGGTGCAATTATCGAAAATCAGGCTATTAGTTACGCCTTAGCTAAGCGCACCGCGGAGCTTGCTAATATCACCCACCTTGAAGGCCAGCGATTAGAACGTGTGGCTTTTGGTGAACGTGAATCTTGGCTGACGCTAGATAATGGTGATAATTTAAGTGCAGCCTTGGTGGTTGCAGCAGATGGTGCAAACTCTTGGGTGCGCAGTCAATGTCAAATTCCACTGACATTTTGGGATTATGGTCATCATGCCATTGTGGCAACCATTCGCACCGCACAGCCCCACGAAGATACCGCTCGTCAGGTCTTTCTGGCCGACGGCCCGTTAGCATTACTGCCGCTGTATGAAGATAACTTGTGCTCAATTGTCTGGTCAGTATCACCGCAAGAGGCAGAAAGGCTCCTTGCTTTATCGCCTGCAGAGTTTTCGAAAGCATTAACTGCCGCATCTGATGGTCGTTTAGGCATTTGTGAACTGGTTAGCGAGCGTCAATCACATCCATTACGTATGCGCTATGCTCGCCACTTTGCCCGCCATCGTTTGGTGTTAGCTGGCGATGCGGCGCACACCATTCATCCATTAGCTGGACAAGGGGTGAACCTAGGCTTTTTAGATGCCGCGAGCATTGTTGACACTGTCACCAACTTGCATGAGGCAGGTAAAGATATTGGTGACTACGCCAATTTACGAGCACTGGAGCGATACCGTAAAGCCGAAGCCATTGAAATGATAACCGCGATGGAAGGGTTTAAACGACTCTTTGCTGGCAGTAATCCATTCAAAAAAGCCTTTCGTGATCTGGGCTTAAACCTCATTGATAATGCCGCTGGACTAAAAACAGTGTTCATCAAACAGGCTATAGGCAATAAACTCAAACTTCCTAAGTTATGTCGTGACTAAAATATCACCTTCCCTTCGGCCTAAAACTTGTTATATATCAGGGGATCGGCCGAAGTGGATGAAATACTTGTAAAAAAACTACACCCTTCGCATTAGTTAAACTAATGTTAATTCCCTCGGATTAGAAAATTTCCTACTATACAAAATTAACCCTATGGGTATAATTTTGGCGCATTTATAAAATGCCTTCATTCGTTTCACCTCCAGAAGGCTCATAAAAAAAGAGATAATAATGGCTAATAAAACTGTACTCTTTAACAAGCACTTAGAATCAAATGGCAAGATGGTCGATTTCCACGGTTGGGATATGCCACTTAACTATGGTTCTCAAATTGAAGAACATAACGCTGTGCGCCAAGACGCAGGTATGTTCGATGTATCACACATGACGGTTGTCGATGTGACAGGTACTGAGGCTTGTGCATTCCTACGTAAATTATTAGCAAATGATATTGCTAAGCTTAAAGTGCCTGGCAAAGCCCTATACAGTGGCATGCTTGATGACAACGCAGGTGTTATCGACGACCTTATTACTTATTACCTTAACGATACTCATTACCGCGTGGTGGTTAACTCAGCGACGCGTGTTAAAGACTTAGCATGGATGGACAAGCAATCAGCGAGCTTTGATGTGACGATTACAGAGCGTCCAGAGCTGGCAATGATTGCCGTTCAAGGCCCAAATGCTAAAGCGAAAGCGGCTGAAGTGTTTAGTGCTGAGCAAAACGCTGCAGTAGAAGGCATGAAAATGTTCTTTGGTGTGCAGTCTGAGTCATTATTCATTGCGACTACTGGTTACACCGGTGAAGCAGGTTACGAAATTATCGTCCCAGAAGCTGAAGCTGAAGCTTTATGGCAAGCACTATTAGAAGCAGGCGTTAAGCCATGTGGACTCGGTGCACGTGACACCCTACGTTTAGAAGCAGGCATGAACCTTTACGGTTTAGATATGGATGAAACCATTAACCCATTAGCCGCCAACATGGGTTGGACGATTGCGTGGGAGCCAGAAGATCGTGACTTTATTGGTCGTGAAGCATTAACTGCGATTAAAGCGGCAGGCCCAGACAAATTAGTCGGCCTAGTGATGGAACAAAAAGGTGTCCTTCGTCACGGCATGCCAGTGTTTTTCACTGACGCAGACGGTGTTGAACATGAAGGTTCGATCACCAGCGGGACTTTCTCGCCAACTTTAGGCTATTCTATTGCCATGGCACGCGTACCTAAGGGTATTAGCGACACCGCAGAAGTTGAAATGCGCAAAAAACGCGTAGCGGTTAAAGTTATCGCACCAAGTTTTGTACGTAACGGCAAACAAGCATTTTAATATCGTTCAGATCAAATAATTAAGAATTAATCCTTTGAGGATTAAAAACTTAAAATATTATCTATAACAGTAGATAACCGTATTTGAACAATATGCAGAACATGAACTAAAGGAACAACGACAATGAGCAACATTCCAGCTGAACTTAAATATGCTTCATCTCATGAGTGGATCCGTAAAGAAGAAGACGGCACCTTCACAGTGGGTATCACTGAGCATGCACAAGAGCTATTAGGTGACATGGTATTCGTAGAATTACCGGAAGTTGGCGACACAGTAACAGCAGGTGAAGATTGCGCTGTAGCTGAGTCAGTTAAAGCAGCATCAGACATTTACGCGCCTATTTCTGGTGAAGTTGTTGCCGTAAACGAAGCATTAGAAGATTCACCTGAGCTCGTTAACAGCGAAGCATTTGGTGAAGGTTGGTTCTTCCGTGTTAAGGCATCTGACGAAGCTGAATTAGCTAACTTGTTAGACGCTGACGGTTACCAAGAAGTGATCGACGAAGAATAATCGTCGACGCTAACGAGAAGCTCCCTTGGGAGCTTCTTTTTGTTTTGCCTTTTAACTTTTTTAAAGGTTTTAGCGATCCTTCCGCTCACCTTTAAAGTATTGCACAACAACATTTTTCCCTAGACCAGTTTAATGCCCTACAGCTTGATTCTGGCAGATTTGGAACACGACTTCTCATGACAAAGCAAACCCTAACTCAATTAGAGCAACACGAATTATTTTTAAGCCGACACATTGGCCCTAACGAAACTCAACAACAAGAAATGTTGAACTACGTTGGCGCTGAGTCGCTTGAAGACTTAACCGCACAAACTGTGCCTGGGTCAATTCGTTTACCGCAAGAGTTAACCATTGGTGATTCATGTGGCGAAGCGGAAGGCACAGCCTACATCCGCACCATTGCTGATAAAAACAAAGTATTCAAAAGCTACATCGGTATGGGCTACTACGGTACTGAAGTACCAAACGTCATTTTACGTAACGTGTTTGAAAATCCGGGTTGGTACACTGCCTATACCCCTTACCAGCCAGAAATCGCTCAAGGCCGTTTAGAAGCAATTTTAAACTTCCAACAAGTGTCGATGGACCTAACCGGTCTTGACCTTGCATCAGCGTCACTGCTTGATGAAGCGACCGCAGCCGCTGAAGCTATGGCCATGGCCAAGCGTGTCTCTAAAGCCAAAAAAGCGAATATCTTCTTTGTGGCAGATGATGTGTTCCCACAAACATTAGATGTTGTGCAAACCCGTGCCGAATGTTTCGGTTTTGAAGTGATTGTAGGGCCAGCTGAAGAAGCCGCTAACTACGAACTATTTGGCGCATTATTCCAATACACCAACCGCCATGGTGAAATCACCGACAACACAGAACTGTTTGCCAAGCTTGCTGAAAAGAAAGCCATTGTCACCGTTGCTGCTGACATCATGTCGTTAGTACTGCTTAAGTCGCCAGGCTCAATGGGCGCAGACATCGTATTTGGTAGCGCACAGCGTTTTGGTGTACCAATGGGCTACGGCGGGCCACACGCAGCCTTCTTTGTGGCTCGTGACGCCCATAAGCGTTCAATGCCAGGTCGTATTATTGGTGTATCTAAAGACACCCGTGGCAACAAAGCACTGCGCATGGCAATGCAAACGCGTGAGCAGCACATTCGCCGCGAAAAAGCCAACTCAAACATTTGTACCGCACAAATTTTACTGGCAAACATGGCGTCGTTTTACGCTGTATTCCATGGCGCAGTTGGCCTTAAAAATATCGCCAGCCGCATTAATCGTTTAACTGACATTTTAGCCGTGGGTCTTAAAACCAAAGGTGTTGAGCTGGTTAACAACACATGGTTTGACACGGTTTCATTAAAAGGACTTGATGTTGATGCCGTTAATGCACGTGCATTAGCCGCTGAAATGAACCTACGTATCGATGCTGACGGCATTGTGGGTATCAGCTTAGATGAAACCACCACCCGCGAAGATATTGCACAGTTATTTGATGTCATTTTAGGTGAAGGGCACAAGCTTGATGTGACAGTCATCGACACCGACATCATTAATGGCGCTGCATTTGGCGAAGGCAAAGGTTCAATCCCTGCTGAGCTTATCCGTCACGACAAAATCTTATCTCACCCAACATTCAGCAGCTACCAAAGCGAAACTGAAATGATGCGCTACATCAAGCGTCTTGAGAACAAAGATTTAGCCCTTAACCATTCAATGATTTCGTTAGGCTCATGTACGATGAAGCTGAACGCGGCTGTTGAAATGCTACCGGTAAGCTGGCCAGAATTTGCGAACATGCACCCATTCTGCCCACTTGACCAAGCTGAAGGTTACACTCAGCTTATCAACGAATTATCTGACTTCTTAGTCAACATCACAGGTTACGATGCCGTTTGTATCCAGCCTAACTCAGGCGCACAAGGCGAATACGCAGGTCTGCTTGCGATTAAGAAATACCACGAGTCACGTGGCGACGGACACAGAGACATCTGTTTAATCCCACAATCTGCTCACGGTACTAACCCAGCGTCAGCCCAGCTTGCAGGCATGAAAGTGGTTGTGACAGCGTGTGATAAAGACGGCAACGTTGATTTAGAAGACTTACGTTCAAAAGCCGCTGAGCTTGCTGACAGCTTATCGTGCATCATGATCACTTACCCATCGACTCACGGTGTGTATGAAGAATCAATTGCTGAAATCTGTGAAATCGTGCATCAACATGGCGGTCAAGTGTATCTTGACGGCGCCAACATGAACGCACAGGTTGGCTTAACGTCACCAGGCTTTATCGGCGCAGACGTATCGCACCTTAACCTACACAAAACCTTCGCGATTCCACATGGCGGCGGCGGACCAGGTATGGGCCCAATCGGTATCAAAAAGCATTTAGCGCCATTTGTTGCAGGTCATCAAATCGTTAAACCAGGCCGTGAAAGCGACAACAACGGCGCAGTCTCTGCCGCGCCATACGGCAGTGCTAGCATCCTCCCAATCAGCTGGATGTACATTAAGCTGCTTGGTACTAAAGGCGTGAAACAGTCTACGCAAATGGCACTATTAAATGCCAACTACGTGATGAAAAAGCTATCAGGCCATTACCCAGTATTATTCACTGGCCGTAACGACCGTGTTGCTCACGAATGTATTATCGACCTGCGCCCGCTTAAAGAAACATCTGGCGTGACCGAAATGGACATCGCTAAGCGTCTTAATGACTATGGCTTCCATGCACCAACCATGAGCTTCCCAGTAGCGGGCACACTGATGATTGAGCCAACAGAATCAGAGTCAAAAGTTGAACTAGACCGTTTCGTTGAAGCAATGATCTCAATTCGCGGCGAAATCGCTAAAGTTGAAGCAGGCGAGTGGCCAAGCGACAACAACCCACTGCACAATGCACCGCATACCCTAGCTGATATTATGGACAGCGAGTTTGACTCACGCCCATACAGCCGTGAAGAAGCCGTGTTCCCAAGTGCAGCGGTTAAGGCGAATAAGTTCTGGCCGACGGTGAATCGTATTGATGATGTTTATGGAGACCGCAACTTAATGTGTTCTTGCGTCCCTCTATCTGACTACGAATAATAATGGCTACTTAACCTCAGCTATGCTGCGTTAGTTGACACTTTTGGCTACTCATTGACACCAGTCAACTCCGTGGCCAAAAGCAACGGCTTTTTTGTCTTACTTTCGGCAGTGACGCTATTTGGTTGTATATGTTGTTAGAAGAACTGCTTGAGTGCTCATCGACACTAGTCAACTACTCGATGAAAACCTTATGTTTCATTGTCCTTTCATCTCCAGCGACGAAATTATGATGCTGTTGGCCAAATGTCATTCCAGCAGCGTATTTGCGTAGGAATCTTAGTATAGGAACGCCTGGAAGGGAGCTGAGTCAAATCCACCTGCTATGTAGGTGGGTTTTTACATGTGGAATATTAGACAGAAATTAATGCTTCAAAAGATGTGATGAAATAAAAAAGCTAATTTTCATTTACAGCAATAATTGATTTAGTAAGTGTAAACGAATCAGATATGTTCTCTACTTGTGAGTTAAGGTTTGGCATATTTAAGTTACTTGAAGCTATTAATAATTCCCGCCCAACTTTTGCTTTATTCATAACGTAGCTTAACTCTATAACATTAATGCCTGACTTTGCATATAACTCATGAACTAAGGGAGCATCATCATAAGAAATTAGCCAAGGGTTCTTTTGATGTTTAATGGCATTGGCAAACGTAGTATGTTGATGATCATTAAAGCAATATTTTTTGTAGATGTTCTTCCCTTCTTTGACGTAAGGCGGATCAGCATATATGAAGCAGTTGCTTTGTTTTAGCTTAAAAACCAAGGAAGACGCGTCTTCATTTGTTACTATGGTTTTTCTTTTAAATTTTGCAATATTTTCAACCCTTTCAATAAGGTTATCTTTATTAAAGCGGCAATCTATTAGATATTCTCCATTTTGTGCTTGGCCTCCAATAGGACCAGCATGAAGTATTCCAGATCTGTTAGTTCTATTTAGAAAGAAAACACTAAGGGCTTTTTCTATATCAGAAGCATCAACGCTACCTTCAAAAATAGCTTTATATTTGTGCCAAGTTTCGAGGTTAACATTTACTTTTCGAATTTCTTTACTTAATACTTTAGTGTTGTTTATCGCAGCATGCCAAAATTCAGCAATAAACGGGTTTGCATCATTCAAAACCAACTTGCTAATTACGCCAGCCTCAAGTAAAGGCAAGGAGCCACCTGCACCACCACAAAAAGGTTCAACAAATTTAGTTCCTTTTAGATCATTTGATGCTAAAAATACCGCCAAAAATTTAGACAGTTTGCCTTTCCCCCCTGGATAACGAAAAGGAGAAAGGTTTGATTTCAATTTTGGCAGTTCGAAAGATTTTATGACGCGTTGAGACTTCAAGCTGTCTATAGCATCTTTAGTATATCTTGGTTCATTCACAATTATTATTTCTTAACATTCAAGCCGTTTCTAGAAACTAACTCCAATACCTTGCCACCAGGCATTAAGCTGATTGAAGCATGTCTATGTGCTAGAGCAATCGGAACGACGGCATTTTCGTATAATTCGAGTTCAAAGAGCTTAATTATACCGAGTGTTCTTTCCAAAGTATCCTGATATTTAGTTATTTCACTTTTAGTGAATTGAAAAACCTTTCTTTCCCCTTTTCTTTCATGAGGATAGGGTATGCAAAACGTAAACATTCTTCCACTGTCAGTTTTATACAAAAAGTCTTGCCCGTAGTATGTTTCATAGCCTATACACCCATTTGGGTCATACTTCCCTCTTATCCAGCGTCCCTTGTATTTATCAGTTAATAACTTGATTGTGTTTTTCTTTATATGTTTATTTAACGCACTAGCATGCTCTGCAACCTGACCTGTTTTAATTAACCCTAAGATTATTGGAGCTTTATAACCTCGGCTTTTCATATTTTCCGATATATCAAAGTAAAATTTCATTAGCCTTCGGTGAATATCAGCAGGCTCGCCAAATACAGCTAACGGTCCATCTATAAAAAACGCCATTTCACTTAGGCTTTCAGGCTGATAGTGGTGGAGCATCCTAATCAAGTTTGCAATGTTTAAGTGTTCAACTACATTCATAAAGCGAGTAATTGCAGAAGCATTATCACCAAACTCTGTAATTGGTTCATGTAAGCGCAATGAGTCAGTTAGATATACTTCTTCTCCACAGCTATCACACGTATGTATCGTATTAGCGTCACTAAAAATAAAAGGAGTCGGTGGCTTACTCTTACAAGATGGGCATTTATTAAGAATAATAGTGTTTTCTTTTTCTATAGCCAATAATGTGCCAACCACATTGAAATCACCACTTTGAGCCATTTTAGTTCTATCATCTGAAAGCTGCTCCCACACAGCTCGCCTAAAGCCATCAGCAACCGTTGTTGCGCCTTTGTATCTGATGTTACTTCCGGGCAAGGTAAACGAAATAGCATCTGCATTACGGTGCAGTTCGGCAACTTTGAAGGGATCTATATATCGACTATCTGGTGAAGATAACCCCTCATAATTATTAACATTGATTAAAACAATGCTGTTTTTTACGTAACCAATTTGTGTACTCGGAAACATACCATTAATAGGCTCCGAATAAGGACTAGCATCTGAAGCAAAAACCGTAGAGGGTAAAGTATCACTTGGACTAATCTCCACGAAGTCTTTTACAATTTCCTTCGCTTCTTCTTCAGTTGGCTGCTTTATGAAGTCACACTCATTTAAAAACGCAGCAACATCTGGATTTCGGACTAAATCTGAATGACCACCCTTGGACGCTCGTTCTCGACTATATGGCATTCTGCTCTCCAAACTTATAAGTTGCTAATTCGGATTTCAGCTCTTCAGGCGTAAAACGGTTTATTTGAGTAGGTATAACAAAAGGAGAAGACAGCGTCTTTATCCTAGCGAATCCGACATCCTGAGCTGTTTTCAATGATGCGTGGAAATCTGCAAAGTCATAGAATTTTCCTAATGCTCTTAATTCGTCTTCGTTATTCAAATGAGTAACGAACCAATTTTCAGTGTTTGCAAGTATATTTGGGTGTATTGAAGATGGCTCTTGGGTAGCATAAACAAATGCTATTTTAGCCTTTGCTCCTTCTTTTGCGATTCGAGGCCAAGTTGTCGACAAATCTTCCTTTTTACCAATTAAGTTATGAGCTTCTTCAACATACATTACAATATTAGTATTCTTTTCGCCGCGATGAAAAGTTGCCATAGAGTGTTCTAGAATATAATGAGCTATCCTTACAGCCATTGATTTTCGGACTTCCTCCGTACCAACAGATAAATCTAGAATTACAACTTTACCATCGAGCAATAAGTTATAAATCTCAGCTTCCACTTCTCCTTGTCTGTTAGCACTATGATAATTAGCAATAGGCCCCAATAAGCTTTTAACTCTTATCGGCATATCTGATTCAGATTTTCCAACAATCAAGTTACACATTGCTTTTAAATTATCATCAAGCCAATCATCTTTTGATTTACCACTGCGCAAAGACGGCCAAAGGCCTGTAGGAATCTTGGTGCCATCCTTTTTGTATGCTTTCACTGCATCAGCATGATCTTTTCGAATAGCTCTGTCAGCTTCCCTCGCATACTTGAAAAAGTCAGCAAGTTCTCGCAATGAAACACCATTGTTATAATCTGGGAAGTAATTTAGAGCCTTTTGTTCTAAATCTGTTTGACTAGGTTTCTTTCCCAATTCATCTTCAAATTCAGATACAATTTCTGGAAACACATTCTCTAGTATTTGTCGTTTAACTGCTTTAGAAACAGCAAGTTTAACTTTCATTCCTGTTGATGGTGTAAAACCTCGAACAAATAGTAGCGATTTAAAAGCAGCCAAATTTCTTTCATGTCGATATTTCTCGCTATCAGTTGCGTCATCTGGAAGTTCATCTAATGAGAATGAAGATACTAGTATTTTCATATCATTTGCTAGCTGCTCTTCTTTCAATAAACTCTGAATTATTGTCAAACCAACATGAGGTTTTTCATAAAAGTTATTTCGCAAATCCCGGAAGGTAGGATCATTTGTTTTTATGCCCCTATAACACACAACATCATCTGCAAAAACGTCAGCAATAGAGCTTCCATCATCTTGATGATTCGCATTTGCATATTCGCCATTAATGTCAAAAATGATCTGACCAACATTGTTATTATCTTTCACCGCAGCAAGAGCCACAGCAGAAACAGTAGTCTTCAAAGTATTAGATTTACCCGTCCGTGTCATGCCCAGAATCGCAGTTCTTCTAGCTAAAAAATCCGTAGGTTGGATCTGAACAGGAACTTTTGGTTCTGTCTGTCCGCGATGCAGGCGATCAGAAGAAGTGTAACGGATGGTACCTATTTCGATTGGAGTGGGCATTCCACTAAAACCTGATTTTTGTGCTTCCTCTAATGCCTTGGACATCACTTCAGGGTTCATATGATTAACTATCATATTTAGCGATTCATCACGCGGCTTGAAAACTCGTAACTTTGTTGAAGACATGTAGTTTTCTATATCACTACCCAGCCTCAGTTCACCATCTCTAATATAAAAGGTTCCCAAAATTCTGCATTTCAATGCGCCGTATTGAAGTTCAGATTGAGTTATGGCATCCAGTCCATCGTGAACATCCTTGGTAAATATTTCATCTTCAGTTCTTCGCTGATTATGCTCAATTCTTGTGCGTAACAAGTCCACATCTGTTGGCAACCCTGAAGGACCTAACACTCTCAATAACACAACTTCTCTATCTAACTCATGGGCTTCATTTAACCTGTCAGGGTCAAAGCCAGATGCTATAAGAAAACTGTTGTGAGGTATGCCTGACACTTTTTCTTTCCAAGCATCATTGGTCAGTACTAACGCTTCGCTAAAATTCATTGAATACACATAACCCACATGATTTTCTTTTGCTGCATCCACCAGCTTTGCAAGTTTGCTCTCTTTAGCGATCTCATTAAAAATCTTCATAAAATTCCTTATTATACAAAGCTAAAAGGCTCTAAAACCCTTTACGCTTAACTACCTCATCGTAAATTGATTTAAATTTTTCTATATAATTTTCTTTTTCTTTAGGGTGCTCTTTGAAATAGCGCTTATAAAGCTCCGAAGCACCATTTCCCCAAACACCAGTGGCTTTTTGATCGTTGTACCATTTCTTAGCTTTGGTTCTATCAGATTGAATATCTTCAAATGTGTAATCTCTAAAGCAAATTTGCTTGCTGTAAGCAGGATTTTTCACAGTCCAAAAGCTATCAGCATCATTTAGTCCACTTAAAAATGTAGAAAGTACTTTCTCAGGAGAGTCAAGGCCGGGCAGTGTAATGTAATTTTTAAAATTCGCTATTTTATTGGGGGCAACATCACCATCAACTACAACAACTGAGTTGGGATACAAGAATGTTGGAATTTTTTGTTTTGCTAGCTGAATTAGGTTTTCACAACCTAAAGAGCAGTTTACATAATTTAATCCTTTAAATTTTCTACCTAAACAGGCTCTAGAGAAATCGCGGCACTCCTCATCTTCAGCAAATACATCAATTGATAATTTAATAACCTTCCCTAAAGATACATCTAAATGATTCTTTATTTTTTCCGCGTTTAAATCCTTTTCTAAAGTGACTACACCATCGGACTTTTTCAGATAGATAACCTTCGTTGATTTCTCTCTACCTTTCGCTTTACTTGTTTCAATCGCCTTCTCAATCATGGGCATTGAATGTGTTGTTGCTATTATTTGAATGTTAAGCTTTGAAGAAAAGTTCATTAATGCTTCAAGTAATTTTAGTTGCGCTCCCGAATACAATGCCGCATCGATCTCATCAATTGCTAAAATTCCGCCTTTATATTCATCAAGAAAAGAGTCCTTCAACCGTTTAAACGATATGATAGCCAGAAGAATTTTTCCTACATTATCTTGTCCAGCAGAATTAGAACGCCAGTCATAATGATCCGATGTAACTCCAGCAGTCTCCTTATTCTTACTTTTTAGGTAGTCGATTTTCTCTAATTTATCATCAGAAATTAAAATGCTCTGGTACCATTTTTTATAAAAAACGATTTCATCATCACTAAGGGTTGTCGAAGGGTCTTCGTCAAAACCTGACTCTTCTGCATTTGGTAATAACCGTTTAAGACTTAGAAAAATTACTGGTAACTGGATGTAGCCTGAGCCTACTTTACGGTTGCCTTTTCGCCAAAACCTTAAATGGCTTGTGGCATTTGTTCTAGGTATACTTTCAATTGTAAATTTGTCATTTGAACCAGATAATGTGAGCGTCCACTCATGCTCTCTTGGCTCATCAAATTTAGGAGATAACCTAAATTTGTCGCTGAAACTTGAACGAAAACTACCTCCAGACAGTGGGGATTGTCCATGAAATGAGTGTGTTTTACCGATAGAAAATGTTTGAGTTAGCATACCCAACAAAGTGCTTTTTTGTGTTCCATTCTGACCAGCAATTAAAGTTACCTGCTTACCTAAATCAAATTCGATGTTCTGAAAACCTCGAAATTTTTCTACATGCATAGAATCAATTATCACTCTAACTCCTTTTTAATTCTTATATCTGGGCGCCGTTGCTAAGCTGCTATGAATATTAAGTGGCTCAGATCAAACTTTTCACTTGGTGCTCGTGTGGTTCAAATGAACTGACTTTTACAAGCGAATGATTGGCTTCTTCTTCCCTGAAAGGCGTTCTCTTATTGGATTAAGAGCTTGGCCTGCGTTAGTTTTTTGTTGGTTCTACAATACGCCAATTTTTTAACCAATTGCAATGGGTTAGCGCACTGTTTTGTCCGAAAGTTTGAAATTAAATCATATAAAAAGCAGAGTGTTACAATATGTATCGTCAGTTTGTGTTTTGGTGTTACCACTTGCTAAAGGCTACCTTTGATTTCAGGCGTTACGGACTGCTCTATGACTTGTTTTATTTCTTGGACTGAATATCTCGCTTTGGCTGGAAATCGTATGAGTGGCAGTTGGGCGCTTTTACAAGCATAGTTAATGAGTGCATCACGTTTTTGAGCCCGTTTGCTGTTGTGGCTTTTGTCGTCTAGCTCTATGGCTGCAACAAATTCCATGGTGTCGGGTTTACACAATATATAGTCGAAGTGCTTGGTTGAAATTCGATTGAATGCGGTTTGCCAGTTGCTACGGTTTAAGCCTTTTTCAGGGGTAAGCACATCGGCAACACGTACTTTGGCAAATACACGATATTGAGCTGTACAGGCGGTATCAAGTACGCCTAAAAATGAGCGTTCTGCAGGGGAGAATAATTTACTTTTTTGACGATAGCTTAACTGCTGGGGACGGTTAATAAGGGCGATAAATAGCCTAATAAGTACGATAAACACTAAAGCTAAAACGAGGTAGGTGAAATCCATTACTCATCCTTGAATTGACAATAGGTGATCAGTGTAACAAGAGTGAGCAGAGTAAACTTAATTTTTATCTTTAAAAGGGGCGTATTACTGAGCAATCACGCAGTAATGAACAAGCTCACTACTATCAAAAAAGCATCACGACTTTTTATTTTTTGCGCTTAGAGTTCCTAATGTTTGACTGCGAGAGTAAGCAAAGCATTCTGATAACGTAAGTCATTAGCCTGCCGTATAACTACGGGCTCAATTAACTTTCAATTTGTGTTGTTTGATTTTTGTTCAATATGTTGTGTCGTAAAGGTTTTCGTGTAAAATCTGTTTAGAAATTATGGATAGCTCAATTAGAAAGGAATTCTAATGCCTCAAGAATATGATCTGTGTTTTAGCACACAAAGCCGCGCCTCTTTACCTATCGATGCTAATGATCTTGAACAAGTAAAAGCATTTCGAACAAATAACCCGCATATATTAGGTAACTTTCTACCCGCTGGGACTCCGTTTGTATTGCCTACAGATAAGACGCAAGCAGTTCAGCAATCTCGCCCTGATCTCGCCTGTGCTTTGTCAGAAGTGTATAACTGGCCTTCGCAATCCCAACGTAAAGTTGCTCAAATGAATAACTTTTTTGGTGATGAACAACTCCAAGCAATTGCTGCAGTATATGAAAAAGAGATAAAGCCTTACGTTGCGACAGCAAGGGAGATGACTGAAGGGAATGTTGATTCATTAACGGGTTTAGGCGCGGGCGCGACTGCAATCGCTGCTAAAGAAGGGCGCCTAAGTAGTTTTGGTAAAGCGATATTCAAATATCAAACAGCTTTAATCGATATTCATCATGCTTCTAAAAATAAAGCGAACAAAACGACGTTAATTAAATTAGGCCAAATTGCGAAAGCGGCTCATTTAGACCTCAACGAAAAATTTGCTCGAGAAGTTAAACATTTCAGTGGTGTGGTTAAGGCAAATAAACGTGGCAATATCTGGTCAAGTGCTGAACGAGGAAGCAACATCGCTAGAAGTAGTCGTAATATCTCACGATTAAGACTGACCTCTTTATCAGGTATACGCAGTATTCGTGGTTTAGAAATGGCGTCTGACATAGCAGGTAAAGGGATTATCGCATTAGATGCTGGTATTCGAGCTGATAGTGTTTATAACGATTATAAAGCAGGTAAAGATTGGCAGCGCCGAGCTGTTGTTGAGACGACTGGTTTTGGATTTGGGACAGCAGCTGGGCTTTATGTTGGTGCGAAAACTGTAGCTCTAGGTGCTGGAATCGCATTAGCTCTAGGGCCTGTTGGTTGGGTCATTCTAATTGGTGTGGGAATTGGTGCTGGTTATGGTGCAGGTAAACTTGGTGATGCTTTTGGAAAGTTTGCAGCAGGTAGCGCATATGACCTAAGCTCATCAGTACATAAGTGATTTAAGGAATATGGACTCTTTAATTATAGAAATCTTTCAGTATCTTTCCGTAATTGGATGTGTTGTATGGCTATTTAGTACTTTACTATTTACTCGCACGACAATGAAAACAATAGAGCGAAAAATGTTGGCTGAGGGTATTGATATTCCTTGGTGGGATGAAAAAGGGTGGGGATTTAGAATTTCCATTTTCACCTCAATCTTGGCTCGTGGTAAGCCTTCAAAATACCCTGTATTAGCTGATGAAGCAATTCTACGGCATTCTCGCACTTACGATAGAGTACTCGCAATAATCGTAGAAATATCCTTTGTATTTTGTATGCTTTTGGGAGGAATTATTTACTTTTTTTTCGACAATTAAATTGCCTTTCTCAAAAGGGGTATTGCTACAGCGCAAACCAAGCAGTTATAGCGATTATATAGCAGATAAAGGATGACTGGGTACTTCCGTTATGCAGACTGCTGGTTTTTGGTGAAGGTACAACTGCTGGATTTGCTGTCGGTGCAAAGGCTGTAGCACTAGGTTCAGGAATAGCTTTGGGATTTATCCTTAATGATTAGGTAATTCTAATTTGAGTAAGTATTCACTATTGTCCGCACCTTCAAATACTATCTATTGAACCGTTACTTTTATCGTTATGTATTCTTTTTGAACATAAAAAACTCCAAGCCTTTTAAAAGGCTAATTGCCCAATATTGCGTTTGCTCTTGTTTTAACGATTTGTTGTGAGACTTGGCTTTGACGAAGGTAATGATATGTTGTAACATTGCGTTTTTTTAATCAGCCCTCATCGAGAAAAGCACGTGAAAAAGCATTTTCTATACTCAATACTTATCATTTCTAATGGTGCAATTGCACAAGATAATATAACCCCAACGTCAGAAAACCAAGATGACATTGAGCGTATTGAGGTGAACAGATTATGGCAGCCTTACCGAGGTAATGTGCCATTGATTGAAACGCCGCAAGCCGTAGATAGAATTAATGCAGAAACCTTACAAAACGAGGGAATTACTCGTTTTATGGATGCCTTAGATTACTCGCCTAGTGTGGTAAGACAAAATAATTCTGGCGGTATGTTTGATAGTTTTGCTATCCGTGGTTTCTCTGGCGACGAGAATAACCCAACGGGTTATTTAGTGAATGGCTTTAATTCACGTGGCTACAACGGTAATCGAAACACGGCTAACATCGAAACTATTGAAGTGATGAAAGGGCCAGGGTCAGCGTTATATGGTCAAGGTGAGCCAGGTGGTACTGTCAATATTATTACCAAAAAGCCTCAGTTTGTTGAGCAGGGCTATATTCAAGGTACTTTAGGTAATTACAATACCAAGCAAGTTGAGTTCGACCATACGAAAGGGATAAGCGATGATGTTGCTTACCGTATTAATGGTTTCTATGAAGATTCAGAGACATTCCGTGACCATGTTGATGTTGAAAGCTTAAACTTAAGCCCATCTTTATTGTGGAATATTTCTGATGCGACAAGCCTAAGCTACGAAATGGAAATCTTAGATCAAAGCAAACCATTAGATCGCGGCGTGTATGTACTAGATAACGACTTTGATTCTGTTGATACATCGGCTTTTTATGGCGACACGCGTGACGGCGCTCATGAAGTGAAAGCCTTAGGTCATCAGTTATTGTTAAACCATCAATTCAATAACCAGTGGCATTTATTAACGGGCTTAGCGTACAGAGATTCATCTTTTAAAGGCCAATCGTCTGATACAGAGCTATCTGACGGCCGACAGCTGATTTATACCAACCCAGACCTGTTATCAAGACAGCGACGAGAGCGAGATTATCAAGCGCAGGATTTTTCAGCTCGCTTTGAAGTTAGCGGCGACGTTACATTAGGCGGCGTTAAGAATAATCTATTAATCGGGTTAGATTACTATAATTTCCAACTTGATACTGATTACCGAGTGTGGAGAACGGCTTGGGGATCGGGTGATACGACTTATGCCATCGATCCGAATAATCCTGATTACACAATGGATCAACCTGAAACCTCACCAACTACATTGACCTCTGAAGAGCAAAAAGGCTTGGGCTTTTATGCACAAGATTTAATTGAGTTAACTGACAGAGCCAAACTGTTACTTGGCTTTAGGGTAGATAAATTTAACCAACATATTTTGAATAAGATTGATAACGAATCACAAGAACAAGATCAAACGGAAGTGTCTTCTCGTTTTGGCTTTGTCTATGAGTTAGATAACAATATCAACCTATATACAAGCTATGCAGAAGGTTTCAGACCCAATCCAGGTTTAGATTCAGACAGAAACCCATTTGAGCCAGAGCAAACCAAATCGTTTGAAGTGGGCCTTAAGTGGCAAGATGTGGCGGACAGGTTTTCAGGTAGCTTAGCACTGTATGATGCGAGTAAAACCAACATGCTAACAGCTGAGCCAGACACTGGTTTATCTGCAACGCTAGGTGAAGTAGAAAGTCAGGGCGTTGAGTTTCAATTAACCACGGCACTCACCGCCGATACCAGCATTGAACTCGCCTATGCTTATACGGATGCAAGAACTGCCAAAGACTTAATTGATAACGATTGGGGCGTGCCTATTCCTAAAGGTTCTCGCTTAATTAACGTTGCAGAGCATGTCGGTCACGTTGCATTAAGACATTACACAGACATCATGGGTAAAGAAGCTTACTTTGGTGCGACGGTAAACTATGTTGGCGATCGTTTGGGTGAGACCACTGATCCAGACTACATTTTGCCTGCATACACATTAGTGAACTTGTCAGCAGCAGTCGATCTAACGAGCCGATTTAGTCTAATGATCGATGTGAACAACTTATTTAATGAGCAGTATTTTGAAAGCTCGTATTATAAGTTGTGGACTATGCCAGGTGAGCCGATTAACTTTACGGCGAGTGTCAAATACCAGTTCTAACTTATAGGGTAAGTAGCTACTTAACCTCAGTAAGACTGCATCAGCCGCTACTTTTTGCTACTCATTGACACCAGTCAACTCCGTGGCCAAAAGCAGCGGCTTTTTTGTCTTACTATCGGCAGTAACGCTACTCGGGTTAATTGGATAGGCACCAGAGACGCAATTTCAGGTGTTTAGTTAGTCATACTGTATCAGCTGCAGTTTTTCGATACTCATTGACAGCAGTCAATATCGTGTCGAAAAACAGCGGCTTTTTTGTTTTACTTTCGGCATTAGCACTGCTTAGGGTTGGGTTTACCAGCGAAGCAATCAATGTAAAGTTATTAATAAGCGACTGTCGAGTCGCTTTTTCTTGGCTGGAATTTTATAAAGCTTGAGTGAGTTTATTCGGTGATTATGTGGGTGAAATTACTGCTGACATAGTGGAATGCGAATAGTGACGGCTAGGCCGCCGAGGTCACTTTTGGAGGCGAAGATAGTGCCTTCGTGAGCTTCGATGATGTTTTGGCTGATAGACAAGCCAAGGCCTGAGCCGCCTGTGCGTCTATTGCGAGACTTCTCCACTCGGTAGAGTCGTTCAAATATCTTTTCGAGTTCTTCATCTGGTACGCCAGGAGAACTGTCTTTTAATACTAGTATTAAGTTGTTTGAATTAACCGCTAGACTCAATGAAATTTGACCGGGTGCATCCGTGTATTTAATGCTGTTAGTGAGCAAGTTAGATAGCACTTGTTTGATGCGGTCTGTGTCGATATTCACCAGCGCTGTATTGGCGTTAATAGCCAGATGCCACTCAAAACCTTTGGCGCTAGCGTAGTGTTCAAATTCTTCGCCCCAGTTCATTAAGATAGGGACAAAGTCGACTTGGCTTGCTTCAAACGATAAACCATTGACATCAGACAAGGCGAGCTCGTATATATCGCTGATCAGGTGGTTTAAATCATCGATTTTAGTACCGAGTTTTTGATAACTTAAGTCAACATCATCAACCAGTTGATATTTTAGTGCATCTACCTGTAATTTGAGTGCGGTTAACGGGGTACGCAGCTCGTGAGAAACATCCGCTAGAATCTGATTTTTTTGATTTAAGGCATCTTGGTAAAGATTGGCTTTTAATATTGCCAATTTACGGCGTTGATAGAAAAAGTAAATCAGAACCGTAAACAAAAAAAAGCAACACTAAGGCGATAAATATCACGCCTTGAGAGATGGTTTTATGGACCTCAGCTTCCGCTTCAACCGCTTTATTTTCTTCCTGTAATTTAGCGACTTTAATCTGTTCTTCGAGCAGGTCAATATCACGCTTATGTTTCTCGATTTCTCTAATTCTTTGCTCCGAATGAAGCTGGAGTTTTATCTTAAACGCTGACTCTAGATGCTGGTGGGCATCATCGTATTCACCTAGTTCGTGGTGAATATTACTGAGTAATTCATTGTCACTGAGTTGATGATCTAGCAGGCCAAGTTTATTTGAGATAACGAGTGATTTTTCTAGATATTGTTTTGCTCTAGGGTAATCAAAGTTTTCTAAATAATAAGCGCCTAAGTCATGCCAGACCTGCCTTAATTGATGATCTGTTGGCGCCAGTTGGGCTGTATCTACCGCTATGGTTAAATGTTTAAATCGTTGAATATTGTCGTTAAGTTTGTTGTAGATTTTAGCCATTTGCAGGTGAGAGCGAGACAGCAATTGATTGGCAGACTCGCTTGTAAAAATAGCGATGGCTTTATAGGTGTAGTCAATTGCTTTATCAAAGTCATTGGTTTCAAGATAGATGCTGCCGATTCGGTGGTAATCAAATCCCATATCTTGAATGCTATTAAGTTGTTTATCGTAATCCAGCGCTTTGAGGTAAAAGCTCAGTGACTTGGTGTAGTCGTGAGCGCGGTAATATAATTCACCTAGGTTAAAATAGTTGCCAGCGAGTTCTTCAATGTCGTTTGTTCTTTCAAAATAGCGCATGGCTTTAATTTGATATTCTGCGGCTAACACTAAATCACCTTCTGATTCGTACAACACGCCTAGTTGGCTGAATATCTGGGCTTCACTGTTGTAGTCTTCGTTTTGCTGAAAAATCTCTAGTGCAATTAAGTGGTATTCTTTCGCTTCTTTAAGTTTCATTTGCAATCGAAGAAATACGCCAGCGAGTTGATATAAACGCCCTAGTTCTATGGCCTCAGGTAACGCGATAGGCAAGGCCTGATTGACGATGATATCAGCGGCTTTGGCATAGTTATTTTTGCGCCTTTCAAAAAATGCTGCGCTGATCAGTACTTTGATTTTAAGTTCATCGTGATAAGTGGGAAGCGCTGTAACTAACTCATTTAGTAACTGTTCCGATTTGGCTTGTTGGCCGCTTTTACGATAAATAGAGACCAATTTTAATTGAGCGCGCACAAGATCATCGCCTGTCGCGGTTTTGATGATTTCTTTAACTTGCCACTCTGCCTTTTTAGATGATGACGTAATGTCATTTAGTTGAGCTTCGATATCAGAGGTGGAGATAGGCTGACCTTGTGCTTGCACAATACTGATACTGTAAATACAGCCAACAACCAGCAGCACTTTAATGAATAAACTTAAAGTGCTGCTGATGAGTTGGACTGTGCTTGTTTTAGCGAAGACAGAAGCGATAGCCTGCTCCATAAACCGACTCTATAGGGTTTTCAGTAATGCCAGCCTCTTTAAACTTATTGCGAATTTTTTTTACGTGACTGTCGATCGTTCTATCAGTGATATGACGATATTGAGGGTAGGCCAGATCTAATATTTCATCGCGTGAATAGATCCTGTCAGGTTTGTTATACAGCAGTGAAAATAAGCTTGCCTCAAGAGTAGATAGCTCGACCTTTTTGTCTTGATAAACCACTTTGCCTTTTTCTGGGTCGACGGTGAGCTTTGAAAAGCTAACCGTTCCGTGAGTGCGGGCTAACAGTGATTTTGAGCGGAGGATAAGTTCCATCGTGTCAAAAGGTTTGCACAGATAGTCATCAGCACCCGTGCTAAGGCCAATATTTTTATCAGATTGATTGACCTTGGCGGTGAGCATGATGATGGGTACATTGCTAAATTGCCTTATTTCTTCACAGCATTCTATCCCTGTTTTATTGGGTAGCATGATATCTAAGACGATAAGGTCAGGTTGGTATGTTGAAACCGCTTGAATCACATTAGCACCATCATCAATATGAAGCGTTTCTAAGTTATGGTGGTGATAAAATAATGCCAAGCTTTCGGCAATATCAAGATCATCTTCAACAATTAAAATTTTATGTTTTTCTTGTGTTTCGTTCATGTGGTATACCGCAGCTGGTCGTTCCTTGTTCCAGCACTACCCCTTTTAGTTATTACAAAACAGCTAAGTATTGTAAAACGTCCATGGCTATTACAAGTTTAGATTTTATTCTCCCATAGTAAATAACTTATTGCTATCTTGTTGATTTGTTGTGCCGCCATCTTCTTTTGCGGTAATAAAGAAGATGGCGACGTTGTTAAGGCGATCCGCTAGGTTTTATGCAGTACTGTCGGCTTGTCTACGCTTATTTGTACCTTCTGCGACTGAAGCTGATTAGCATCAATAACATGAACCAAATACCAATGGCACCACCACTGCTCGAGTTTGACTCTGGCTCAGGCTCGGGCTGCGTAGGTTCTTCAGTTTCTACCTCAGTTTTATTGGTAACGGTTAAACTGGTTGTTACTGAATAACTGAGTTCGCCATCAGATACCGTGACTTGAACCTCAATCACTTCATCAGTGCTGACTTCTGGTGTTGTCAGAGTCAGTTGATTGGTTGTTTGATTTTCAAGTATCACAGCTGGGCCTGATAACTGCTGCCATTGATAACTCAGTGAGTCATCCTCTGCATCACTACCGACAGCTATCAGGGTAATACTGCTGTTTTCTTCAACTTCACTGTTGTGGCTCTCAAGCACTAGTGATGGCGCAGTATTCACAGGAGGTGTACCTGTTTGCACGGTAACCACACCAGGATCTTCAATTGAGCCATTGGCGAGACCGTCGATATCGTTAGGACCACCGTCTTCAATGAGTAATCGAATACAGTTGTTACCTTCGACTAATCCTTGCGCTGAGGCCTGAGCATAAGTTGCATCATTAACAAGTGGGCAGTTACCGTTTTCATCCGCCAATGCAGAGCTGATGTTGTTATTGGCATCAACAACAAAGCTATACCAGCCTAGTGATGGGTTGTACTTACGGTATATAGCATCAGCTGGTAATGTTTGACCTTCTGCTAATGGAATCACCACTGCAACAGATTCACCTTGCTCACTTAATCCATTAACGATGAAGTTATAAACAGGCGTGATAGTCTCAAAATACGCATCTTGAGGATCGGCATCGCCAGCTTGTAATAACGCGATTAAGTCTTCAATTGAAAAGCTTGCTGAATCTGCGGTAATACCAAGTCGAGACACAAACAATCCAAGCGTCATTGATAAGCCGTCTTCGGTGTGAGCTGGCTCTGCATCGTTCTGCGTCGGTAAGCGGGTGTCGTTAGCATCATTATCTAAATAATCAGCAATACCGTCACCGTCACTATCAGCATATCCTTCATCGCTATCTGGGATACCATCATTATCTGAGTCAACATCACTGCCTAACGCTGGCAAGTCGGCAATCACCAATTGCGCCGTGCGAGAGACAGAGAAGACATCAGAAGTATTGGTTTCAGTAGCAATAGCATTAACTTGATAAACACCAGACTGCAATAAGCTTGGGTCTATTTCGAATGTCATTAGGTTTTCGTCAATGGCTGCATCAACGAGTCCATCAATACTTGACCAGGTGAGGTTGTGAGTATCGTTTTGGTTAATATCACGCACATTAGCAGTGATGGTAACCATGCCATTATTGGCATCGATAACACTAATTACTCGGCCATTTTGACGCATTGTGAGGTTCATTCTAGGCGCAACATTTCGTTCTATCTGGGTTAATTCAGTTATGTTGGCATCACCAATAAATGCATTTACACCATAATCTAACTGAAGCTGTAATTGATCTTCGTTAGTCACGCTTTCAGGAATCGCTATGTCGAGCTGCCCAACTTGACCTGCTTCAATATTTGCAACCAGTTGATTATTAACAAACCCATTAACGAGTAAGCTATATGAAATCTGCACTGGGTAGTTCGCCGCTTCACCATTTAAGTAAGCATTAATAGTGTATTCGCCGCTAGCTTCAACAGGGCGCTGAGAAGGCAAGGTTAGCATTGGCACAATGTCGAGATTAAATGACGATACAGCCATATTACCAAGGGCATCAGTTGCTTCTACTTCAACAATATGACTTCCTGAAGTCAGTAAAGTGTCACCCATAATATTTACACTTATGTCACCGTCGACCAAGTCAGTTGCAGATAGCGACACTAAGTTAGCAATATTAGTTAAACGCCCCTGAGCATTAATTGACATATCGATTAAATCGTCAAAGCTTGGCGCTGTAGTATCGACAATGGTGATAACTTGTTCAGCACTTGAATGGTTGCCTGACATATCAGTCGCAGTCCAAGTGATGACATGCTCACCTAAGCTAAAGGTGAAGTTATCCGTATCCACTGTTAGTTCAGGTGAAGCATCGTTATCATCCATCACAGATGGCTGAGGTACTTGCACTTGAGTTAACTCACCTGTTGCTTCAAATGTCATACTTTCAACATGACTGATCACAGGTGCTTGTGTGTCTGAGTCATTAGGATCGAGCGGGTTAGGGTCATTCGCATCGATGACACCATCACCATCATCGTCATTATCAGCATTGTTACCAATACCGTCGTTATCCGTATCTAACGTTTCAGTTGGATCCGTTGGGAACGCATCCGCGTTATCACCGACGCCGTCGTTATCCGTATCTAATGTTTCAGATGCGTCATTCGGGAAAGCATCCGCGTTATCACCCACGCCGTCGTTATCTGAATCTAATGTTTCAGATGCATCATTCGGGAATGCGTCTGCATTGTCACCGACACCGTCGTTGTCAGTATCTAAGGTTTCAGTTGCGTCATCCGGGAAAGCATCTGCATTATTACCAACACCGTCGTTATCTGAATCTACCGTTTCAGAGGCGTCATTTGGGAAAGCATCCGTGTTATCACCGACACCGTCGTTATCAGTATCTAAGGTTTCAGATGCGTCGTTCGGGAAAGCATCCGCGTTATCACCGACACCGTCGTTATCAGTATCTACCGTTTCAGAGGCGTCATTCGGGAAAGCATCAGTGTTGTCACCGGCACCGTCATTATCAGAATCTAATGTTTCAGTTGGATCCGTTGGGAAAGCATCCGCGTTGTCACCGACACCGTCGTTATCAGTATCTAAGGTTTCAGATGCGTCATTTGGGAAAGCATCCGTGTTATCACCGACACCGTCGTTATCAGTATCTACCGTTTCAGATGCGTCATTCGGGAATGCGTCTGCATTATCACCGACACCGTCGTTATCAGTATCTACCGTTTCAGATGCGTCATTCGGGAATGTGTCTGCATTGTCACCGACACCGTCGTTATCAGTATCTAAGGTTTCAGTTGCGTCATTTGGGAAGGCGTCTGCATTGTCACCAACGCCGTCGTTATCTGAATCTAACGTTTCAGTTGGGTCAAGAGGGAAGGCATCGCTGGTGTCTTCAACGCCATCAGCGTCATCATCGAGATCATTAGCGTTGGTTAAGCCATCGCCGTCTAGGTCAAAGTCATTAAGCATGTTGACTAGGTGAATGCCAAAACCATTCCAGTCAGAACCGGCGATTAACAAGTTACCATCGTCTTGAAGGATTAATTTGATTGGGTCGTAATCTTGTACATCTAAGCGAACATAGCCTACGGTATTGAATTGACTATCTAATTCACCATTTTCAGTAAAGCGAACAACGTGGGCATAATCAGCCGTTACACCACTCAATACGAGTATACGGCCGTCACGTTGAATCTGAATATCTTGAACATTCCAGACGCTAACATCTTCGTCAAAATCGTTGGCCGAATAACCATTGTCTGCAAATGTGCTGTCAAGTTGGCCATCAACAATTTTCAGCACACTGAGTCGTTTAGCAACGTTTGATGTTGTACCCGCAGCGTAAACATTGCCTTCTGCGTCTTTAGCTAATTTAATAGAACGGGCAAACATATCGCTATCAAGTGCGAGCTCGCCATCCGTACCAAAGCTAGTATCAATGTTGCCATCAACGTCAATTTTGGTCAGATAGAAAGTGCGATCTTGTTTCTGCATTGCTAACACTTGGCTATCATCATCAAGCACTAACGCATCTATGAAAAAGACGTAACTACCAAGTTCAGTAGCACCAATAGATAAACTACCCGCATCACCAAAGCTGGTATCAAAAGTGCCGTCACTGCTGAGCTTATGTGCGAAGTTTTGGTAGGTGTACTTACCGTAAATTACCGTGCTGCCATCAGATAAAGTTGAGGCAACATCAACACCACGAGTAATGAAGCCATCTTCATTATCGTAAATACCCGTTTCATTGAAGCTAGTATCTAAAGCACCAGTTGCATCATACTGAGCGATAAATACTTGATTGTCTTTATCACCTGCGACTTTAATACCGCTTTCATTTGTTAGTGCTAGTTTAAAGTGAGTTGCTAGACCTTGATTTAATGCATAAAGAACGCCGCTTTCAGCAAAGTCTGTGTTAATGCCACCTGAATTATCCATATCAATGATTACACCGCTATCATCAGTATGGGCGTCGTAATATGCACTACCGACAAGGTACAGACCATTATCGTGAGCAATGGCGTCAGTAATATAAATTTCTCTATCGCCGTTATGCACATAAGCTGAAGCAATACCGTTTAAGCCATAAGTAGTGACTAAGTCACCGGCATCATCGTTATCAGCATTGTTACCAACACCATCAGCATCGGTATCGTATTGTTCATTACGATCATTAGGGAAGGCGTCTGCGTTATCACCTACGCCATCGTTATCAGTATCTAGCCATTCATTACTGTCATAAGGGAAGGCATCTGATTGGTCACCATAGCCGTCGTTGTCTGAGTCAACACTTTCGTTTGCATCTTCAGGGAAGGCATCTTCACTATCTGGCACACCATCAAAGTCATGATCGTAAGGATTCGCCATGGCTATCGTGGCGACAAGATGGTCAGTCTCATCATCGTCACCTGCAAAAATCACGCTATGGTTGTCTAGCTTGGTTGCAAAATCGATGGAAATATCTTCGCTATAAACGGCTCTTGCATAACCTGCGCTATAAAAGCGTGTATCAAGTTGACCATCATTGGTTACCTGTACAAGTTGTGTACCATAATTATTGCCCCTGTAATTAAATTTACTGGCAATTAATAATGTGCCATTAGCTTGTTCAAATACGTTAAGCGCTTCAAAGCTTGATAACTCTTCAGTGAAGCTAAAGTAGCCATTAAGACCAAAACTGGTATCTATTTCACCTTCTGGCGTATACATAACCAAATGAAGACCAGCTTCATCATTATAATTGCCGTCGAATAGGATGATATAGCGGCCATCGGCTAACTGGATAACGTCGTTATAGCTTACCTCTGGGTTTAATAAACCATCTTCGCCAAAGTCAGTATTCAATTCACCTGATGGGCTAATTTCAATGAAACGTAAATTACTATTTATGGAAAAAGCAATCAGAATATTACCATTGGCTTGTTCGAAAAAATGCCTAACGGATTCAACGTTATAATTGCCAGCATAGTTGAAGGTGAGCTTACCATTGATACCAAAAGTCTCATCTAAGATGGCATCAGCGGTTAATTTTTCGATGTAAAACTTAGTGTTTGAACCGTCGCTCTGGCTACCAATGTAGAATTCATTTTGACTTGTTTGGTATACAATCGGGGCATGTCTTTTGCTGCCGGTTGCATAATAAAACCCAGGGTTAGCTTCAGTAGAGAAAACGCTAGTATCGAGCTGACCGTCAGAGGTGATAGCCGCGATGGTCGCATTGCTTCCGTAGTAGCTTACACCTGCTAAATAACCACCGTTGCTGATCTTAATGATATTTTCTATGTAGGTGCCAATGTCATCTTCACTACCGGAATAAATACCATCATCACTAAAGCTGTTATCTAGCTCACTGGTGGCGTTAATTCGGCCAATTGCGCCATAATCTTCATCTGAGTATTCATCATAATAATAACCTGTCAGTAAAAACTGATTACCGTCTTGAGCAATACCATGTAGTTCAAAGTCATCAGTTGAACCATCATTTAAGTCATAGTAGGACACTTCACCATGATTAAAGTTTTCATCTAAGACGTTAACATAATCGTCTGCATCATTAAGTTCGGTACCTTGTTGTAATTCATCAATATTGATAATACCGTCCCCATCAAGATCAGCGAAAGCGTCGCTGTCATCTAGAGGATCTAATCCATAAAGAAGCTCATCGCTATCAGAAATGCCGTCGCCATCATCATCAAGGTCGCTGTTGTTACCAACACCATCAGCATCGGTATCGTATTGTTCATTACGATCATTAGGGAAGGCGTCTGCGTTATCACCCACGCCATCGTTATCAGTATCTAGGTATTCACTCGCATCGTCATCAAATGCATCTTCAAACGCCCAATAGCCATCTGCATCAGCATCGCGGTATAAATTGCCACTTAATAATAATGCTGGATATTGCTCGGACGTGCCGAAATCCCAGTTGGCTGAAGACCAGTCATTTGTATAAGCGGTACTGTTACAATTAACATCAACAGGTGTTGTAGGGCATTGCAGTTCTTCAGATGTATAACCCGCGCCTGAACTGTTGAATGTGCTCGATATGCCAGTTGCTTCGGTATCCCAAAGGGCATACACAACAGATAATGTATTTGATGAGCTGTAACCTAAAAGGCCACCTGTATCAATATTTTGATCATCATTGGTGTTAATAGCACCATATGCCAAGACACGCTCAAATGTTGAATCTGCATTTAAGTCACCTGCGATACCACCAATAATCGAGTCACCTAACAGGGAAACATCAGCGTATGAGTCAACCACCTCTGTCGCACCATCAATATCACCAATTAAACCACCTAGAATCTTGGGTGCAGTAATGCTGCCTTGGGCAAACACTCGGGTTAACACGCTTGTGCCTTCAATTTTACCGATAAGACCGCCTGCGACTTCAATATCTGTCTCAATGCCGGCTTCATCAATCAGGGTAATATCTACAATCGCGTAACTATCGTTAATAGTGACACTTTCAGCATCACCAATTAAGCCGCCTGCAGACGTCACGGCCTGAATATCGCCTTCAAAACTCACGTTATCTAATGTGTTGGTCCCTGATAATTGACCAAACAAACCACCGGTATCAGAACCTGCATCACCAGTAATAGAAATCGACGTGATATTACCTTGTGCATGAACTTGATCCGCATCTAAGTTATAAAGTCGACCTGCAACTAAACCGCTGTCATCATTACCAAGGATGGTACCTTGCACGTTAATATTGCTCAGCACCGCTGAATCAGCGCTGCTGTTTCGGGCAATTAAGAATGCTGAGTTATTCAAGCCTGTGACGCTAGTTAAATCACCGTCGATATTAATATTCGTGACACTAACCGTGGCTACATAACCAAATAGCGCTTGATAGTCTTCATCTGGGCGATTGATAAATAGGTTATGAATGGTGAAGCCATTACCGTTAAAGTTGGCGGCAAAGCGGTCATCGGAAGTACCAATAGGCTGCCAACCTTCACCTGCGTTGTAGTAGGTTTCATCTGACAGATCGCCGTCAGAATCAGTATCGAAGTCTAAATCTGTGGTTAATTCGTAACCTATGCAACCTGTACCGTCAGTTAAACCGGCACAACCTGCGGTAACACCACTTAAGCTATTACCGGCTAAGTCATCACGCATCGCGTGTAACTGGGCCAATGTTGAGATTTCAATTAAGCCATCATCGTCAATATCAACATCGTGCGCAGCAGTTGATCCTGTCGCATCAAATGGGTATAGATCTGATTCATTGGCAACGCCATCGTTGTCGGCGTCAGGATCTGAATTATCACCAATTAAATCGCCGTCAGTATCTGACCATTCTGTTGGATCATTAGGAAAAGCATCAGCATTGTCACCGACATTATCGTTATCAGTATCTGCCCATTCTGCGGCGTCATCAGGGAAAGCGTCTAATGAATCTGGAACGCCATCATTATCTCTATCGTGAAAAGCAACACCGTTGATAATAGGTGAAGGGTACTGACTAGATGTACCAAAATCCCAATAGGCTTCATCCCAATTGGCATAGATACCAGCGTTAGTAACCGGCGCTTGTAACTCAGTTGTGGTATAGCCAGTACCTGAGCCACTTGACGCGTTGCCACTGGCTTGGGTATCCCAGTATGAATCTGTCACAGTCCCAAGTGCAGAGCCTGTTAGTCCGCCTTTATTAAATGCTTGCTTAGCAGAACCTGTTGAGAAGCTATTTGTGATGGTTGACGATGAAGAAGCAACGCTGCCAATTAAGCCGCCCACTGCATTATTCGCCTCGGCTTTAGCATGAGAGGCGACATTAGTGACGTCTGCACTTGAAAGGTTACCAATAAAACCGCCGCCGACAGTGCCAGAGGTAATGACAGAGCCATTGACTAGACAGTTTTCAACGCTACCATTTACGAGCTCTCCTGCAAATGCACCAGCATCACCTTGTCCTGTTACATCAACAGTGGCTAAACATTGCTTAACCGTTGCTTGGCTCGCTCGAGCAGCAATACCGCCGGCATAAGCCCCAGATTGATTGCTTTGTACTGTTCCGGTAAATGAGATGTTGGTCATGACACTCGGGGTACTACCATAGATGTAACCAACTAGGCCGGCAACGTAATAACCGCTAGCTGTTACCTGACCATTAACATGAAGGTTTTCGATAGTGGTATTTTCAGCATGACCGAATAAGCCAAGACTGTCGTCATCGCCTGTTAAAGACGTATTGTTGATGTACAGGTTTGCAATCGTGAAATGATTACCGTCAAACGTACCAGTAAACGGTGCAGCGAGGGTGCCAATAGGTGTCCAACCTTCACCTGTATTGTAGGTGTCGTTCTTAACATCATCATCATTTTCATCAAAATCTAAGTTAGTGGTTAACTCATAACCAAAACAAGCAATAATGTCGTCGTTATTACCACAACCTGTTGTGCTCTCACTAATACCGTTGTCATAAGCTGTGCCCGCTAAGTTATTACGGATATTGTTGAATTGCTCAAGGCTATTGATTTCGATTAAACCATTGCCATCAATGTCCACATCAACTGCGTCGGCTACACCATCATCGTCAGAGTCGATTCCACTGGCTTTTACTGGTGAGGTTAAACTAATAACACCAAAGAAAGTGGTTAACAGAAGGGATAATTTGAACTGCATATTAGACACCAAGGTTATAATTATTTTGAAAAAATGTTGGGTTATTTTGATTGTATTTAACAAATAAGGAAGAAATAAGGAACAAATATGCAAGTTGGTTGTATTTTAACTTTTTAACACCACATGAATCTGTGTTGTCCATGGGAGCAAGCGCGTTTTTATAGGGAAGAGCAATTGTGACAGGAGTCGATGAACAGGAAAATATGAACGATGTTAAAGGGCAAAATCAGTTAAATAGAGGGGCAATTAAGTCAACGAAAGAAGGGGGATTTAGCTAGGCTTGGGTAAGCTCTAGTTACTTTTTTGTTTAGAAATTGCCAGCTTAAGGCTTGATTAGCTTAGATGTTTGTTTAATTTGGACGTTGACACAAGCGTTAAGCAATCGTTGGGCTCACGAGGTAAAAGCCTCGTTAACCCTTATACAGTTATTATCAATGTAACGAGGTCATCACTGTTTTTTAGTATGACTGGCAGAATGCTACCTTGTGAAGAATTAGCCTTTCTCGCTTGGATTAGCACAGTCATTACAGAGGCACTGTAATTCTATTTGAGAGTTAAGAAGCTGAAAGTCGGCTTGGTTAATACTTTCTTTTAATGCTTCGATTACACTGGTTTGAATGCCTTTTTCTGCAACTTTGCCACAGCTTTTGCAGATTAAAAACTGCGGGACTTGATGCTCATGAGTACAAGTGATGTGTGAGCAAGCAAGGTATTTGTTTTCTGATGATAGTTTATGAACAAATGCCAATTCACTCAATATATCCAGCATTCGGTAAACAGACATTGGCGCTAATGATTCATTATGAGTCGTGCGATATATATCGACAATTTCATAAGCAGATAATGGCTTACTAGAATCAAGTAACACACCTAATACATTTTTTCTTTTCGCTGTAAGTTTAACGCCTTTGTTGTGACATATTTGTTCTGCCTTAGCAAAAATTTCAGCGTTATTAGTAGTAGACATAGTTCAGCTCAAGAGAAATCATAATTGGCGTTATTATTTATTGTCGTGATGACATTGTAAATGATAAAGAATGAAACATTGCTTCTAAAGCACAACCAGAATCGAAATTGTGTGAGCAGATTAACTGATATCGACTTAATCGGCGTAAGATCAATGTTCAAAACAGAGGCTAAAAATACGAAAGGCTTAAGGATATGCAAAGTGAAAAATGGCAAATGAAAAATGACAAGTGCGCTAGCCTGTATGTAACTCTTGTTAGCAAAACAGGCTAGCGTGTTCTTTTTTTAAATCAACTCTAGCAGTTAGGTTAATTTACAAAGCCAATAAACAGATAGGTTGCAAGAATAACAGCAACCCAAAGCACCATGTTGCCAGACGGATAGTCGCTTGAGATAAAGCTACCACCTTCTTTGTATTGGCGGGCTAAAAATGCCTGACATTGACTTAGTTTGCCACGAACTGACTGACGTACATCAGCATCGACTTTCCAAATAACCGCAAACATACGTTGCAATATATTAGGGACTAAACGTCTATACACCCAATCGACATCAAGGTGAGTTGAGCGCAATTCTGGCGGATATTTACCTTTAAGATTTAACCACACAAAGGCCAGCGCCGAGAACAATAACAGCTGTGTTTGTGCGAGTACGTGGGTCGCATCATAAGGGTTATAACCCGTATCATATGGCAATAATGAGTAAAGCGCCGCTGGGTAAATACCAATCCCAATACACAGGCAGGCAGCAATGAACATTGCCAGTAGCATGTTGTTTGGCGGATCGTTTGCTCTAATGCCTGAATCATGGGCGAAGAAGGCAAAGTAAGGAATTTTAATACCAGCATGATGGAACACACCTGCAGAGGCGAACAATAGCATTAACCAAACCCAATCATGGCCTGTTTCCATTGCTGCCGTCATCACCATCGATTTACTGACAAAGCCGCTAAACAGAGGGAATGCTGAAATAGAGGCCGCACCCACAATACACAGTATGGTGGTCTTAGGCATGGTTTTATATAGACCACCAAGATCAGAGCCGTTTATTCGCCCTGTCATATGCAGCACTGCGCCCATGCTCATAAACAGTAAGCCTTTGAATATCACATCATTAAAGGCATGTGATACCGCGCCATTTAGTGCAAGCGAGGTGCCGATACCAATACCGACCACCATAAAGCCCACTTGGTTAATCAAGCTATAAGCCAGTACGCGACGTAGGTCGTTTTCAATGACGGCAAAGAAAATTGGGAAGCAGGTCATCGCAGCGCCAATATATACAAGTAGCTCTGTGCCAGGATAGGCTCGAGCCAGTGCATAAACGGCTACCTTAGTGGTAAACGCACTAAGCAGTACAGTGCCTGTTGGTGTCGCTTCTGGATAAGCATCGGTAAGCCAAGTATGAGCAAAAGGAAAAGCACACTTGATGCCAAAAGCGATAAAGATAAGCCAGCCCGCTATGCTGTCTAAGCCGATAAAGTCAAAGGCGATACTGCCAGTCTCACTGATATAAAACAGTGCGCCAGCCAGTAAAATGACGCCCGAGAGAACTTGCATAATGAGGTAACGCATCCCAGCGCTATAGGCAGCAGGGGTTCTACGGGCCCAAATCAAAAAGACTGAGGTAAAGGCTAATAACTCCCAAAACACAAATAGGGTTAGCAAGTCACCGGCGAACACCGCGCCGATGGCGCTACCCGCATAAAGCATGGCGGCAACTTGCTGCACTGTGTCTTTAACGTGCAATGAGTAAACTATGCCAATAAATGCGGCGATATGGAAAATATAGCCAAACATCAGGCTTAATTTATCCGCTCGATAGGGGATGAGTTCATAGTCTAAAAACGTTAATTGCAGGTGGATGCCTTCTGGCACTGTCCATAAATGCAATCCACTGATGATTGGAATCGCAATCATCAATGCGCCACGAAGCTTTCCTCGCGTCGTTGCAGCGATTAATCCGCCAATCAAAAAGAGTACAAACGGCGGTAACTCAAGCATCCACATTGCGATCACCTTCATTGTTATTGTTAGCTTCTTTGGCATGGCCATCGCTGACATCGATAATTTCTATCTTGCTGTTATCAGGCGCTTCAACGGGGCCATAATAGTCTTCAGGTCGCATCAAAAAGGTACGCATCCAGCTGGCGATTAATACCAAAATGACACAGCCGACAAAGCCATAAATAGGATAGAAAATGGGGAGGTTTTCCCAGCTATGATAAACGTGGCGATGGATCACAAAATCAAGCACCACAAGCACACCGCAGCATGCGTATAGCAGATATAAAATAAGCTGAATGTTTTTGGGTTTATCGAAAAAATACTGCTTCTCATTGTCCATGGCTAACTCCAGATACAGTCAAGATAGCTTTCGCCAATTCATAAAAGGGCTGAGGATGGATAAACATAATCAAGCAGCCTAACGTAGTAATAGTTAATGCGATCAAAGAAGGTAAAGGCGCTTCTTTTATGCCGCGATGTTCAGGTGCCTCACCTTTACCAGGGAAAAATGCGTGATAAGGGATAGGCAGTAAATACGCGATATTGAGTAGAGAACTGAGCATTAAGGTTACCATCACGAACCAGTAACCTGTTTCGATGGTGCCCATTAGCAAGAACCATTTACTCCAGGTCCCTCCAGCTGGTGGCACACCAATAATACTCAAGCTAGCAATGAAAAAAGCGGCCATAGTGACAGGCATGGTAAAACCTAGCCCACGCATTTCACTGACTTTAGATTTATGACTGGCCACCAAAATGGCGCCAGCACAGAAGAACAAGGTGATTTTGCCAAAAGCGTGAGAGGCAATATGCATTGAGCTGCCGATCACTCCCGACTGTGTGGCAAGGAGTGCTCCTATGGTGATATAACCGAGTTGGCTCACCGTAGAGTAAGCTAGTCTGGCTTTTAAGTTGTCCTGCCTCATTGCTACGATTGAGGCTAACAATACTGAAATAGCCGCTAGATAAAGTAAAAATTCAGTGGTTGGCAATGTCGGTAGTAGGTCGAGACCAAAAATAAAGATACAAACTTTAAGTACAGTAAATACCCCTGCTTTTACCACAGCAACCGCATGGAGTAGTGCACTGACTGGGGTCGGAGCAACCATCGCTGCAGGTAACCAGCGATGAAACGGCATCATTGCAGCCTTACCAATTCCGAAAATAAACAACACTAAGATGGCGCCAGCAATTGTGGTATCTACATTGGCATCAAATACGCCGCCAGCAGTAAATTCAAGTGTGCCGCTGATTAACCAAGTTAATACAATAGCGAGCAAGAAGAAGGCGATAGAGGTACTGAGTAAGATCCCTAAATAAACACGACCACCTTGTTTAGCCTTATCTGTGCCAGCATGGGTCACTAACGGATAAGTTGATAGGGTTAACACTTCGTAGAAGATAAATAGAGTAAATAAGTTCGCAGAAAAAGCGAGCCCCATTACTGCGCTAATCGCCAAAGCAAAGCAGATATAAAAGCGGGTTTGGTTATCTTCATTATGACCACGCATATAACCAATGGCATAAATGGTGGTAATTAACCAAAGGAAGCTGGCAATCAGAGCGAATAGCATGCCAAGCGGCTCAATCACAAAGCTGACTTCTAAGCCAGGCATGAGCTCCCACCATGACACCTCAATGTTCGCACCAGCTTTAAGTGCTTGATAGAGGTTAACAACGCAGTAAAGCACCACAAGGCTGATACTGATGGTAACAGCCTCTCGAAGATTAGGTTTACTGCCTGTTGCTGCAATAGCAAGTGTTGCCAGCAGAGGCAATAATATAGTTAGCTGTAACATCAGCGCCAAAGATGGATTCATGGGTTTATTCCAAACAAGCTTTGAGAAGCCGCCTGTGCAACTTGCACACTCAGGCGAGTATCGATACCGAAATAGATATTAGCGATGACAAGAGCCCAAATAGGACCAAGGAAAGTCCAAGGAGCTTCTTTAACCGTTTCACGTCCAGCTAATGGCGGCTTAAAGTAGGCCATTTCTACAATGCGCCAGATATACACAATGGCCAATAACGAACCTAAGAGGATCAGGGCGGCAACTGGCCACATACCTGCTTCAACACTGGCGATGAGCAAATACCACTTACTGACAAAACCGACCGTCAATGGCACACCAATAAGGCTTAATCCACCAATGACAATTGCAGACATGGTTAATGGCATTTGTCGGCCTAGCCCCTGAAATTGGCTTAGTTGAACACTACCAATGCGGTACATGACGGCGCCTAATGCTAAAAATAATGCACTTTTCATCAACGCATGGTTAAACAGGTGCAGTAAGCTTGCCATGACACCCGTGCTGGTATTGATGGAGTAACCGATAATCATATAACCGACTTGAGCAACACTTGAGTAAGCTAAGATGTGTTTGACGTTTTGCTGATAAATCGCAGTGATAGAAGCAACAAAAACACCTACGAGTCCAAGTACCATTAGAATGTCTTGTAAAGGCAAACTGGTAAATGAGAAGCTGATGCCAAATACGGTAAAGGTAAACCGAATTAATAAATACACTGCCACTTTGGTTGAGGTTGCTGCTAAAAAGGCGGTTACAATTGAAGGTGCATAGGCATATGCGTTTGGTAACCAAAGATGAAGCGGAAAAAGCGCCAGTTTTAAGCAGATGCCAACAATCAAGAAGGCAAAGGCGGCAAACACAGTACGGGTATGGCCAACATCAACTAAGCGAACTGCAAGGTCACTCATGTTTAAAGTGCCAGTCATTTGGTACAACATACCAATGCCAATCAAGATAAACGTGGCACCAATCGTCCCCATAATCAGGTATTGAAATGCAGCCCACAGTGCGCGTCTGTCTTTACCTAAAGCAATTAACGCATAGGCAGAGAGTGAAGAAATTTCTAAAAAGACAAAGACATTAAAAGCATCGCCGGTTGCAACAATCCCGAACATACCTGTTAGTGATAATAGGTAGAGGCTATAAAACAGGGTGTGGCGATCTTCGCTCAATTCTTTTTGTATGCTGGTATTAGCGGCAAACAGGACGACAGTGCCAATGGTTGAGATAATGAGCAACAATAAGGCATTCAGCTTATCTATGCGGTATTCAATCCCCCAAGGGGCTTCCCAACCTCCGAGTTCATATATGATGGTCCCTGATTTCATCACTTCTATCAGCAATAGTATGCTGTTGACACAAGTTGCAGCACAGACCAATAAGGCAAATATCCACACCAGTTTTGAACGGTTTAAAAACCAACATAGTGGGGCCGCCATTAGCGGCAGCACGACTTGTAAAATAGGCAGGTGAGCTAGCACTATGATTTTTCCTCGTTTAGCTGATCTTGTTTTTGGATCTCATCTTCTTCAATACAGCCATACGACTCTTTGATTCTGATGACCAGCGCAAGCCCAAGTGCTGTGGTTGCAATACCAACCACAATCGCGGTTAGGATCAGAACATGGGGCAAAGGATTAGAGTAATCACTGATCCCTTCAGCTAGGATGGGGGCACTGCCTCGTTCGACAACGCCGACACTGATATAAAAGATAAACACCGAGGTTTGGAAAATAGTGAGTCCGACTAACTTCTTCACTAAGTTACCGTGGGCGATGACGATATAAAAACCAATCATCATCAACAGGACTACAATCCAGTAGTTATAGAGTCCGAGAAACATCTTGCTCCCCTTTTTGCTTGTTATTGTTTTGCTGGGCTTGTCTGCGGGCATCAAAATTAAAAAAGATACTCAGCATGACCGATGCAACCGTGATACCGACTCCTAGTTCAATCAATAGGATCCCGATATGTTGACCATCGAGTGGATTTTCGGCTAAAACGTTATAATCTAAGAAGTTTGCGCCATTAATCATTGAAACAACTCCAACGGAGGCGTAAAGCAATAGTCCAACAGCGGCAAGAAGTTGAATGAGGGCTGGATTAAATACCTTTTGAGCGGTTTCTAAGCCAAATAACATGGTGTATAGAATAATCGCAGCAGCAAAAATCACCCCTGCTTGGAAACCACCACCAGGGCCGAAATCACCATGGAACTGCACATAGAGTGCAAACAATAAGATGAAAGGAATGAGGGCTTTACTGACAATACGCACGACCATATGACGTTCGTGCATTTGCTCTTCAGTCGCTTCATCTGATTGAGGATTTTTACGACGACGTGGTAATCTGAGTAATGACAGCACACCAATACCAGCGGTAAAAATAACCGCAACTTCGCCTAACGTATCAAAGGCACGGTAACTGCCTAACACTGAGGTCACAATATTAGGAACGCCGACTTCTTCCATAGAGTCATGGATATAGCGAGGGGCGACATGCTGGTGAACTGGAGCATCAACGGCGCCAAAGTAAGGCATATCCATTGTGCCGTATATCAACATGCCACCTGTAACCAGTACGACAAATAATGATAAAAGAGGCTTATGACGCCTTGGCGCTTCTTTTCGGCCTGTCATTGTAATGGCCGCTAACATGAGTAAACCCGATATTCCCGCACCAACAGATGCTTCGGTAAAGGCCACATCTACTGCATCGAGTACAACAAAGAAACAGGCAGATAATAAGCCATAAATACCGCTTAACATGACAACGGCTAATAGGTCAGTCATGCGCACGATTGCAATGGCAATCACCACTAAAAATACTAATAGTATGATATCAACTAAAGCTTCGATGACTTGTTCCCTCCTAGATTTGCACGCTTAGCTTCTTTTGGTATTAAGCCATTATGTAGTGCCGCTTTTGCTAATGCATGACTGGCAGATGGGTTAATGAACAGCGTACAAATTAAAATCAATATCAGTTTAATTAGGACCATACCATTGGGGCTTTGCAGCATAAGGCCAATGAGAATTAAGCCTGCGCCTAATGTGTCGGTAACACTTGCAGCATGCATGCGGGTGTAAAAGTCTGGGAAACGTATAATTCCTATCCCACCCGAAAAGCATAAAAAACTCCCTATTAGCAGGCATATACCGCTGCAGATTTCGAGTAACAAGCTCATTCTTTAGTCTCCTTGGTTGGATGAGATTTATAAGGAGCGACTTTAAATTCGGCAGAATCTGAGTAACGTAATACTCCGATAACACTGATAAAGTTAATGAGGGCGTAGACGAGGGCGATGTCGAGAAACTCTGGGCGACCCATTAAAAAACCTAAAACGGAAATCAACAAAATGGCTTTAGTGCCAAAAAAGTTGAACGCTAATATTCGATCGTAAAGGGTGGGACCAACGATACAGCGAATGATCGCAAGTAACATAACAACTAGAATGGCGATTGTGGCAGCGGCTAACATTAGTTTTCAAGCTCCCTTACCCGGCGATCCATCTCTCCGGTTTTAAGTGTGTCGATATCAGCATTATCTAAAGCATGAACGGTGAGTTGGTCATCAATTAAGTCTATCGCTACGGTTCCTGGGGTTAAGGTGATGGAGTTAGCGTAGATCACTTTATTAATATCCGAGCATTGTTGCGTGTCTATGGTGGTCAGTACGGGGGTAATACTTTTATTACCCATCCAAATATGTTTAACCACACTGATATTCGACAAAATGACCTGTTTAACTAGCCATAGTGCGTAACTGGGCATGTGGGCATTAAGGCGAATAGGATGAGTTTCTTGATCGATTACATCCATTTTTTGCGCAATATAGAGCACCAGCATGATTGAACCAGCCCCTAAAGATAATAATAAAGGGTTGCTGTAATTGGAGTTAATCCACCAAAATAGCGCCAGTGTTAATATCAAGCTAAGCCTATGGCTTGGCACGACGCTGCGTTTAATTTCTTGTGTCATATTAATCAATACTTAGTGTGAGTTATTGCTAGCTAAAACTTAGCCTGCCTGTAAAAGTTATTTTTTAATTTCTGTTGCCGTTAATCTTGCTGCTCGCACGACGATTCGTTGGCGATTGCTTGATAAATCTGACTGTGCAGCCCTTGTAATGAGTCTGTAGTCGGTGACAATTGCTCAATTGTTCTATCGACGATACGCCCAACTAACTGCTCTTTGGTTTCATTTGCAGGTATGCACACCTCAGTTGGAAGTATTTTTGATGTCTGTTTACCGACTCGGGTGCGATAGGCTCTATCGGTGAATCCGCCCGATGTGTTCTTTAGTTCATACTGTTGGCTGGTGTTGAATGAGCCAGCAAGAAAGCCTTGAATATAGTAGGAACATGCTTGAGTCGACATCTCAGATGCGGTTTTATTAACTGATAAACAAGATGAAAGAACGAGCTGCTCTTCATTTTTAGCGTTACTCGAAACTGCTGATAGTGAAAAAGTGAGTGTGAACGTTAATAGCGCTAAGAGTTGGATGATCCTCATATGAACCCCTTTTTTATAATTCTATTGATTGCACATTCATAAATTGAACGGTATCAGCGCAATACGCTTTAGGTACCTTTGGTTTACTTTATATGGTTATTCTTTGCTCGTTTTAAGGCGATATATGCCGACACTATTCAAGCAAACCATAAAAGTTTGTGATTAACATTGATTTAACACAAAGATTTTTTAAATTAACATCGAATTGTTTTTTATTTAACCCTGTTATTCGTTTATAACACAGTTTGTTTTAATTTAAATACTAAGTAAGTGTAAATAGACTGTTTTTTTATAATGTCGAATATTTTTCAAGTTGGTGAGTAAGCTCGATAAGCTGGGGGATTGGCGGTTATTGTTAATATTTGGATCTACAAAAGCAGTTTGGCGGCTTTATTCACAGAGGCTTGTAGGTTCAAGCCTCTGTCTATTTATTGCTCAGTTATGTCATTGGCGCTCAGCTAACTTGAATTTTTGGCGAATGAACCGTTAGTTTAATCCTGAAATGATGGCTGGAATACCTGGTAGTAAGCCAACTAATGCCATCACCCCTGTAAGAATGATAAACATAACGCTAGGGGCTATCCAGCGGTTCATTTTGGTGAGTTTAGCACTGCGATCTTTACAGCCTATTAAACCTAAATTATCCAATAACATTGTCAGTGACCAACCAAAAGCAGGGTTAACTAATACAGACGAAAACACCACAATCGCAGCTGATTGAGTGGTTTTTCCTTCTCGGGTCATTTCCATACCAGCCTCAAGAAGTGGGATAAATACCCCAACGACTAAGGCGACACACAATACGGGTTCCCAAATGGCTAAATCCATTGGATAACCCCAAAGTGCGGCAATAACACAGAACAAGGCTGTCAGTAGCGCACCTGCAGGAATGGGGCGTTTAGCAATTGCCGCAGGGACTATGTATGTGCCCCAAGATGAAGTGAAGTTGGCCCCCCCAAGCATTGAACCAAAGGTTTGACGAATTGAAGCGCTGGTCATCGTGTCATCTATATTCATATGCACTTTTTCAGTGCGCTGCGGGTAGTTAATCTTTTGAAATACTTGATGGCCTAAAAAGTCTGGCGACCACATCGCGACAGCGAGCACTGCGAAGGGCAAAACCACGATAAAGCTTTCAAGAGTCGGTAAGCCAAGCATCCAACCTGAGCTTTCTCCCCACCAGTACATTGGGCTCATATTCGGTAGACCTGGCGCAGTTTGAAACTCAAATGGCGCGCCGAGGGCAAAGGCTAACGTACCACCGAGTAAGCAACTTAATGGCACGGCTAGCCAACGTTTTCGCCAATGCTCTAGTAAGGCATATAAAATAATGGTGCAGAAAATCACGATAAATGCGATGTGTTCCATACCGATACTGTTGGCCCAGGCATACAGCTTTTTTACTTGTGATGCAGTACCAACAAACCCCAGATACAGTAAGAGTCCGCCACAAACCCCTTTACTGGTGAGGTTGGCGAGCATACTCCCGCCTTTACTGATGGCAAGAATTAAGCCTAAGGCACCAATGAGTAGTCCAAATGCCATTGGGTGGCCGCCTGCTGCAACCACAATTGGAATAATGGGAATAAGCGGTCCGTGGGTGCCAGCTAAGTTTGCTGTAGGCAATAAAAAACCTGAGAAAATGACAATGAAGAAAGCGGCAATAATGAGTTCGTAACGGACATTTTCCAGAATAAAGCTTTCTTCAAGGCCAAGTGAGGTTGCAAATGTGGTGGCAATGGCGCCGACCATGACCACTTTACCTATGGTTGCAGCCATTGCTGGAATGGTGTCTTCCAGTTCAAAGCGATAGTCTTTGCCTGGTAGATTAGGGCGCCAGCGCTTTGGATCCATAATCGTTAATTCATGCTCTAAATACTCATCTCGAGAGTTAAAGGCAGAACTGGGTTTATGTTGCTGTTGATATTGTTTGTTGGATGGATTCGTTTGCGATTGACTGGGGGGAGATTCACTTTTCTGTTCATGTATGGATTTTGAATTACTGCTCATATCATTCCTATTGCTCACTCACTAAAAGTGCTACTGCTTTAAATTAGAAGCACCTTATCTGAACCCTATAGCCATAGCGAGTAATAATCGGCGTTTTAACCTCAGACATTAGTCGTAGGTAAATATTTGTTTACATTAGTAAAATAGGTTTCGGTGAAGTCAGTGTCGCTAGCGTTGTGAGGTAAAAAAGCGATATATAGGGGAGTTTGATGCTTTGTTAGCAAGAAGCCTGTTAATAAAGGTGTTAGCTAGATGAAACTTAAAGGAGTCTCTATGGCGCATCAGCACCATAGAGAATGATAGTTTTTGTGTGATCACTTATTCAGCACAAATTGATCAATTTGATTTAGTGCTAAGGCTTGATCCATGGTGCCTTTCAGTAATTTATACATCAAAATAGATGCATCAATTTCAGTCTTGCGATTAGTTAAACTTTCAATGTTTAACCCTAACGGGATATTTAGCTGAATCACCGCATCTAAAATTTGCAGTAGATTACTGTGGTTTATTTTAATCGACTCATATAATGGATCGGCTGCAGATAGAATACGCTCACTGGTTTCTTCTGGTACTGAGACCCCTAACCAGTTGATAAATTCTAGGGTTTTGGCGCTGCCACAAGGTGAGAAAGTTAAGATAACTCGATTGGGTTTAATGTTGTTTAACTCACATTCTTGAGCATAGCTGGTTAGCATATCAATTGTCGCTTGGGCGTTATATACCGCTTAAGTAATGTAGTACTCGCAGCCTTGAGTCGACTTACCTAATAAACGAATGTGTTCATTCTTTTTGCTTAAGTGGCGCTCTGCAATGGCAACACCACCAAGATAGAAGTCCTGAGAGTGCGAAGCTAAGACCTTATAAGCATCATTAAGTGGTAATGAACTTTTTACCTGAGTAGAGGGGGAGCCCACCAAGACGAGATCTCTGACATTGTTTTGATACCAAGCGCGAGATAACCATTCATTAAACCCTCGCTCATCCAGCCCTGCAACACTCTTATAGGCTATAACAGGCTTACCTGACTTTTGGTTGATTAATTGTGCATAGGTGCCAGAGTCATGGGTGGCTTTGAATGGAAAAGGTCTAGGGGTGTCAGTACGACTGGTTTCATCTTGAATGTCATAAATGATCAAACCGTCAAAACTTATCTCATCAAGGCGAGCGAGTAACTTATCGGCAATAATGCTGACCGACTCAAAATCAGTATCGATTTTCGGTGGGGTAGTACCAATAAAGTATATTCCACGGTGATGATCGGACGATCGCTGTTTTAATGATTTTCTCATGTTTAGCCGTCTAGATGGATGTTATCTACATTGTGTCTTAAATCAGGGCGGTTGTTAAGGCTCAATAAGATAATTTTTAGATATAACTAAGGTCATCGTCATTCAGCGGCTAAATGATAAAAGCCTAATCGTTTTGTGTTGCCAAACACTGACTGATATTACTGTCGACTCTGATACTAAATCAGTGTGTTGAATGGCGGCAGTTGGAATACACAGCAACATAATAATAGCGAATAGGATAAGGTTAATGTAACTTTTGGTGCATATAGAGTCCTTATTTGTTTTGGTTGCATAAATACTGTGTTAGCTATTTTATTAATTACTAAATTTTGGTTTTAAATCTTTCAACCATATAGCTGTAGGTGCTTGTATAAATTTTCACTGTAAAAGTATTAGAAAATATAATGATAAAATTAGAAATTATATCTGTATTTTTAGCGGGGATGAGCGCAATATTTGCTTCCTTTTTTATTTGTTAGTGCGTGTTATGTTAGAAGTTAAAGTGATCAGTGCCTTATGGCTAGTTGGTATCCTAGCTGAAGCGATGACAGGCGCGTTGGCCGCAGGTAAAAAACAAATGGATTTGTTTGGTGTCGTTATCATTGGCTGTGTTACTGCCATTGGTGGTGGCACATTACGAGACATGTTACTGGGAAATTATCCCATTATATGGATTGAAAACGTGCACTACTTGTTAGCCATCGCTACCGCATCTTTACTGACGGTGATGATAGCACCGTTAATGCGTTACCTTTCGCGCCTATTCTTGGCAATTGATGCTGTCGGGCTAGCGGTATTTTCTATTGTGGGTGCACAAAAAACCTTGATGCTTGGTTATGGTCCTGAAATTGCGATCGTTATGGGAGTTGTGACGGGTGTTTTTGGTGGCGTCATTCGAGATATTTTATGTAATCAGGTGCCGCTTATCTTTAAAAAAGAGCTCTATGCACTTGTTGCTCTCGCAACTGCTGCCTTGTATGTGGTGATGAAATTCAGCGGTGTTGTTGAATGGATAAGCTTATCAATTGCTGTGATGTTTGGCTTTAGTTTCAGAATGCTGGCGATTCGATATGAGTGGTCAATGCCCAAGTTTGATTACCAGACTCCTTCAGATAGCCTTCATTAGCAAGAGCTGTTATTTACAAGAGCCGTTATTTATAAGAGCCGTTATTAACAAGAGTTGTCATTGACAAGAGCCGTAATTGACAAGAGGTGTCATTAACAAGAGCTGCCATCTATAAGGGCCGTCATTTGCACGAACTGTCATTTACAAGGCCTATTATTTACAAGAGCTGTCATTTATAAGATTTGCCATCAACGAGAACAGTCATTCGTCATCAGTGGGGTGTATTTCACCCCATTCTGGTTTTTCTATTTCTTTTCAAACTACATCTCTGTTTGTGATTAAGCCAACGTTGTCTTGGTTGAGTGCTAACCAAATACGGTTATTTGTAGGGTTCGCTCCTTCATATAAGATTCGCACTAATCCTTATTATCGATGACGATAGCATTAATCACTGGCGTTAGTGCTGAATTGAGCAAAGACAAAACCTACTGAGATATCAAACCTATGCCACATGCTTTTTCAAATCGTCGCCGTATCTTAAATTTAACCGCGGATAAAAAAGCCTTAAGATCTCAGTTTCGCTGGGAAACGATCAATGCTATTGCCTATAAATTAGGTGGCATTTTATTTGTTATTGGCAGTTTCTTCTTTTTTCCTAGCCGAGCTGAATACGCTTATATTGGTGGGTGGATCTTTCTAGCTGCATCGTTAACTTATTTAGTGGTTAATATTCACGATATGGCTGAGATCCGGCGTTATTGGAAAAGTCATACATCCCACCAAGTTGACGAGGTTGTTGAGTATTTTGCTGGGGCGACATACTTGTTTGGCACCTTATGTTTTGTATTTGGTCGGTTAGCGAGTTTTCCTCAAGTGGATTGGCCGTTAATCAGTACCTGGTTGTTTATTATTGGTAGCACGTTATTTGTTGTTGGCGCAGCGGCTAACGTATTTTTGATCGTCAAAGCAGACTCAGTGCAGTTACTTCAGTTGATGAACCTTACTTCGATTTGCTTCATCGTTGGTTCAGTTCTTTATGGCTTGGCTTCCGTGCCATATTTATGGGCTTTTGAGTCACCAAATGATCACTTACTTATTCTTAACTTTCTTGCTTGGCAGTACATGATTGGCAGCTTGTTATTCTTATTGGGTGGTGTATTTAACTACTGGCGAGCATATTTGTTGGTAGAAGGTGAAATAGCGAAAAAGCAGCTATAGTCATCATTGATATTTGGCTGATTTGCTTGTTAATTACTCGCTATTCATGACGGGTTTGATTAGAATTTATACATAATCTGTATAAGGAATAATACGATGAAAGTAAGCGATATCATGACCCCTAATCCTATTTGTATTAGTAATGAGGCCAGCATGAAAGACGCTCACCAATTAATGCAAAGCCGTAATGTGCGTCATCTTCCTGTTATTTCTGAATCCGATGGCAAATTTGTTGGCATGTTGACCCATAAAAAAATGATTGCAACTGTGCTAAGTGTGCTCAATAAGTACGGCCAAGGAGCGTTAGATAGAAAAGAGCGCTATACCCCTATCGCCGATATTATGGATACCCAAGTCGATAAATTAGGATTAGATGAGCCGCTTCCTGTTGTCGTGCAATATTTTATCGACAATAAACTAGGTTGTTTACCTGTTTTAGACAGAGATAACAGAGTGTTAGGGATTGTCACATCATCTGATTTTATTAAACTCTGTCAGCGTTTATTAGTCACTCAGCAGTTATCATGAGCGTTGAAAACCTTTGCTAAACGCTGCTTAATCAACTTATGTGAACACATTAATTTTCAAGGATGGAACAACAATGAAACGTTATCAAATCATAGGGCTGGTTGGCTTGTTCTGCATGATGTCTGCTTGCAGTGACAATAAACAAAGTCAGGTTGAATCAAGCCAGCAAAAACTTGCCAATCCTGCCGCTGTATTTTGTGCAGAGCGGGGTAAGTATGATATTTCTTCTGGGCAATGTATGCTTGAAGACAATACTCAAGTGGATGCTTGGGATTTTTATAGAAAATATCATGCAGATCAATCTGTAGGGCTAGAAAATCCTGCTGCGGCCTATTGCATATCATCCCAAGGAGAATACGATATCAACACTAGCGAATGTAAGTTCGCTGATGGCCGTATTGTTAACGCTTGGGATTACTTTAAGCAGCAAAGCAGTAAATAAATAGCCGATGACAGATTAATCATGGTGAGTATAAAGCCTATTTATATTCGCCAACTTTACTTGCTTATTGACTCGCCATGTTTTACATCATTTTTTGTTGATTTCTAAGCGCTTTATTTTGGCTGGTCATCTCCCTTCCTATATTGCTTTGTTTACCCTCTATAACGTTATTTATTTCAACTTCTTAAGTTAATTTTGACGAGTGTTTGTCGCCTCGTTATTAACACAGCTTTAGCCGCCTACACCTAGCCAGTTGTATTCATACTTTTGATGTATATTCGCCATTACTTATGTTGACATGACTTATAGTCATATGTACTAATAGGTCGTCGAGTAATGAAGCAGGTCTATTTTGTTGTCTTAATTAAGTAAATAAATTCATTGGCGATAATCATCAATTTTTAGGTGGGCAAGGTAATGTAATTTTGCTTTTTAACAGACGAGATTAATACAATCTAGGTTGGCGTCATAGGTAAACCCTGTTTTCTGTTTGTAGAACACGGTGTCGTTATTAAGCATTGATTTATGAGGATAAATAACCTCATGCGGTACTTGAGATAACACCACCTTTTAATATATTTAGATATATAAATGGGGAAACTATGAACTCACATACAAATAGAAATACATATATAAGGGCATTGTTGGTTGCCGCTGCCTTTTGTGTCACCTCTGGGAGTATACAGGCCGCTGAAACGTTTCAAACTTCCGAAGCCAGATTTCCAAATACTGAGCAAGGGTACTTCACCAGCCACTATGAATTGAACAACGATCCAAATACTTATCTTTACACCACTAGCTATACCGCAAGTTATATAAAAATGTCTGGAAACTCGCAAAACGTGGTGTCAGGTCGAGGTTGGCAAACAGGGCATCAATGGCGAAAAGTCAACTTTAGTATTGAAAATTACTATCCTGATAACAGCAGCCAAAAGTCAGTTTTTGCTTTGTATGGTTGGACTAAAAGCAATAACACCAATTACGACGGTATGGCCGAATACTACATTATTGATAAGCACAATGGTTGGTATCCCGAGCATCAAAATGATGATGGCAAAGACAATGGTGCACGTTGGTTAGGAACTAAAAATGTAGATGGTGCTAAGTACGACTACTATGTTTCAACACGCACCGATAAGCCCCATGCCTATGGGCCTGGGCTAACAACATTTAAACAATACTGGGCAATTCGTGACTATTACAATCAGCGTGATAACGGTGAGATTAATGTCGGTCAGCATTTTCAAATGTGGATAAACCCGCAAGAATATAAGCATGAAAAATACCCGTATATTGGTAATTGGGGTTATCAAATTTTTGCGATTGAGCTGATTGGTGGCGGAGGTTCTGTCAATTTAAATGCTTGGTCAAATAACTAGGCCCTTTACATTAACAGGTTTGATAGCACTCGTTAGGTTAATCTGAATCCTTTTTGTGTGGTGAGTGATACTCAGCATAATAAGCAATTGATAGGTAGATAAATCAAGCGTTGTGCAACAAAAAAGCCAAACAATGTGTTCGGCTTTTTTATTTTGCTTACTGTTAAATGGTGGCGAAGTTAGGTTAATTTAAATCGTCCCACAAGTCCGTCTAAATCATTTGCCATTGATTTTAGCTCATTGCTTGAGCTTTCAATGCTGGCTGAAGCTTGGGCGCTGCTTTGGCTGCTGTCACCAATGTTGACCACATGCTGATTAATTTCGTTAATCACCACAGATTGCTCTTCAGTCGCAGTGGCTATTTGGGTATTGAGATCTGAGATATGCTGAACATTACCTGCAATCTCTTCCAGCGCCTGATGCGTTCGCATTGACGCTTTAACGCCTAATTTTGCATGCTCACGGCCTTCGTGGACTGATGCTACGGCAGCTTTGGCGCCGTTTTGTAGCTCAGAAATCATAGCGTGAATTTCATCAGTTGATTCACTGGTGCGCTGGGCTAAGTTCCTCACTTCATCTGCAACAACGGCAAAACCACGGCCTTGTTCACCAGCGCGAGCAGCTTCAATAGCGGCGTTTAATGCTAGCAAGTTGGTTTGTTCTGAAATCCCACGAATCACATCTAACACGCTCGATATTGAGTCACTTTTTTCTGCTAAAGTGACAATATTTTCTGAGACGTTTTCCATATTAGACGCCATGTCTGTGATGGTCGTGTTTGACTCTTCAACCACGGTTTGCGCCCGTTGCGCTTTTATGGTCGCATCATTAGTGGCTTGAGCTGCAATGGAGGCATTGTTTGCTATTTCTGCAATTGTGCTGCCCATTTCGTTAATGGCTACAGAAACTTGATGCGCTCCATCACTTTGGATATCCGCAGATTTTTTAGAATGTTGGGCATCGCTATAGACATGTTGAGAAGCGTCATTCACCTTGTTTGAGGTTGCAGCTAGCTCTTGAACTACAGAGTGCAATTTACTAATAAAGGCATTAAACCCTTGAGCTAAACGGCGCATTTCTTCATTGCCATTTTCGTTAATACGCTGAGTTAAATCACCTTCACCCTCGCCGAGCTCTTTAAAGGTATCAGCTAATTGATTTAGTGGACGCACTAAGCTGTTGCCAAGGTAAATACTGATCGCAATAAAGAGGACGGCAATGATAAAGAACGTAATTAAGATATTATTACGTGAAGTATCTAAGCCAGCGTATAGCTCCTCTTGAGGGACTTCAGCGATGACATACCAGCCTAAACTTGATATATAACTTGAAGCAATGAGTTGCTCATCAGCCATTGCAAAAGCATAGTTGTTTTGGTTTAACAATTGACGACTGTTAATGCTCGGATAAATATCAGCTAATGTTTTACCCGATTTATAATCGATACTGCGGTGAACTTTAATGACACCGTCGCCATCAACGAGGTAAACAAAACCCGTTTGTTCGATTTGAAAACTGTTGAGGTAATCAACCATTTCATCAAAAGATTTAGACACACCGCTTAGGCCTTGGCCATTTTCTTGCTGGTAATTGATGAAAATATCAGTTTGGCCAACACTGTCATGGTAAATACTCGTCGACTCGTTTTTGCCGCTTTCAGTGAAGCGAAAAAACCACTTATCATGGCCGGGATCCAGTACGCGTAAAAAGCCATTTTGATTCCAATATTTATGACTGTTTTTATCGACAAATGAGGCATTACTAAAGCCGTTATCACTGGCTGTTTTTGCTAAGTAATCGATTAAGTACTGCTCACCTTCAACACTTTCACCTTGGTCTATCCAAAGTTGGATCATGCTGTTATTTGCGATTGCCCGAGTGACGACTTTCATCTGGTTAATTTCGCCATCGATAGCATTACGAATACGCTGGACTAGGTTAGGCATATCCGACTGTTCTAATCGCTCTGATAATAAGGTTTTAGCGCTATTTTGGCCTACATAAGCAACGACGCTGGTGGACACAATGACAGCAAATAACATCGCAGTTATTAACTTATTCCGAATGGATAATGTAGATAAAAAGCTCATTAATATAACTCCTACACACCGATTAACTGGGTGTGTTGATACATCTAGGCTGCCTTTGGCTAACCTAATCAAGGGTGCTGACTATAACGGCATTTATACTAAAAACATGAGGAAGTTTCACAATTAAATATAATAATCTAACAACGTGCGGTGTTTTTGTGCGCTGATTGGTTAGACTTTGTTCAGTTGGTGGCCGTGATACGATTTTTTAACGGTTACTTTTTGTTGAATAAAAAGCCGTTTTGTACGTTTCGTGACAATCATTTTATTGGCAAAAATAATAATTTGAATAAGTGTAAGATGATTTAAACAAAGTTCGTTGAGCAGGGGCAGTTGAGCAGAGCCCGTTGAGCAGAGTCAGTTGAACAGAGTCCGTTGAACAGAGTTCGTTGAAAAGAGTCCGTTGAACATAGTCAGTTGAACAGAGTAAAGCAGAAGGCGTTGAGCGGAGAAAGTCATCAAAGCCTTACGATAGTCAGATGTATATGTAAGGCTTTTAAAAAGTATCTACAGTCAAAATGTAAACCGCTAATTAATCGTTAATTAGCGGTATCAGATATGCCTAATGGTGAGCGTGTTCAGTTTTTTCGGCGCTCATTGGCATTAGTTTCATGCCGCATTTAGGGCAGCTATCACCTTCAACACCTGTAATACTGGCATTCATTGGGCAAGCATGAGTATGTTGCTTGGTCTTATGATCTTTGTGTGCATGTTTTGCTGAACAGCATTTGCAGTTAGCTTTATCAGCACACTTTTTACAGTTATCACAGTTGGCTTTACCGTTACAGCCTTTGCAGTTTTCGCATTTCTTGCAGTTTTTGCATTTAGCTTTACCGTCACAGCCTTTGCAGTTTTCACATTGCTTGCAGTTTTCACACTTTTTACAGTTTTCGCATTTGGTTTTACTGTCACAGCCTTTGCAGTTTTCGCACTTTTTACAGTTTTCGCATTTAGCTTTACCGTCACAACCTTTACAGTTTTCACACTTTTTACAGTTTTCGCATTTAGCTTTACCGTCACAGCCTTTACAGTTTTCACACTTTTTACAGTTTTCGCATTTGGCTTTACCGTCACAGCCTTTGCAGTTTTCACACTTTTTACAGTTTTCGCATTTGGCTTTACCGTCACAACCTTTGCAGTGGCCTTTATTAGGGCAGTGATCACCGTCGGTTTTATGGGTCTGCTCTAAGTTCATTCCACATTTAGGACAAGTATCTCCAGCGTTACCTGTGACTTCGGGATGCATAGGGCAAACATGTGATTGATGCTGCTCGCTAACGTGATGTGCGGCTGTGGCGACTTGCACAGTAGAGCTAATTAAAAAGAGGCTCAGTACGATATAGATAATATTTTTCATTGCTTAACTCCATGAAATAGTCGGACGATAACCTGCGTCGTTTCGTCCGTAAATTGTCGTTTGTGTAGATATAAAAGTGTTATTAGTCGTTGTTACTAAAACGGTTTTATAACATTAACTGATAGGCGGCTTAAATGCTTGCGACGCATCGATTGATTGAAAGTAAGGCTGGGGAGTGACAATGACATGCCCCAGATTTTGATTGAAATGCCAAGGCGTTTGAATGGATAAGGTATCTGCTAGGCTGATATATAAGCAATTTTCACAATTTAATTGACAAGTATTATTGCTTTGGCAACTAACTGTTTGTTGGTTTTTTTCATGTTCATGCTGACAGTTTGAACAAGCTTGGCATGATGTGTCGCTTGCCTCTTGATGATGGCTAGACGTTATTACTGAAGTTGAAATTGATGTTTGAGTTGATGGGGTATTGCCCTTAGGTGTCATTGTTGTTGGATTAGCAAATACCAGCTGACTGAAGAGCGTCAGTAAAGTAACAAGGTATATCAACGGATGACGTAAAAGGGTATGCATATCAATTCCATAAAAAAGATGTTTGGAGCTTATCACCATTTTTTTACGTGGAATCTGACCCAATTCACAGTTACAAACACTGTGACAGTGAAGGTATAAACATCGATTCAATTTGTTACCTTGATCACTCTTATCGACGAATTCATCGCAAAAATCGTCACAAAAAAAGCCGTAGCAACACGCTACGGCTATAAATGCCTAATGCCTTTGTATGGGGGTTGGTATCAGGCTGGGCGACGATTATTCTTCGGCTGTAATTAGCTCGAACTCATTACTCGCCTTAGCCCCATGAATCAAAATGGCCACTTTATATTGCTCGACAGCGCCTGCAGCAGCTTTACTATCAAGGTCTAAGTCAGTGGCATTAAAGGTATATTGCCCAGCAATATCTGTTTCGGTTAATACCCCATTACATGCATCTTCAGTACTCGTATCACAGCTATAATTTTGACTCACATGCCAACGCTTCCATGCTTTAGCATTATTAGACCCAGAAATAGGATAACCAAAATACATAATCTGATAACTAGAGGCATCGGTTATTGCTTTGTCTTCATCATTTGTCAAAGTAAAAGTGAGTGTGCCAGAGTCGGTGTCGAATGTTTCTAATGTTAACGTTACCGCTTCTGCTTCATCAATGGCTACAGATTCACTGACGGGTGGATCAACAGGATCAGTTACCGGTGGTTCAACTACAGGCGGATCGACAGGTTCAGTTGTATTGTCATCATCACTACAACCTATGAGTAGCAGTGAGCTCGTTAATAAGGCGCTCAAAAGTTTGCGTTTCATGATGGGCTCCTTAATTGAAATGTCCGGTATGACAAGTTTCACACTCTAAATCGCCTTTAACACTCGCTGCTGAGCCCATAGTGTCACTTGTGCCGTGGCAAGATTGACAACTTGCTGTTGCTTCTGATGCCATAGATTCTGGTAATACGCCAATATCTTCTCCAGCGTATGCACGATTGAGCAAATCGACGATGTAGTAGGCCATGCTCGCTGATAGACGTTTACAACGTTCGCCTTTTTCAACAAAAGGTTTGCCGCCATTGATTGCTGACCAGTTACTGATTGATGAGTGACATAATGGACTGTTGGCGATAGAAGTAAGGCCGACTAACAGGCTTTTTTCCGCAGTTGATCCAATACCAGCAACAAACTCATCAGAAGAAAGTGGAAGATCTTCTCTTTCGTAATATCTAAATGATGCGCTGATGACCGCTGAATTTTGATCGTTAATATCATCAAGGATATTAATCAGCATCCCTGCGGCATTTAAGTTGCCGCAAATGGTGCCTTGACCAACAATACCTGCCCAGCCGTAACCAGCTAATGCTGTAGGGATTGAGGCAAAGTTAGCCGCATCTGCACTTGATGACTCTGCAAGTTTAGTAATAATGGCGTGAAAAACTTGATGCATACAGCCCCCACCTGTTTCGTAGGCGAGTTTTGCTGTGGCCATGGCATCTAATGGTACATACTTTAATTTATCACCGAGTTCTAAACGGAAATTTCCATCGGCATCAGTGGCAGCAAATGCTGAAGTACCCACTAAAGTAGCACCTGCTGCGACACTACTGATTCCAATAATTTGGGTTAAGGCTTGACGTCTAGTTATGCTCATAATAATCACCCTATTTGCTGTTTTCTTATTGATTAAGTTCAAGCTTGTCATGCTTGTTTTGTTGTTAATTGTTCATCTCTTCGAGTCAGTGCCTTACTGGCTTTTATCATCTTGGTAGGCGTTGCTCGATAGAGTTAATGTAAGCAATGTGCAGATAAATTTTGTGATGATTAGCCAATTAATGTGGAGGTAAGAAAAACGGCTTTTGGGAGCGTTAACTCCGTTACTCACTGATGATTTTTTGAGGCAACTTGCTACTTTTCGTGAGGGGGATCACGCTATTAATGAGATTAATCAAGATTAACGGCACTATTAACGGTTAATTGGTTTTATTTACATTATGAATTTAAGTGACTTGCCTCTCACTTTGTTGTGCAAAGGTAAATAAAAGCCCTTTAGCTTGTTACAAAAAGGCCACTAAATTAATCAGGATCACAGAAAAATTTATACTTTCTTTTTACACTGTATTTATAGAAGTGTGGTTGGGAAAAGATGAATGCATTTAGGGCATTGCCGGTTTAATAAAGCTAAGGGTGAGCTAACTAACCAACAGACAGGAGATGTGTGGCATCTTCCTCGAGCTGAACGACAAGTGTTGAGCTTATTGATTGATTATCAAGGGCAAGTTGTGGCTAAACCTTTGCTGAAAAAAGGGGACGAACAAGCGCCACCGTTAAGCGATGCGTCAGTCACTCATGCGATTTTCACGCTTAGAGCATTTTTAGGCCCGCAATATGAAACGCTAATAGAGACAGTCAAAGGGCAAGGGTATCTATTAAAACCTCACCGAAGTCGCAAACATCAATCTCAGCGCTTACCCACTAATGTGATCATCTTGGCGACATGCATTGGCATCTTTGTCATCGTCTCCATAATGACAACGATCATATTATGGGGACAGTTTTCGCAAACAGCGACATCGCCAGCGCAGCCGTTTAGTGAATCTACGGTGACATTGGCCTCAGGCAAAACTGTTGATGTGATTTTGTACTCATCATCGAAAACAAATAATGCCTTACTAAAAGAGCAGGGCGCCCAATTAGAGCAAAGTTTAGCTGAGTGTAAGCGGTCTTCATTGCAAAGTGTTTATTTGTCACTGTCACACGATGAGCAAGTACTTAATATTACGTTACGTGGTGAGCTTATTGGTCAATCTGTTATTCGTAACCTCAAAATAAGCGACCTGAGACAACCCAAAAAGTTTGTCAGCCAACAATGGCTAAAAGGGGTTGAGATTTGTGATTAACGTAATTGCCATGACTGACATTTATCGATTCATGGCTTGGCTTCAAGAGCAGGAGGGACACCAATGAGTTTTTCATGGCGTTGGTTATTAGGCTTGGTGGCAATATTACTCTTCACAACGGGGATCGCTGGCGGGTATCAATTGAATACAACTAGCCCAAGTTTTATGTTGAGTTGCAGTTCTGAGTTATACAATCGCAATAATGAAACACAAGACAGCAATCATTATCTTTTGGTGGATTTATTGTCAAAAGATGGTCAAGTACAAGTGCATTATCGCTATTTTAATATCGATGGCACCACTGCGGGCACTGTCTCTATGCAAGGCCAAGTAAATCATATAGATAATCAAAATCGGATTTATGATATTTCGGTGAATACTAAGCAAGAAAGCCCACTGGCTGAAGATCAGCAACCGCCAGAGCATTATCGTTATCTTTCCTACGTTAGTAACTTAAATTTAAGCCGAGACGGTATGCATAATCTGAGCTTACAAGTTCTTGAACAAGATGATGCCAAAGACTTTGCTGTAGTCTTATTTCAGCCAAGTAATACCGTCTGTGGTTGCCGCTTAGTCAATTAGCCAACAATACAGCACTGTCGTTGCTATTCCCTAGTGGGTTAGTCATTACTTACCTGTAAACGCCGGCTTGGCAATAATTGTGTTGTCGAATAGCAGAATGATACTTGAATATGGCGTTGTTAATGTCTCATTAACCGCAAATTGCGATACACCAAAAGATATATTCATTGAGCAAAGAGTTGGTATTGCCTACAATAGCACTAGATCTTATTACTACAGAGCATGACCATGAACGATACAACTTCACAACCCGCTTTACCTGATCGCTTATCTGTTAATCCACGCAGCCCACATCATGTTGAGGCGATTTTTCAATTTGATATTGGCATTAAGGTTAATGGCAAAGAACGTTTTGATGTTGAAGAATACTGTATCAGCGAAGGTTGGGTTAAAGTACCAGCTGGTAAAGCATTGGACCGTCGTGGCCAACCTTTACTTATGACTGTTAAAGGTACTGTGGAAGCGTTCTACCGTTAAATACCTTGGTATAACTTGCTTAAAAAAGGCTTAGTGATAATCACTAAGCCTTTTTTGGTTTACTAGGGGGTGTCTATGTTGAGTGTCACTTTGTAATGAGCACGTAGTTGGCGTAAACAAACTTTGCCGACCATAGCTCACATTTAAAAACAACATGACTTTTATTCATGTTGGATAGCTGTAAAATCCGCGCCTTGTTTAATTACTTATCTAATCAATCATGATCGACTTGGCTTTACTCCCTGTTTATTTAACCACTGTGGTCGCTTTATTGTTGATCCCTGGGCCTGACATGCTGCTGATTGCCAGCTCAAGTCTGAGTTATGGCCGAAAAGTTGGCGTATATGCAAGCTTTGGTAATGCAACTTCAGGGTTAATTTTAACCTTACTTGCAGCTATGGGTGTATCAGCATTAGTGGCGATGAACCCAATAGCGTTAGAAGTATTAAGAGTTCTGGGCGGCGCTTACTTATTAAAGATGGGGTGGGACTGCATGCGCAGCAGTGCAGCGGATGCACCTGAAATTGAGCAGCAAAATAACTTAGCCAAGTTACTATATCGCCGTGCGGTTTTTAGTAATCTACTTAATCCAAAAGCGCTGATCTTCTTTGTGCTGTTTTTACCTCAGTTTGTGTCTACTCAGCTTACAGCTAGCTCTGGCGAACAAATGCTAGTACTGGGGTTATTGCTTAATGTGATGGGGCTGTTGTTCAACTTACTGCTGGTGGCACTCGTTGGCAGCTTAGGTAAGCCATTACTTAAAAATGAAAAGTTTCGCACTTACCAAAACAAGTTTATGGGGTTAATATTTTTCGCGTTAGCGATTTGGCTGCTGGCTTCACAAGTGCAAAGCCTTAGCTAAACGATTTGGCTTGTCAATTAGTCGCTCCCAAGTTAACTAGAGACCGAGTTAAATAGAGCTCAAGTTAAGTCAGTTGAGTGAATTCAAGTAAAGCGGTTATTGCTGATAAGTCATCATAGAGGTTCAATAATAAAGCGAAATAAGGACTATCTTATTTCGCTTTATTTATGGGAAAGTCAGCAGCCAAGGTGATTTTACGCCGCTACCTTGTTGTTAGAAATGTATTTCATTAGGTAATCAGCATCCTTGTATACACCGCCAAGCGTAGCTGAACCTCGGGTGTAAAGCCAAGGTAGGCCGATGAAATATAAGCCCTCAACATCATTGCTGACGCCGCGATAATTACTGGGGTAATTCATTTCATCAAATGAGATACCATCAATCCAAAAGAAGTTAGGTTTAAAACCTGTAGCCCAGATAATGTTTTTAATCGTGCTGATGCTGCCTTTTTGAAACGTTATTGTCTCTTTTTCTGCTGATAAGGTTCGCCCCATGTGAATGACATTCTCTTTAGCGAGTAGGGACTTAACATCTGTACCAATAACGGGCTGAACCCCTTTACTTAACCATTGGCCAATTTTACTGTAGCGATTGACTGATAAAAATCCGATTTTAGTAAACCACCACCATAAGGTTTTACCCAAAAAAGTTTGCGGTATTGCCTTAATTTGATCGGTACCTGAAAAATATGCCGTTCGGCCGGTATCTGCAATTTCCGATAAAATTTGCACACCAGAATCACCCGCACCAACAACTAAACAATCACCGTCTTGAAGCTGTGAAGGATTTTTATAATTCTCGCTATGCAGTTGAGTTACCCCTTCAGCGATATCGACATGACATGGTGGCGTATAGGGCGTGTGAAAAGGCCCCGTGGCAATAATCACTTGTTTAGCTTTATATTTTGTAGTGGCACTGGTGATTTCAAAAATCCCATTTACTTTAGTGACGGCAGTGATTTTTTGATTAAACTCGATAGGGATAGTGTAGTGTTCTACATAGCTTTTCAAGTAGTCAGCGACTTCATATTTATTGGGGTAATAGCCCTTAGGGAAGGGGAATTTCATGCCGGGCAAATGGTTATATTCAGTAGGGGTAAACAGGGTTAACGAATCCCAACGTTTTAACCAAGGGGCACCAATACAATCATTAGCATCAAGAATCAGATAATCTTTATTTTGTTGGCTTAAATTGTAAGCCATAGATAGCCCAGATTGGCCAGCGCCAATGATGATAAATTCTTTCATGAAATCCAATCTACTGCGTTTTGATATTATTATGGGCGACATTCTAACAGAACCAGCCAGCGGTAATTGATTATTGGCTAAATCAATTGCCTCAGGCTGTGTAAACCTGTGCAGAAAGCCGGTGTTATCGGCATAAAAAAAACACGGTATAAACCGTGTTTTTTTTAATTGATATTGGCGTTATTTAAAAGCTGCAATTTCTTTTTTAACGGCATCAACAACGGCAAGTGGCGTGCTGATATATTTTGAGTGGTCAATGAAAATCGCGTTGTCACCAACTGTCATCACTAACGCAGGAAAGTTTGCAGTGCCTAACATCTGCTGAATTTCTGCAATCGCTTCAAGTACACATTCAGCATCGACACTTAGCTCATCTCTAAATATTTTGTTTGATGGAGACAGCTTATATTCGGCGACAATGTCCATAAAATCATGTTTGGTACCCAGTGGATTACCTTCAATAAAATGGGCTCTTTGCAATGCATTAAGTACAGGTAATTGCTTGTCGGCTTGTTTGCTTTGCAGCCAGCCCATTAAGTTTGCTGTTTTGACAGAATTTTTGGGACTATTCACATAACGAATGTGCTCACGACCAAATTTAAGGCCACTGGCTCTGGCTGCCGCTTCCATTTGCTCTTCGCCTGCACTGTCTTTGCCCATGTAATGTGCTGTGTGCAGCAGGTGTACCTTCATTTTAGGGTAGGCATCTTGTAAGGCATTCACAATCGGATTGGTAGCATAGCTCCAAGGGCAGTGTGAGTCGTAGATAAAATAAAGCTCGGTGGTCATGAGTTACTTCTTAAATGAATGTTGATAGCAAGATCCTAAATAGTTTGAAGTCATTATTCAATCCTTGTCGTGTGTTACTTAGAACTTATCGACGTTAACCCTGCCTTAACCCACACTTCATTATGCTTATCCCAATATTAGTGGGAGAGCATCAATGACGTTTCGACATTCCATCATTGCAATCGTGTTAACAAGCCTAGTCGGCTGCGCTGCCAATGACAGTGCAAACTTTGCGACTCAAGCATCAGACAATCGTACTCAAACTATTGAAAAGTTGATTAAAACAGTCAATGAAAGTACGGGGAGTCATGCGGGTGTGCAACATACAACTAACGCCAATGTGTTATTGACTGATTTAGTCTGTGTACCCGCATTGAATACCTACCTTGAGGCGGCGTTAAACCATAGTCCAAGCTTACAACAAAGCATCATTGCCCTTAAGATTGCTTATGCACAACAAGGGGTGACTTCTGCTAGTCGCTTGCCAAGCGTGAGTGCTGGATTTGATGCCCAAAACGCCGAAGACAGCGATGAATCTTATAGCGCTGATGTCACCGTCAGTTGGGAATTGGATATCTGGCAAAAGTTGGCTGATAGCTCCGCAGCAGCCACAAAAGATATTGCTGCGACTCAAGCCAGTTTAGATGCGGCTAAAAATCTGCTTGCAGCTAATATCATGCGAGGTTGGCTTGAGATCAGTGTTAACCAACAATTATTAGATATTGAACAGCGCCGTTTAGCCATCCTTGCGCAAAATGAAACCTTAGTGCTTGAACGTTACCAAGCTGGCCTAGGCTCATTAGAAGAGTTGGATAATGCTAAAACGAGTACAGCTTCAACTCGCGCTACAGTGGTTCAATACCAAGAGAGTGTCGCCCAAAGCAAGCGAAGCTTGATGTTACTCACTGGTCAGTGGCAGCCAGAAAGTGAGATGCCAGCGCTTGATGTTGTCAGTGAGTTTCCCCATGTCATTAACCCGCTCGATGCTGTGCCTGTGCAAAATATGGCAGGCCGCCCCGATTTACAACAAGCCTTCTTTAATATTGAAGCTGAAGCATTGCGCACTGACGCAGCTTATAAAGCAATGTTGCCTTCATTTAGCTTGTCGGCAAGTTTAACTGATATTGCTCAAACCCCAAGTGAAGCATTACTGACTAACCCACTTTGGAGTGTGTTAGGGCAAATGTCGGCACCGTTATTTCAAGGTGGTGAACTTAAATCACAAGCTGAAATAGCGCAACTGACGACAGAGCAAAGCTTTTGGGCTTATCAAGAAACCCTGTTGACTGCAGTTAACGAAGTTGAGAATACGATTGGCCAAGAAAGCGCTTTAACCTTGCAGCAAAGCCATCTTGACGATGCGTTTTTAAGTGCACAGCGCAGCATCGTCAGTTACCAGCAAAAGTATCGCCAAGGTTTAGTCGACATATTGGATTTATTGACTGTTCAGCAACAGGCATTCGATGTCGAAGCGCAATTAACTAACACCACTTATCAAAGATTATTAAACCGAATTGAATTAGGTCTAGCACTAGGTTTAGGAGTATCAGCATGAAGCAAATCATTACCCGTAAATTAAAAAAGAATGCCTTAACGATTGCGATCACTTTAGCTGCTGCTGGTTCAATATTTGTCGTCGCGGCTTATAACGGCAGTCAAATGGGACCGGGACCTGGTGAGAAAGGGAAGGGGCCAGCGGCATCGACTCAAGCGCACCAACCTGAGCGCCCTGAAGGTAAACCCGCTTCATCGTCGAATACCACCTTGTTATCGCAAGTGGCGGTACAGCTGACGGCTGTGGAGTCTTATCAGGCGCAAGTCACCGGATATGGCGAAACCAAACCACGCTTTGAGCTGACCTATACCAGTGAAATCAGTGGTCGAATTACATGGTTAGCTGACAGCTTTGAGTCTGGTCGAGTTGTCAAAAAAGGCGAACTGTTAGCAAGATTAGATGACACCAGCTTTCAGCAAGCTGTGTCACAGGCTAAAGCCGATGTCGCAACAGCAAGACTTGCACTTCTAGAAGAGCAACGTGAAGGCGAACAGGCAAGAAGTGAGTGGCAACGCTCAGGGTTAAGTGGAGAACCTAGTTCACCGTTAGTGCTTAGAGAGCCGCAACTGGCAAGCGCTGAAGCTGCGTTAGAGAATGCGCAAAAATCGTTAGAAAAAGCTGAGCGTGATCTTCACTATACAGAAATAAAAGCCCCGTTTGATGGGGTGATTGTCAGCCGTAATGTGCAATTAGGCAGCTTTATTAATGTCGGTGGTGAAGTCGCAATGTTGTATAGCGTTGACCGCATAGAGATTGAGATCCCGTTATCCGAAAAGCAATGGGCTAACTTACCGCAAGCTGTAATGAATGCGGGTAATGGCACTGATGCTGCCACTGCTAATACTGATAGTGCGCAGCAATGGCACGCAACAATAAAAGCAACAGGCAGCGACACCACACAAGGGCAACAGTGGTCTGCCTATGTTGAACGTACTCATCAATATGTTGCCAAGGACACACGTCAACGTTCATTAGTGTTAGTGGTCGAAAAACCACTTGAGCAAGGTGCGCCGCTTTATCCTGGCACCTTTGTTGAAGCAACCATTGAAGGGATGACACTAGATTATCTATGGGAGCTGCCTTCATCAGCTCGTTCACAGCAAGGAGAAATTTGGACGGTTGATGCCCAAGGATTATTGCAAAAATCAACAGCACATACCTTGTTCGAGCGCCAGAATAAAATCTATGTCACTCCAACAGAAGAGGCCGAATTAGCCCAAGTGGTTAAGCGTCCACTAAGCAACTTTAAAGCGGGTATGAAAGTTGTACCAACAACTGAGGAGCTATAATGAGTCAGCATGTAAATGCCAAAGCGTCATTGCCATCAGGCATTATTTCTTGGTTCGCTCAAAACTCAGTAGCGGCAAACTTATTAATGATGGGCGTGATCATTGTCGGCCTGTTTTCATTCAATGATATTCGCAAAGAAGCTTTTCCAAGCCTTGAACCAGACTTAGTCACAGTATCGGTGAGTTACGACAGTGGTGACCCTATTCGTGCTGAAGAAAGTATCGCGATGAAGATTGAAGAAGCGCTTGAAACCGTTTCAGGTGTTAAGCGTATTACTTCAACTTCTAATGCATCAGGCAGTAATGTTTCAATCGAAAAAGAAACTAACTATGACCTAGATACGTTGCTAACTGACGTGAAAACCAAAGTTGATGCGATCAATAACTTACCAACCGATGCTGACAATCCGGTTATTGATAAAGCCCGTCGCCAAGAGCATGCCATATGGGTGCAACTATACGGTGATGCTGACCGCAAAACCCTACAAGATTTAGCAGAGCAGCTTAAATCAGATTTGTTAAGTCAAAGTGCTATTCGTGACTTATCGATTAGCGCCAAACTTGATCCAATGATTTCAGTTGAGGTTAATGAGGTCAAACTACAGGCATATGGCCTGACTTTGACCGATGTCTCTAATGCTATTAATGCTGAGTCATCAAGCAGTATCGTGACCAGTTTACGTAATGCCGATAAAACCGTGCGCCTAAAAGTGTCTGAGCAAGCTTATGAAGTTGAAGACTTTAAAAATATCTCAGTATTAACCTATGCCGATGGCAGTCATATTCTACTGTCTGACATTGCCGTGGTTACCGATACGTTTGAAGAAGATACATTCAGTTTATCTCGTTATAACCAACAAAACGCGATGGGTATTCAGGTCGTCATGGATGAATACAGTGATGTGGTTGATATCGTTGCACAAGCAAAACAGGTTATCGAAACATGGCGTAGCAGCAACCTATTACCTGAAAATGTTGAGATTGAAAGTTGGTATGACAAGAGTGATCTGATCACTGAACGGTTATCGCTGTTAGCGAAAAATGCATTAAGTGGTATTGCGTTAGTCTTTATCATTTTGGCGTTATTCTTAAATATCCGTGTCGCATTTTGGGTGGCAGCCAGCTTACCGTTTGTCTTCAGCGGCACGTTATTTTTTATGACGGACACCTTTGCTGGGTTTACCTTAAATGAAATGACTACCTTTGGTTTTATCATGGCCCTTGGGATCGTGGTTGATGATGCGGTAGTGATTGGTGAAAGTATCTATACCACACGTAAGCAACAAGGCGACTCAATCCGAAGCACTATTATCGGTACCCATAAAGTTGCCGCACCGACGATTTTTGGGGTACTCACAACGGTTGTGGCCTTTATGTCGATAGCCGCAATTGAAGGTAAGCTAGGGGAAATTTACGCACAGTTTGGCACGATTGTGACCATCTGTTTGTTGCTGTCTTTGGTGGAATCTAAATTGATTTTGCCTGCCCATTTAGCGCATGTGAATACACAGCGCAGTGATAAAAAAACGTTTTGGAATACGATTCAACAAGGCGCTGATAATAGCCTAGATTGGTTTAACAACCATGTTTATAAAAAGGTCATTAGCCAAGCCCTTAAGTTGCGTTATGCGGTTGTGATGGTATTTATCGCACTGTTTTTGTTAGTGATTGGTATGCCATTTACCGGTGGCGTTCGCGTGGCCTTTTTCCCTGAAATTGCAGGCGATACAGTGCGAGCTGAAATACGCATGGTTAACGACAGTAGCTACGGCCAAACTCAAACCAATTTGATGACACTGGAAGCCAATGCCATTGAGCTTGATAAAACCTTGCGTTTAGCCGCAGGCGAGACGGAGTTTTCAAGTGATTTTGGTGCTGATTCACACTCTGATATTAGCAGCATTCAGGTTACCGCTAGCGCCGATAAGTCAGGTTCGGTGATCATCGAATTAGACAGTGATGCCGCTTATACCGCGCGTGATTTTGCCAATGCATGGTCAGATATGTCATCGCAAATGGAAGGGGTAAGTAAGCTTAAAGTATTGTCGATGAAGGAAATGGTCGATAACTTTAAAGTTGAGCTTAAAGCCAATGATGATGGCTTATTAACTGAAGCGGCCAATAAACTTAAGCAAAAACTGCAAACCATAGACGGCGTGAGTGGCATCGATGATAACCTTGACTTAGGTGAGCCGCAGTACCGTTTTGAGTTAACACCTCAAGGGCGCGCTTTAGGGATGGATACCGCTGACTTAGCCAAGCAAGTATTGCAAGCGTTTGGTGGTGATATTGTCCAGCGTTTTCAACGTGGTAAAGATGAAGTGAAAGTGCGTGTTCGTTACCCTGAGGAAAATCGTCAGACGTTTGCTGATGTCACGACAGCCAATGTCAGAACCGCTGATGGTACTGTTGTGCCGCTAATTTCGGTCGCCAACGTTTACTCTGATTATCAGCAGTCAGAAATCACCCGTATTGATAATCAGCGCGCGGTATACATTACCGCTGTGGTTGATAAAGAAGTGATTGCGTCCAATGAGTTGGTCACGCAATTGCAGCAAAGCATGGTGCCACAATTAAACGCTGACTACCCAACGGTAAAAATTGACTTTACAGGTGAAGCTGAGCAGCAAAAAGAGTCCACAGACTCAATGCAAGCGACCTTTGTATTAGCGCTAATATTAATTTTTGCGCTGTTGGCGATACCGCTTAAATCGTACGTGCAGCCAATGATCATTATGATAGCGATTCCATTTGGTATTGTGGGGGCGATTTTAGGGCACTGGTGGAATGATTTAACTATCAGTATCTTATCGCTAAATGGTATTTTGGCGTTAAGTGGCGTGGTGGTGAATGACAGTCTACTACTAGTATCACGTTTTAATGAGTTAGTACGTGAGAAGTCGATGCCGATTGGCGATGCTATTGAGCAAGCTTGTACAGGACGTTTACGTGCTGTGTTACTGACCTCGATTACCACATTTGCAGGTCTTGCTCCGCTATTAAGTGAAACCTCAATGCAAGCGCAGTTCTTAATTCCTGCAGCAGCGGCATTAGGTTACGGTATCCTATTTGCTACAGTGATAACCTTAGTATTAACACCGTCGTTGCTGATGATTCAAGCCGATGCTGAAAGCGGCATTAAAAGGTTAAAGCAACGTTTGTTTGGCTCAGCTAACACTTTGCAAACGCAATGATAGCAGAATGAAATGTAACGCATCGTTCGATTCAGTTAGACTGAGTATATGATCTTATTGCTCAGTGAATGATGCTCGTTTTGTGCAGCGTAACGGCTATTGAATACACAATTATACGCGGGCGATAAAGCTTCGCACTGATATGGAATCTAAGAGGGAAAACAATGTCTGATCATTTGCAGTTACTTCTGGTTGAAGATGATATTGACCTAGCAACAGCGATTATTGATTACCTTGAACTGGAAGATATTCAGTGCGATCACGCAGCCAATGGCGCTGTCGGCGTTAATTTAATTGAAACCAATCAATATGATGTTGTGGTGTTGGATTTAAACCTGCCGAAAATGAATGGCCTTGAAGTGTGTGAACGTATACGCGCTCAAGGCATTGATGTACCAGTGCTAATGCTTACCGCCCGAGATACCTTAGATGATAAGTTAGTTGGCTTTTCAAAAGGGGCAGATGATTACCTCATTAAACCCTTTGCGATGGAAGAGTTAATTGTACGATCGCAAGTGCTATCACGCAGACGCAGCGGCGAGGTAAGTAAACTTATGGTAGCGGATTTAGCATTAGATCTGCACAGCAAAACGGCTACACGAAAACAGCAGCCGCTTAAATTGTCACCCACAGCGACTAAAATACTTGAGTGTTTATTACGAGAAAGTCCTAAAGTTGTTTCACGAGAAAAGCTCATGCAAAGTGTGTGGGGAGATGAGCAGCCAGACAGTAATAGTCTTAAAGTGCACATGTTTAACTTACGTAAAGCCGTAGATGGAAACTGCGAAGAAGCGCATAAGTTAATTCATACGATAACAGGCCAAGGCTTTGTTCTTAAAGTTGAATCTGAAAAGAGTGTGCCCACATCATGAAGATAAGACCCAGCATAAAAATATACTTTTTACTTGCCATGTTACTCACTGGCACTGTTATCGTTGTCGGCATGTCAGCTGTTGCGGTCAGTTATTTTTTTTCTGGGTTAGATGTTGCGATGACGAACTTTGTTCGCTCTCAAGCGAATGAAATAACATTAGAGGGCGACAAGCCCTTAACGATAGGGGAACTTACCGTCGCGACTCGTTGGGAGTCATTGCCCCAAGTGATCCAAGATAACATTGATGTTAATGACCTAGAGCCTAATCAGTTAACCAAAAAAATCGATGGGTTACCGATAATCGATCAACCCAAAAGAGCCTTGTTTGCAATGAAGGTTATATCTGGCGATACAGTGCGTTATGCCTCTGTCATGCTAGATAAGAAAGACAAACAAAAGCGCAGTAATAAACCACCGCAATTTATCTATATTTTACTTGTCGGACTGATTGCGATTATGTTGTTTTCATTAGTGCTTTTTTTAGTACTGCGCAAAGTCGCCAATCCCGTTGAACAGTTAAAAGAGTGGGCTAAATCGCTTGATAAAGACAAGCTAACTCAGCCTCGTCCTAATTTTCATTACAGTGAACTAAACACGTTAGCTGATATAGTACAGTCAAGTTTAAGCTCTGTGCAGGAAACCTTAGGCAGAGAAAAACGCTTTTTAGGCTATGCAAGCCATGAGCTGCGCACTCCTATTGCCGTTTCTCGTACCAATGCTGAGCTATTACGTAAAATGATAACGAAGCAATTGCCCGCAGAAAAACAGCTGGCTGTGCTTGATAGAATAGAGCGAGCAGGGCTAACAATGACTGATTTAACTGAAACCTTATTGTGGTTAAACCGTCAAGAAGGCAAGTCATTACCGACCAGTGATGTGGCCGTTGGCGCGTTAGTCGAAGCGATTACAGCAGAGTTACATTATCTTTTACAAGGTAAAACGGTAGAAGTCACTTTGAGTACAGACGATACTGAATTAACCATGTCTGAAGGCTTATATCGGATCATTATTACTAACCTTATTCGTAATGCATTTCAGCATACTTTTAACGGCAAGGTGGTGATTGAGCAGTTAAACGATCACTTATCGATTACCAATTATAACCTTGACCCTGATGATCAAAATCAAGCGGATGATTTGGGCTTTGGATTAGGGTTAGAGTTAACTGAAAAATTAGTGAATCAATATGGATGGCATTATCAAGTGACAGAAGTCGAAGGCGGCCGCAAGGTTGAACTTAACTGTAAGTGATTGATAAAAAATGCCTGCCAGAGGGGAGCTGGCAGGCATAAGAAAGATATAGTGCTACAGCAACATAGGCGCTATAACTTGCCCATTACGGACAGGGTCGAGTTATTGAAAACTTAATTCCCAAGCGTTTATTGTTCCAGTATCTCGTCGTGCACTATCAACCGCTTTTAGCGTCCAATTTCCAGATGACTCAACACCTGACATATCAACCGTATAGGTGTTAACAATGTCATTGGCACTGCCGCCACTGTTGTCATGCAATACAGCAACTTGACCAGTAGGGCTATATAGCTCGACTTTTAAATCACCGATGTAAGTATGACTAATATTGACGCTGACGGTGATTTCACCTGAGTCACCCGTGCGTGTTGCAGATAAGGTGCTACTAGCGCCTACACTGCTGTTATCAGGAATGTTATAGCTAGTATTGTTTGAGTAAGTTGCAGCGCCGCCGGTGCCGCCACTGCCACCGCCAGTCGAATCAGTGTAGTTAGCCACTAAACTCACGCCACTAAATGCACTATAACCTCGCACCATGACATGGTATGTACCCGTTTGCGCTGAAGCGATAGGACAAGATTCAGCATTTCCGCCTTTCCAAGGACGACAGTCATAGCTGCTGGTGGTTGGTGCTGCGCCATATTGCACGTATAAATCAGCGTCACCGCTACCGCCGCTCATAGTAAAGCTTAAGTCTGTAGCACCTGCTGGTACATCAATTGTGTAAAATAACTCATCACCTGTCGCGCCACTTAAATTAGATTTAGCCACACCATTGACCAGCTCATTATCACCGACACCTGTGCCAGGATCTGTTGGTCCATTACAAGAAGCATCCAAATAAGCTTTAGCTGCTTGGGCATCAACCAAACCATAACCGGTTCGGTTATCACGACCTGCAACATCTAAGTCTTCAGCTGTTGCATTAAGCGCAGCACGTACTTGGGCCGCACTACATTCTGGGTGATGACTCCAAACTAAAGTAGCGACACCTGATACATGTGGTGTGGCCATAGATGTACCATTGTAGTACTCGTAATCTTCATTATCGGTATTGCTGACAGTTGCAGTCGCGCCGATTTGATTTCGCAGTGCCAGACCTGTAGCGCGATCGACTGAGACAGATACAATAGGGGCTTCATTATTACTGTCGACTAAAAATGGGTTTTGTAGTCCTGGTAAGGCGGTATTACTGTAGACAATTGACGCGCTAGCACCTGCGGCTTCACAAGCTTTAACAGCGTTAATATCAGGGTAACTTGTCCCTTGGTTGCCAATACGTTCAACTAAACAAATTTTATTGTTCATGTTGCCACAGTTAAAACTACTGCCGTTAACGGTACATTCTGCCAACTCACCCGTTGCAGAGCCGATAAAAGGAGTACTGACATGGTTTGAACCAGAAAGTACATAGCGATTATGCGGCACAACGCCATTATCAAAATACGATTGACCGTTAATAGTAATATCGGCTAAACGACCTTCGCCTCGGGTCACCGTTGATAAAATTGCTTCACCAGGACCTGAGATTTCGACTTGCGCAGTGAACTGCGAAAATGCCGCATGGTCTTTATTGCTATCGACCGCCGCTACTGACATGACAGAGTCATAAGATGCTGGGTAGCTCAGAGTTGAATTACCATCATTACCTGCAGCTGCAATCAATAACACACCGTTATTTTCATGGGCAGCGAGCGCATTTCTCTCTGTGTTACTAGAGCCTGAACCACCTAAACTCATGGTGACAACATCAGCGTTGTTATTCACACAAGTATCGACAGCTGCGACTAGATCGGATGAATAACCCCAACCAGAAGCATTAAACACTTTAATCACATGGATGTTCGCGTTTTGATTTGGCATAACACCAACAACACCTTCATTGTTAGCGATAGCTGCAATGGTACCTGCAACGTGAGTACCGTGGGCATTTCCAGCTCCTGGCTCATACCAATTGTTAGTGCCAGAGTTATTGGTGCCAGTGACATTGTTGGCGTTTAAGTCGTTATGACCCAAGTCGTATCCAGAATCAATAATACAGATTGTACGATTGCCCGCTTGGCTATCACTGACAGCTGTTGCGCCGACATAAGTCTGACCCCAAGGAGTGCTTTCACTTAATAATCGACGTGGTACATCTTCTTCAACGTAATCAACATCGGCACGATATCTCAGTGCTTGTAGGTTTTTACTATCGAGCTTAACGCTATAGCTATTACTGCGCCCAATTCGCTTCATTTCTTTCGCTGAAACACTGTTCATGGCGCGAAAATGAGAAAAGACTTCATTGCTTCTAGGTTCGTATTGGGCATCACTTATGGCATCGGAGGATGCAGATGTTGAAAAGCCAGCTGCTGCAGCATTGGCATTTTTAAATTTAACGATATAACGCTTTGGCAGTGGGTTTTGTTGGTCGAGCTGAGGTGAATTACTATTCACATTTGGTGTAAAAACAGGTGCTGCGTTGATGCTGGCAGAGATCGAAAGTGCCAACACAGACAGTCCTAGCACTGTTGTGGCTTTATTTTTTGTCATAACTATCTTCCATGTTATTCAGAGTAAAAAATTGTTTATTATAATTTTTACAGCGAAAAAATCTGTTTTAGCTCGCTGCGACGATCAATGTATCTTTAGTTGTTACAGTTGTAAAATAAATGTAAATAAAGTTGAGTGAAGGAGTCGTGCTCGATGAAATGAATTTTTGATGAATAAATATTCAAATTGAGATGAGGTTTATTGTTCTGTTTTGCGAAGTGTGTGATTTAATATTCAGTGATATGCAGTTTTTATTTGAAAAAGGGGAGCGGGTTTAGATATTGAGTTAAAGTCAATATAACTGTCTAACCATATGATTTATTTAGTTTATATTTTTTGTAAATTATTTTTGTAAATTATTTTTAAATTGGCCGTCGCAATAGCGTTATTTTGCTTAGGTAATCAAGAGGGCATTCAACTTTGGCGTATATCGGTTTTGCTCAACATCCGCTCCGGCAAATACATGGCAGAGCGGCGCTGTTGAGTTAACGTGATGAAGCTAATACGAGTAATAATTTACTCATCCAATGCTTCATTTTGATCGGGAGCGCGCATGCGATCCCACCAGTCATCATCAGCACTGATTTGTCCTAATTCATCTATCGCTGGGTAAGGAATATTCTTTCTTCGACAGGCTTTAGCGTAAACAGGGTGACCTTGCTCAAATAACTTAGTTTGGCAATATTCATGGTCTAATTGCCTGTTATTATACAGTCCAGCCTCTTGGCGTTGACGCTGCGCCTCATACATGATCAAAGCACCAGCAACAGAGACATTCAGTGATTGCACCATGCCTACCATAGGAATAATGATATGCTGATCGGCGGAGTCAATTGCTTCTTGGCTAACACCATCTCGTTCGTTACCCAGTACAATTACCGTCGGTTTAGTGTAATCAATCTCACGAAAATCCACGGCAGTGTCTGAAAATGTCGTCGCTAATACCTGCATTCCCTGTGCTCTAAACTGCTGATACGCATCTTGATAAGTTACATGCTTAATCGTGTTAACCCAGCGGTGACTACCTGAGGATGTATTACCCGACACCCATAATGAATCTTCTGGCATGACAGCATGAATTTGATGAATACCTACGCTATCGGCAGTGCGGACTGTAGCAGCGATATTATTGGTTTTATGAACCTTATCGAGACACACAGTGAGGTCGACTTGGCGGTTATCAAGCATTTCATTGATGCGGGCTAAACGTTCTGGCGTCATGGGGTTATTTCTACTTCTTTGAATAATAGGATGAATCGTTATCACGATTTTTTGCGCAGGGATTATAACGTTAAAACGGCGATAAACTCGACTGAAATGTGCTTTAAGCGAAGGATTGAGGCTCAAGGGGTAACAATAGCAAGTTATGATAAATAGAAAACGAGCAAGGCTATAGGCGCTTGCTCGTTAATGATAATCGCTAATTGACTATTTTTCTTTCTCAATAATGACTTTTCTGTGTGGGAAAGGAATTTCGATTCCCGCTTCATCGAGGGCTTTTTTAACCTGCTCAGGGATCGAGTACAAGATGTCAAAGTAGTGTTCACCATGACAAAATGGCCTTACGAGAAAATCCACTGAACTGTTATTGAGGGTTTCAACTTCAACAAAAGGAGCTGGGTCTTGTAACACATGAGGATGAGCGGCAAGCACTGTATCAATCACTTTTCTTACTTCATCGGTATTCTCTTTGTAAGCCACGCCAAAATGCATATCAACACCACGAATATCATGGAAGGAATGATTAACAATTTGCGCGCCCCAAATTTGGCTGTTAGGAACAATAATATGCTGATTATCGAAGGTTTTAAGAATGGTTGTGAATAAATCAATTTCTTGAACATTACCGAATCGATCGGCTGCACTAATAAAGTCGCCCACTTTATAAGGGCGGAATAATAACAGCATAACGCCGGCAGCTAAGTTAGACAGCGTCCCTTGCAGTGCTAAGCCAACTGCTAAGCCTGCTGCACCTAATAAAGCAACAATGGATGCGGTTTGTACCCCAAAGCGGTTTAATACGGCAATGGCCACAAATGCAAGAATGACATACTTAGCGACACTGCCTAAAAAACGAAATAGGGTGTTGTCGAGTTTATCGTAGCTCTCACCAATTTTATTAATAATTGCGCTTGCTTTGTTAGCGACATATAGGCCAACGATGAGTATAAGCGCAGCGAGTAATACATTGATCCCGCCATCGATGATGATGGGCAAATATTGATTAATATCGATTTGACTCACATAGTCTTGCATTTAATGCCTCCTGCATAAAAGGGATACTTACCTTAGATTCAACAAATATGCGGTATTGGATTGAACATAACTGAGCTGCTAGTTAGGCAAGTTATTTCAAGCTAATGACTTGATATTATTGATATCAAATGAAGCTTAGCACAACCCTGTGCTATATGTGATGACAAGCGCTTTACGCTAATACTTTTGCTTTAGACAATCAGTAGAAATCATTGATTATGACTTTTAGACTTTTTTGAAAAACGAAACACCATGGCAGCAGTAGCTGATAGCATTAAGCTCATACTCACCACTAAAAATGCTTTATTTAAGGTTTCTTGATAGTCACTTAACAGGGGGTTATTCATTACCCATTGACCGATAAATAACAGGGTTGTGGTCCATATCAGTGCACTGGTAACGCTCATTAATACAGTGCGCTTAACGCCAAGCTTTCTGATCCCCATTAGCATTGGAGTGAGTACCCGCACAAAAGGTATAAACCGTGAAAAAAACAGTGCGAGGAAGCCATACTTCTCGAGTAAATCAGATGCCCGCTGTAAGGTATTGTCTGGTAGTCCTTTCTCGATTTTGTTGACCATAGGGTGGTGTGACAGCCATCGTCCTTGCATATAGGCAATAAAGGAGCCTAGACCCGCAGCAACGGTCAGTAATGCGATGGCCAATTGCAGCTCAACAACACCTAAACCGACTAAGCCGCCAACAAATAGCACTAGACCATCACCGGGAAGGGGTAAGAATACAAAGCTTGATTCTAGAAATAAGATTAACGCTAATATCAACATTAAGTGATATATCGAAACAGTTTCCATTAGAGCATCAAAATCTTGATGCCAAATTGAAAGCAGTACATCAAACATTAACTATCCTTAAATTATATTTAAGCCAAGCAAATAAATAGTGAAGATATTGGCATATTAGGGAAAATATTAATTGTCTAGGGTATCACTCAATATCGTTTTTTTTATATTAAATAACGGTCATCTTTATACAGCGTAACCATTAACGAATGTGTCATTTTGTTATTGTTTACTGATACTAAATTAGGCTCTTTTATTATATTTTTTGCTAAATTTGCTGTTAATAATATAAGCTGAAATGATAATTAATTTATATTTAAGGTTAAATTAAGCTTAGTGATATAGTCATTCTATTTTCTGAAAATAATGCAAGTTAGATAGGTTGTTTAACTTGATCTTGATTATATTTAAATGATTTTTGTGAGGTAAAAATGTGCTAACTGTTACCCATTTAAGATTCGAGTGAATTTTAATTACATTATTTTAAATAAATTTAAGTTTCTGTTTTTTAATGTCTTTTCATTTTGTTTTATTTTGTTTTCTGCTTCATCTAAACGTTATTGCTGTTTTTTTACCTTAATAGGTTGAAAGTTAGGCACGGCCATTTTGAATTTATTAGTAAGCCTTACCCCTAAAGGGGTATCTCTTTTAGAGGTAAAAATTTGAACTGAGACAAGTAAATAGCGTTGGTTTGTAGGGGGTCACATTAATATAGCAAAGCCCTGTTTCACCTAGCTCATTATGATAATAATTGTTTTAAATATTTTAGATTTTTAAATTTTTAAATTTTAAAAAATCTCCAAGAGCACTAATTGCTTTAACGAGAGTATTTAAAATGTGTTTGGTAATTGTAGGGGATAACAATGCCAGCATAAATATAATAATCCTAATGAGGAATGATGATGAAATTAAGAAAACTAGCTGTTGCAGTAATGCTTACTACCGCATTTACTGGCTATAGTGTTGCTGGCGAAGTTGATTTATATAAAAGTGAAAACTGGCAAAAAACTTTCCCAGAACAATATAAAACTTGGGCTGAAACAGAAGAAAGCACGCCAGCATCAGGCAAACTTGACGACTTACTTGCCAGTAATCCAAATCTCGTGAGTGCTTGGGCTGGGTATGGTTTCGCTAAAGACTACAACCGTGCACGTGGTCATCACTTTGCACTAACAGATATCATTAAAACCTTACGTGTAGGCCATCCAATGGTCGGCCATGATGGAAAAATGGTCGGTGAAGCAATGGCTGCAAGTTGTTGGTCATGTAAAACCCCTGATGTAGCTCGCATGTATGATGAAGTGGGTGAAGGCAAGTTTTCAGACAATGCATGGTCTACTTGGGGCCACGAAATGTCGAACACCATTGGTTGTGCGGATTGTCATGAGTTAGGTAAAGAAGACTTACGTCTTAGCCGTCCTTATGCTGACCGTGCAATGAAAGCCATTGGTAAAGAGTTTTCTAAGCAAGATGCAACGATGCAAGCAAGCCAAACTTGTGCCCAGTGTCATGTTGAGTACTACTTCGATGGTACTGATGAAAAGAAAGTGAAATACCCAATGGATTACTGGGTGCCAGGTGAGAAAACAGACTACAAACAGTTTGTTGGTTACACAGGTACAGACGGTTTATATGAAGGTTTTGCAGCTGAAGCGCAACTCGCTTACTTTGATAACCGTGGCTTTAAAGATTGGACTAACGCCGTATCTGGTGCCCCAATGCTTAAAGCACAACATCCAGAATATGAGAACATGATGGATCGTACCGAACACGCTATGGATAACCATTTAGAGTTTGGTTGTACGACGTGTCATATGCCAAAAGCAACAAACGACAAAGGGACTAAGTACTCGAACCATAAAGTGACATTTGAAGCAGATACATTACCGAAAAGCTGTATCGGCTGTCATGATGGTGCTGACTTCAAAGAAATCTTTGCTGAGCGTAAAGCTGAAATCAACAAGCTACGTTTTGAAGCTGACGGTACCGACCCTCGTTTGACTGAAGTTCACTTCAAAGCACAAGCTATTTGGGCTGCCAATGGCGTCGAAGGTTTAGAAGCGAATAAAGGTATTGCTGAAGCTAAAGCGAACTATGAAGCTGCGCTAAAAGCGAAAACCCCACTAGCAGGTGAAATGAATAGCTTACTGATTAAAGTCAGAAATGCGCAATGGTTCTGGGATAGCGCAACAGCCTCTCATGGTATCCATGCTCATAACCCTGAAGAAGCAATTCGCCTACTTGAGAAGTCTAATGCCATCCTAGATGCAGCATTAACTGAAGCAAATGCGTTATTGAAGAAGTATGCGCCTGAGTACAAGTACGATGCGACTAAATACGACACTAAAGAGAAGGTTCAACCTCTTGTCGGTTTAGACTTAGAAGCAATGAAAGCGTCAAAAGCATTGTTCTTAGAAAAACGCGTTGAGAAAGAATGGCCAGCTGAACTTAAGTAATTAAGTTTAGACAGTGTGATTTGAATACATAGACACTCCACTATCACCGTTCAAATCAAATACTGTTACAGCCTAATGCCAGTCGATGTAAATTGACTGGCATTTTTTTATCTTCAAAACACGATTCTATTATCTTAAAAAGTTTAGGCATGTCGCTAAATTCACACAAACTGAAAGCATCTCAACCCATTCCCAAGTATTATCTTTGAAAGTGATGAAAGGTAAATAATTGACTGACGAAGGATTAACATGAGCGAGTTTGAAAAAATGACATCGGGTCAGGCATTTAATGGTGGCGATAGAGAATTAAATGCCATGCGTGATGATGCAACCTTGATGTTAGTAGAGCTTAATCAGACCGTTGATGACGCAAGTCGTCTTGGGCTATTTAAGCGCTTATTTGCTCACTTTGGTGAAGGCAGTGTCATTCGTTCACCTTTTTCATGTGAGTTTGGTAAAACGATTTCAATAGGTGATAACAGCTTTATTAATCTTAATGTCACCATGCTTGATGGCAGTTTTATTACGCTGGGGAATAATGTCCTTGTGGGGCCGAATACTCAGTTTTACTCGGCAAGCCATGATTTAGATTATCGTCAGCGCCAGCAATGGCAGACCCATTGTTTACCTATTGTGGTTGAAGATGATGTATGGATTGGTGGTAATGCAATTATCAATCAAGGGGTGACAATTGGCGCTCGCTCAGTGATTGCTGCAAACTCTGTGGTGACAAAAGATGTGCCTGCGGATTGCCTCTACGGTGGCACCCCTGCTAAGTTAATTCGACATTTATCTGAAAATAACACCTAAGAATAAAATCTAAATCCTATGCATAAAGACGCTATCACTATTTCACTGCCTTCGCTTATTCATCGCATCGGCAGAGAGAGTGTTAATCAAGCAAAAGTGATAGCTGTTGAGCATCATTGTGAGCTTAAGCGCGTGCGCCGTTCAAGAAACTGGACTCTAGTAGGAGAGGCGATTAAGGTTCAACCTTTTAATAGTCAACTTAACTCAGTAAGCCAAGAATCCTTTGCCTACCTGAGTAAGAAAATATCAGCGGCGTTAATTGTGCATGCCGATAAACTGGAACCTTTAGAAGCTAAACTGATCCGATTAATCACCGAAAATCCTAGTATTACGCTTGCAGAGCTTATCCAGCAAACGCAATGTACCGAAGTGCAAGCTAGAACTGCCAGATTTGAAGCGGATACTTGGTAACTACGCAAAACGTTTTGACAGCTTTTTTCATTGTTAATTCGACTTGCTTTATGGTTTGCTATAGCAATCTTCTATTAATTTTTATCAAACAGTAACCACCTTCTTGTGATTCCCCTCTACACTTATAAAACTGAAGTTTAACCTAGCTTTGAGCCTTGCTAGTACCTTGCTTTATGTCCAATTAAAAGAGAGTCGTTATGCGGTATTTTTCTGTTGTTATTATTTTGATGCTACTTATGGCGAGCTCAAATATTCAGGCACGCTTTAATCCTTGGGAGCATACTAAAAAACCTTTTGAAGGGCCCGCTGCAGCTATTGGCGAGTATGCAAATGGCTGTTTATCTGGCGCAGAAGCTTTGCCCTTATCAGGCAAAGGGTTTCAAGTGATTAGGCCGCAACGAGATCGATATTATGGTCATCCGAATTTGGTGAACTTTGTGCAGCAATATGCTGTTCAATTGCAAGCTGAAGGGATTGAGCAAATTCTAGTGGGGGATATGTCGATGCCCCGTGGTGGCCAGTTTGATTATGGCCATAACAGTCATCAGATTGGTTTAGATGTTGATATCTGGCTGAGACTAACTGAGAAGCCGCTTAGTAAAGCTGAGCTTAAATCGCCGCGTGCGCTGACTGTGGTAGATAACCAAGAGTTCGCAATCGATACCGCTGCTTGGAACCCACAACATAAACTGATGATAAAAGTTGCTGCTCAAGATCCGCAAGTTGCACGAATATTTGTTAATGGTGCAATCAAACAGCAGCTGTGTAATGAGCGCACACAAGCTGATGATGCTTGGCTTAATAAAGTCCGCCCTTGGTGGGGGCATAGTGCACATATGCATGTTCGCCTTAACTGCCCAAAGATAATCCAGACTGTAAGGCGCAAAAGCCGATAAACCCAGGTCATGGGTGTGAAGATATCGCTTGGTGGAAACAACAATTTTACACCGCTAAATCAGCGCCTAAAAAGGAGCTTGATAAACCTACACCACGCAAACCCAAACCACTACAAGTTAAACCCCAGCAGTGTGAACCATTAACATGGGCTGCGCCGTAATAAAGAGTCTTAGCAATGTATGATGGCGCGTTATGCCTTGTTGGCCATTTGAACAAGTCAACGTCGTAGTGCTTCGCCCCCTCTTGTGTTAAGTGTACGTCGAAGAGTGACCCAGCTTCCCCCTTTTTGTATCAGCCATGTCGCTTCGGATTTTCACTCTTTATTGATAGAACCGCGAAAGTGACAACACTCGAAATAGACAAGAAGAAATAGACAAGACTAAATAGACAAGACGAAATGAACAAGATGGCGAAAGAGTTCCAGTGAGGGTGGGTTTAGCTTTGCTCTTCGTTTGCTGTTCTAATTCTGTTTTTGCCTCAATCAGTTTCTACTTCAATCTGTGAAAGCGTTGCTATTCACTCCTGCGATGATGCTTGGTTTATTGCCGAACAAAAGCAAAGTCGGCTAAAACAAAGTCGGCTAAAGCCAAGTCGACAAAAGCAAAGTCGACACAAGCAAAGTCGACACAAGCAAAGTCGACACAAGCAAAGTCGATAGTACATGGACGGTTATCTATTTTGTCGATAAAATACACTCTCGCGGCTGCACATAAATTTCAGTCAACGATAGAGAAACCATAATGATTGTAGAAAATGTGCTTCCCGAAAATTACGCAGAAATGCTTAATGTTTGGGAAAACTCAGTCCGAGCTACGTATGACTTCATAACAGAAGCAGACATTGAATTTTTTAAACCTATTATCATTGAGCAGGCTTTTCCTGCTGTCACGTTAAGATGTGTTAAAAATGAAACGGGTTCAATACAAGGTTTTGTGGGTATCCACGACTCAAAGATTGAAATGCTTTTCATCTTAAACGAGGCAAGAGGGCAAGGCGTTGGTAAAGTGCTACTGCAATACGCAATAGAGCAGTTAGGCGCAACCAAGGTCGATGTTAATGAACAAAACCCACAGGCAGTAGGCTTCTACGAGCATATAGGGTTTAAAGTCGTTTCTCGTTCGCCACTCGATGATATGGGAAAACCTTTTCCAATTCTGCATATGACACTTTAAAGCTCGGTTTGTTGTAACCAAATTTGTAAGAAGAAACGCCCAAAGCTAATAACTTTGGGCGTTTCCGTATACACGAGCGTTGTTATGATTTGACTGACAATTGCCCTAAGGTTTGTATGCTATTTTGAACAAAAAAATCAACGTCATGGCACTTAGTTAATATCAGTTTTAGACATATGGATTTCACACTGGATTTCCAAACTCCGTTTGGATTAACGTCGTGGTGTTCTCTTTATTTTCAAACTCAGTTTGGAAATAGAAGATGAGTTAGCAAGAGAAACTCATGTGACGGAGAGCGAAAATATCACCTTAAATTTTCTAATCAATTGCACACTATATCTGACTTTAAAATACTAAATAGATATACAGTTATAATTTTACACGAATGATTCTTGAGTAAAGAGAGTAAAAATTGGCTGATTTACGCTCGATAAACTTCTAGTTATTTGATAAGTTGTTGAATCTAAAGTTATTGATAAAAGGTTGTAGAGACCTCTACATCAAAGCGCTCACTTTTGCGGGCTTTATATTAATAAAACAGATCTTAAATTTTCGCTTTATCTATATTAAACAGACGGTTGGCTTGGCATTGTTGCTGCTAAGCTGAATTTTAGCCGGAAGATTATCGAGCAGCTATATAATAAGCTGTTAGTATGCCAGGAGGTAGTATGAGAATTCTCATATTAGTGTTTATTGCATGGTCGAGTATTGCATATGCTGATGACTGCCGTTTTGAGTCGGAGCAAGCTAGATATGATGTAAACAATGCTTCCGAAGATGCTGACTTAGCCTTCGATAAGTCAGGAGTTTCATTTATATCTGTAGCTAATGGCATTGCTCCTGCACGTCCTGCATTTGACGATATTGAGATGACTGTTTGCGTAGTATTGGAAACTAAGTGGGAAACTTTGTGGGTTGGTGCTGATAGTTCAGTTTGTGGGTCCTCAAATGATTTAATAACCAAGGCGTTTTCCTATGCAGAGGCATTCAACAAGAGAATGCTTGAGCTTGCTTCAACTAGTGAGTCATATAAGTGTGCCGATGAGCGGGGCGTTATGCGTAAAGGTATATATGAGTAATTACGTTAAAATTGAAAGAATTCCATATGAAGAGCCATACCATATTCAACTTGTTTGGAATATTTCTAATGGGAATACATCGTCTTGCTTTGAATTTTACGATAACGCAGATTCACTAATTAAAATAGCTGAGCGCTTGGAGTGTTTCCCTAGGCATTCTAGTGATGTATTTTTATATGAAATTGGCTCTGAGAAATCTGAAGATCGATTTGCATATTATTTTAGGTTCCGAGTATTTACTACAGATTCGCGTGGCAGCTCAGCAATTCAAATCAGGTTTTGTAATAATAATGAATTACCTCATCGTGAAATTGTGGAGTTGTGCATCCAAACAGAACCGGCTGCAATTAATAGGTTAGGTAAGCTGTTTCGTGAATTCAGTAAACTAGATACAGAGTATATGGCTTGGTCAGAAATCGAGTCATTCATTGGCAGTAAAAGTGAATACGCATAACAAGAGACTATGGCGTCAATAGCTAATTTCAAGCTTTTGGCGCTTCCCACATCACACCATCTCTTAGCATTGAATTAAGCGTCACGACCATCTTTCTAATACAGGCAATAATAGCTACTTTCTTTGGTTTTCCGGCTGCGACTAAACGTTGGTAAGTTTCTTTAAAAACAGGGTTTGATTGTATAGCTGACATCATTGCCATATACAAAACTGTTCTGACCTGATGCCGCCCACCTTGAATTTTTCGTTGGCCTTTGAAGCGACCACTTTCTCTATTCATTGGTGCAACACCAACTAATGAACACGCTTCTTTATTATTAATATATCCAAGTTCAGGCAGGTTACTGATGATTGAAGCAGCGGCGATTTTACCTATTCCTTTCATGCTTTGTAGAATGATATTTTTGGCTTGGCTGATTTATTACGAGAAGCAGGGTTGGACTCGATGAGTTTAACTATTTTTGCTTCTATCTTTTCTATCTGATTTTTAAATACAGTTAAGATAGGTTTGATGGTCATCGCAAGCTCTTTCGGCAGAATTTGCAGCCTGTTCTTCTCCATCGTTTGCATTGCCATAATTTGATTGCGTCTTGAGACTAAATCGCTCATAGCCTGCATGATGTCAGGCTTTAAAGTAGATAACTTAGGCTTAATCGCATCTCCATAATGAGCGATGAGCTGCGCATCTAGCCTGTCTGTTTTAGCTTTTTGACCAATGGCACCAGCAAATCGTTTTATGTGTATTGGGTTCGCAATAACGAAGGGCAGATTTGCTTCAGCGCAGGCCATGATAAATGGCATTTCTAAGCGACCTGTTGCTTCAATAACGATACATTCAGGATGGTGTTTCTTGATGAGGTTAACAGCTTCTTTAATGCCTTTCTCATCGTTTTTGACGGTGAAAAAGATATTGAGTGGTCGGATATAAATATCGAGCTGAAACTTACCCGTATCGACACCGATGTTAATGTTTTGATAAGTTTTTGAATTCATAATAAGCTAACTATTGCTTGCAAATGCGGGTTCGAGACCCAGTAGACTATTCGAGTGTTTTGCTTGGAGTCCTTTGTCGCGTTCTTTCTTGTTATCGGTCTCTCAATAGAGGAGCCAGCAATCAATCGAACTACGACAAGGAAAGCTTTAGTTGCAGCTAAAGCCTGGGTCTCACATTACCCGAAACAGGGAAGTATTTGTAAATTAGGTGGGTTTATTATCCATACAAGGCATTTAAACGGAACAAAAAAAAACAGTGGGTTACGTTTCGCTTCACTACACATTTTAACCCACTATTTTTGTCCGCTTAATGCGGCGTTAGCAGTACAAGGAGGTCAACCACATGCGTAAGCTCATATTCTTTTTATTAGTCATTTCTCAAAGCTCTTTTGCTGTTAATTCCGATCAAGCAAAACAGGCTGCCAAAAGCATATTTGAAAAATCTTCTTCCGCTTATACAAAGGAATCGCTAACCAAAGTGTTTACTTCTGGCGGTTATACAGAGAAAGAATCGAGTGAATATGCTACCAAATTATTAAAGCTTTTTAATTCAGATGAATTTATAGGTAAGATTCAAGATATATACATTAAGCATTTTACTGCAGACGAATTAGTGCAAATTGCTGAAATATTAGACCACCCAGCTTACGCTAAGTTCTTAAAGTTAAGGCCAGTAATACAGCAAGAAATGTCTGCCGAGATAAATAAAATAACTAGCAATATCAAGTAAGTACAGCTAACAAGTCATTAAAGTAGGACAAAAAACAGTTGGTTTTTGCTCCTTCGTCGCTTATTTTAACCAACTATTTTTAGCCTCTTAATGAGGCGTTATGTTTAAGGGCTAGTTTAGGTGAAATTAATCGGCAGTAAAGCAGAGCGAGAGTTTAGAGAAGAACTAATAAACTCAAACGTTTCCTTAAATACTGATGGTAAGCGTTTAAATTACATACTGAAAAATGCTGGTTACGATGTATCAAATAGTTACGTGTTAAATTACATTCCTGAGCAATGTGAAGATATATATGTTTTACTAATTTCTGGCTCATATGTATTACACGTAGAAGTTGATAAATTTGATTCTCAAGTAGAACCAGCTTTTGAACGTGTTGAGCTTAATGACTATTTGCACAGTTTAAGTAAAATACATCAAATACAAATGGCTGTAGCAATGGACTTGGTAAAAACTTAAACATAACACATATGAGCCTTCCGCCAGTCAATAGGCGAGCCTAACTTATTTGACTGCTTTTGCAGTCAAATTAAAATCAATCAACAAATTCATCTACTTCGTCTGTCATTTAGCTGTCAAATCATCGTTTACAGCAAACACATATAGAGGCTCTCTTAGTGCGATCTTATCGCTGCCTGACGCTTTTCAATCCTTTGAAATATCAGGGGCACTAGACATTTATCGGTTAACCCTAAGATGGCACTATTCAAGTCAGAGGTGCTTTGTGCACAGTTAGTTTCAGGCTCATTTAAGGTGTAAACGACTTTGGTGATTGTACTCATTAATGCGCGCCAATAAGGTGTCTAATCAAGTCGATGTAGCTTAAATCGCATTTGGCATAGTGATGATGGTGAGAAGTCATTGCTTCATTAGTCACATCATTCACAGTCATGCTCGCTTCTCTTTTTCAAGAGTATCTAGTTAGGTGTTCAGCTCACCTTATTGCGCGACTTATCCTTTTAAGAATCGTTGTTCATCAAACACCGTTTTGTTCTTCAACATGAAATAAACACAGCGGCCAAGCTTATGAGCCAGTGCTGATAATGCCTTAGCCTTACTCATTCTCTTTTGTAATCGATTAAGATAATGACGGGCTTTATCATTGCCTCGCAGGTAGAGCACAGCAGCTTCAGAGAATGCCCACTTTAAATGAGCATTACCGATTTTATTGCCATTAGTGCCATAGGTTTTGCCCGCAGACTCAGCTTTGCATTTGACTAAACGAGAGTATGAGGCAAATTTTTGTACCGATTCAAATCGGGCTACATCACCGATTTCATACAAAATTGTTAGCGATAAAATCTTACCAATACCTGGTACGGTTTTAAGCAATTCTAGATACACTGGGTTATGGTTTTTAGCCTGCTTTTCAATGAACCATTCAACTTGAGCGAGTTCCTTGGCATAGCAATCAAGGAGAACCATGTCTAAATCGATATTACGCTGCACGATAGGGTTTTGATATTGCTCGCGTAGCTTTTGTCTAGCAGAGATGTTTTTAAGGTTTAGGTCAGTGGCTGGCAAGTTGTATTGGCTGTTGGTGTTAACCACATGACCTTTGAGCATGGCGCCGTGACGGACAATCTTCATTCGTCGACGCAACAGATCTCGGGCAGCACGCATTTCACTTGGATAATCGTAGGCAATTGGAAAGTTGCCACCACGTAGTAGTGTGGCAATTTTAAAAGAATCGATTTTATCGTTCTTGGTTTTACCACCGTGAATGGCCTTCATATAAAGGGCATGGCCTAGAACAAAGTCGATGCCGAGTTCAGCACACCAATCAGATACCCAGTACCAACAATGCATGCACTCAACCCCGACAATGACATTGCCGATATAGGGTTCGAGTATGAGTAGTAAGTCATCTTTGTTAGCCCCAATCTTTTTGTGAGCGACAACTTCCCCTTTAGAATCAATGATGCAGACATAAAGTAAACGTGCATGTAAATCAATACCACAGTAGTATGGATGTGAGTTATTATAAAATCTCATTGAGCTTTCTCCTGTTGGTTTGGTCACCTTAAGCATACCGCTGATGCGGCTTGCTAGGGAGGAGGCTCAATGATTATCAAACGCGTCAATAAGGACGCTCGCAAGCTCGCGCCTATTACGCGGGCGTTATATTTTTTAGGTACATGATGCGATGACGGATAGAGTCTTGCCAACACCAGATAAGTACGCATCTTGTTCTTACGATGAGAAGATTGTGTCTTTTTATGAGGGGCAGTTTGAGTGCGTATACATTCTTCTGCATCCATTTTTTAAACCAACGGCTATTGATATCGAACGCTTCTGTCCTTCGGCGTGGCCTGACAAGCATGAAATCATTAATGGCTGTGATTCTATTAGCTGGCGAGAAATCATTGAGCTGTCAGGGCTAAACAGCTTATCTGATATTGATGTAGGTTTGAGAACCAGTATTGGTGGTTTAAAAAAGGAGTTTTCAAACGAACAGTTTTCAAACAAACTTGCTGAACTGGAACAGGAAAATATCATTCATCCACAGGAAGGCGATATCCCTCCATTACTTGAAAATCGTCTTCTCAGAACAATCAAAGAACTTGGTCATAATTGGCTTTGGGTGGGTGACGAGTTCGGCACCGAAAGAAAATCGCACAGGATTGATGATTTACTAGAAAAAGATGAGATTCCGTCTCATGGCTGTGTATTTACTCACGATCATAGTTTGCTGGTAACAACACATTGGGATAGTCACTGTTCGTTTCTATGCTCTTCAAAAGAGGTTATTGAAAAAATACTATCACTAGACCCATTTGAAGGGTTTTATTGCACTCCAAACACAGAAGTATACTGGGGGACATATGAAATATAACAAGCGCATTTTGTCGGACTGGTTTTCCGCTACGCTCCAAACCACCCGCAAATTCGGGCGTTATAAGGTTTAAGGGGGTTTGCGCAAATCTGACAAATGGGCATTATCATTAGGTTTTTTATTTCCTGTATTAATAATAAGTTTCCCATTTACATTTTTAGGTGCAGGCTACTTATTATGGCCTTTCCGTTTTTTCCTAATGGTTCTAGGTGGGAAAATTCAAGGGTTCGGTGACTACGTATTTATTGGCGTTCTAATAATGTTAAATATGCTGCTTTATTTTTTATCGTTTAGGCTATTTAACTTTATTTATCATAAAATAAGCCAGTAGTACAAACCTTATAACACATATGAGCCTTCCGCCAGTCAATAGGCGAGCCTAACTTATTTGACTGCTTTTGCAGTCAAATTAAAATCAATCAACAAATTCATCTACTTCGTCTGTCATTTAGCTGTCAAATCATCGTTTACAGCAAACACATATAGAGGCTCTCTTAGTGCGATCTTATCGCTGCCTGACGCTTTTCAATCCTTTGAAATATCAGGGGCACTAGACATTTATCGGTTAACCCTAAGATGGCACTATTCAAGTCAGAGGTGCTTTGTGCACAGTTAGTTTCAGGCTCATTTAAGGTGTAAACGACTTTGGTGATTGTACTCATTAATGCGCGCCAATAAGGTGTCACTCTTTTTAAAATCAAGTGGAGTCGATGTAGCTTAAATCGCATTTGGCATAGTGATGATGGTGAGAAGTCATTGCTTCATTAGTCACATCATTCACAGTCATGCTCGCTTCTCTTTTTCAAGAGTATCTAGTTAGGTGTTCAGCTCACCTTATTGCGCGACTTATCCTTTTAAGAATCGTTGTTCATCAAACACCGTTTTGTTCTTCAACATGAAATAAACACAGCGGCCAAGCTTATGAGCCAGTGCTGATAATGCTTTAGCCTTACTCATTCTCTTTTGTAATCGATTAAGATAATGACGGGCTTTATCATTGCCTCGCAGGTAGAGCACAGCAGCTTCAGAGAATGCCCACTTTAAATGAGCATTACCGATTTTATTGCCATTAGTGCCATAGGTTTTGCCCGCAGACTCAGCTTTGCATTTGACTAAACGAGAGTATGAGGCAAATTTTTGTACCGATTCAAATCGGGCTACATCACCGATTTCATACAAAATTGTTAGCGATAAAATCTTACCAATACCTGGTACGGTTTTAAGCAATTCTAGATACACTGGGTTATGGTTTTTAGCCTGCTTTTCAATGAACCATTCAACTTGAGCTAGTTCCTTGGCATAGCAATCAAGGAGAGCCATGTCTAAATCGATATTACGCTGCACGATAGGGTTTTGATATTGCTCGCGTAGCTTTTGTCTAGCAGAGATATTTTTAAGGTTTAGGTCAGTGGCTGGCAAGTTGTATTGGCTGTTGGTGTTAACCACATGACCTTTGAGCATGGCGCCGTGACGGACAATCTTCATTCGTCGACGCAACAGATCTCGGGCAGCACGCATTTCACGTGGATAATCGTAGGCAATTGGAAAGTTGCCACCACGTAGTAGTGTGGCAATTTTAAAAGAATCGATTTTATCGTTCTTGGTTTTACCACCGTGAATGGCCTTCATATAAAGGGCATGGCCTAGAACAAAGTCGATGCCGAGTTCAGCACACCAATCAGATACCCAGTACCAACAATGCATGCACTCAACCCCGACAATGACATTGCCGATATAGGGTTCGAGTATGAGTAGTAAGTCATCTTTGTTAGCCCCAATCTTTTTGTGAGCGACAACTTCCCCTTTAGAATCAATGATGCAGACATAAAGTAAACGTGCATGTAAATCAATACCACAGTAGTATGGATGTGAGTTATTATAAAATCTCATTGAGCTTTCTCCTGTTGGTTTGGTCACCTTAAGCATACCGCTGATGCGGCTTGCTAGGGAGGAGGCTCAATGATTATCAAGCTGTTTAACAAGGACAAAATACAATTGGCTTTGCTCCTTCGTCGCTAATTTTAGCCAACTAAATTTTGCCCACTAACAGGGCGTTATACGCTTGAAGGGAGATCAGCGTGAAGTCAAAATATGGAGTGACTCTTTTATTGTTAACTGCGATTCTTGCTTTTAGCACTGCACTCGCACATTTTTCCTGTATATTCTTTGGTCCTGAATGTTATTCGATTCAAATGGCTCCTGAATTTATTGTTGAGTCAGCAAAGCAAGGAACAATCGTTGCGCCTATTGGTGCTATTCTCGCTGCAATTCTTTTCATTATTCCTGGCTGCTATGCATTATCAGGAGCACATATAATTCGCAAACTCCCGCTGTTAACCTTAGGTATATATACTATTGCTACTCTTTGCATTATCCGTGGCCTGCTACCGATCCAACTGTGGTTAAGAAAGCCAGACAAAGTAACAGATGTAGTGCTGTATGTTGGTATAGTTTGGCTTATAGCTGGACTATTTTACTTATTTGGCTATAAGTCTGCGAGTAAAGTAAACGTATAACAAGAGACTATGGCGTCAATAGCTAATTTTGAGCTTTTGGTACTTCCCACATTACACCATCTCTTAGCATGGAATTCTGTGTTACTACCCTCTTTCTAATACAGGCAATTATGGCTACTTTCTTTGGCTTTCCAGCAGCGACTAGTCGCTGATAAGTTTCTTTGAAAACAGGGGTAGACTGAATAAGTGGGGCAGAGTAAACATAATTATTTTTCTATTAAATGCTCATTAGCTAAGACTTAATTCCTAACCCATTTCTGTCCAAGAGTGAGTTGATAACTGTTCTGCCTTTATTTTGGTCACCCAATTATCGTGGCCATAAATACACCAACAATATTCTGCATGATAGTGTCTTTCAATTTACATTTTGCTTATGGGACACTAAGCCGATAGCTAACCAAAACTGCGAATATGTCCCTTACTTCCCAGTCCATGCTTCAAGCTCCTATTAACACGTGGCTATCTATAAGTTCTTATTAATAAGTTCTTATCAACAAGTTCTTATTAACAAATACCTATTAACAAATATCTATTAACAATACCTATTAAACTCATCTTTCGGGTATCTAATACACAGTAGAGTCTGTATACTGCCGCGCTGCTTTTAAGCTCACTTTTTCTACTATTTATCCCGAGGGTTACCACTATCATTAGTACAAACAACATCACCATGCAGTTTGGCGCAGAGCCATTGTTTGAAAATATCTCCGCTAAATTTGGCCACGGTAACCGTTATGGTCTAATTGGTGCTAATGGTTGTGGTAAATCAACATTCATGAAAATTCTTAGCGGCGCGTTAGCACCGAGTTCTGGTAATGTTTCGATTACTCCCGGTTTGAAAGTCGGTACATTGAGCCAAGATCAGTTCGCATTCGAGCAATACAGTGTGGTTGATACTGTGATCATGGGTGATGCAAAACTATGGGAAGTGAAGCAAGAGCGTGACCGTATTTACTCGTTACCAGAAATGAGCGAAGAAGACGGCATGAAAGTCGCTGAACTTGAAAGTGAATTTGCTGAAATGGATGGCTACAGCGCAGAATCTCGTGCCGGTGAAATTCTATTAGAAGCAGGTATTGAAGAACATTATCATTTTGGTTTAATGCAACAAGTTGCACCGGGCTGGAAACTACGGGTTTTACTGGCACAGGCGCTATTTTCAAACCCAGATATTTTGTTACTTGATGAACCGACCAACAACTTGGATATTCATACTATTTCTTGGTTGGCAAGTGAACTTAATCAACGTAAGTGCACCATGATTATCATTTCACATGATAGACATTTCTTGAACTCCGTTTGTACTCACATGGCCGATATTGATTACGGTGAGCTGCGAATTTATCCTGGTAACTACGAATACTTCCTTGAAGCTTCTGGGTTAATTCAAGAACAATTATTAGCAGGTAATGCTAAAAAGAGTGCCGAAATGGCAGAGCTGCAAGACTTCGTTAACCGTTTCGGCGCCAATGCCTCGAAAGCAAAACAAGCAAGCTCTCGCGCTAAAAAACTTGAGAAAATCAGTTTAGATGAAGTGAAGTCATCGAGCCGAATGACGCCATCACTTCGATTTGATGAAAGTAAAAAAATGCACCGTCAAGCATTAGTGCTTGAAGAATTAGGTCATGGCTTTGACGGTGAAAGCTTATTTGCAGGTGGCGATTTAATATTAGAAGCGGGCGCAAAGCTTGCGGTTATTGGCGAAAACGGTGTCGGTAAAACCACCTTGCTACGTTGTTTAGTCAAGGAATTAGCGAATAACCATGGCACCATCAAATGGTCTGAAAACGCAGCGATTGGTTACTGCCCACAGGACAGCAGCAAAGACTTTGATAATGACTTGTCTTTGTTTGATTGGATGTCGCAGTGGCGTACTCCTAAACATAACGACTTAATGGTTCGCGGTATGTTAGGGCGTTTGTTATTCACTGAAGACGATGCCAACAAGAAAGCCAAAAACTGTTCAGGTGGTGAGAAAAACCGTCTGTTATACGGCAAGTTAATGATGCAAGACGTTAACGTGTTAGTGATGGATGAACCAACCAACCACATGGATATGGAAGCGATTGAAGCGTTAAACAATGCCCTTAAACTGTTTGAAGGCACGTTGATTTTTGTTAGCCATGACCGCGAGTTCGTATCGTCATTGGCAACTCATATCATTGATGTGAAAGACAAGCAGTTAGTGAGCTTCCACGGTACGTTTGATGAATACTTAGCAAGCCAGGCAGAAGCTGCCAGTAAAGCGGCATAGTGCCTCAAATACAGTTTAACTGAACGAGTAAAAGTAATGCCGCTAACCTCAATGACGTTAGCGGCATTTTTATGGATGATATTTAGGGGTCATTGATATCACTTTGAATCCAAATAGCAGTTAATGACCAATACTGCCTCAATGACGTTAGCGGCATTTTTAAGGATGATATTGTGAATTCAGTGATACCCCTTTGAATCCAAATAGCTGTTAGTGACCAATACTGCCTCAGTGACGTTAGCATCATTTTTAAGGATGATATTGTGGATTCATTGATATCACTTTGAATCTAACAAATAGCTGTTAATGACCAATGCTGCCTCAATGACGTTAGCGTCATATTTATGGATGATATTGTGGATTCAGTGATATCACTTTAAATCCAACAAATAGCAGTTAATGACCAATACTGCCTAAATGTTGTATTAACATCATTCTTATTTCTGTTGGAGTTTCGCCATGCCAAAAACCACCAACATATGCCCAAAGTGGGATCATAAATAGCAATGACAGCAGTAATATTGTTAAGCCTCTGGCAGACATTTTAGTTCCCCAACGAGTGCTAAAATGCAGCGCCTCTTGTTTAGGGCAGGCGGAGATGCACTTCATGCAGGCTTGGCATTCGTCGCTACGAATTGTCGTTTGAGTGTGAATGATAATGTTAGCTGGACAAGCGCGAGTACATTTATCGCACTTCATCCCTTTGCCTTCAATTAAACATTGTTCAGTGGTGCGGCGTATTTTGAACGGACTTAAAAAACTGAGTAGCCCTAAAAATGCACCATAAGGGCAAATATATCGGCAAAACCCTTGTTTCTTCCAAGCGGCAATACCAAGAATAATACTGAAACAGATAAGGCTTATGATGGTAGGTTTTAAGAAAAACAGCGCCATCTTTAAGTCCGCGACTTTGTGATAGTAACCATCAAGATAATGAGGAATACTGGCTAGCGGCATTGTGAAGACTAATAAAATCAGCGCTGCCATTAGCAAGTATTTAAGCATGCGCAATATCCAGTCTAACCAAGCTGGTGGAGCAAACTCTTGTTTGATGAACTTCTTTCTAAGGGCGTAAAGGTAATCGCCAGCTAATCCAAGTGGGCATGCCCAGCCACAAAAGGCGCGCTTACATAATAAGCCTGTGAGTAAAACCACCACTAACATGACGGCTGCAGAAGGGTGATTTTTATCCCATAACCCTAGCCCTAAAATGGCTTTTAGTTCTATTCCGCCTGCAATCGGTAAAAAGGCATCGCCAATATCTGGACGAACCAATATGGGGTCGACTCCTGCTTTAAGCATGGCGGAATTGATGGCAAATTGTACCCCAACAAGCAGCATAGATAACGCCAGTAAGTGCCTTATCATTTCTCGTAATTGGTTGGCTTTGTTATTGCCTCTTGAGCTTTCGCCAGCAGCAGCGCCGCCTTGAGCCAGTGCAGGTTGAAACTTATTTAACATTGTCACCGCAACCAGTGCCACGACTAGGCCGACAAATAACGGCCAATGGAGAGTCATTAACAGCGCAGAGCCAAGTAATACACCGCTAATAGCCGCGCCCCATTTTTGTTTACTCCAGTAAAGTAAACTGATGCTATAGACTAGCGCTAGCATTAAGGTGATTGATTCGATAGTACTCATAAGATGACTTATTTATTGTGTAAGTGCTTATGAGAGCCAAGCTCGCTAATCTAAGTTCGTTATCCTATTTCAGATTGTGAATGAGTTCGTAAATTTAATATAAAAATCACAAATAAAATGCGCAATATCACTAACCTGAAATTAACATTGTTAACGGGGGTAGTATTTTCAAATTGATTTGATAGGAGGGAGAAACTTAGCTAAATAGGCTGACCGTATGATGAAGCACAATGTTCAACACGCTTGGGCTTTAGTGATTAATTTGGTTGAGTTTTATGGTTGCCAAAGCGAGCGAGCGAGTGAGTAAGTAAGTTGTTTCACTCGCTGGTAGATACGGTTTACATTCAGGTTTCGCTTAACAATCTTCATTAGCATCAATAATGCGTTGCAGTCTTTCTTGTTCTTCTTCCCGTGCTGCGTTGATTTCTTCAAGCACAGAGTCAACATCAGCGATGTGTTCGCTTTCTGCAAATTTACCAGTAAGTTCAGTGTCTGGCGTTAGTTCTCCTGCTTCAAATAATGCCCACATTTCTTTGGCATATTGGGTGTTAGCAAGCTCTGGGGCAAACTGGCTGTAGTAGTTTGTCATGTTGTTTACATCACGGGCGAACATCCACACAGCATTATTGTTGGCTGCGGCATCAACCGCTTGTGGCAAGTCGATAATCACCGGGCCTTTGTCATCAACCAGCACGTTAAACTCTGATAAGTCTCCGTGAATAAGCCCAGCACATAACATTAATTTAGTGTATTCAATCATACTGGCGTGATCGCGTATGGCATCTTCTTTTGAAAAGACAACATCATTAAGTCGAGGGGCGACAACGCCCTCACTGTCAGTGACGAGCTCCATTAGTAACACACCAGAAAAACAACCATAAGGCTCAGGCACGCGAACACCCGCAGCGGCTAATTTATATAGCGCATCAACTTCGGCGTTTTGCCAAGCTTCTTCTTGCTGATCTCGGCCGAACTTAGAGCCTTTCTCCATCGCTCGGGCGCGACGACTATTACGAACTTTTCGTCCCTCTTGGTATTGAACGGCTTGTTTAAAGCTGCGCTTATCAACATCTTTATAGACTTTGGCGCAGCGAATATCATCGCCGCAGCGCACAACATAAACACTGGCTTCCTTGCCGCTCATTAATTGGCGCAGGACGTCGTCGACTAAGCCTTCTTCAACCAGAGGTTGGATTCGTTTTGGGATTTTCATTGCGCCGTTATACCGAGTTTATTAGAACAAGGAAAGACCAATTATCGCCATCAGAGTAAAAAGTATCGTAGTGAACAGAAAAAGCTTTTGGGATAAACACCCAGCGAGATAGCTAAGCGTGTAGATTGCTTGCTATTATGAGGTTTATATTTCGCTCATCGGCATTTTTGGGATCTCTTATGGTTGAACTACAACGAAACAATCCACTGCATGGTTTAAAATCAGAAACAATGGTCGCTGAGCTAGTCGATTTTTATGACTGGAAGATTTTATACGCAGCCCTGCGCTTAGAGTGTTTCAATAATAATCCCAGTTTAGAGTCATGCCTTAAGTTTTTAAAGAAAACCGAATGGGCGCGAGAACGCGTTGAAAGCTTTTATCTGTATCGTTTTAAAAGCATGCCAAAAGGCAGTGCTGCCCAGTTTGAGCTAAAACCCCGTGAACGTGGCTTTGCTGGTGGCATCGTGCCACGTAAGCCGCAAGAGCTGACAGTTGAGTTAATTGCAGAAATGCGTGAAAAAGCCACAGCTGATTACGAAGAAATGAAACGTAATAACAGTCGCCCTAACAAGTACGGTAAAGATAAACCCAGAGCGCAAGATAACTATGCTCAAAATAATCATGCTCAAAATAAATCTCGTAATAAAAACCGCCCAGCGCCATCACAAGACCCGAGTAACCCCTGGGGTAAATAGGTTGGTTACTTAAGCACTAAGCGTTTTGCTAGACGATATAAGTTACCGTTTAAAAAACTTAGGCTAAGGATAAATTGCTTAATTTGAATGGGTAGATCAAGCGTCTCATGTTTACCTAGAATAAGGATGTAGAGCACCTAAATAGCGATATACGCTCGATTCGAGATATAACTTGCTCAGATTTATTATCAAGGACGTGAACCATGATAAAAAGCTCAACGTTAATAGTGATACTTAGAGCTTGTATTCGTTGTGGCATTTGTCTGATTTTACTTGGTATTTATCTACATAACTTTAACCACACTGTTGAAGTGATGGGCGTGAAGGGGATTATTCTCAGCGCCATGTGTGTGGCATTTGGGATGGTGTTGTCATTGCCGACGAAAATGTATTTAACCCTAGTGCTGGTTAATCATGAAAACCATCAACGTGAACTTGAGCAGCAACAAAATGCCAGTCGCAAGTCTCGCACCAAAGGGCAGCCAAACGATCCCTAACATCTCCTTTAGCTGTGAATCAAAAGCCATAGCAGAGCGACTTAAACCATAGCTGAGCGACATAAACCATAGCAAAGCTGCATAAACCATAGCAGAGCGACTTAAGTCTTAGCAGAGCGACATAAACCATAGCGGAGCGACTTAAGCCTTAGCAAAGCGCTATAAACCATAGCAAAGCGGCATAAACTTTAGCAAAGCGGTATAGCCTATTTGCTATTGTTCAGTACAGATCTTCCCACCTCTCACTTAGCTGTTCACTTTTCTAGTAAACCTTTCTGGTGTGCGCTTCGTATCAATAGCATGTTTGAATAATCTCTAGGGTGTGTTTTGTCAGACAATCGCTGCTTATTTGTGTTTACTCAAGACCTTCGCTTACACGACAACGTGGCGCTGAATTCGTTATTGCGTCACGCGCAATCGGTGCAGGATGGTGGTCGCTCAAACCAGCAAACGCCAAGTTTGGCTTTTGCCTATGTGTTTGATGAGCAATGGTTTACACCAAGATGTTACCAGCAGCAATCAATGGGACCACACAAACTTAGTTTTTTACTGCAATCCTTGGCAGATCTTCAACAACAGCTCAGTGTATTAGGGCACTCATTGCAGTTATATTTTGGTAATCCTGTTGCAGTGGTTACTCAGTTGGCCGAACAAAACCGCATAAATGCGCTAGGTTACAGTAAATCAGTGGGCTGGGATGAAAGGCAATCTTGGCAGCAAATAGGTAAAAACCTGCCAGATGTCACTCTACTTGCACAGTGGAATAATGGTTTGTTCAATCAACAGCAAATGACGCCTTATATTGATGCAATGAACAGCTTCTCGCAGTTTCGCCGTAAAGTTGAAAAGGCGAAGCTAGCGGTGGAGTTACCTTGCGATACCTTCAATGGTATTTCGCCACAACCAATCACCTTAGTCAGCCAATATGAAACCGACTTCAGTCAGTTTCAAGCGCCATCTTCCGTTATATTTTCTGGCGGTGAAAAGGCGGCTAATAAGCATATTGAGCATTATTTTTCGAGTCATTATGCCAGCGACTATAAACAAACTCGTAATGCACTCGATGGCTTTGAACATTCGACTAAATTCAGTCCATTTCTCGCTTTCGGTAATGTGTCGGCAAGGGCGTTATGGTCACAGCTAAAGCAATATGAGCGCATACATGGCGCGAATGACTCTACATACTGGATAGGCTTTGAACTGCTTTGGCGGGAGTATTTTCATTGGCTTGCTTGGCAACATGGCCCGCAGTTATTTCATTTCAAAGGCCAAGCAACAGTCATGCCTCTGACAAGTTTTTTCCCTGAGCGATTTAAAAAATGGTGCTTAGGTAATACTCCTTATCCTTTGGTCAACGCTTGCATGAAACAGCTTAATACGACGGGTTACATGTCTAACCGTGGGCGACAGATTGTAGCCAGTTGTTTAGTGAATGAATTAGGCCTTGATTGGCGCTATGGCGCTGCCTATTTTGAGCAACAACTGATTGATTATGATGTGGCATCTAACTGGGGAAACTGGCAGTACATTGCTGGCGTTGGTGTCGATCCACGTGGTGGTCGCCATTTCAATATCGAAAAACAAACAGCCATGTACGACCCTCAGCATGTTTTTATTCGCCATTGGTTGGGCGAGCAATGGCAGCAAGAGCTAGCGTTAAACTTAGATAGCCTTGATGCTGCCGATTGGCCACAAGAACATCAGGAGGCTGGCTAATGCCTATAGCGGTTGTGTGGCTTAAACGAGACTTACGCTTGTCTGATCACGCGCCTTTATTGGAGGCAATTAATTCGGGTTTGCCTGTATTACTTTTATATTGTTTTGAGCCCATAGTCGTTAACGACAAACACACTTCCGCTCGCCACTTACAGTTTATTAAGCAATCCTTGCAGGATATCGAGCACCGAGTCCCTCAAGGTGCGTTACGTTGCAGCCTTGATAACGTGACAGAAACCTTAACAGACTTACATCAGCAATTTGGTATATCGGCGTTATATTCACATCAAGAGGTGGGGCTTAATAGTACCTTTGAACGTGACATCGAAGTAGGGCAGTGGTGTGAGATTCAAGGCATTGATTGGCATGAAACACCCTATGCGGCAGTGATACGAGGTTTATCTGATAGGCAAAATTGGGACAAGCACTGGCAAAAGGTCATGCGTGCGCCCTTGGTAAATATTGATTTATCGGTAATTGATTGGCTGATTGATGATGAAGCGAAAGGTTCATTGAGTCGATGTGCTGCCTCGCTGCCCAACGCTATAGGCACATTTCAATATGGTGGCGAACAATCAGCTTGGCAAACGCTAACGTCGTTTTTTGAAGGGCGTGGCCAATCTTATGCGTACTCATTATCGAGCCCACTGTTAAGCCAAACCCACTGTTCACGCCTGTCGGCATATTTGGCGTGGGGCAATATAAGTTTGCGTCAGGTATACCAGCAACTTTTACAACACTGGAACACCAAAGGCTGGCGGCGCAGTCTGGCGGCGTTAAGCTCAAGGCTGCACTGGCATTGCCATTTTATCCAAAAGTTTGAAAGTGAATCAGCAATGGAGTTTAGACCAGTTAATCGTGGCTACATTGATTTACCACGAGCCGAAGGGGTCGCTGCTATGCTCAAGTTAGAGGCATGGAAAACCGGTAAAACAGGTATTCCTATGGTGGATGCGTGTATGCGATGTTTAATTCACACGGGCTACATCAACTTTAGAATGCGTGCCATGTTAGTGAGTTTTCTGACCCATCATTTACAGCTTGATTGGCGTTTAGGTGTGCAGCATCTTGCCCAGCTGTTTTTAGACTTTGAGCCAGGGATCCATTACAGCCAATTCCAAATGCAAGCTGGGGTTACTGGCATCAATACCATTCGGATTTATAACCCTGTAAAGCAAGGTATCGAAAAAGATTCTGATGGCGAGTTTGTCAAAAAATGGTTACCTGAACTGGAAGATATTCCAGCTCCTTTAGTGCATTCACCTTGGATGTTGTCACCAATGGAGCAAATGATGCATCAAGTCCAACTCGGTATTGAATACCCTGAGCCAATCGTCGACCTAAGCCAAAGCTATAAAGCGGCGCAAAGCCTATTGTGGCAGTGGCGCAGCCGACCTCAAGTCAAGCAAGAGGCCCAACGCTTGTTGCTGCGACATGTTAGGCAGGGTTGATGAGAAAATCACAAGGGATAAAAAGCAATTTGCCAGACAAAATATGTCTAGTGTGTCAGCGACCATTTAGCTGGCGTAAAAAATGGCAGCGGGATTGGCCTAATGTGAAGTACTGCTCTAAGCGCTGTGCGGGTGAAAGACGATCAGTCATTGCAAGCTTAGCGAAAACCTTACCCGCAAATACCTTACTCGTGAATACAAAACTGACTAAGGCTGAATTAGCTAATAAGCCATTAGTTAAAAAGGAAACGTCATGAAAACAGCCAATCGATTACGACTGATTTTAGGCGATCAACTTAATGCGTCACACTCTTGGTTTCGCCAGACCTGTCCAGAGACTTTATATGTTATTGCTGAGCTAAAACAAGAAACAAACTACACCCGTCATCATGGGCAAAAGGTGTGTGCTTTTTTTGCGGCAATGGACGCCTTTGCTAAGGCACTGCAGCAAGCTGGGCATCGTGTGTGCTATTTAACGTTAGATGACACTGCGTCATTTACAGATTTACCTGAATTATTTCATAGCCTGATTGAGCAATACCAAGTTACGCAGTTTGAGTATCAGTTGCCTGATGAGTATCGCCTGCGAGAGCAGTTAGCGAATGACATGAATTTCAACACAGGCGTTACGACTCAAGCCTACGAAACTGAACACTTTTATTTGTCTGATTCAGAGCTCAATGAGTACTTCAAAGCGGGTAAGAAACACCGTTTAGAGCACTTTTATCGCAAGATGCGTAAACGCGTTAATTTACTGATGGATGGAGACAATCCAGAAGGTGGGCAATGGAATTATGATGCTGAAAACAGGAAAAAGTTAACCCCTGCCGACTTTGAACATGTACCCGAAGCGTTAGTCTTTAGTCATGATGTTAGCGAAATAATTGCACGGCTAAAACGCCATGACATTCACACCATAGGTAACATGTCACAGACCTTGCTTTGGCCAGTAACACGTCAGGAGGCACAGGATTTATTAGTGTATTTTTGTCGCGTTTGTTTAGTGCGTTTTGGCCAATTTCAAGATGCGATGACAGGCCAACTTGATACCTTGCTTTCTCAGCGACAATGGAGCTTATACCACTCTCGGCTATCCTTTGCCATTAATAGCAAAATGCTCAGTCCACAACATGTGGTCGATACCGCGATTGCATCTTATCGCCAAGCAGAGGGTGCCATCTCAATAGCTCAAATTGAAGGGTTTGTTCGTCAAATTTTAGGTTGGCGTGAATTTGTCCGTGGCGTGTATTGGGCCAATATGCCCGAGTATCAACAGTTAAACCATTTAGATGCAACCCAAGCTTTGCCCAATTGGTTTTGGGATGCTAATACCAAGATGAATTGTCAACATCATGCCATTAAACAATCCCTCGATTATGCCTATGCTCATCATATTCAGCGTTTAATGGTCACGGGTAACTTTTGCCTGATTGCTGGCATTCACCCTGATGAAGTAGACCAGTGGTATTTAGGTATTTATATCGATGCGATTGAGTGGGTTGAAATGCCCAACACCCGAGGGATGAGCCAGTTTGCTGATGGTGGCATTGTAGGTTCAAAAGCCTATGCCGCTAGCGGTAACTATATTAAAAAAATGAGCGACTATTGCACTGACTGCCACTACAAGGTGAATCAAATTGACACAGAGGATGCGTGCCCGCTGAACTCGATGTACTGGCACTTTATGGATAAGCATCAACACCGTTTTAATGCCAACCCTCGCACTAGAATGGTGTACGCCAATTGGCTTAAAAAACCAGAGGCTGACAGGGCTCGTATACTTAAGCATGCCCACGGGTTATTAGCCAATTTAGATAATATCTAATGCTCAGTCTAATGCTCAGTCTCAATCTCAATCTCAATCTCAGTCTCAACGCATTGGCACCGAGAACTTTTACTTTAAATCAGGGCTAAGTCTCGCTTGGGTTTATTTTCAACTTATAGGAAACGTCATCATATTATGGCAATTAAGCATTTCAGTTCAGCAGATATTAATGGCTTTGCAGATCGTCAACGAGCTAGGTTTATCAATAGCTTATCAGGGTTTAAAAGTGCCAATTTAGTGGCAACAATTGACGAGCAAGGCATCACTAATTTGGCGATGATAAGCTCGGTGTTTCACATTGGCGCATCGCCTGCGTTAGTCGGTATGATCATTCGCCCAACCGCTGTGCAGCCTCCAGCAAAAAACACCCTCAAAAAAGCGAACATCAACGACGCTGATAATAAAGCTGTTCCCCGAAATACCTTAGCCAATATCAAACGCACTGGGATTTACACCATTAACCACGTATCGGCAGATATTTATCAGCAGGCACACCAAACTTCGGCTAGGTACGATGATGCTATTTCAGAGTTTGATGCAGTAGGGCTTACAGAAACCTATATTGATGGAGTTGCTGCGCCATTTGTTCAACAAAGCCAGCTAAAGTTTTCGCTGTCAGTGCGGGAGATTACGCCATTAACTATCAACAATACGATATTGGTGATTGGCGAAGTCAGCCATGTATTAGTGGATAACATCGCGGTGAAAGATGATGGTTATATTGATATCGAGTCGATAAATACCGCAGCTGTGTCGGGGCTTGATAGTTATCATACGACGACCAGATTATCACGCTTGAGCTATGCCAAAGTCGATAGGCCAGTACAAGCATTGGATATTTGATTGTAGCTGATGGCGGAAAATAGCGGATAATCAGCCACAATCGAGTTTTATTTTAATTAATCCAAGACTAATGGAGCAAAAACACCGATAATTCACCCCATTCGATAGATAGGCGCGATCGTTAGCGCTGATTTAAACATATTAGCTAAGCAAGTTGTGGGTGTATTCAATGGAAATCAAAGTTAACTTTCTCGATAACTTAAGGCTCGAAGCCAAGTTTGACGATTTTACGGTTACGGCCGATCAGCCTATTCGCTATAAAGGTGATGGTTCAGCGCCAAGTCCGTTTGATTACTTCCTTGCATCATCTGCGTTATGTGCGGCTTACTTCATCAAGGTTTATTGTAAAGCCCGCGATATTCCGACCGATAATATTCGCCTATCGCAAAACAACATTGTTGACCCTGAAGATCGTTACAACCAGATTTTTCAAATTCAAGTTGAACTGCCTGATGATATCTCAGAGAAAGATCGTACCGGCATATTGCGTTCCATTGACCGCTGTACGGTAAAAAAGGTCGTGCAAACAGGCCCTGAATTTAAAATAGAAACGGTTGAAAACCTCGATAGTGATGCGAACGCCATGCTAATGGGACAACCTGATGACGATGAGACTACCTACATTTTAGGTAAAGACTTACCGCTTGAAGAAACCATTAAAAATATGACCGGGATGTTGGCTGATCTTGGGATGAAAATTGAAATCTCATCGTGGCGCAACATCGTCCCTAACGTGTGGTCATTACATATTCGTGATGCTGCATCGCCAATGTGTTTTACCAATGGTAAAGGTGCAACCAAAGAAAGTGCATTATGCTCAGCGTTAGGCGAGTTCATTGAACGTTTAAACAATAACTTCTTCTATAACGATCAGTTTTTTGGCAACGAGATCGCCAACAGCGAGTTTGTTCACTACCCCAATGAAAAGTGGTTTGAACTTGAAGAAGACGATGCTTTACCACAAGGCATTTTAGACGAGTACACCCTTGAAATTTATAACCCAGATGAAGAGTTAAATGGCTCGCATTTGATTGATACTAACTCAGGCAATATTGAGCGCGGTATTTGCACGATTCCTTACACACGTCACAGCGATGGTGAAACGGTCTATTTCCCATCAAACCTGATTGAAAACTTATTTTTAAGTAACGGCATGAGCGCGGGTAACAACCTGCAAGAAGCCCAAGTGCAGTGCTTGTCTGAAATCTTTGAAAGAGCCATTAAACGCCAAATCATTGAGCAAGAAATTGTTCTTCCTGATGTGCCAATGGCCGTATTAGAAAAGTATCCAAGCATTCTTGCAGGGATTAACGGTTTAGAAGAGCAAGGTTTCCCTGTCGTGGTAAAAGATGCCTCACTTGGCGGTGAATTCCCAGTGATGTGCGTGACCTTAATGAACCCTAAAACGGGCGGCGTTTTTGCTTCATTTGGCGCACACCCAAGCTTTGAAGTGGCATTAGAGCGCAGCCTTACTGAGTTACTGCAAGGCCGCAGCTTTGAAGGCTTAAATGACGTGCCAAAGCCGACATTTAACAGCATGGCAGTGAGTGAGCCAGAGAACTTTGTTGAGCACTTTATTGATTCAACGGGTGTGGTTTCATGGCGATTCTTTAGCAGCAATTCAGAATATGAATTCTGTGAATGGGACTTCTCAGGTACATCTGAAGAAGAAGCAAACGGCTTATTCGGCATCTTAGAAGCCTTAGGTAAAGAGGTGTATACCGCTGAGTTTAACCAGTTAGGTGCATCAGCTTGTCGTATGTTGGTCCCTGATTTTTCTGAAGTTTACCCTGTGGAAGACCTGATTTGGGATAACACCAATAAAGCCTTAGATTATCGTGAAGATATTTTAAATCTGCATCGTTTATCTGATGAAGAGCTGGTGGATTTGGTTAACCGTTTAGATGAAAGTCAGCAAGATAACTACACTGACATTCGCACCATGATTGGTATTGTGTTTGATGAAAATACCGTCTGGGGACAGTTAACGATTATTGAGTTAAAAATCTTAATTTACCTTGCATTAGGTGCTCTTGAAGAAGCCCTTGAGTTAGTCGAAGACTTCCTGCAATTTAACGATAATACGGTTGAGCGTGGCTTATTCTATCAAGCTGTTAATGCTGTATTAGAAGTTGAGTTAGATGAAGAGCTGGAACTTGAGCACTTTATCCATAACTTTACCCGTATGTTCGGCGAAGAAGTGATGCAAAATGTGGTTGGTAGCGTAACAGGTGAAGTGAGATTCTATGGCCTAACTGAAACCAGCATCAACCTTGAAGGCATTGAGCCTCATTTACGCTTGATTGAAAGCTATAAGAAACTGCATCAAGCGCGTAAATTGGCTGCTCAATAGATTGCATCAAAAATGAATGGCAATACATTGCTCATTCATAATATGAAACTGGGTGGTCAGTTACTATCAGTAGTGCTGACCATCGGTTTAACGAGGAATTTTAAAAGGATACTAAAGCCGTTAGCCGTTAGCGATTAGCCAGTATCCAGCTAACTCTATACCACACTCTCACACGCCTGTGATTTCGTCGCACCATTATCTATTTGTTATTTCTAATTCTCTTAAATTATCATTATTTACATTGTCAGTTATAGAGTTACCTATAGCGGATGAAATACACTGACTAAATAATGGCTTTTATTTAACCAGTGATTATGGATATAACGTGACGATACTTATCATTGAAGATGACCAAGAATTAAACAATCAACTGGCAGAGCTTCTTTGCCAAAAAGGATATGAAGTTGAGCAATGTTTTGATGGTGAAACAGGATTAATTAAAGCATCGTCAGATCATTATCAGCTTATTTTATTAGATGTCATGCTCCCTAAAAGAGATGGTTTTTCATTACTTAATATTTTACGAAAATCCTCTCAAACTCCAGTGATCATGGTTACGGCAAAGGGGGCTGAGCAAGAGCGGATTCAAGGCTTTAGTCAAGGCGCTGACGATTATGTGGCTAAACCTTTTAGCACCACAGAATTACTCTTTCGCATAGAGGCGTTATTAAGACGCAGCTCACCCGAAGACAGGGTTGTGCTATTGCAGCAAATGACCCTTGAAAACTTATTAGTTGATGCCAAATCGCAACAGGTTGCAGTAGATGGCCTGATCCTCGATTTTACCCCGATTCAATTTAAGCTCTTATGGGAATTGATGCTGAATCAAGGTGAAGTGCTCAGTAAAGCTTACCTGTATCAAAAAGTGCTAAATCGCAGTATTAGCGCTTATGACCGCAGTTTAGACATGCATTTAAGCCGTGTGCGAAAAAAAATTAATCAAGCTCAAGGCCCCGGCCAGCGTATTACCACCTGTCATGGAAAAGGATACTGCTGCATATGAATCGTCGATTATTTTGAAAGCTTTGCTTAGTCATTGCCACGGGCGTTGTTGCGCTATTTTACTTAATTAACCATCTCACTACTCGAACAGAAGAAGGGATGAGTTTACTGGCGCTGCAAGATCGCCAGCAATTAACCCAGTGGGGAGAAAAAGCTGAACAGCTTTATCAAGCGGGTGATTTAGACAAATTAGACGCTTGGTTAAATGAGCTACAAACTCAAGAAAATACTTGGGTTACCATTGCCAGCTATGACATCGAGCATATCGCCGGAGATAAGTTAAAAGAGCGTTTTTATACCGGGTATAACTTAGGGCGCAGCGTGGATTGGAAAATCCATTTATATTTTGAACAAAACCCAGTAATGGAGTTGCCATTTAGCCAAGGTCAAACGAGTTTACTGATCCAACTCCCTAATAGAATGCGACCCGGTACCTATTGGCAATATACAGAGGCTACAATGCAAATCATTGTGCCGACGATTTTATTAGCCTTATTGTCGTATTTTCTTTATCGCTACATCATGCGGCCGTTACAACAAATGCAATTAGCCACTCGTCATTTTAGTGCAGGTGATTATGATGTTAGAGCTGCGACCTTGATGGGAAACCGAAATGACGAGTTTGCTGATTTAGCCCTCGCGTTTGATCAAATGGCCATTCGCATCGGGGAGCAATTAATTAGCCAGCGGCAACTTATTGCTGATTTATCCCATGAATTGCGCACCCCATTAACACGCTTAGATATTGCGCTAGCATCGGCCGAAACCTCAGCACCTTCGGCGCATTTTGATCGCATTAGCCGAGAATCGAAACATATTCGTAAGCTAGTAGAAGACACCTTAACCCTTGCATGGCTTGAGAATGAGCAGCCCAAACTTCAAAGTGAATCACTGGAGTTAACTGACTTACTTGATGTGGTCATTGATGATGCTAAGTTTGAATTCCCGAAAGTGGACATTCAATGTGAACTCCCCGCAAGCGCACTGATTGAGCACTCAAGTCACCGCGCGGCAGGTCAGGCAATCGAGAATATTCTTCGTAATGCACTGCGTTATACACCCAATGGAAAAAGTGTGATGGTGAAGCTTAAAGATGATGGATATCAATATCTAATCACTATTGAAGATCAAGGACCTGGGGTTCCACATCATCTATTGAACACCATTTTTAATCCTTTTTTCAGAGTAGATAAATCACGAGAGCGTGATGGTAGCTCATTCGGGTTAGGTTTAGCCTTGGCTAAAAGGCAGCTATTGGCAATCAGAGGTCAAGTCACAGCAGATAATCGTATCGATGGTGGGCTTTGTATGACAGTTGTCTTACCTAAAGTGTAAAGCTTAAGCGCTAACGCTTTATGCATGCATTGTTAGGAGCTAACGGCTCAGTTGTGGCTCAGTTATAACGAAGTGGATATTGTGCAAATGTAACAATTGTAAAAGTACTATCGTAAATATTAGTAAATGATAATAATTCGCATTAACTTTTGGATGTAGATAAAGGCGAATTATGAAAAACACTAGAGCACCAATGACGCTTAAACCATTGGTAGTAGCCGTTGCGCTAGCCACATTTGGCTCCCAAGCCATTGCGGTTGAATCTGAAGAGGAGCAAAGCTTAGCCTCGATAGAGAAAATGACAGTGGTAGGACAAACCACTAACACCGTCATTACACCGCAAGAACTAGAAAAGTTTCAAGCAAATGATCTTGCAGATATTTTTAGGCTTGTGCCTTCTGTATCTGTCGGTGGCTCAGTTGGGATTGCGCAAAAAATCTATATCCGTGGTCTTGAAGATACCTTACTCAATATTACCGTCGATGGTGCTCCTCAAACGGGAACACTATTTCATCACATAGGCCGTGTGGCTATTTCCCCTGAATTATTAAAAGAAGTCGATGTGCAAGCGGGCGCTGGTGAAGCGACCAGTGGTGCAGGAGCGATAGGTGGTGCCATTCGCTTTAAAACCAAAAATGTTGATGATCTACTTGCAGCTGATGAACGCTTTGGTGGCACAGTTAAAGGGGGTTATTTCACCAATGATGGTTATCAAGCCAGCGGGACTTTATTTGGCAGATTGACGGATAACTGGGGCGCTATGGGCTCTTATGTTTATGTTGATCGAGAAAACATGGAAGACGGTGCTGGTAACGAGTTGTTTGGCACGGCAGCTGAGCAGCAATTAGGTTTTTTCAAACTGAATGGTGAGTTAACTGAAAATCAGCAACTGAGCATCAGTGTTGAGCAGCGTAATGAACAAGGTGACTTTGGCGCACGTCCAAACTGGCCGACATTAGAGGGCGACACTTTATTTCCTATCGAAGGTGATCGAACCACCTTTGTGCTGAACCATCAATTTAACCTTAACCGATATGTGAACCTTGAAACCAGCTTATACCATACCAGTGCTAGCGTTGAGCAAGACAGGTACGATCGCTGGGGGAAATACGGTGGAGACATGACGACCTATGGTTTTGATATTCGCAATGTATCGCTAGTTGGCAGTCATACCTTGACCTATGGATTTGAGCTGCGCCAAGACGAAGTCTCAAGTGAATACTTAGCAGAGGATGCGATCTGGCAAGATTGGGCATGGGATGCCAGTGTCGGTAAATTCGAAGAAGAAGGCCAAGTACTGGGTATTTACATCCAAGACCATTGGCAAATCACCGATGCTTTATTGTTGAGTGTGGGTGTACGTTACGATCAATATGACTTAGAGCAAACCACTTATCAAAATGAAACCGACAGTGACGGTGTTAGCCCAAATATTGGTTTGAATTATCAGTTCAATGATAATTGGTTATTAACTGTAGGTTATGCAGAAGCCATGCGCGGCAAAGAAGTCGGCGATGCCTTTACCTTAGAGCAAGCGCCAGATTGGGTATCAATAGATCCTGATTTAAAAGCGGAAGAAGTGGACAATACTGAAATAGGCTTAACCTACAGCGACAACCATTGGCAGGTCACAGCATCGGTTTATCAAAGTAATATTGATAATGTGATATTAGATCAAATTGGCCGTGGTGTATTTTATGAAAATGTCGGCGAACTTGAAATGCAGGGTTTTGAGCTGAAGGCAAACTATTGGTATGACGGCCTGAATGTTGTTGCTAGTTACAGTAACAATGATTCAGAGCTTAATGGCAATACCGTAGAAGGCTATGAGCATATTGGTCTTGCTAATGCCCGTGGTGATACATGGGGATTAAATGTCAGCTACCTATTATCTGATAGCTGGGAGCTAGGCTGGAACTTCATGTATGTTGATGATCTGAACAATATCGAAGTGTTGCAACGAGGTGTTGAAATTGGCTGGATCGATCAAACACAGTTTATCGATAAACCAAGCTATGACGTCCATGATATTTATGTGCAATGGCTACCACTAGACAGTGATCAACTTAAAGTAAACCTTGCGGTTCAAAACTTATTTGATGAGCACTATCGTGACCATTCTAGTGTCGGCGATTATAACGATATTCCTGGCTGGGAAGGCGTAGCGGGTTTGTATGAAGCTGGTCGTGACATCAGAGTGTCGCTAAGTTATCAATTTTAATTTTGTTTAAATGACTGTCGCGGTTATGGCGTTTGCCATAACCGTTTTTTAGTTTGATAGGTGACAAGAATGAAAGCAAAAACACGATTGTTATGGATGAAGTTACACGGTTATATAGCGTGTTTTTTTCTGCCCATTACCCTGATTTATATCATCACAGGTATGTTGTATTTTTTTGATATTAAAGGTGAAGTCAGCAAAGATATCGAATACTTTGTGCCAACAACTGAAGGCTGGCCTGATAACGAGCAAAGTGCTAAAAAGTTTGTGGTTAACTTCTTAGAAGGGAAGTCACATTTACCGCTGCCAGAAGACTATTATTGGGAAGGCGTGCACGATTGGTATGGGCATCGACAAGAGGTAATTTTAACCAAGACTGATGATCCGAATACTTTAGAAATTCACATCAAAGAACATGACTTTTTGATGCAATTATTAATTATTCATAAAGGGTTTGCAGGGTCTTTTTTCAAAGTATTTTCTATCTTGTTTGGGATAAGTTTAGCATTTAGCATTATTAGTGGGGTAGTGATTACACTGCAGTTACCGCAATTAAAAGTCCCATCACTCATTAGTATTGCAGCAGGAGCATTAGCTCTTTCTGTTGGGTTTATATTGTGACGAATCAACTTAATGAAACTGGCACTGTAGTGAATGTTTAAACGGTTAAGCGGGATCTATTGATCGGTATTAGATTATGGTTAAACAGGATAACGGTTAATACTATCTGCGCGAGAATACTAGCTTTACGAAAATACTATCCTTTCGAGAATACTAGCTTTACTGAATACTATCTTTACGAAAATACTGTCCTTACAAGAATAGAATCCGCGCGAGCATAAGGGGGCTCGCGCGGGTAGCTCAATCCAATAAATTATAAATCAAATCTATCGGCATTCATCACTTTGACCCATGCGGCAACAAAGTCATTCACGAACTTGGCTTTATTATCATCTTGCGCATAATGCTCACAATAAGCACGTAAGATGGAATTAGATCCAAAGACTAAGTCAACACGTGTCGCAGTCCACTTCTGAACCCCACTTTCTCGTTCAACAATATGATAGAGGTTGTTAGCAACAGGCTTCCAAGCGTAGTTCATATCAGTGAGATTAACGAAAAAGTCGTTAGTTAGCTTACCGACATTATCAGTGAACACGCCATGAGTTTCACCGCCATAGTTGGTGCCTAATACTCGCATGCCACCAATTAAGACCGTCATTTCTGCTGCTGTAAGCCCCATGAGTTGACTGCGCTCTAACAATAGCTCTTCAGCAGTCACAACATAGTCAGACTTTAACCAGTTTCTAAAGCCATCATGAATGGGCTCAAGAACATCGAATGACTCAGCGTCTGTCATTTCAGCGGTTGCATCACCTCGACCTTGGCTAAATGGCACTGACACATTAACGCCTGTTTGAGCGGCTGCGTGTTCAACAGCGCAGCTACCGGCTAACACAATTAAATCAGCCATCGAAATGGATGAATTCTTTTGTGCTTTAATCGCTGCTAATGCCGCGAGAACTTTATTAAGCCGTTCAGGTTCATTGCCTTGCCATTGGTTTTGCGGCGCAAGTTGAATACGAGCGCCATTTGCACCACCACGTCTATCAGAACCACGATAGGTTCTGGCGCTATCCCATGCGGTAGTAATGAGTTCAGCCGCCGTTAACTCGCTTTGTAAAATAGCCGCTTTAAGTTCATTGATGTCAGTATCACTGAGAGTGTGAGGGTTATTAGGGATTGGGTCTTGCCAAATTAAATCTTCATTCGGCACATCACTACCTAAATAACGAGCTTTAGGGCCAAGATCTCTGTGGGTGAGTTTAAACCAAGCTCGGGTGAACACTTTGGCAAAGTAGTCTGGGTCGTTATAAAAGCGCTCGGCAATTTTTCGATATTCCGGATCAAATTTTAATGCCATATCGGCATCGGTCATGATCGGGTTATGGCGCTTAGTTGGGTCTTCAACGTCAACTGGCATATCTTCAGGTTTGATATTGACCGGTTCCCATTGCCATGCACCAGCAGGGCTCTTGGTTGTCCACCAATCGTAGTTTAATAACAGGTGAAAGTATCCGTTATCCCACTGGGTAGGATTTGTTGTCCAAGCGCCTTCAATACCACTGGTGACAGTGTCACTGCCGATCCCACGGTTTTGTTTATTGAGCCAACCAAAACCTTGATCTTCGATTTCAGCCGCTTCTGGCTCAGGGCCTAATTGCGCTGCATCGCCATTACCGTGACATTTACCCACAGTATGACCGCCAGCCGCTAAAGCGACGGTTTCTTCATCATTCATGGCCATACGCGCAAAGGTGATGCGAACATCATGGGCGGTTTTAATTGGATCTGGCTTACCGTCGACGCCTTCTGGGTTAACGTAAATCAGCCCCATCATGACCGCTGCTAATGGATTATCTAAATCTCGCTCGCCAGAATAACGGCTATTTTCGTTATCACTGGAGGCGAGCCATTCTTTTTCAGCGCCCCAGAAAATATCTTTCTCTGGACTCCAGATATCTTCCCGTCCGCCAGCAAAACCGTACATCTTAAGGCCCATTGACTCATAAGCCATGTTACCTGCAAGAATCATCAAATCTGCCCAAGATAAACTGTCGCCATACTTCTTTTTAATTGGCCAAAGTAAGCGGCGGGCTTTATCTAAATTGCCGTTATCAGGCCAGCTGTTCAAAGGAGCAAAGCGCTGGTTACCACGGCTTGCACCACCGCGCCCATCGGCAATACGGTATGTCCCAGCTGAGTGCCACGCCATGCGGATCATCAAGCCACCATAATGTCCCCAGTCGGCAGGCCACCAGGATTGTGAGCTGGTCATTAGCTCAATTAAATCTTGCTTAACTGCATCTAAATCTAATGCATTAAACGCATCGGCATAACTAAAACTGTTGGGCATAGGATCGGTTTTAGTATCGTGTTGATGCAAAATATCGAGGTTAAGCGACTTGGGCCACCATAGCTGATCTTGGCTTTGTTGATTGGTGTTGCCCCCATGCATGACAGGGCATTTTCCGGCTGACTTTGAGCTATCCATTACGCTATTTCCTTGCTGAGTGATGTGATAAACATAATCAAGAACTCCCACTAAATTGGGTGACTTCTTGATTGAACGTACTTAAATCGTTGTTACCATTAAAAAAGACAGAGAAATTAAACGGTTATACAGGCTCGGCTAGTTAACAGATGGCTGAGCCTACATGTTAAAGCTGACTTTGAAGCCGTACTTGTGTTTTACCTTTTAGCATGGGGTAAACACAGTAAGAAATATTTCAAAGCGGAATTATTGTATACGGCTGTTTTGGCGTTTTATAAATCTAGATCAATATTTGGCCAATATCCTGTTGTTCTTTGCTGTAATTTACATTGGCAAGTCTTTAATATCTAAAAACAGTCAGTTAACGGTTTGGTGATGTATTTAGAGAACAGCTCAAGTTCCAAGGTAAACGAGATTAATCGCTAGTTTTTTCGTTGCTATGTTTCAGCTGTTGCTTATTAGTCGATATGAAGAGTTTGAGTCGATATGAAGATTTTGTCTTCTAATGCTGACAGTAAAGTTAACGCTTCGAGCCAATTGCAGTAATATTTGTAAAGTAAATTTGAAGGATACTGTTCACCTAGCCTAAATGATTAAGTAAGCTTGGTGGTATTAGTATGACTTTTTATAGGAACTTATAATGTCGACACATCCGTTTGATGCATTAACTTTGGATAACGGTGCTCAGCTGATTTTTACACCTTGCCCTGGTACCAAAGAGGCGTCGTTGACTGACTCTGTTGCCACATTAAAGCAAGCCGGCACAGATATGTTACTGACACTGATGTTCGATAAAGAAATGGCTGTTAATAACGCTGAATCTTTACCGACTGTGTGCAGCGATAATAATATCGTTTGGGCGCAACTTCCGATCCTTGATGATGCAGCACCGAGTGATGATTTTGAAACTGCATGGGCAGCATATCGATCGCAAATTTTGGCGCTGATTGGCAATAAAGGCAAAATCGCTGTGCACTGTAAAGGCGGAACTGGCCGAACAGGTTTAGTCATTGGATTGATTTTATTAGCTCAAGGCTGGCCAGTAGATAAAGTGGTTGCTGAAGTGCAAAATATCAGACCGAAAGCCCTTAGAAATCCTGTCCAATTGGCTTATTTGCATGCTTATGCATAGCTGATTTATTCAAGCTTGCCCTTGGGCGATATGAGCGAATATTTAAGTAAAAAAGCGAACCCAATGGTTCGCTTTTTTTGCGTGTAATATTCAGTGGCCAGTTCAAATAAGTCAATTTACCGAGTGGTTAAAAACCCTACATAAATGTCGAGCTGACAAATAATTAAACGTAATTAGCTCAATAGCGAACAGTAATCCAACAACGCTAGCGCATTAAAAAATCAGGTGACCGACCATCCTAATTAAATGGCTGAAACCTAGCACTGGTAAGGGTTTGTGGCATAGTTTGTTATCTGAGCAATGAAGAGGGCACAGGCGAAATCAAGATAGATTAATGATTAATCTGTTGTAGCAAACCAAGATAAAGAATTACTTAATGCGGCTGACAGTTAGCTGATTGCCTTTGGCGTTCTCATGAAAGATATCCGCTAAATACTTATCCAGTTCAGATTCTGCTAAATCGGCGGGGATAACCACATCATAAATCCTAGATCGCAATCCCGTTCCTGAATCTAAAAATAATTGCCATTCTTCGTTTTTACGCAATACCGCCATGGGTTTGCCAAACACATCAAACGTTAAAAACATAAACCACTCCGATCTAAACCTTAGCTACAGTGTAGTGAAATGATCCCATGGGATCCATTGATATCGCAGGCACAATTTAAGTGATTCTTCCTGCTATTGAATGTCTCGTTTGATAACAAAAAATTATGATTATAAGAATAAATGCTAATTATATTTTTATATTTGATAGGCGTAAAATGATGTTATTCCCATTGAGGCACACTCAAGCAACAAGCTTAATGACTTTTGTTTGAGGCCAACTTTGTAAGGCAAATTATGAAATTTTTACACACAATGTTACGCGTCGCTGATCTTGATGCCTCTATCGAATTTTACACGAATGTGTTGGGTATGAAGGTACTTGAGCGCCACGAGAATAAAGACTATCGCTACACCTTAGTGTTTGTCGGTTATGAGCAAGGTGGCACCACAATCGAGTTAACCCATAATTGGGACACCAATGAGTATGAAATGGGTAATGCTTTTGGTCATTTAGCCTTAGGTGTTGATGATATTTATGCCGCTTGCGACAAGATTAAAACATTGGGCGGAAATGTCACTCGTGAGCCAGGCCCAGTTAAAGGCGGCGAAACTCATATCGCCTTTATTACAGATCCTGACAAATATCAGATTGAATTAATCCAATTAGATTAACGTCATCATATTTGCTTTCAGATTATTTTTGCCGTTTTCGATTTTAAGGAATTCCCATGAAAGACTCACTATTTCAAACGATACAGTTAGGTGAACATGCCCTAAATAATCGTATCGTCATGCCACCAATGACACGTTCACGTGCATCACAGCCAGGCAATGTCGCCAATGACATGATGGCGCAGTACTATGCTCAACGTGCGCAAGCAGGTTTGATCGTCGCCGAAGGCACGCAAATTTCAGCAATGGGCCAAGGTTATGCGTGGACGCCGGGGATTTACTCAGCTGAGCAAATTGCTGGTTGGAAGAAAACCACTGACGCAGTACATGCTAAAGGCGGAGTGATATTCGCTCAGTTATGGCATGTAGGCCGTGTGACGCATCCTGAAAATATTGGTGGTCAGCAACCGATTTCATCGTCAGCGCTGAAAGCTGAAAATGTGAAAGTATTTATTGATGATGGCACTAATGCACCAGGTTTTGTTGATGTGGTTGAGCCGCGTGCAATGACAAAAGCTGATATTGAAGCTGTTATTGCTGAGTACCGTCAAGCGGCGCTGAATGCGATTGAAGCAGGCTTTGATGGTATTGAACTGCATGCGGCGAATGGTTATTTGATTAATCAATTTATCGATTCAGAAGCCAACAACCGCACTGATGAATATGGTGGCTCGATTGAAAACCGCCTGCGCTTTTTAAGTGAAGTGGTTGCTGCCATGGTTGATGCTATCGGGGCTGATAAAGTAGGCGTGCGTTTAGCGCCGTTTACCTCGCTTAATGGCACCGTTGACGCAACACCTGTCGAGACTTACACCGCAGCTGCAGCATTATTAGAGACTCACAAGATTGTATATCTGCATATTGCCGAAGTTGACTGGGATGATGCGCCTGAAACGCCAATCGAATTTAGAATCGCGGTTCGTGAAGCTTATAAAGGGGTATTAATTTATGCGGGTAAGTATGATGCTGAAAAGGGCGGAGACGCCATTGATGATGGCTTAGCTGACATGATTGGCTTTGGTCGTCCGTTTGTCTCAAACCCAGATTTACCGAATAGAATTAAGCATGGCTATCCGTTAGCGGCACACGACCCTGCTACCTTATTTGGCGGCGATGAAAAAGGCCTAACAGATTACCCTGAATACAGCCCATCATGAAAATTACTGGTTAGTTAACCCAGCCGTATTTAGGCTAACATAGACTAATAAATAGCAACCTTGCAGATGCAAGGTTGCTTTTTTATGTTTAATACGCCACACAATTACTGACAAATGAATTAACACAAACTCGATATAATTGTTGATTTCACAGTTTATTGATTCATTGTTCGTCAGCTGAGTCTTTATCGTTTATAACAACCTCAGTTTATTATTCGTCACTAGGGCCTGTTGAACTTTGCTGGTTAAGTTTTGTTCGAATTAAAAGTGTTTTAATTGAGATGGATGCATTGATGCATTGATGCATTGATGCTTAAACGCCTAGTCATCTAAGCACCTTTTATTCACAAAGATGCATCCAAAACTTGCGACAAAACAACCTTGAAAGATCAACCGCCCAGCCAATAAGAGTCTTTTTATGCGCGGAGCATTGTTTTTATTTATCGCCACCTTGTTGGCAGCATTTGGCTGGATTGCCTCGAAAATTGTGGTCGCTGAAATGCCCGGTGAAAGCTTTATTGCGAGTCGTTTTTTGCTGGCAAGTCTAGTGCTGCTGCCGTTTTGTTATAAAAGTCTATGGCGACTTAGAGCCAAGCAAATCTTACTTGCTTGCGGTGTCGGCGTCTTTTTGGGGTTAGCTCTGCTGGTATGGGTACACGCGGTATCTGTGACTGCAAGTTTATCGGAAGGGGCATTTATCATGAGCCTAGCGATGATCATCGCACCGATGACAGCATGGCTATTGTTTAAGATTAAGCCCAACAAAGCCTTTTGGTACGCACTGCCACTCAGCGTAGTGGGGATGATGTTGATGACCTTGACCAATGGTTGGCAGGTGGATGAATCTCAGTGGTACTTTTTATTTGCATCAGTACTTTTATCGGTGCATTTTGTATTAAACAAAAAAATCAGTAGTCGTATAAAACCATTAGATTCCATTTGTTTACAGCTCTTTACCGTTGGTCTCGTGGGCGGTATTTATGTGCTCTTTACACAACCCGCCGCTTTTGAGCTAAACAGCACCTTACTGGCGTGGTTTGTTATATCGACAGTCTTTGCCACATCGATGCGTTATTTGCTGCAAACTCTAGGACAATACTCGGTGAACATGGAAACAGCGGCACTCATCATGATCCTAGAGCCGATATGGACACTCATGCTGAGTGTAATGGTGCTTGGTGAAGCGATAGAAATTCAAAAACTGGCAGGTGGTTTGGTCATCTTTTTATCTTTGTTTATGTATATTAAGTTATCTAAACGACCCAATTGATACCCGCTTAAAGAGTAAGTTTCAAGTTTGTTGGCACACTTTCGCTACTTTGAAATTGCACCCACAGCTCACTCATAAGCGAGTAGTGGGTGAGGTAGAAGGGGGATATTACGAGCATTGCTAACAGACTTTTGGCATAAATGAGCTAGGTAAGTTCTAAATAGTGGCCAGTTTTCATTAGCCATTACAGATAACTAATGATTAATGAAGTTATAGCCCAAGGTTTAAATCAAGGGGCTTTGTTACTATTTCGACTTATTTCTCTTTATCATTTTTAAGTGTTAATAGCATTAGGAATATAATGCCGAGGGGTGGGAATATTCCGCTAAGAGCCCCCAAAATAGCCGTAATCACAGGTGTGGTTGTTTTTCTTTTACCTAGATAGTACGCCAACACGCCAAATAACATCATGAATGGCAGTAAAACTGTAGCAAGTAATTCTACGCTTATCGTCATAATAAATACCTCTTATTTAATGCTAATTAAAGTGGATTTCTGCACACTGTTTCAGTGCTGTTTGAGCAATCAATAATTGTAACTGTTCCTTTAGGGACCGTGGATGTATTTGCTACATTTACGGCTAGGCCATAAGCTTTAAATGCAGTTACAAGCGATTGCCATGAAGTGAGCGACATTCCTGAAACGTCATAAGTTTTATTGAATGGATTATCTTTTGTTAAGTCAATTTCTATTCCATCAACTATAATTTTTGTGAACTTGAAATGTGCAACAAGATCAGAATCAACAAAATCAAAAATTGCATAAGCCTCAGAATCATCAGAGAAAGTAAATTTCAAAGCAGGCGCTTTGATAGTTACGCCCAAAGAAATCGCTTTAGTAAATGCCTCAGCTACAACGAAGTATTTACTAATAATTGAAATGTCAGTGAAATCCAGTGAATTGTAGTGGCTTATAAGGATCTTTCCTTTGTTTGAACCTATAACATCTACTCCGCTAGGTAATACTTCTTTAGGTATTTCGATTGATCTCTGTGAAATTGCTTGGTTGAGATCATTATACCCATCGGCTAAATCTGTAAATAAGTTCAACTCAGTATTTGTTAAATTTACTTTATCTGCCGTCAAAGTTTTCTCAAGCCAACAGTCATAAATAAAACCACCTTCACCATCTGGTTCTCTTCCATTTGGATCGCATACTGTTTTAGAGTTTTTAAAGACTTTATATTTCCTAATTTCATAATTTTCAAAGTTCGTAACGCTCAAATAGATATTTTCTCTAAATATTGCGTTATCTTTTGCTACTTGCGTAAATTGCGCCTCGGTAACACAGGTTTTGCAGTCTTCATGGTATGAGTCAAGTGCTGATGCAGAAAACGGAACTGCGGCCATAAATAACATTGTTGATAGTAACTTCATAATAAAAATCCTTTTTTAGTAAATACTGATTTAACACATCCTAATGTGTAAACTTATTTATACTTCAAAGTCTTACATTTGATATACATCGACGTAATCATCTAATGTGTATCAATATGTACAAGGGGTATTTCGTGCGGGATATTCAGTTGTAGCATGAGTTGTCGGCTTATAAATTATTTTGAATATATTTTAAATTTATTTTTGTAAGCCCTAAGTATTATCAACAAAGGGCTATAATTATTTAATATTTTGGTTGGCCATTGTTGTCAAAATAGGTAGTTTTAAATTTTGGGCAGTCGGTGCAGCCTTACCAAACATTCTTTTTAGCTCTTCTAGTGACAATGGAATACTAATCACTACATTAGAGTCTGTCTAACCCATTTCGGGGCAGAAACGAGTTACGACCACCAATTTGATACTTATCTTATATTGGGTCTTTTTCAGTTGCCCATTAATTTAATATAACTCATTGCCTGCCGCTGGAATGTTCAGGATGAACGGAATGTCGCAATCACATGGTCAATGATGTTCCATACATCATACTGACATTTACCATATCCATATGGTTCAGATGTGAAAGAGCGACCTTCTATGCAGATACATCTAAGACACGCCGTAAACACATGCATGTGGCTCAGCGAAAACAAATAACAACCATGTTAAACGGCCAGTTCGGCATCTATGCCTCTCGCTCAGAGCGTTTCACACTGTGAAACTTCGCCTTGTTTTCGAAGGTCTTCAACGCATCTACACTGGGATTATTGTCTCTTCGATTTAACTTCATCTGTGTATCCAGTAGGCTTGAGAACATCAAGAAAATCGCGTGCCTCAATTCAAATTGAGCATTCAAAGATAATTAAAAAATCGATAGTACTCGAACTACTCATTCTTAACTCGATTTTAGTATTGTGTGCAAGTTATACTTGCAGTTTAAAATAACAAATAAATCAATAGATCAAGCGTACGACAGTGTTTAAACTCTATTCGCTGCTTAAAAAATAGTCAATTAACCATTAAACAATAATAAGTGATACAATTGATATCGTGATCTATCAGTTTTAGTGAATAATTTTAGTAATTTACAAAATTTTTGTTTATCAATGCCATCTATTTGTTCAGGACTTTTCTTGGTATACAATACCCACATTTGATTGGACTCTTCATAAAAATAAAGTCCAGTTACTTTTTCATTACTCATTTATAAATAACTCATTACTAACCTCAAAACAGTATAAAATTAAACTAATCCTTAGCATCTTCACATAGCAGATAAATTATTTCAGAAATAATGCTGCTAACTTTTTATGTTCTAGACCTCTTATACTGATTGGCATTACTAATAGGAAAGAAAATATTTCCTATGTTTGCAAATCTATCGTGACAGAAATTGAGCAAGTAATCGCTTTTAGCAAAAATTACGGTTATAGAGAGCATACATAAGCGGAAAAAGTCACAAAAAATAAAATATTGTGGCTAGGTTGGAAAAATTAAGAAATTAAATTTAGGGCTTGAGGCTTTAAAGTAAAACTTAAAAACTCCCACTTTGATTATTTTAGAGACAAATCTTTAAACACATTTTTCATTTGAGGTAATAGTGATGTGGTCAAGTAAATCACAAACTTTGGGCAGTAATGCGTTAGAACTACAAACGAAGTTCAAAGCTGGATGATTCTCCGTTGGAAATTTTGCTGTTTAAATTTCGCCGGAGCTGCTGGGACTATGGTTTATAAAGAATCAAGAGGGGTGAGCAGTTTCACCCTTCTTGCTCTGGTGTGGGCGAAGCGCCACGACGTTAATCCAAACGAAGTTTGGAAACAGAGATAACCCCAAGAAGTTAATTTACCCTCTATCGCAAACAAGCTTTTAAGCAAAATATGTTTCAAGTTGGCTTAGTGAATATCCCAAATGGCACAGAATGGCCCGTTTTAGTAACTAAACCGCTACAAGGTTCTCCCCTGATAGTGATAAAATCTTAGTATCAGAATTAACGAGACACTCTATGTTTATCCATCATGTTAACGGCATCGACTGGCTGGTGATTACCGCTTTTGAAGAACTGAAAACGATGTTTATTGAAGAAGCAGGCGCTATTCCATCTTGTTTCTCAAGCGCCAGCGAATTGAGCCTGATTGATCAAGCGAAGCGCAGTTATGGATATTTGCCTACATTCAGCGGCGTAATCACTGACACGGGAACCTTTCAAAGTCAGAATAACGAAGAAGATTTGAACCCTCAGCTTGCCTGCATAGTTGAAGGGCGTGGTCGGGTGTTTATCTATCACGGCGGCTTTGTTGCTTTTGTGGATGACGAACACACGCTTATTACCCGAATGGACTAACCATGTGATGCAAATTCAGGGGTAAAGTACTTTTGTTGTAGTTGCTCTACGGTCAGCGGCTTATCGAAGTAATACCCTTGAATGAGGTCACAACGGTATGATTTTAACGTTAAGAACTGCCTTTTTTCTTCAACACCTTCAGCGACAACACTGATGTTGTAAGCTTCACTTATGGCAAAAATTGCTTTTACGAGTGCATTACTTTGCTTACTGCTATTAATATTATTAATAAAGCATCGATCAATTTTGATTTCAGTAATCGGTAACTCGTTTAAATAACTCAATGAAGAGTAGCCAGTGCCAAAGTCATCAAGGGAAATACCAAATTTTAGTGCCTTTAATTCATTTAAAATTATGGCGGTCATTTTTAAATCTTGAAGCACTAAGTTTTCAGTAATTTCTAAGGTAATACGATGAATATCAATACCCACTTCACTGACGATTTGGGTCACTGATTCTACGAAGTTGATATCCACTAATTGCTTAGGTGAGATATTGATTGAGACATTGATTGCACCGTGCCCATTGGGCGATGTTGCTAAGATATCTTCACAGGCTTTACGGAAAATAAATAAGCCAATATCAATAATCAGTCCGGTTCGTTCTGCAAGGTTAATGAATACGTCGGGTGAAATTGAACCAAGCTTTGGGTTATTCCAACGAGCAAGCGCTTCAACGCTTTGTATTTTCACATTGCGGGTATTGATTTGAGGTTGATACAAGACGCTAATTTCATTGTTGTCTAATGCCTCCCTTAGTTGCTCTTCAAGTTGATACTCATAACTGACCTGAGCATCGACTTCTGCATTAAAGAATGTGACTGAGCCGTTTAAATTGGTTTTAGATTTATAAAGTACGATGTCAGCTTTTCGGATTAAGCCTTCAGGATCTTGGCTGTCTGAGGGATACATACTAATACCAATACTGCACTTAATCATATGTTCAGTGTTATTTACCGTATAGGCTTTATTTAAGATCGTTTGTATTAGCGCAATTTTTTGATGCACTTGTTGGTTGTTATCTAAGTTAGGAAAGCAAAATGCAAACTCATCGCCACCAAAGCGTGCCAAGGTATCGATAGGTTCAATTGATTGCGCTAGGGCTTGGCTTAATTTTTTAAGTAATTCATCTCCTGATGATTGGCCATAAATATCATTAACCTTTTTGAAGTTATCAATATCAATCAGCACCAGCGCGAGCTTTTTATGGTGTTTTTTAGCTGATTTAAGATCTTGGTTAATCTGGTCTAATAAACACATTCGATTAGGAAGCCCAGTTAATGCATCATGCATTGCCATATGTTTCATGGTGGCTTTTGAGTTGGCTAACTTAGTAAAATCCTTTTCGATACGGTGTTTAAACTTCTTGAATCGATTCGCAATAAGGTTACTTGCAAATAAACAGCCTCCCACCATAAGAAAAGTGGAGATGATACTTAATGTCAGTACCTTCATTAATTTCTCGTGGTTATTGAGCAGCAAGGCTTCTTGCTTGCTCATAAGGTAAGCTTCAAAATCATGGGAATTGAAGTGAGAGCCAACAATCCAGCCCCATGGTTCAAACAGTTTGGCATAAGTGATTTCTACAGGGGTTAATGCAAACTCTGTTTGGCTCGATAAATCAAACTCCACCAAGTTACCTTCAGTGGTTACTTGGGAAAGTAGCTGTTTCACCATTTGTTGCGTTGTATCTTCATGGCGCTCAATAAAAGCATGCTCGTTATGCGTGATAGGGTTAGCGAGTGAGTGACCTTTTTTGTCAATGACAAACAGGCGTTGATGATTACCGTAGTCGTATTCAGAAATCCAATTCAGTAAGGTTGCCTTCACATCATTTTCAACATCGGCGACATACTCTCCAGTCCCGATAAACCAATTAAATGGGGTAAATTGTTTACCAAAGCCGACTTTTTCGAATTCTTGTGTGGCTGGGTACCCTGGTTTTTGGTACCACCAATGATAAAAGGCTTCACCTTGTTGGCGTTTTATTTTATTGATGTGCTCTTGCAGGATGAAGGTACCGCGTAAATCTTGGGCATCCCATACTGAGGTGCCTTCCAGATGGGGCTTTAATCCATGCAGGATATTATTGCCCTGCATGTCAAAAATGAAAAAATACCCTCTGCCATCATTAAAGCGTATCGGCCTTAACGCATTGATAATCATTTTTATGACGTCTGATTTCGGCTTGTCAGGGTTATTGACGAATATACTTTGCGCGATTGAGTGGGCTTCATCGACCCGTGATTTGGACAGCTGTTTTAGCTGTGATAACACCAGGTTGTTTTTGAATTGAATGACATTGATGATTTGATTTACTTGTTGATTAATCTCTTTTTTCTGACGAGAAATAACGTCTTCTCGAAGGGATAGGATGCTTTCATTTTCTTTTTGTTGGTTGTCATGAATGATGACCGCATTGATCACTATCATAAAAAAGCATACCGTTAGCGCTGGGGCATACTTGATTAAGTTAATCAGTTTTTGGTCATTCCATAGCAGCATAATCTTCCTTGAATATCCTTGTATTTCTGTTTTAGCTTAGACTAATCATAGAACAAAACTCAACGCCCCTTATTAAGATAAATAATATCGATATCAATTACTTTAGATTATGTGAGAATCATCAAGCTATTGATGGTATTTAATGAGGCTTGGTTGCTTTTTCATCAAGGTTAAGTGCTGAGTTAACATGTCCCATGATATTTCGATAAGTGTCGACCCACAGGATGTCTTGATTGTCTGCTAAGTATTGTAATACCTCTTTATGGGCTTGATTGCTGACACCTCGTTACTAACGATTGTTGCGATGAGGAGCACCAAATAAAATATCATTATCCGATATCATTCAACTTAAGCTCTACTATATTTCTTGGTCGCTTTTTCAAGTTGGTTACGTAGCCATTTATGGCTTGGGTCATTGGTTCTTGATGAATGCCAGTACATGGCGACTTCCACTGGATCTTGTAAAAAACTGGCGTCGAGCTGTTTGAGGTTGAATACATCAACGTATTTATCGACTAATCGCTGCGGTAAAATGGAGATGTAATCACATTGCTCAATCACTGGAAGCATTTCAATAATACTGCTAGCTTGCCATGCGATTTGTCGTTTCCCTAAAGTGCTTTCATCTTTTAATCCACGTCCCATCAAATAACCGTCTTGTTGATCTAATTGAGAATGAATCACATGTTTTTCTGCGAGGAAAGATTCAATGGTGATTTTATTATCTTTGAACCTTGGATGCTCCTTACGACACATCACACACAGGTTGTCTTTCATAATGACTTTAGAGCGTAAATCACTGTGTTGATTCGAGTGCGCCTCAATGACTAAGTCGCATTGTTGTGAACGCAGGATATTGGTGAGGTCATGGTTAAATAGTGGTTCGACTTTGACACTGGCTAATGGTGCTTCATGGCTCATTAAGGCTGCAAGCTCAGGGAGCAGGGTATAACCGAATACACTTAATGACGAAATAACAAATTGTTTGTCACATTTTAGCGGATCAAACTTTTTAAATTCGGGCATGGTATAGGCGATATTTTCCACCGCGCTTGCCAATGTTGGATAGATATCAAAAGCAAACTGAGTGGGTTCAACACCATGGCTGCTTCGAATAAAAAGCGGGTCTTTAAAAACGTCTTTAAGCCTTGTCACACCTTGGCTGACAGCCGATTGACTAATGCCTAAACGCTTAGCTGCTTTGGTGTAACTTTTCTCTTCGACTATGGCTACAAAGGTCGGAATAAGACTGTAATCTGAATGCTTCATTTCTTAACTTAAGTGTCATTATTGCTCTTGATATAAGTTAACTTATATCATATATCAGCTAACTTCTGCAGTATTTATATACGATACCTCCATCAAATATTGATAATTATGAAACGAGGTTTATATGAAACGATCTGTCATTACGTTATCTGTTCTTTTAGCTACTTCTTTTTCAAGCACAACACTTGCAGCTTATGCACATCAACATAGGTTTGATGGTGTGAGTGTCGATATTCCAACGCTTTCTCATGATTATTACTTGGGAGAAAACTCAGGTGCCACTCATTTTTGGCACGGTGATACCCAAGATATGACTTTCATTCCGACTGGCGGCAATGACGCCTTTGACGCTGAATCTGACAAGGTTCACCCACAGTTAACTGCTCACTCAAAGAAAATGGACAAAGGCTTATTTGTTTATAAAGACAAATTTTATCAAGTCTATGGTTATGGCTTAACGTCGCCGATGATTGTTGATGGTGACAAGGGGTTATTGATTTTTGACCCTGTTGAGTCAGTGGACAAAATGCAAGCTGTAATGGCTGATTTTCGTAAAGTGACAGGCAACGAAAAGCCTGTTGCAGCTGTGATGTATTCTCACTGGCATCCAGATCACCACGCTGGTGTTCGCGGTATTGAAGGTGTAGAAAACGCTAAAATTATTGCCCACGATACCTTTATGAAAAACGTGGTTAAAGGCTCTATGGGCGGCACCGGCCCAGCACTTGGTTTCCGCGTTGATTATTCATTAGGCACGTTACTTAATGTTGAAGAAGGCGGCCGTATTAATGGCGGCTTAGGCCCTGACTTTGAAATCCGTGAGCACAGCTTAATTAAGCCAAATACCTTAGTTGAAGGAATGTTTGGTAAGTTAGAAATGGAGATTGAAGGGGTAAAAGTAGAATTTAAGCACGTACCTTCAGAAGCTTCTGATGAAATCACCGCTTACTTCCCTGAATTTGACATGCTGTTTGGCTCTGAAGTCATCCAAGGTGAGAGTTTCCCGAACTTACACACTATTCGTGGCACCCAGTATCGCGACCCAAGTGTGTGGTTCCCAGGTGTTGATATGCTACGTGAATATAAAGCGAACACCATGATGTTATCTCACGGCCGCCCAGTTAATGGTGCTGCCCATGTAGATGACACTTTAACGTCTTATCGTGACGCGATTCAATTTACCTATGACCAATCTATCAAAGCCATTAACGATGGTGCGACACAGGAAGATTTAATCCGTCAAATCACCTTACCTGAGCACTTAGTTAACCATCCTTGGTTAGGTGACTTCTACGGATCTATTCGTCACGCAGCAAAACAAATCTTTGTTGGTGAAATGGGCTGGTTTGATGGTGACCCAACAACACTTAACCCAACTTACTCAGTTGAAGCATCTCAGCGTTATGTTGCGATGGTTGGCGGCAAAGACAAGATGATGGATTTTGCGGTTGATGCTTGTGATAACGGTGACTTCCAATGGTGTGCTGAATTAGCAACCCACGCCATTCGAATCGATTTGAACGATATGGAGCCTCGTGAGCTAAAAGCGATGGCGCTAAGAGAGTTAGGTTACAGAGAAACCAACAATAACTGGCGCAACTGGTACTTAACCTCAGCGCAAGAGTTGGATGGCACAATTGATTACTCGAAGAAGATTAACCTTCAAGCACCTGACTTAATGGCAGAGTTTGAGCCATCGCAGCTAGTGAATGCATTACGTTTCAGCTTGAACGCTGAGCGTAGCCAAGACAAACACTTTACGGTTGCATTTGAATTTGGCGATACCAATGAAACCCATGCTCTTGAAGTGCGTCGCAGTGTGGCTCAGTTCCACAAAGACTATCAAGGTGAGCCAAAGGCCACAGTTAAGTTAACTAAAACGGTGTTCTTAGGATTACTGGTCGGTAAGGTCGATTTTGTTAATGCGGTTCAACAAGGATATATCCAAGTGAGCGGCGATGCGACTGCGGTACCTGAGTTCTTCGGTTTATTTGATAAGCCTTTAGAATCACCAAAAATCACCCTTCGTTAGTCCTCGTTAAGGTTCATTAAGCTGAGTATGCCAGCAAACAGGTTGGCATACTCAAGCCCTAACGCTTATCAATGCACACTTAATTTGAGTCACAAGTAAGGAGCTAGATGATGAAAAACAGTTTATTGACCACGTCATTTTTGTTCGTTATCGGTGTATCTGCAATGCCATTGACTGTGAGCGCATGCGGTGGCGATGTTGATATGACTGTCCCGCATATTCATGACGAAAATGGCTTTATGATTGCGATTAAACAGGCTAATAACCAATCGTTAAAGCACATTGATATTAATCAGATTTTTGCTGGTGAGTTAGCCAATCATGATAGCCACGATAGCCATCAGCACCATGATCATAATCTCCACCATGAGCATAATCATCACCATGACGAACAACAGGTTAATCATCTACACGCACCTGAGTAATACCAAAGCAATTAGCTGAGTCATTACATTAGTCAATGAAATCAGAAGGCATTTTTCAATGTCGTCACATGGAAGTTCACTGATCTTCGCGACGTTATTAACACTTTCAGCCAACGAGCGTGAGTTGTTATTGACCTAACTTTTCAACATGTTTGCACCATGGTGAATGTTAAAGAGGAAAGGATATGAACGTTTTAAAAAGTATTTTCCGAGTAATATTTATTATATGTAAAGTATTACTGAAGTTTATGAGCTTTATGGCAGTTATGATTGCCGGCGCTTATCTGCTTGCCCCAATGGGCACAATCAATTCTAAAGATATCGATTTAACCCAATTCAGTAACACCCCTAATGACGCCATGATGATGATTTTTAACTCTGAGTATTTCAGTGGTTATCTGTTTTCGGTCACTATCGCGCTCGCCTTATTTGTTGCTTACTTATTGTGGGATCTTCATGAAGTCGCGGTACATAAAGCCGAAGAAAAGAAGAGTTCGCATATTCAATTAGTGTTTGCCTTGTCTCTTTGTGGCTTATTTGTCCATAAAGCTTGGTGGGTACTTGCCATCATTATCGCTTTTGCCAATTGGGAACAATTAGGCAAGTCACTCAGTAATATTATCCGTAATAGCCGCTTCGAAAAGGAGCGACAAGATGTTGTCGGTAATGCTGACAATGCAGCACCGGCACTTAATCAGTCTGAAACAAAAGTTGAGGTGAAGTCATGAAAGAAGTGATGATCCCGTACATTTTATTAATGTGGATTTTAGTCTCTACCGGTGCAATCAAATGGACATTGAAAAGTGCATTTTGGATAGTCTCTGGCGGGGTATTAATTCTGGTGTTATTAGGTGTGTTATCACGCTTATGGGCACCTGTGGATTTAACCTATTCATCGACCATTAAAGCTCCGCATTCTGTGCTTTCAACCGTACTTCGAGAGCAAATTGATGAGATCCATGTTGAGCATAACCAGTACGTCGAAAAAGGTGATGTGATTTATACCTTAATCGATACTAGCTCAAATGCTGACTTGGAAAACATCAATGCATCCATCGTGACTCAAGAAGAGTCTATCGCGCAGATGCTACGTGATATTAGGCGTGCTGAGATTTCTCCTGAAATCTTTACAGAACGCGATATCGAGAGCTACCGATCGCAATTACGTATTGCTCGCTCAAGTTTAGTATCGCTGCATGCCGATTATAAGCGTGTTGAGTTTGAGCAAAACAGAAAGACGGTTCGTGCGCCTTTTGACGGTCAAGTTGCAGTGGTGAATGTCGCTGATGGCAGTCGCATGGGTAATATGCATTTATATGATACCTCACGTAAATTTTTAGAGATGCGCATACCAGATCAAACCTTTAGATATGTTGAAAAAGGTCAATTTGCTGAGTTTTATGTCGATGCATACCCTGGCGAAGTATTCCGCGCCAAAGTACATAGCTTTACAGCGGGGACTGGTGAGTCATCTATCTCGCCACTTCAAGGCCCTCAAAGCGTCCGTCAACATGTAGGGGCAAACACTAGCTCTCATGGCCGCACTGTCATTTTAGAAATCTTTGAGCCTGAAGGTAAGGTTATTCCAATTGGGGCGACAGGTTCTGCGTGGATTGCAGCGAAAAAGCCACATGCTTTCTTTGGCTTTATTGATGTGATTGGCGCAGCCACGGTCAGGCTGCATTCTTATAAATCTTATCTCAACGCAATGTAATTGTGCTGGCTAGGTCTTCACTGGCATTAACTGAAACCTAGCCTACTCATCCATCAAAGATGACTCATTTGGAATAACCATGAAACAACATACTATTTCGATTATTGCGCTATCAATGTTAGTCGCAACCAACGCCAATGCTGGTGCTTATATGTTCCCAGAATTAGGAATGATGAGTAACAGCACCGCTGGAGCAGGAGCACAAGCAATTGCAGAAGGCGCAGAAACAGCTTTTGCTAACCCCGCAGCTATGTCTGAGTTTGATACGCCAGTGATGGCATTTAATATTCAAGGCATGGTATCGAGTATTGATTATACCGATAGCGGTTCAACGGGGGTTTTTGCTGGTGGCGATGATCAAACTGCCGCTGGTACTAGCATGCCTGTAGGTTCTTTTTATTATATTCAACCTATTAATGACAAATGGACTGCTGGTGTCGCTTTGGCTTCAAGTGGCGGTTCGCTGATTGACTACGGCCCTGATTATGCAGGCGCTTTATTACTACAAGATGCGCAGTTGCTGACTGTGCAACTTAACCCAAGTGTGTCATATAAAGTGAATGAACAGCTGTCATTTGGCGTTGGGTTAGTGTCTGAATTGGGTGTGTTAGAGCAGAATTTGGCTGGCAGCACCGATGGTATTATTCCGAAAATTGAAGTCACTGGTGACAGTCTAGATTTTGGTTATACCTTGAGTAGTTTTTATAAAATCGATGCTAATAACCAAATCGGTTTTACATATCGCTCGGAAATCGATCATGAATTAGATGGCGAAGTCACTGCCTTAGGTGCAAGTAACGACTCATCAATTAATGTGGTTATGCCGGCGATGGCATTATTAAGTGGTCATCATCAATTGACCGCAGACACAGCAATGATGTGGAGTCTAGGCTGGACTGATTTCAGTAAAATTGCTGAAACACCTGTGACACTAACCAATGCAAGCGGCGGCATTGCTCGCGATTGGAAAGATACCGTTTCAGCCAGTGTTGGGGTGCATTACCAGCTTAACAGTAAGTGGCGTTTAGAAAGTGGTGTTTATTATGAGACATCACCTCAAGATGATCCGACTTATCAGTACCCTGATGTACCAACAGGTGAAATTTGGAAGTTGGGTATGGGCGCAAGTTATGAGCTGAACTCACAATGGCGCTTACAGATGTATTATGAGTATTTATATGCAGGTCAATCGAGTATTGAATATACCTTGTTAGAAGGTTCGCCATTGGAGAGTACGCTACAAGGCGATTACGATATCGATTTACACTTTTTTGGCTTGTTGATGAATTATCGTTTCTAGTCATTTATGTTTTATCGCTAATTAGCGCTTAAAACAGAGTAGATACAGCCAGAGTAGAAAACGACTAGCCGCTATTTAAATAGCGGCTTTTTTATTTCTTGTATCGGTTATTTAATGGTTAATTTCGAGCAGATATTAATTGGCAATTACTGTGCCGGGGCAGTGGTACGCTGCTTTACATGCTGCATAATATTTAAATAGGTATCGACCCACAGTAAGTCTCGGTTATCGCTCAAATACTGCAGTAATTCATTGTGAGCTTGATTGCTGACGCTTAAGTAATCTTCTTCAATGCCGTGAAATAATATGTTGGCAATGCCCCCTTGTTGCTGGGCTTGCTTGACAAAATTAATCAAGGTTTCGCCATCTACATTTTCAGGCATTAATAGCAAATCGAACTTTGGAGCCAGTTGTGGGTTGTAACCTTTTATAGCGACAAAGTTTTCACGTATGGCATCAATATAATTACCATCTGCGGCATAAAAATCACCGCATGGCGGCGTAAAAGTACGCTCAGTTTGTTGGTCTATGGCTTGGAGGAAGGTATTGGCGGTTTCGATTTCTTGCTGCATTTGCGCCACGGTTTTAGTATCAATATTATTGTGAGGCTCGACCCACTCACGTCCTTCAATACTTTTACTGCAGGCATGGAATAAGGTGTGGTTGCCCAGTTCGTGGCCATCAGCGGCAATATCACGCCATCGCGCTAGCGCTGTTTGGGTACCAGAATTAGATAGCGTGAGATAAAAAGAGGCTTTAAAACCATGCTTATTTAGCGCTGGAATCGCGTAGTTTAATTGGCTGAGTAGTGCATCATCATAAGATAAACTCACCGCAGCTTGATAGTTGTTTGGCCATTTTAGATCTGCTTGGTTTGTTGTAGCTAGGTTTGTTGCAGCATATGCAGTGCTAGTGACTTGAAAGCTCGATAAGGCCAAAAGGGTGATGGCTGATGCAAGATTTTGGCGCAACATAACTAATCCTTGTACTTGTAATGCTGTATTGAATTGTAATGGTGTATTGAATTGCTTTTTTAGCTTATAGCCATCAAGTTTCAACATCACTGACTGAAGCGGCTCATTAAGAAAAAAGCTGGTTTCGTCTTAGTCGTCAGCGTGAACGTGTTTATAAAGTAACAATGCCAGCCATGAAAGCAATCAAATTTATGGCATGTGGCTATTCATGTAATGAATGGGGCAAAGGGATATAAATAAATAGTGCTTAGAGATATAAATAAATGATGCGCAGTGAACACTGTAAAAAGAGGCGTTAATGCAATCATTAACGCCCCTATACGTTTTGTTGAGAACAATAAAACGCTTAGTTTCTTACCGCTTGACCTGGGTAGATATCTTTTAATACCACAGAGTCATTAACAATGACGGTACCGTTAATCAATACATAGGGAATCCCCGTTGTTGGTAAACCTGCATCGGTTAACGTGGCGTTATCTGTTACGGTTGTAGGGTCAAAAATAGTAATGTCTGCATCTTTGTTCACTTGAATACGGCCTTTATTTTCCATCGCATGCACACCGTTTTCTTGTAAGTATTTAGCAGGCTTGTAGCTCATTTTAGAGATAGCAGTCATGAGTGGCATGATGTTTTGCTCACGCACTAAACGTAATACTTTGCCATGAGTCCCCGCAGCTCTAGGGTGACCTTGTAAGCCTTCATAAGGGGTATCAAACTCAACAGCCATTTGCCCAGTAGCAGGGATTGTTAACGGCATCGCGTCACTACCAACATGAACATTTGGATCCACTAACGCTTCCAGCATACCTTGCTTAGAAATACCTGCAAAAATTACTGATGCACTTGGGTTGTTTGCCACTAACTCATCGTAACGTTCTTTAGTTAACGGCTTCATGGTTGCCACTTCAATGATGTCTTTATACGTTCTACCCATGTTTGGACCATAGTTATCAGGGACGAGGTAATCTGCGCCAGCAATAGTTGCACCTTGATAGTATGGGTAAACCTCTGCTGAAACCTTTAGTCCAGCTTTACGCGCATCAGCAATCATTTTTAATGCTTCAGGTGTTTTCTCTAATGATTGTTGGTGGATATGTTGGATCAGTAAGCCGCCGCCATAAATACCTACATTTGAGATCATTTCTTGGAAGCCTAAAATGCCAGTTGTTGCCGGTTTTTGGCTTGAGAATCGGCCATGTAAATAAGTTGATGAACCATATTTAGCTGCGGTTTCTTGCCATGAAATGGTTTCTTCTGATGTCGTACCAACTGACATATAACCTACAGGAACACCAATACCGATTGCGCCTTGCTTCATTTCTTCATCAACCATTTGGTTGATCTGGCCAATTTGCTCTTTGTTAGGTAAGAAGGTGGCTACTGCCATGCTGGCATGAGAATGCTCATGTTCATGCTGCTCAAATAAGTCAGTAACAATTGATGCTGTATTTGAGTGATATTCTGGGTTAATAATCGATTCACGTATGCCAGCGGGTGATACCGATGTGCCGTAGTTGGTCATCGACTTGCCTTCTAGTCGGTCGTAGAAAGTATTAACAGGGTAAGAGCCAATCTCTAAATCTAATGGGGTCGTTACACCGTCACGTAAGTGCAACTTTTGCCCAAATGGAATGTTTGATACATGAGAGTGAGTGTCAATAAACCCAGGTGCAACCACTAACCCCTTGGCGTTGATTGATTGCTTTCCTTCGATGATGTCTTTGGTAATGCTTAAAATTTTACCATCTTTAATACCAATATTGGCGACTTGATCAAAACCTGTTTCAGGATCCATCACACGTCCTTCGTTGATGACAATATCAAAGTCTTGTGCTTGAACTTGACCACCAATGAGTGCCATTGCGATAACCAATGGAGTGATTTTGCTGACTAATTTCATGATTATTCCTCGAGTTAGAAAGATGAACATTAAATCCATCGTATTCAGGCAGCGTGTTTGCCTGTTGAATGACGAGTAATTTACTGGCTAACTGCAAAAAAGTGATATCTCTTAGGGAGGGTTTAATCATCACCTTTGAGGGGGACTGCCCCTTTTGTGTACCTTTTGTGTACCTTTTGTGTAAAAGAAAGGCTTTTATTCCCAAGAGGCGGGTTTTATTGTGGATTTTTTATCTGCATTGAAGCGTGTGATGATGAAATTGTCATCGCTTGGCGATTATCTGGACTTAAGAAGTGGTTTTACTATCTCGGTTTGCATCAATACCGGAGATAGCACTAATGAAACGATCGACCTTAGCAACACTTTTATTGAGCTCACTAATGTTTACTGGCACTTATTCCTCGGCAATCGTTGCCGAAGAAAAGCCTGAACATGACCCTTCTGATTTAACCAAAGCAACGACATCTGGCTACGCCGCGATGAGCAATAAAGGGGACTTGAAGGTGTCTATTTCAGGTTCGTTTAGTGTCAGTCCCACCCAAGAAGGAATGCTGACGCTTGAAGGGACGATGAACAATGAAGGTGAGTATAGCGACAGTCGTTTACAATACTTTCATGTGTTTGATTTAGAAAGTACAGCCGTACCTAAGGTCGCGATGTCATTGGATATGATTAACAATGATGCTTTTACCACGGCGGCTATTGGCGGAATTGCATCGATTACGTTACCGAGTGACAAGGTTAATTTATTCGTAAGAGCGGGCGTGCTAGGTGGTGAATACAGTGATGATTTTGTCGAGATGATGGGGGAGTCAGACACGGCAACTTATGGGGCAACAGGCGATATATTCTTGATTTTGAAAACGGGCAATGATGGCACCTATTTTATGATTAACCCTGAATATACCTACATGACAGGCAGTATTGAAACATCGGTGCTAAAAACCACATTAGAAGTCGCAACACCATTAAGCCAAGACAAAACTCGTTGGGGTCAGATTAAGATTGAAAATACACTAGCAAGCACGTCATCAACTCATTTTGATTACTCAGCTGATGAGACGGTAGTTTGGGCGCTATACAAGGCTTATTTTTAATCGAGTGCCAATCTTATCTGGCGGTTATTCACGATGTAGTGCGGCTTTTTCCGTGTTGATTGTCGTGTTGATTACCGTGTTAATTGTCATGTAACTGATGTAAAAAAGCGACGTTGAGTCGCTTTTTTATTGCGTGTTTTTTATGACGAGTATGTTTTCAGTAAAGGATTGCTATTGAACCTGCTGGCCTAATGATATGTATCGATCAAACGCCGCTTTTATCGACTTTTTCACTTCAATGATGGGTTTTGTTTTTAAACTCCACAAAGCCAGTGGAACGTAATAGTCATCGCTAATTTGCGGACATTGTATTTGCTGTAGCTCATTGGTGGCGTTGGCATGATCTTGATGTTTTGGGAGTAAGGTCCAGCCTAAATTATCGTTGACTAATTTGATGGCGAGCGACAATTGATCCACAACATCATAATGGGGTGACAAGGTGATTTTTTTTGCCATATTTTCATCTAAAAAAGATTTTAGAATAATTTGTCTTGATGATTGCAGCGCGGTAAACACTTCATTGCTATCGAGTTTGGCGATATCACTATTGCGATTAACGTACGGAGCAAAAGGCATTTGGCCGAGTAAGACATAATCTAAATTACTCATGGCGCTGGCATTCGTGATATTCACAATACCAAAATGAATAGACTCATCTTCAATTCCCGCTCGGATCTCTTGCTGAGTCCGCACTAATAGACGCACCCGCATATTAGGAAAGTCAGAGGTGAGCTGCGCTCTAATCAATGACAAGGCTGTGTGTGGAATAAAGCTGTTATAAGCGATTGTAATTGAATCAAGTTCGCCGTAAGAAAGGCTAAGCGCGACTTTATCGAAAGTTTTGACTTGTTCTAAGGCTTGCTTAGCGTAATGGTACAGTAAACTGCCTTCGTGGGTTGGGGTGACATTTCGAGCGCCTCGTTCAAACAAGGTCACTGCTACTTGGTCTTCTAAATTGCTGATCACTTGTCCAACAGTCGTGCGGTGTTTATTGAGTTTGATTGCGGCTTTACTGATTGATTGTTCCTCATAAACAATCACGAAAGCTTGTAGCTGCTCTAGACTAAAATTCATTCACCGCTCCGAGGTTGGTTGCATCAGGCTCTAAATTATTAACATAACTGAAGACTGGATATTATTAGCATAACTGAACTCAAGTGATGTTGCTGTTTGATTTACGCTATTTTCAATAAAAATGGCTGAAGAGCGTAATGAACTGCGTTAGCTTTAAAACGTCGTTGTATTTGATGGGGCAAATAAAAATAGGGCATAACATGGAAATGTTATGCCCTAAAATCGTGAACGGTAAAGATGCATTGCAGTATCAAGTTATAACTCTGACTCACCATCCATTTTTCTAAACAGCCAGTCGGGTAATTTATGCCAGCTTCCATAATTAGGATTGCTATTGAGTACCTTATCTTGACTTCGCCACTGGATATCCCCGTTTTCTTGTTGGGTTACATGCCAAAAAAGCGTGGCTTTTTGTTGTAAAAGATACTGGTGTAGATGCTCGGCAAACTCGGTGCAGTGAACGAACAAGCCAAACTCTATGTTTAAGAAATCTGAGCGTGGGTCAAAATTTGATGAGCCCACATAAGAGACATGATTATCTAGAATAATGGTCTTGTTATGGTAGTAAGTATCACCATGGTAAAAATGATCGTCATTTTTGGCCGTGTCTTTATATTCATATATATCGACTCCCATATCCAATAAGGTTTGACGGTGCTTTTCATAATATGCCGGGATAAATAGCGAATCATTTGACGCTGACGAGTTGGTCACTAACGTGACTTTAGATGCTTGGGTTGTCAGGTTTGCAATGACCGTAAACTCGTTATCTGTCGGCACAATGTAAGGGGTTGAAATAACGACATCCTTGGCTTGCTTTAACTCTTCACTGACCGTCATTTCAGCTCGTGTTCTGAAGTAAGGTAAACGGTCATGCATTTTTTGCAGAGAATCGAAAACAGGTGACACTGTCACATCAATAAACGCTGGGTTTGTCATATTATTGATTGTTAATTCAATATTTTGTGTTATTTCTGGGTGCTTTTTTTGGGTTTTAGCTAAGGCTTTAGAAAAGTGGCGTGTGTCGCTAATATCCGCATTCACCTTAATTAATTCACTCACAGGGACAACAAAGTCACTTTGCCATTGCTGTTCATAATTGGTTGCAAATGGCGCAATAATATCGCCAGTGAACAGCACATCTAAGTCGAAAAAGTTAGCCTCTTTACTGTAACCAAAATACTCGTCGCCAATGTTTCTACCGCCGAGGATCATTTGCTGATGATCGACGTTAAAGTACTTTTCATGCAAACGATTATCTAGCACTTCTTGATGGATTTGGAAATCAAAAGCACGGCCAACCCAGCCCATTTTGCGCGAGTTAAATGGGTTGAAAATTTTGATTTGGACATTAGGGTGTTTGTCGACATCCGCCAGCCATTTTTCATTAAAAACCAGTAGGTCATCTAAGGTTAGCCTGACCTTCACGCCACGGTCAGCTGCGAGTTTGAGCTCATTAAGTAAGGTGAGGCCTAAGGTATCGCCATTCCACGAAAAATAGGTCATATCGATGCTTGATTGTGCTTTTCTGACCAAATCAATTCGACGGGCAAAGGCTTCATTTGCCGCTGGAATTAAGTAAGCCTGTGCTTGATAGTCACGTTTTACAAACTGGCTTTCAAATCCTTCAGGGACACTTGGGTTAGGTGTGGCGCAGCCTGTCAGTAACAATATGCCGCAAAGCAATGTCAGCAGTGACATATGTTTAATAGGGGTAATTGACTTAATAGGGTTAAACAGCTTCATGAGGTATCCGTTAATCGTCAAAAAACGTCATAAAAAAGGCCAGCGAACTGGCCTATTTTTTGGGGGAGTTGTTAGGTATGACTAACAAAGAGTGAAATCTTGTGCTTTGATCGCGCTAAGTCACTGCTTATAGGTAACCTAAGATCAGGTTTAAATCTTCAAGTCCTTGTAAGCGACCTTGTCTAAGTGCCGGATCCGTACCTGGCTGTTTGCTATCCCAATCTGACTCGAATGTATGAATTCCGTCTTCGTCGATTAACAACACGCTGTCGTTGTTGTATTGGTAGTTTTCAAATAATGCATCGCTAAACCACAGGCGAGACATTTTATCCATTAACGCTTGATCTTTACTGCTAACAGAGACTGGTGAACCATCCAGTTTCAGTGCTTTGTTAAATACAAATGGCAGTTCAGAGCCATTACACGCACCACTTATACAGCTGATCGTTTTAATCACATCGCCGATATCAAGATTGCCATCTTCACCTTCTGTGTTGTATGTCCATACGTTGAAACTTGCATGGTAACCAAACTGATAAAAGGTGGCGTCTACGTTATTTTCTTGGGTTTCTCGTGCTTGTTTACGTGAAGGTCCAGCAAATAACATGTCATTTAGCATCATTTTAAATTGCTTCATGTTGGTTAAAGCGCCCGATAATTCACTTTCATTGTTTGGATAAAAGTCTGCTAAATCGAGTAATGCATTGGTGGTGTCACCGTTACCAAGACCAAAGTAAAACTTAACAATGGCTTCATAGGCACTGCTCGGTAAGATATCACCTAGCTCCACTTGCGCTTTAATATCATCAGTGGTTAGTTGAGCAATTTCTTGTTCAACTAAAGCCATGTTTTTCTCGTCAGCAAGCCAAGTTAGCATGGCTTGATTGATGTCACCTTGTTCGATTAACTCTGGATCGAGATTATTTATTAAGTTAATAATCGTTGGGATCAAGAAGGTTAAGCTTGGCAACATCGCGAAAGTATTGGCTTCTTCCGTATTCGAACCTACAACTGTCGGTACGGTAAAATGATCCAATGAAGGCTGAGTCGTTAAGTGGTAGCCTTTAATGGTTGAACCAAATGTTGGCTTGTAATATTCAACGTATGGTGCAAATGGCATTAGATTAGCCATTGGACTTGCTTCACCTGATATTTTGCTGGTTAAGCATATTCCGCTACCCACAAGGTTATCCAGATCAACACAGCTAAGCCCAGTCCAATCACCGATGCGACCAATTGGCGAGTTCACTTTAGCCTGAAGTGTCATCAGCTGTTCTAAAGGCATCTCCGCTAAACTTAACTCACTGAGTTCTGGCATTTCAGCGCGGGTGTCTTCAATTCTAGTGGCAAAGCTTTTAGCCTGATTGTACGTGCGATAATCAAATCCAGCAGGGTTACTTTGCATAATAGCGCGAGTAAAATACTCACCTGCCATCGGCTCTTCAGTTGCTTCTTGTTGTAAAATGCCTACCGACATTGCGCCAGCGCCTTGACCGATTAGGGTGATGTTTTCAATATCACCGCCAAAGTCAGCAATATGGTTATTGACCCACTCTAAAGCGCGCTTTTGATCGCCAAGCCCATAGTTGCCGCCTTGATTGTCTTTAAGCCAGTGGCTGCCTAACATGCCAAGGCGATAGTTAAGTGTCACGGCAATAAATGGGTTACCTTCAGCTGCGCCTTGCGCAACAACCGTATCGCCATGAATCAATGGCTCAGAGCCTGCGCCGTATTCAAAATCACCACCATGGATAAATACATAAACCGGTAGTACCACATCCGTTGACAGATCCGCTGGACGCCAAATATTCAAATTTAAACAATCTTCAGATTGAGGTTGTGATGTTGTTTTAAGCTGTGGACATGCAAAGCCAAATTCTGTCGCATTGACCGTTTCGTCCATATCAAGTTGCGCACTATGGCTAAAACGCTCTGCTGTTGCGTAAGTAATGCCCTTGAATGTTTCGATACTGGCAAGTGATTTCTCACCTGTCACTGAGGTCACAACATGAGACTCTTTTAGGGCTTCAACCTGACTTTGGCCAATGGTTAACGTCACCTCTTCAGTCGGAAGTGGCGTGACTTCTGGTGGTGGCGGTGGCGTCGGTGTTGTTTCGTTATTATCATCGCTGCCAGAACAAGCTGCTAATGTGAATGCGATTGAAACAGCAAGTATGGTTTTATTGAATATTGTCATTTTCGTGTCCTGTAATGGCCTAATCGTCCAAACGTAACCTGTTATTTGCTAATGAGGCTGATTGATTATTGTTAAGGCCTGATAGCTAGGTTGTCTGTAAATGTGGCTGTATATTAATTGTTCAGTGCCTACATGCGTAATCGGTTATGTAGGATGAAACCCTCATGAAAATTCAGCCCTGAATGTCAGCCTTACCCGTTGAGGTGCGTGCAAGGAGAAATGACTCACTCAACTTGATAGAGTGAGGTCATTGGTTTTCTCAGGTAATGTTTTGGGTTACATCAAGTCAATTTAGAAGTGGTAACCGAAATTCAGTGTGACTGCATTACGGGTTTCGCCTTTGTTATACAGCACGGTTAAGTTGTAGTGCTTACCAAATTGTTTGTTAAAGCCAACAAGGTAAGCCCACTTATCTAGGTCAACTCCCACGTTGTAGAAGAACTCTTCACCGCCAAGTTCGACGCCTTGGATAGACCCTTCCATGTTAGGTTTTAGGCCTTGATATTCAGCACCAACAAAGATTTGTGCGCGGTAATCTGCTAACTGGTACCCCAGCATTGGTTGAACGGTTAAGATGCCGTCGCCCCACTTATCTGTTCCGACCATTCTTGTTCTTGAGTAGCTACCTGTAACAGAAGCAAAGAACTGTTTGTAACCAACCGATAAGGTTGTTCCAACCCCCATTAGGTCGTATTCAAGATGCAGGGGTACGTTTAAGGTGCCAGAGTTACATAGTGCTGATAGCTCATTACAGAATGCATTACCTAAACCAGGTAACTTGTTGTTTAACTTATCTTGTAACTGACGACCAATTTCACCTGTGTATTCAGCATCAACTTTGGCATCAACATTAATTTTTCCGACGTAACCAAATACATTCCAAAAAGGCAAAATATTCACATCACCACGTAAACTTAAGCTTTCCGCATTCACTTGAGCTACCGATTTAAATGGGTCAAAGAACTCATTTAAATTGGCGCCCATAATGTCAAAGTCACTAAAGCCAAAATTCATATCTTGATTACGGTAAGCAACAGACACACCGAACGGTAAAGGCACATCGATACCTTGACGGCGGACTAAATCCCCCATTAATGGGAATACGCGGTCTAGCTTCACGCTTTCTTCTTTGTAGCGAGGATCTGATACTTGGGACAGGCGTTCTTGGTTAACAACGGTTGCTTCCATGTCACCATCGTAAAAGGCCACAGGTTCAACGATGGTTGCGATGCTAACGGCTGTGCCTTTTGAGTTTTCACCATTGGCTTCGATGCGCTTGTTTTTAACGCCAACGTTACCATTGTCATAGGTTTCAAAATTGACCACTTGATGATAGTCATTAATGCGGTAATTTTGATATGCAAAGTCACGGGTATTCTTAATAATCATTTTTACAGGTTGGTTATTCTCAACCGTGATTTTGACTCGCATAAAACGAAAGTAAGCAATATCTTGCGGTAAGCCAAACTTAGAGTAATTGAATGCGATTTCTACTTGGCCATTACCTAGCTCTGTTGCGGTAACAGAGTTCGGATCATAACTTTGCGCATAATTACGTAAGCGATACTCAATTTTAGTATTCGCTTCGATTTCTTTAATAATGTCTTCGTTTTCATCAAGCTTTGCTGGGTCATATTTGATACGAAGGTCAATGTTGCCTTTCTCGTCAGTATTTTGAATTAAAAACACTTCGGATTTACGCTCTTCATCGCCGACTTTGGTTGAGCGTTTGACGTGCTCAACCAAGTGCTCACCTTGTACTAATGAATTCAACCCAAGCTTAGGTAAGTCATCTGCAATGCCGTATTTTTTGAAGATGGCTTTACCTGTCAAAATTTGCTGTTGCTCGCTCTCTTCAACAGATTGAAATTCTTCAGCTAATGCATTCACTGGAAAGTTGAGTGCCATTACGCTGATGCCTATGGATAAAGCTTGCTTCGGGAAAGAGGTTATCCAATTTTTAGTAAAGGTCATGCTGTATTTGCTCCTACTGAACCGCAAACCTATGCGTATTCAATCGTTATTGATGTCAACTAACCGTTCATTTGTTAGTCGTGAATCTCATACAAACCTCGCTAAAAAGGCTGCAGTCTTTTTTGTGCCGCTAGCGCTTTTTGCATTGATGAAACTGTGTTGGCGAGCATTCTAGGGAGAAAGATTAAATTTAGTTAATCGCGTTTGTAGGACGAAACCCTCGGTTTGTTTTTTATACAAACTGATTAATAAATGACGAAACACAAACTGTTGAATGGGTTACTTGAGAGAAGGAATTAATTCCGTTTGCAGTTAGGAGTTAAGTGCTGAGGAAATGGCGTTGAGAATGAAATTAGGGAAGTGATGCATTTTCCATTGAGTCATTGGGGCTGTAACACGAAACGCTAGAGACTTGGTCAATACTGGATGAGGGTTTGATCCTTCATATGTGATTCTGCTTAGGTCATTTCAGTCTCTATAATGCGTCAAATCAACCTGCTAACCTTAGGTGTTTCACTATAAAGTTACTGATTTAAAAGCTTTTTATAATAAGTGGTGTGTAGGTGTGACAAAGTGGATTTACCCCATTAAGCGTTATTTTCTGTGTTGTAGCCACAAACGGCGGACCAACAGAAGAGAAGGCTTGTTGCAATAAACAGAACATATAGAGAGAAGCAATGAATCACGTTAAACAGATAGCAGCCATTTTATTATTGATGCTTATCGCTGGCTGTAGCACCACACATACTTTGGATCTTCGAGTTCCTGAACAGGGTTATGAGCAAGCGACCGTTGGCGGTGAAGCAAAATCACCTAATGCTGAGCCGCTGCGCTTTTGGGCTGGGGAACCATCCACTTTTTTATATTCTGATTTAACAAAATCCACCCCGTTAACTGTTCAGGGCGATGCGTTAAACATTTTAGTGTTATCAGGTGGCGGGGCTAAAGGTGCGTTTGGTGCAGGTGTCGTTAATGGCTTATACGATCATGACCAACTTGAACAATACACAATAGTGACAGGCGTTAGTGCGGGGGCATTAATCGCACCATTTGCATTTTTAGGCGGAGATGAAGTGCCTAGATTAAAGCAGGTGATGCTAGGCATTAATGACAAAGAAATCATGGGCAAACGTAACTTTTTAAATACGCTTTTTAAAGATGCTTTTACCAACGGTGACAATATGCTGGAGTTCATTGCTAGCGTGTACACCCCAGAAATGATAGCTGATATCGCTAAGCAACATAATGCAGGGCGTCGATTATTTATCGGCACAACACAGTTTGATTCTGGCCGTTTATCAATATGGAATATTGGTGCGATTGCTAACAGTAATATCGACAATAAAGCTGGCTTTATTCATCAAATTTTAGCGGCGAGTGCATCGATCCCTGGTGTGTTCCCTCCGCAGTTTATCAAGGTCGATTATCAGGGTGAAGCGTATGAGGAATTGCACGTCGATGGTGGTTTATCTGCACAAATGTTCTTTGAGCCAGTAACAACTGATTATGGAAAACTATCAAAGGCACTTGGGCTAACTCAACAGCCATATATTCATGTTATCCGTAATGGCATGTTAACTATGCCTTATGAAGTGATACCAGATAAGGGCATGGCATTGCTGACTCGAAGTTTAAAAAGTTTAACAGTGCTGCAAAGCAGAGGTGACTTATACAAAATGCTTTATGACAGCCAATTACAACAAATCGATTTGAGCTTCACTTATGTGGATAACGAATTTGATGCACCAGTAGAAACTAAGGCAATGTTTGATTTTGAATACATGCAAGCACTTTACAATTACGGCTATGACAAAGCAGTGAAGGGGCAAGTGTGGTCTAAGCAATTACCTTAATAGCAAAGGGTTTTAAGCCAATTAACAATACTCAGTTTAACCATAAAAATACCAGATAAATCGACTTTTATTACCAACCCTAATCGTTGATTACAGCTTTACCTGTCCATGTGTTGTGGCACAAGGTGTAGCAAATTTGCGTAAAAGCACTTTTGGTAATCAATGCACGGAAGCAGCTTGTTAGCCGGACATCTTGTCCGGCTTTTTTTTAACTAAAACAGGGCTTCGCAAGTAAGGTATCTGCAGCTGTGATTCCCATTTGATATCCTGCCTCTAAAACCGCTTTATCAGTGGTTAATCTACCGACGTTAAAATCATCTGGCGGGGCGATAATATGGATTTTGCAGTCTGCTGGTGGCTGCATGATAAAGTCGATGGCTTGGTTATAATTGGTTGCACGGTTCACCATGGCTTCTGCAAGTTTAGGGTGTCGTTTGAGAGTTTTAGTGATTAGCCAAGGTATTTTGGGCGCCTTTTTGCGATAACCTAATGGTCTAGATAATACTACTGTGATCTCTTTGGCGCCCATTTCGTAGGCTTTAATAACAGGTATTGAATCGGCAATGCCGCCATCTGTCATAGGAGCACCTTGATAAGTAGGAAAGTCTCGATAAGCGATAGGCACTGAACAGGATGCTTTTAAAATCTGTTCGAGATTGTCTTCAGTGCTTTTTATATAAACCGCTTCACCTGTATTGATGTTGGTTGTGACCACAAACAAAGGGATCGGCTGTTGCACAAACGCTGCCATATCGTAATAGCATTCTTTTGCCAAAATATCCCATAACCAGTCAAGCTCAAGCCAATGACCGCCACGAATAAAACGGCCAAAATCAATAAATTCAGGCAGGCATGAATAATGGGTAATGATACGGTAATTGCGCTGCTTTTGATGAGATAACCAAGAGGCTAAATTTGTTGAACCGGCTGACACGCCGATACAAAAGTCGAAAGGACGATATTGTTGTTCAATAAATCTGTCTAACACGCCAGAGGCAAAGATCCCTCTCATTGCGCCGCCTTCTACTACAAGGGCGTGTTGATTTTTCGTTGTGGTATATGCATCCATTGCGGTTTCTTTATCGCTCAATGCGATTATCTGATTCGAGTGTTGTCATTATCTTAATGTTGATAGAGTAAAGACTCAATATTTGTCATGGGATCCGCCAATGATATCGTCAATTATTATGGATTAATAAGTCCATAATGTTTGGTGCTGGTGGCTATGTCGAAATTAGCCATTTTTAACTAGTATTACTGCAACAAGATTTTAAGCGACTTTATTCATGGGAATGGTAATAACATTCTCTTGATTCATTTTTGTCTCTTGATTCATTTTTTGACATTGCTTATTGAGGAAATACTTTATGTCTCATCAAATTATTACAGATCTTAACAGCCGCTATACAGCTAAAAAATATGATGCTTCTAAACGGATTTCTGCAGAAAATATGTCAGTACTTAAAGAGGCGATGCGTTTATCTGCTTCTTCGATTAATTCGCAGCCTTGGAAATTTATTGTGCTTGAAACGGATGCTGCCAAACAACGTTTCCACGATACTTTTGCAAACATGCATCAGTTTAATCAGCCTCATGCGACTGAAGCATCACACATTATTTTATTTGCTCACAACCCTTATTACACCAAAGATGACTACCGTAAAGTGGTTGACGCAGAAGTGGCATCAGGCCATTTACCGGCAGAAATGTACGACAACATGTTAAATGGTGCTTATGCCTTTGCTGATTTAAATACTGATGAAAATGGGTTTAACGGCAACTGGACTAAAGCGCAAACATACATTGCGATTGGTAATACGCTGCACGTTCTAGCGCGTTTAGGTATTGACTCAACGCCAATGGAAGGGGTCGATCCTGACTTAATTGGCGAGATTTTCAAAGAAGAGCTAGCAGGTTATGTGTGTCAATTTGCATTAGCGATTGGTTACCATAAAGGTGGTGAAGATTATAACCACGGTAAACCTAAAGCTCGTTTACCTGAAGCTGATGTGATTACTGTTTTATAATCGCATTGGTTTACTAAAAAAGCTCAAGCAATTGCTTGAGCTTTTTTGTTTTCGTCACTATTTTATGCTGTCACTTATCGGGCTGAAAACAGGGCAGAACCTTTTCATAAAAAAAGTCATAAAAACAGTCATAAAAACTGACAGAGTTACTTGTCAGCATTGGTTGAGCCAATTTTGTGAATGGCTAAATCAGCGCCTATATATTCATCTTCTTGGCTTAAGCGTAAGCTAGCTATTTTATGAACAATACCGTAAACAATCACGCCGCCTACGATGGCAAAAGCAACACCAACAAGTGTGCCAACCAGTTGCGACATAATGCTTACACCACCAAGACCGCCTAAGCTCTGTTGTCCAAAAATACCAGCAGCAACACCGCCCCAAACACCGCATAATCCATGCAAAGGCCAAACACCTAGTACATCATCAATTATGGTGCTGCGTTGAAGTTTTGTGAATACAAAAACAAATAAGCCACCGGCAACACCGCCGACGACAAAAGCGCCAACTGGATGCATTAAATCAGAACCCGCACAAACAGCAACTAACCCAGCTAGTGGACCATTATGGATAAACCCTGGATCATTTTTACCAACAACTAACGCGATAATCGTGCCGCCCACCATGGCCATTAAACTGTTTAGGGCCACAAGGCCACTTATGCCATCTAAGGTTTGTGCTGACATGACATTAAAACCAAACCAGCCGACAATTAATATCCACGACCCTAATGCCAGAAAGGGAATGTTAGATGGAGCAAAGGCAACTCCCGGCTTACGGCCACCACGAACACCTAAAAAGTACACAGCAACTAATGCTAACCAACCGCCCATACCATGTACGACAACAGAGCCTGCAAAGTCATGAAACTCTGCGCCAAAGGTGTTGCCTAACCATGCTTGAAATCCATAGTTACCATTCCAAATCATGCCTTCAAACAGTGGGTATACAAACGCCACAATCAATGCAGAGGCAAACAAGAAGGGGCGAAAGCTACCACGCTCAGCAATACCGCCAGAAACAATGGCGGGAATAGCGGCGGCAAAGGTGAGTAAGAAAAAGAACTTCACTAAGTCATAGCCATTATTAGCAGCTAATGTCTCTGCACTGACAAAAAAGTGGCTGCCGTAAGCGATTTGATAGCCAATGACAAAATAGGCTACAGCTGAAAAAGCAAAGTCGGTTAAAATCTTAACTAATGCATTTACTTGGTTTTTATGTCTGACAGTCCCCACTTCTAAAAATGCAAAGCCTGCGTGCATCGCTAGCACCATAATTGCACCAAGAAGGATAAAAACGGTATCCGCACTTTGTGCAATTACCCCGATCGCGTCACTGATATTGTCCATTTATGCTCCCCAAAGCTATTCTCTTATTTATAATTCAGTCACTTAGTGAAGCAAGAATTATTCCTATGTTGGGATAATGTTAAATTCAGGAGGGGCTAAAATGGTGCGACTAGATAAAAATTCCATCATAACAATAAGTTCTATGATCGATATCGGTGCGATTTTTCTGCAGCTTTAGGTTGAGTGATTAAGTTCTGTTCAGTAAATGCGTGCATTTTGTTTCATAATGGTGCGATGGCTGAGTCACCACAGTGCAGCGCGTTATCAAACAGTGCAGCGTTATCAAATAGTGTGGAGCGGTTTATTAAGGCCATTTAATTTGATGTGTTCTAATGCGCTAATCGCTTTTAAGATGCCATCTGAATTATCAACAGCGTTGAGATCAACATGGGTTTGTTGGCGGACTTGTTCTAGGATTACAGATCGCTTAACTCGATATTTTTCAGATACGCAAACGGCACAAGAGCGTGCACTCGATGCTCGATAAGCAATAGGGCGGCTTGTATCTAATGCACGTTTACGGCTAGAGCTAAATGACATTGTTAACGGTATTTCATCGGCTTAGGTATGCCACTCATGGCTGAAGGCTCATCGCTGAAGGTTCATCGCTAATGGCACTTTACTAAGAGTGCCAAGTTAGCTTGATGATAAATCGTTTATTGCTTTGTTTTACAGCAGTATTAATAACATTTACAAATGGCTTTTAGCCGTTTTTTCATCGAGGTCTAACAATCGTCAGTATATAAAGTGGTTTTAGCGGGATAAGTTGCTCCACGAGCATCAGTCCACTGGTGGCTGTATTGTACGAAGCAGTTGCCAGCCCCATCACCAATGGTAGGGTGGTCAGCAGGATGAATTCTCATGTTTACTTCATTGGTTTTTTCCATTTCCCATGCACTTGGGTCATCAATACCTTCGACAAACATCACTAAGCTTGTTTCATCAGACTGCATGCTGCCATATATGAGCGTTGCACCTGCATATTCATCGCCAATTGCAGCAGCATCTATCGACGCTTCTTTTTCAACACCATTAATCGCAGACTTCGAGTAAACCAAGCTGTTTGCGCTATCAATGGCTCCTGCCATCGCTTCAACGGTAGCAGTATGGGCATCGCCTTTAAGATCGATAAATTTTGGCGCTGCGACCACAGATAAAATACCCAAAATAATAATCACGACCACTAATTCAATTAGCGTAAAACCATTACTGCGCTGCATTATAAAACCTCAAATAGTGAATTTGTGGCTATTATTCCTCAATGAAAACTTAAAAAGTTACCACTTGGTGCCAGATAGAAGATTTATGGCATAACGCAAGGAATCATAGTGAGAGCAACTAAACAAAAAAGGCAAAGGATCTGAAATAACATTGCATTTTAATAGACGATCGGTCTAATATCATTTTATGACAGAATCAATTGTAGAAAACATCACTAAACCACGACGAGGTAGGCCGCCCAAGCAGGCGAGAGACAGTCAAGATACTCGGGCGGAACTAATTCGCAGTGGTCTTGAGCAACTGACTGAGAATGGCTTTGCCTCTTCTGGAATCGATCAAATTCTTAAAAAGGTCGGTGTGCCCAAAGGTTCGTTTTACTATTACTTTGCGAGTAAGGAAGCATTTGGTCAGGCTGTGATTGAAAACTACGCCACGTATTTTGCTTACAAACTTGATAAGTGCTTGCTAAACGAAGCTTACTCAGCGCTTGAACGTATTGGCCTTTTTGTTGAAAGTGCGATGGATGGTATGGAGCGCTATCAATTTAAGCGTGGTTGTTTGGTTGGTAATTTAGGCCAAGAAGTGGATTTATTGCCTGAAAGCTACAGACAGCAATTGATTGATATATTTTTAGATTGGCAGCAAAGATTAACGGCTTGTCTAGAGGCTGCCAAAGTTGAGGGCGAATTATCCCCAACGGCTAATTGTGCATTATTAGCTGAGCATTTTTGGGTTGGCTGGGAAGGGGCGGTAAGCCGCGCAAAGTTAGTTAAAAGCACTCAGCCACTGCAAAATTACCTTGAATGTTTTATCGCAGGATTACCGCGATAAAATTTTTTAACTATTTATAGACGAGCGGTCTATATTGAGGAGTGACCATGTTTAACGGCTTATTAATTGAAAAAGATGACCAAGGATATCGCGCGGCAGTTAAGGAAATTGATGAGAGTGTTTTACCCGATGGCGATGTAAGCGTAAAAGTGATTTATAGCACGATAAACTATAAAGATGCATTGGCAATTACCGGTAAAGGTCCTGTGGTCAGGCAGTTTCCTATGGTGCCTGGTATTGATTTAGTGGGGCTTGTTGAAGCGTCCGACACTGATAAATTCAAAGTTGGCGATTACGTGTTACTCAATGGCTTTGGTGTTGGTGAAGTACATTGCGGTGGTCTTGCTGAGCGGGCGCGTTTAAAAAGTGAATGGTTGATCCCATTGCCTAATGCCTTTACACCAAAGCAAGCTATGGCGATTGGCACAGCAGGTTATACCGCAATGTTGAGTGTGATTGCGCTGGAGAAAAATGGCGTCACTCCTGAAAAAGGTGAAATTCTGGTGACAGGCGCTAATGGCGGTGTCGGCAGCTTTGCTATCGCCATTTTAGCCAAACTTGGCTATCAGGTTGTGGCATCAACAGGGCGAGCAGATCAAGCCGCTTATCTTGAAAAGCTTGGCGCTGCAGAAGTGGTTGACCGTAACACCCTATCGGAGCCAGGTAGACCATTAGCCAGAGAGCGCTGGGCTGGGGCGATTGATTCTGTTGGTAGTCACACCTTAGCCAATATCTGCGCCAGTACAAAATATGGCGGCACAGTAGCGGCTTGTGGCTTGGCCCAAGGGATGGACTTTCCTTCTTCTGTCATGCCATTTATTTTACGTGGTGTGACGCTAGCGGGTATCGACAGTGTTATGCGTCCTCTTGAAGACAGACTTGAGGCATGGCAACGCTTAACTGAGATTATTGAACCACAAATGTTTGATGATATTTCAGCAGATATTGGCTTAGATGAAGTGATAAGCACGGCAGAAGCGTTAATGGCAGGTCAAGTTCGTGGTCGCGTTGTGGTCGATTTAACTAAGTAGCAAAAGTACACTTTCATCGACTCATAAAAAAGCCAGTCAATTGACTGGCTTTTTATTTATCGGGTGATTGACCGATTACCAAATACGAACGCGTTGGTCTTCTGGTAAGTAAAGCTTGTCACCTGGTTTCACGTCAAACGCTTTGTACCATGCATCATGGTTACGTGGCGCAAGTGCGCGGTAACGGCCTGGTGCGTGAGTACCTGCACGCAGCTGACTTAACATGCTTTGCTCGGTGCGTTTTTCTTTCCACACTTGTGCCCATGCTAAGAAGAAACGTTGATCGCCCGTCAGGCCATCAATAATCGGTGCTTCTTTACCATTTAAGCTCAGTTGATATGCATGATAGGCCATGGCTAAACCACCTACATCACCAATATTTTCGCCTAAGCTGTTACGGCCATTTACGAAGTTGTCCGGTAGTGGCTCGTATTGACTGTATTGATCTGCAAGCATATCGGCTTTCGCCTCAAATGCGGCTCGGTCACTGTCAGTCCACCAGTTACGTTGAATACCGTTAGCATCAGATTTAGAGCCTTGGTCATCAAAGCCATGGCCCATTTCATGACCAATCACAGCGCCAATGCCGCCATAGTTCACAGCTGGGTCGGCATTTGGATCGAAAAACGGAGGCTGTAAAATCGCAGCTGGGAACACAATCTCGTTAAATGAGCTGTTGTAGTAGGCATTAACAAATTGAGGCGTCATGCCCCAACGGTTACGGTCAGTCTTTTTCAATTCTTTAGCAACGCTATCGGCATGGAAGTATTGGCGTAAGTTTTGGATATTAGTGATTAAGTCTTTGTTGGTTAATGTTAGGCCATCGAATTCTTGCCATACATCTGGGTAACCAATCTTAGGTTTGAATGCTGCAAGTTTAGCGTGGGCGTTTACCTTAGTTTCATCACCCATCCAATCAAGACCATCAATACGTTGACCTAACGCAGTGCGAAGGTTTTCAACCAATTCAGCCATTTGCTGTTTTGATGACTCAGGGAAGTAACGCGCCACATACACTTTACCAATAGCAAAACCTAACGATTGGGTGCCAGACATTTCGGCTACGGCACGTTTCCAGCGCGGTTTAGGCTCTTCTTGTCCGCTCAGTTCTTTGCCATAAAAAGCAAAGCTTGCGTTGTAGATATCTTCAGATAGTAAGCCTGCATTGTTACTGACAGTGTGGAAGGTCAGGTAGTCTTGCCATACATTTAACGGCTCGTTATTGATTAGCTCAATCATCGCTTTGATCGGCTCAGGCTGAGACACGTTAAGTTGTGGGATTTGGTAACCTGATTGCTCAAAGAATAAGTCCCAGTTGAAGTTAGGGTACTCATTATTTAAGTCTGCACGTTTAACCTGATTTAAGGTTAAGTCACGGTTACGGCGTTTCTCTCGTGGCCATTGACCTTCAGCAATTTTAGTTTCTAATGCAAGAATAGCTTCTGCGCGAGCTTGGCCATCTTTAATGCCAGCAAAAGCTAGCATTTCAGCAATGTGGCTCACATAAGCGGTGCGAATTTTTACAAAACGCTCGCTGTCTTCTAGGTAGTAAGAGCGATCAGGTAAGCCTAAACCGCCAGCGCCAATAGACAGTTCATATTGGTTTGGATCTAAACGGTTGAACCACATGCCGCCATAAATTGGCGATTCAGCATCGGTGAGCCACGCGTTACCAAATACCTTGGTTAAGTCATCAGTGTTTTTAACTGCGGTAATAGTATCTAATGTGCCTTGAATAGGGGTGATACCCAATTTATTGATGGTATCAGTGTCCATGTAAGACTGATAAAAATCTGCAATTAACTGCTCTTCAGCATTTAAATCACTACGACTAGCGATATCATCAATGATTTCTTTAACTTGTTTCTCGCTGCGCTCACCTAATGCAGTGAAAGCGCCATAACGAGTTTTATCCGCAGGCATTTCAAAGTTGTCATACCAAGTGCCACTGGCATACATAAAGAAGTCGTTACCCGGTTTTACCGCTTCATTTCGGGCGGTTAAATCAATCCCGAAATCGCCTAACTCAGCGTGGGTGTTGGTGGCTTTTGTTACTGTAGCTTCTGCCTTATTCGTGTCATTGACTTTGACATCTGAACTGCCGCAAGCACTCAAAAAGGTTGAGGCTAGTGCAATTGCAATTAGCGTTTTTTTCATTGTGGTCTGCTTCCTTACAAAAAATGGGGTTCATTTTTGTTTTTTATTGGTTTTATTTTGATTTTTATTCGGGCGATCTTTTTACAACGACAATTTTTTACTGCAATTATCTATAGGATCCATATCTAATAATCGCCACCATATTCTAAGACTGAGCCAAAAAGTCAATCTTATAATTGTTAGCAAATCTTGTTACGTATATAGCCAGCTTGAGCTTAATACTTAGGTATGAATCTAAACTGAAACAATGAGGTGAGCATTTGGGAGATAAGTGTTAAATATTAATGCGAAACAATAATGTTATTTTGAAAGCGCTTTCTGTGTTTATTTTTTGTTAATTAATTGTTTTGCTTTATGTGTGGTTCTGGTTGTTTTGGCTAAATGTAACAAAATATTTGGTAAGTGCGTTAATTGACGACTACAGGTTAAAAGGCAGCTTAATTGTTTGTATTAATTCTACATTACACAAGGAATGTCTATGACCTCAGATCAAACTGCTTTTCAAAATAGTTCAGATTTTTACTCAAACTCTGTGAATTTTTTCCATTATATTACCTCATCTCGCATAGTGAGCCATGTGAGTATTTTACTCGTTGGTGGGGCTATCACGCTTGCCTTGTTTGTATTCATGGCCCAGTTGATAAAAAGCGATGATGTTTATGTCGAAGAAGTGCAACCGAGCCCAATCATTGATTATTTTGAGAGGCCAGCAGAGCCGTCAAAGCCGATAAAAAAAATTAGATTGGAAAAGAAATCAATACCGCCCTTAGTTAAACGCGATACGGTTGCGACAACCAGCTCGGATACGAATAATACTTTTGATGACATCTCGCCAGAAATGACGACGCCGATTCAAGAAACGTTTACTCCGGGATTTAATGAAGGGGACGCAATGCCTGTAGTACAAGTCTCACCTCAGTATCCTATGGATGCTGCTCGTGACGGGAAAGAAGGTTATGTGATAGTGATGTTTGATATCAGTAGCAGTGGGGCGGTTATCAATGCACAAGTGCTGGAGGCTGAACCTAAAAGAACCTTTAACCATGCAGCTTTGCAGGCGATTAATAATTGGAAGTACAAACCAAAAACGGTCAAAGGTCAGGGCGTGATCCAACATAATCAGCAAGTAAGATTAGACTTTACGCTCGATCATTCTCAGTAATAATACTCAGTAATAGCGCTCAGTAATAGCGCTCAGTTATTGCACTCAGTAATCGCACGTAGCCGTATTGGCGGTTTTATTCGGGTTAACCTAGCTCATTAAGCTGCAGAGTTAGGTTAATCTGCTAAACCACTATTGTCGCTGTGATGGCGGCAGGTGACGACTTATCCAGTCTGACGTAAAGGTAATAAAACTCGCTAATCTTGCTGATTGATGTATCAGTTGTGGATGAACAAGGTAAGTAGAAGAGGCCTGTGTGGGCTCATTGACGAGTAAAGGCATTAAGTTGCCAACTTCAAGTTCTCTATCAACCAAATACTCAGGCACAAAAATGATCCCTTGGGCATCAAGTGCTAACGCTTTTAGCATGTGATTATCATTAATGCTTAAATGACTTTTCACCATCATCGGTTCTTGCCCTATATGCCACAGGCTTTGTTCTTCAGCGGTTAAGCAATGATGTTGTGTCAGCTCTTCAATTGTACTTGGAGCACCGTGTTGTTCAATATAAGCGGGTGCCGCGCAGCATACATACTGGTAAGAAAATAACTTTTTAGCCACCATATTTTGAGGTGGTGTTTTGGTTGCTCTAATGGCTAAATCAAAGTCATTTTGGGTTAAATCGTAGGTGGTGTAACTACTGTCGAGCGTAAACTCAATGAGTGGATTTTGCTTTTGAAAATCACGGCAAATAGTCAATAGGTAACGTTGGGTAAACTGGCTGGGTGCTGTAATACGAATTCGACCCGCAATACTGTCATTGTCATGGCGTATCTGCCTATCTAACTCCAATAACGATTGTTTTACCTGTCCCATCTTCGCCAATATTAATTCACCTTGAGGTGTGAGTTTTACACTGCGCGTACTGCGGATCAGCAAAGGTCTGCCAAACTCCTTTTCTAATTGGCGGATCTGTTCCGAAAGATAGCCTCTGGAAATGCCTAAAGTCGCCGCTGCTTCGGTAAAGCTGAGCTGTTTTGCGACTTCATTAAATAGAAATAGTCGCTCAAATTTCTTGTGCTCTCGGCTCATTAGCTTAGTCCTTCATAAAATACGGATGATAGTTTTTGTTCTTTAAAGTGAATTGTATTTTGTTATTGGTAGTTATATCAAATAATGATTTTGGAGAATACGGTTCCACTGATGGGCTTAATGTTGAGAATATGCATCATCTTAATACTTAACATCAGTGATTAAACCATGAAGTCTGTCGTTAAACCTTTGGCAAATGTTAGCCCTAGTCCTTTACCTCTTAATCAGCACTTACCTCACGCAAGCCCTTTAGTGTATGGCTGTATGGGGTTGGGAGGGGGCTGGAATAATAATGGCATAAATGCAAAAGACTTAGCGCAGGCACATGATGTGGTGAATACCGCTTTAGACCAAGGGATAAACTATTTTGACCATGCGGATATTTATACTTTTGGTAAAGCGGAACAAGTATTTGGTCAAGTTTTATCGTCTCGACCTGAGCTAAGAGAGCATATGTTGATTCAAACTAAATGCGGTATTCGATTTGCTGATGATAAGGGGCCTAAACGCTATGATTTATCAGCACAATGGATAGGCCACAGTGTGAATCAAAGTCTAAAACACCTGCAAACTGACTACCTAGATGTACTGGTATTACACCGACCCGATCCGCTAATGGATGCAGAAGATGTTGCCAAAACCTATCATCGACTTCGTGACGAAGGCAAAGTGAGATTTCTAGGTGTCTCGAATATGCAACACCATCAAATGCGTATGCTGCAACAGCATTTAGATACGCCTTTGGTCGTGAATCAGTTAGAGCTGAGTTTACACAAACAGCATTGGATAGATGAAACCGTTTATGCCGGAAATCAGCTTGGGGCTGATATTAATTTTACCCCTGGCACATTGGAATATTGCCAACAGCAACACATTCAAGTGCAGTCGTGGGGAAGCTTATGCCAAGGACGATACAGCGGCGCAGATCTCAGTGATGAGCCAATGCGGGTTAAACAAACCTACGCATTAGTTTGTCAGCTTGCCGCTGAATACAGTGTCAGTAAAGAGGCCATCATTCTTGCTTGGTTAATGCAGCATCCGGCTCGAGTTCAGCCAGTGGTTGGAACAACCGACTTACAACGTATTGCAGCATGTCAGCAAGCAGTGGGGTTACAGCTAACTCGTGAGCATTGGTATGCCTTATATGTCAGTGCAAAGGGGCATGAACTGCCTTAATTTCAGCACGTTATTGGGCTGATTTGGATTATTCATTAATGGATTAAGAAGGTGTTATGAAACAAATATTTTACACGAGTTTGGCTTTACTGTTATTGGCCTTCCACATACACGCTGCGCCTAAGGTAAACGATGCGAAAGCAACGGACGACAAAGTGATATATCAGGATTATCTTCATCGTGATATTCGAGATGACATTTTTTATTTTGTTTTACCAGATCGTTTTAACAATGGTAATCAAGCCAATGACAATGGAGCCGTATCTGGTGTATCTCATGGCGGGTTTGCTCCCCTTACTGAGCGCGGTTTTCATGGCGGTGATATTAACGGTATTGAACAGAAACTTGCGTATCTTGAATCGCTTGGTATTACAGCAATATGGATGACACCACTGCTAAGAAATAATGCGATTCAAAAAGACGGCATTGCTCACCATGGATACTGGATTGTCGATTTTACTGAAATCGATCCGCACTTTGGTACAAACGATGACCTGAAACAATTGATTGATGCGGCGCACCGACGTGGCATGAAAGTATTTTTTGACATTATCACTAATCACACTGCAGATATCATTCGTTATAAAGAGTGCCATCAACTTGATGGTCGATTTATTGAAGGGCTAACGCGTTGTGAATATAAGCCAGTAAACACAGCAATGAGTGAGCAGTATTCGCCATTTCTATTGGATGATGAAGCCAATATCAAAACACCATCTTGGCTAAATGACCCACAGTATTATCATAATCAAGGCGACAGTAATTTTGAGGGAGAAAGTTCATTAAACGGTGATTTTAATGGTCTAGACGATCTGAATACTTTGCATCCTAAAGTGCTGTCTGGGATGGTTGAGATATACCAAAACCTCATTGCTGAATTTAAACCTGATGGATTCAGAATCGATACCGTGCGTCATGTTGATTTATCATTTTGGCAAACCTTCAGCCCTGCTATTGTTGAGTTTGCCAAGCAGCAGGGGATCCCTCAGTTTCATGTATTCGGTGAAGTCTATGATACCAACCCTGTTAATTTGAGCTTATACACCACAGATGGAAAACTGCCGTCGGTATTGGATTTTGCTTTTCAAGATGTGGCTGCAAAAATCTTTTATCAAGGGCAAAGTCCGCTGCTTGCTAAGCAATTATTTGAGCAAGATGATTTGTATAAAGATGAAGATAGCCAAGCAGATTTACTGATGACTTTTTTAAGTAATCACGACATGGGACGAGCAGGTTACTTTATCAATGAATCTGGCATTGCCAGCACAGAAGCAGAAAAATTACAGCGCAGTATTTTATCCCATGCCTTTATGTTTTTATCTCGAGGGATTCCGGTGGTGTATTACGGTGATGAGCAAGGGTTTACTGGCGATGGTAATGATATTGATGCCCGAGAAGACATGTTTGCCTCACGTGTCGCAAGCTATAACGACAATTCGTTATTGGGCACTTTAGCAACAACGGCTGATGACAACTTCGATAAAGCGCATCCTTTGTATAGGGCAATTGCCGCACTGAGTGAGTTACGCAAGACTGAGCGGCTTTTACGCCGTGGCGAGTATCAAGCTCGATTTTATGCTGATAAAGAGAACGCAAGTCATGCCGCTATGTTTGCTTTTTCAAGAATAGATAACAGCACTGGTGAGGAGTTATTGATGGTATTTAATACTGGTACCAGCTTGGCTTCGGCAACGATTCCTATGCTGGTTACTGAAGTGGATTCACTCCTTAATACGCAGGCTTTAAAAGAAGCGGCAACATCATCAAAGACTGCTATATCAACGAGTCAAGTCAGGGTTAATGAGCATGATATTAAGGTCTCACTCGCAGGTTTAAGTTTTGAGGTGTATCGAGTGACTCATCGCAACGACTATTAGCAATGCAACGACTAATAGCAAGGAGTCAATATAGACTCAGATTGACGATAAAACCTCACTAAGGAGCTTTCCCCTTTTTACTCCTGACCAATGTAGGCATGAGTTTACAGTGGTTTTTTTATTGGATAAACGTGATGCAACGATTGCGCAATGATTAATGAAACTAAGTGGGGATTATTGGATAATTCATTAAGCTCAGAAACCAATGAGCTTAATGAATAACAAAGCGTGGTGGGAGATGAACGCCTGTATTGGAAAATGAAATCGTTAGTTAAGAATGCTAGGGATTACGCAAAAAAATCATCCTCACCCATTGCACGTTTGAGTTGTTGTGCTTCGAGGTAGTCTTCAAGACGTCTTTTTACTTCACGTCTGTGTTGTATATCTTCTTTTGCTTTTGGATTAGATGGTTTTTCAAACCCATCTATTTCTGTGTTACTTGGAACAAATTCAATAATTTCAGCCATAAAATATCCTCATTATCGAGTCGAATTTTCTTGGTGTTTCATGGGCCAAATGGCGCTGATGGTATTCAAGAAAACCTGTCGATATCAAACATAGAGACCAAACTACAAGCATTTAGTATTGGTAAAAATAAACACTACATTAGTGTATGCTTAAGCTGGAATTTATCAGGAGTTTCAAAATAAAAATGCGATCCGGATAACAATTTTATTTTAAAGTTTCAAAAGGAGATATTCGTCATATTTTAAGGGGATAGGCGAATTATTTTGCTAACTATCTAGGGTATGTTGCTCTTTCAAGGTTATTTTTGTTCTAAACAAAACATAACCAGCAAAGATCAACAGGCCCTAGTCACTATATTCATTTATTCAATACAAGATTAAGGTCATTAAGGCACGCATAACTAACAGAGGTGGCAAAGGGTCAAGTGAGTCACTTCATCATTCATCATCTGCGTTTTTTAAGCTCAATACGCAGTAATTCTCATTGTGTGCCACTTATGTCAAAGCTTAAAAGACTGTAAAGCTGCTAGTGATTAGTGCCTTGCTAGGGTTAAATAACCTTATTCAATATTTTTATGAATAGCCTATTATTAACCAACACACTTATTTGATTGACTGAAGGGCCTATGAAAAACGAATTGTTTAAAAACATCCTATTTTCAATTGGCGGTATTGTCATGATAGGAAGTACAGCGATGAGCTGTGCTTCTGATGATATTCAAATGCACCATGATGACTATCTCGGCTCAGGGAGTATTACCCAAGGCGCTGCGACTACCGTCGTCAGTAATTTGTTTACGTGTCAAAATGGTCGCAGTCGCGTTGCTGGTATAGGTGAGATTACTGATGCGCAGGGCACAGTATGGACTGTACCAGGCAGCAATCAATTTAGCAGTGCACCCAAAGCAATGGATTTATATGAACAATGCGCTGGTATTACCCCTAGAAATTTAGCCGAAGTTAATCAAGATGATGTGCCTGTGGTGACAGTTGACCCGCAAGGTGAGGTGATTACTGGGTATATTTTTGCAGATAATTACTTTGAACTTTATATCAATGGCAAATTAATCGCTGTTGATAGCGTGCCATTTACGCCATTTAATTCAAGTATTGTAAAATTCAAGGTCAGTAAACCTTATACCATTGCCGTTAAAGTCATTGATTGGGAAGAAAACCTAGGTTTAGGTTCTGAGAATAATAGAGGTAATGCATACCATGCTGGTGATGGGGGCTTTATTGCCAGCTTTAGTGATGGCACTGTGACAAATCGTGATTGGCAAGCGCAAACTTTTTATACCTCTCCAATTTTAGATTTAAGCTGCTTATCTGAAAAAGACGGCGCGAGATTATCTACTGATTGTGGTGTTACGGATGAGAAAAATGGACAACAAGCGTATGCAGTACATTGGACGATGGCTGATAATTGGATGAATGAAGATTTTGATTCAAGTACTTGGCCGCAAGCAAGCTTATACTCAGATGATGAAATAGGAGTGAATAATAAAAAAGCCTACATGAATTTTATCGAAAAATTCAGTGGGGCGGGAGCCAGCTTTATTTGGTCTACTAATGTGGTGTTAGATAATGAGGTATTGCTACGGTATACCGTGAACTAATGCGTGGTTGATAAGACATTCAGTAAAGTAAAAACAGTGGCTTAAATAATGGCAAAGTGTTGAGGGTGAATCCCAACACTTTGCAAGGTAATAGTTGTTAAATTAGCATGTTAGCCTACCAAGAAAACGTTTGAATGATGTCTTGTTTTGTCACTGGATTGGTTGCTATTTCATGCTCAATTCTATCTTTAAATGGCACTCTAGCTTGAGGTAACATGCCACGCATTGGCGAGATATTATTACCGTGATCGCCCCAGTAATAGCAATCAAAATCCGCTAAATTTTCCAGTAAGTACTTCTCTTCTTCCAGCACTTGTAATGGACTTGGCATAACAAATTCACCACGCACTACTTGCTGTTCGAGTTCAGTCCCTGGCTGAATTGCAATGGCCATTGGCGCAATTTCTTCCGGCTGCATAATGTTTAAAATATCTGTAGTCGCTTTAATGTGCTCTTTTGAGCGATGACGGCCACCTAGTCCAAATATAAATGAAGCCAGCACTTTAATCCCTGCCTCTTTTGCCATCGCCATGCCTTCAATGGCATGTTCAGGTTTCATCGCCTTTTTGATGTTATCGAGGACAATAGGATCGCCTGACTCTAAACCTGCGTATGCCATTGTCAAACCCGCTGCCCGCATTTGTTTAAGTTCTGCCACTGTTTTACGGCGAAAATCATTAAAGCCTGCATATAAAGCAATATTTTGAATTTCAGGGAAAGTCTCAGTAATTTTATTGAGAATTGCCAATAAAAATTCGGTTCTTACAGCCATGACATTGCCATCAATCAAAAAGATAGATTCAACGTGAGCGTGGATTTTTCTGGCCTGTTCAATATCACTAAAAATATCTTCTAGTTCACGAATTTTAAATCGTTTATCGCTGAACATATTGCAGAAAGTACATTGGTTGTTACTGCAACCTAATGTGGTCTGAATGAGGATGCTGTCAGCCTCGGGCCATGGACGATAAACTTTGCCTTCATAACGCATAACGTTTCCTTAAGACTGTCGTCTTATTGAGAATACATCACCTAGAAGTGGAGACACTCTAGGTCAATGCTAGATGAAAAGACACCTAGCAATACAATGAGGGCGATCTTAGCAGTAGATTTTTAGCTTGATAATTAAGCACTATATTGAATCAGTTTATCGATTTTGTTGATAATCGCTTTGTTGCTAAGTCACAGGACTGTTATGCAACTCAGGGTTTTGCCGTGATGAAAAGGCGTTGTGCTTATGCTGAAGATGACAGGTTTTATCAAAAGAATGAGTCATCGCAGGGCGATAAAAAAGCTAAAGGCACGGGCCATTAGCTTTTTAATATTAAGGTTTTTGTAATTGAAGCTGAGCTTAATTATTAGCTTAGCTCTGTAAGAACTCGCTCAAGCACTGCAACCACTTTTGCGGTTTTAGCTACATCAAGTGCATCAGGGTGAGGTGATGCAAATTGGCCTCTGTCATTATCAAAATATTGCCCAGTTGCTTGAGCAAATTCTTCTGATAATGCCGCTCTGGTTAGAATGTCCGCACCAATTGATAAATCTCCGCCAGCCACACCGTATGCTTGTTTAACCATTTTACTGCCTAACATCGAAGCAGGATTGACCGAGACAATCATAGGTCCATGACCTTGAACTGATAAGGCGAGATCTCGTGACCACATGGTCAGAGCCAGTTTACTTTGGGCATAGACAGTACTATCAGATAACTGACTTGGCTGTGCCATGTCGCTTGCTAAAAAAGCGGCTTGTGCAGCTGAAGATAAATTCACAATGCGGCCGCTATTATCCATGATCGGCATTAACAACTTACTAAGCAAATAAGGCGCAAAAGTGTTTACTGCATAGCGTGAATCTAAGCCGTCTGAGGTGATTAACGTCGTAGGGTTATAAACCCCAGCATTGTTAATTAATACATCCAGCTTACTGTGTTTTTCTTTAATGTTTGCTGCTAACTTTTTGACATCACTCATGCTAGATAAATCGGCAACATACGTTTCGATTTGTGCAGCAGAGGAGCTGTTAATAAGCAGCGTTTCCACATCGGCAAGTTTGTTAGGGTTACGTCCATGAAGTAATACTTTATGGCCTTCAGCGAGTAACATTTTTGCAGTTTCTAATCCAATTCCATCTGTTGAACCAGTAACAAGAATGATTTTTTGCATGGTGTATTCCTAATGATATTAATCGCCGCTGGGGCGCTGTCCACTGTTTTGATTAATTAATATTAGCACTTATTGAGTGTTTGATAATGGCACTAAATGCAGAATCACTTTATAGATTCGCTTGATAATAGAGCACTGTAAATAGCAGCAATAGATTGGTTAAAAATTAACTTTATTTTATTTGCACAATCACAAAATTGAGTCCAAGTTCAATTTAGAGTCTTTGCTCTATTGGTTTTGTGGTTGACACGTTTCTCGTTTCAATTAAGTCGTTTCAATTAAGATAAAATAGAGTGATGGTTATAAGGTGGATTAACTCCAACGCTAGGATGGCATTCGAGGTTTAAGATGACTTAAGCCTTCATCAGAGAGACGAAAATGTCTCTATAGCGAGGTATCACTATGAAATTATCAATGGTTACAAAACCGAATTTTTCAATGTCGACAACTAAAGCGCAAGGCGGCTTCACTTTAGTCGAATTAGTGGTTGTCATCATTATTCTTGGCATTTTAGCTGTCGTGGCCGCGCCCAAGTTCATTAATTTGCAGGGCGATGCTCGCGTGAGTTCGCTTGCTGGAATGAAAGCGGCGATTCAAAGTGCTAATACATTGGTGTATTCAAAAGCCAGTCTTGCTGGAGTGGAGAAAGAAGCAGATGTGACGGATTTAGATATCGGTACAGGTAATGATTTGTTCACAGCCTACGGTTATGTGGTTGCTTCTGAACTAGATTTAGATAATTTGCTACAAAATGACTTTAACTCAGCCGTTTCTGAGACCGATCCAACCATGGCTGTTGATAGAGGTGCTGAATGGACAATGTATGAAGGCAATGGGCAAGCGACTATTTGGCAAGTCGGTGCGCCTGCAGAATGTAAGTTAATCTATAAGGAGGCAAAAAGTACAACAGAATTACCAGAGTACATAATAGAAACTGATCCAAACAAGTGTTAAGGAGGCTAAGATTTATAGATTGAAATATAAAGCAGTCTCATGTGTTGAGGTTGCTTTTAGTTTTAGCTAAATCCTATGTTTTTTCGAACTGATTTAGCTTAGTAGCGATTGCTTTTCACTATTAACCGCTTATGCTAATGCCATGTCTATTTTTCGCTAAATTATTATGCCTACAGCTAAAAACGCTAACCTTGTATCTGTCGTCGTTATCATCGGCTTGCTAATTGCTGTTATCACATCAGTTGTGATGATCAATCAGTCTAATCAACATAAAGGCCCTGAAGTTTGGAGCTCATTTGTGTATAAAAATGGTTATGATTCTGCCGCTTATGAAATGGATACAGATTTTGTAGATTACCCTTCTTGTAAAGCTCATGCACAGACAGTATCTGCAGAATATAACAATGCACCATGGCAGTGTGGTTTATACTGTCGATTCGATTCTATGAGACAAGGCTTCGAATGTGAGTCGATGTTAAATGACTAACCCATATCATTGCTTCTCTTTTTTGTTGATATATTTTCTATTTACCTTGCTGACTGCTGGCATCATATGAGACCACAGTGGCGTAAAGTGGTAACTAGGTATCAATAATTCTTCATATCATAGCCACATCAAGCATAACTTTAATGGTTGAGGCGCTAATACACCTTAATAAACCAATGATGAACAATGTTTCACATTAACAATCGGTCATCTTAGACTTTAACACTTAGTAATCGCGTATTATTCCGCCAACAACAAAAGGTGTTAACCAATGTTTCAGCTTGTGCAAAAAGAGCGTGTTTGTCGCAAACCTTAATCTATTAGCCAATGATGTTAATGAGGATAGAAATGAAAAAATTATTAGTATGCAGTGTGTTATTTATGTCATCAGCAGCAATGGCAAATCAGTCTGAAGGTTATTCTGATAATGCTGCCGTAACGACACCAGCGTTAAAGCAAGCTGGTGGATTCAGTGGACCAGTTGCTGGCTCTGCTCATACGGTTGCTTCTGCATTAGAGGCAAAAGACGATGCTCCAGCCATACTAACAGGGTTTATCGTCGAGTCTTTAGGTGATGAAGAGTATCGGTTTAAAGATGACAGTGGCGAAATTATTGTCGAAATTGATGATGATAAATGGAGTGGTATTCTTGCGACTCCAGAAACCAAGCTGACTTTACAAGGTGAAGTGGATAGTGAGTGGACTACTACGTCTTTAGATGTCGATGTTGTTCGTTTAGCTGACTAATACAGGTTAACCGAGTTTAATAACTAAGATTATTAACGAGGTTATTCATTAAGAAAATAAGAGGCGAATCATCCTAGTGATGGTTCGCCTTTTTGTTTTGAAAAATTAGTCTGCAGAGGCATTAAGTAAGGTTTTAGACGACTGATCTTTATCGATAGTAAAGGTCTGTTTTTGCTTATCATGTTGGCGGGTAATCGTCATATCCATTTGTTTCTCAGACAAGTGACGACCAAATAAGCGATTGGTAAACGTTAATTCGCTATTGGTGTTATCTAGGGGATATTTACCCATTACAATTAAGTGTGATGACGGCTTTTTGGGATTGCCATGAGATGCTAATGAAATGATTAACCCTTGCAATGGTAGCTTGGCTTTTGAGTCACTAAGCTGCACATTTTCATGTATTAATTCAGTTGCTTGGTTTTTGTATCGCGTAAGTTCGGCAGAGGATGCTTTGCTATCATTGTCCATATCTAAACCTTCAAAGGCAGATACGGGTAAGGACAGCACCATAAAGGCGCCTTTATCAACAATATTGATGGTGCCGTGCTGCGCAACCATCATATGTGCGAGTGCGTTGGCACACATTAGAATACAGATTATTAATATCGTGATAATTTTTAATAACATCATCTTGGGTATACTCTTAATTGATGTAAGTGTAATCGTGTTATTGGCTTCAACCAGATAAATAGAGACTAAACCTCGCCTTTGACACAACGCTGAAAGTACGGGTAACTGTCGGTGGCGTAATAGTGGTAAATGCCATTAGGGAATTCAGGTGTGACTCCAACTCGTCCATTGCATTCATCTAAGTCACCGAAACCTGCTATATATTCCCAATCTTGAGCAAAGGTCCCGAGTGGATAAATCTCGGTCGAAGGCCTGCTTTCACTCACCGTGGTGACTAGCTGATAACTCCCTTGTATGGCTTTGAGCTCTGAACTGGCGTCATTGGCATCGCTGTAACCATATCGAGCATATATAGGAAACCCATCAGCAGCCCAGCCTATGAGAGTCATTTTGTCATTACCGCCTTGCTGAAGTTCGATAAAGCCTTCTGGCATTCCGTGATAATGGTATTCGCCTCCGGGTTGAACGTGGGCGTTATTATCATCGGTACCAAAGTTAAAGTTGCTTTGGCCTAATGCCTCAATATTCCAATTACCCTCGTTGCCTACTAAGCTGCAGTTATTTCCAGAATCATCACAAGTCCCCGCTGTACTGGCATCAATTTTTACTCCATTGAGTACATAACCTAGGGTGCCTCTTGGGCCGCCTAGAACGGTGGCAGTGTTAGTTTCGACAGGTGTTAAGCTGAAATTAGCTGAGATATCTTGCTCGAAAATCATATTTGGGTTGTTGGCATTGGGGAAAGTGCCGACATCATGGTCAGGGATCCCGTTTGCTTCTAATAAGCGTTCACCTCCCTCGCATGACCATTCGGCGTTACTGGTGTTATAAACTGATTCAGATTCGTTATAGGTGCTATTTACATAGTCGCAAAGCACCCCATCAGTTGAACCTGCACCTTCATCATCAGCACCTGAGTCGTCAGAGTCATCACCAGAGTCACCACCAGTGTTATCATCACCTGAATTGTCATTGGGGGTTGTGACCGTTTCTTGGGTTTCATCTGCAATTTCTGCATCACTATTACTGTCACTACCGCCACAAGCAGTTAATGTGCAGATAAGTAATAAAGATAGCCAGTGCAGTATTAGGTTGGCATTTATATTATTTGAATTAACTGTCAGTTTCATCGCAACGATTTCCTATGTAATGCAAAGGGTAAGTTAGCGTTTGCTCATGTAGTAAGGTCTATCGTAGCGATGAAATGTGCAGCAAATGTGTAGAAACGAAGGAGAAAGTGGATAAATGTTAGTTTTTTGTTGTTAAGTGGTCATCGCCATCAAAGTCATGGCGATGACACTAAGCAACTCATTGGCCGAAGAGCATTAACTTACTGGGTTTAAAATCTTGCATTTAAATCTAGGCCAAATAGCAAGGAGTCTTGGTTATCGTCATTGTCATTAAATAGCTTACTTGCACTGAATTTGGCAGAAAAATGGGGGGATATCTGCCACCAGTAAGCCGTGTTAAGACCGTAATTATTGACACTGTCAGAGACTTCAGTTGTATCCCCCTCAGGGGTGAAGCTGCTGCTATTAAATTGCTTGATATCAATATCTTGCCAATCGTATTGCGCGCCTATTGACCACGACTTATTGATGTAAAAATCAGCGGCTAGAAAAATGTGGTTGAAGGTATTATCAATGTCAGTGGTGAAGTAGCGTTCTGGCAAAAAACCATCTTGCGCGAGTCGATAATAGTAATATTGACTCGCATCGGTGTACTGCCAGCGTGCAAACAAATTCACCCCATTAATTGATTCCATTGGGATATAACTTTGAGTCTCTATACCGAAGGTATCGGATTGGTTATCAAAATTAGCTGCTAATAAGCCGATTTGGAAATTCTGACCACTGCCACTTGTGTGTTGATAACTATCTGATCCACTTTGGTTTTGGTAAAAAAGGGAGATTTGCGAGCTTTCGTTAAAGTAATAACCTAGCTTAAGACCATAAAGTGACTCGTCGTAATTATATGGCCAAGCAAAGGAGTCATCGTCATCATTGATTTGCTGATAATTTGCGCCTATGAACCAGTTTGATTCAAAAACATAAGTGCCATCGACTTGATAACTGCTGGTCTCGGCTAGATCTGATTTAAGGTAGTTTACGCCGAAGTTTGAAGATTGAGCCAAAAAGGTATTTAGGGCCCAAGGACCTAAATCAGTGCTCACGGCATCAAAATAATAACGATAACTGGCAAATAGATAAGCGTTGTCGCTGTTGTCTGTATCAGTGATATATGAAGCACTAGTATCGTGATGAAAACTGTTGTTAGCTGATGCTAGCGTATCATTAGCTTGAGCAGAAAAAGCCACAAAGCTAATAGCAATCGCTGCGGTCAGTTTGAGTGGCTGAGAGTGACATCGTTTCATATCTTACATCCTTGTTTGTTTACTGATTTAAATAACAAGATTGACTATTACTATTTGGTAACACTCGTGTGTAATTGTATCAATTGTTGTTATTTATCAATGTTTTATGTTTCATTTAATTTATATAAAAGTGTGAGCGGCGTAAAGAGTGAAGTGGTGAGGCTTGAATTGTGTGGTTTCGTTTCTTAGCGCATTTAAGCTATTTATTGGGCTTGAATGGCTGTGAGATTACGTAAGTCAATTAGCCGTTATAATCGAGACAAAATGAGCTTATATAGACGTTGATATGCAATTAAAACCGCTTGCGAATGTTGCGAATGTGGGTGACTTCGACTGCATTGTCTAAGAAGGTTTAGGCAAAATTACCCAGTTTGCCATTGATGTGTGCAGTCATCATATTTCCCCTTTTTTTAATTTACTCGATAATAAGTAGCGAGAACTTAAGCTGTGAGGACAAAAGTCCGCATAGGTTGAAAGAGCTGCAAAAACTATCAGTGGATCACAAAATTGGCGTATGATGCGCCTTTTCAACTATTGTGATTCTCGTTACTTGCTTATGCGCCATTTAAAAACCACTCATCATCCAGATACCCCCATTGAATTTGTGAACGATACAAATAACGTCATGCTAACTCGACGAGCGGCTAGAGCGATTGTGCTACAAGGTCAGAAAATACTGATGTTGTATACCGCCCGATATCATGATTACTCATTGCCAGGCGGTGGTGTTGATGATCACGAAGATATTGAGCAAGGCTTAGTCCGTGAGTTGAGTGAGGAAACGGGCGCGCGTGATATTCGAAATATTAACGAGTTTGGTTTATATGAAGAGTACCGACCATGGGCTAGGAATGGGGCAAACCTCATGCATATGCTGTCTTATTGTTATACCTGCGAAATAGATCAAGAGTTAGGTGATACCCAATTTGAGCAGCATGAAATTAATAATGGCATGAAGCCTGTCTGGATGGACATTGATCAAGCCATTCAACATAACCTTGATACGATGGCCAATAGTGACAAGAAAGGCTTATCCATTGAGCGTGAAACCTTTTTGCTGAAGTTAATTAAACAAGAGCTACTGTAATACGCTGGATGTTTGATGGCTTAAAAGTACGACTTGCGTAACAAAAGTGTAATTTTACCAACAATTTAAAACCTTTTTGTTACGTATGTAGTGGCTGAGTGTAAGGACTTCATATATGCTGCGGCTATTATTAATCTTATTGATTTTGATAGGGTTTGGCTTGTTTTAAACCTATTGAAATATCATGTTATTTGAGAAGTATTATGAGAAGCAGTTATTCACAACGTGGCTTTACGTTAATAGAACTTGTGGTCGTCATTATTATTTTAGGTGTGTTAGCCGTTGTGGCTGCACCTAAGTTTTTAAATCTGAAAACAGACGCAGTGACTGCCAACTTACAAAGCTTACAAGCGAGTTTACAATCGGCGAATTCACTGGTTTATTCAAAAGCGGCTATCGACTCGCAAACAAGTCTGGAGTCAGGTGAAGTTGAGGTTAACGGCATAAAAATCGCAACGACAGTTGGCTACATTACTGCATCTAAAGTGAATATTCCTAAAGCTGTAGAAGGGGACTTTGCTGAGTTAGCCAGTCCAGCGGAAGCATTTACTCAAGATTGGGGGATCTATGATGTACCCAACTCTGGTGTGTACATTTTCCCACAAGGATACGATATCAGCAGCAATTGTAACTTACGCTATAGCGTGACAGCGAACGTTGCAGAGCCAGCGTTTTATGATTTAACTGTTACGGGTTGTTAATTTCATCGAAAATGATAAAGCCTGAAATTTTTATTTCAGGCTTTTTTTTGGCTGTTTATATGCGGATTACATATTTTGTTAGCATAAAACTAAAATCGATATTGGTTATTTAGCAAATTATATATGAGGCATTACTGAAAATACCTATTTCGAGGTATGCTAAATTAGTATTAGTTAATGATCTTGCTCACAATTACTGATACGTAATTGTAGTCTTTTTGTAACATTGTTTTAGATCAATATTTATAGTTTATTTCACCTATATAACATCACTCGAGATGATGAAATATAAGGATTACAATAAATGAAATTAACTACCCTCACATTAGCTGTTCTTGCCGGATTAGCGACATCTGCAGCTTACGCTGAATCAGAAAGCGTCGATCCATTAAAAAAAGCGTTTATCGATGACTCTTCAGTGAATGTGCAGTTTAGACTTCGCTATGAAGATGTCGATGTGGCGAATGTTGACCAGCAAAATCAAACCACATTACGTACTCGTTTAACTTATCAAACCGGTGATATTTATAATCTATTTGCTTTAGCAGAAGTTGATGATGTGCGTTCAACCGATAATGAACCTTTAATTGGTGATTACAAATATACTCAAATAAACCAAGGCTTTATTGGTTATAAAGGGCCTGCTGAAACCTTAGCTAAATTAGGCCGTCAACGCATTTTATTAGATAATCAGCGTTTTGTTGGTGGGGTTGGCTTCCGTCAAAATGAACAAACTTACGATGCGGTATCTGTTAAAAATACGGCGATTGAAAACCTCACTGCCTATTATGCGTATGTGGCCAATGTGAATCGTATTTTCCCAGAAGGCTCAGGTAAAGAAGAACACGAGAACGAAACCAGCTTAATCAATATCAATTACAAAGGACTCGAGTTTGTTAATTTAAGTGGTTACGGCTATTTGATTGATAATACAGATGTTGCTGCATTCTCAACTGATACCTTTGGTGTTCGTGCAACGGGTAATATTAAGTTAGATGCACTGAAAGTGAGCTATGAAGCTGAATATGCTCAGCAGTCTGAAGGTGGTGATAACCCAGTCAGTTACAGTGCAGATTATTACAAATTAGGTGCCGGTATTGATTTTGATGCTTTTGGCGCAAAAATTGGCTACGAAGTACTTGGTTCTGACAGCGGCAAAGCTGGCTTTATTACACCATTAGCAACATTACATGCCTTTAACGGTTGGACTGATAAGTTTTTATTTGGCGGTAAAGGTAACTGGGATAATGGTTTAGTTGATACCCATGTGATTGTAACGGGTAAAATTGCTGGCCTTAAACTTTTGGCTAAATACCACCAGTTTGAGTCAGATTATGGTGATATCGATATGGGTACTGAGTGGGGCGTTGCTGCTACATACCCATTTGCGAAGCATTATAGCCTAGGCGTTAAATATGCAAGTTTCAGTGGTGCTGACGAAGGTTATGATTTCTCAAATGATACCGATAAATTATGGCTGACATTCCAAGCTAACTACTAAGTTGTAAACATCTAACCAACGGCAGTTTAGGTGAGCTGTCGTTGTTGACGCTCCCCCACCTAGTTTGCAGGAATCGATTAGATTCCTGCTTTTTTATGCCATTACTTATACCGCTTTAGCGCGAAACTTCTCGCTCGGATTAACTAATTCATTTTGCGCAGCAATGGTTTGCAGTTCCCATTCTTGTCTTTGGTGAGTCTCTTTTAATACGCCGTAACAGGCATTAGTTGCATGCTCAAATGCATCGACTTCGCTCATGCCATTTAATAATCCACCAGTGAATAAAGCGGAGATTAAGTCACCGACACCAACAGGTTGTTTATCAAATTCAAGTTGTGGGCGCTGGGTAATATAACAACCTGATTCAGTGGCGAGCATCATGGTAAAAGTGTCATCAGCAACAGAGTGCAGGTGTTTTACCAACACCATTTTAGGCCCCATCGATAACGCTTTTTGACAAGCCGCTTTGGCTTGCTCAAGGTTGTTGATTTCCATTTTGGTAAACTGAGTTAACTCAAATTGATTCGGCACAATCACATCTGCAATCGGCATCACTTCATTTATCAATTGCTCGGTAATACCATCTGCGAGAATGCAGCCCTTTTCAGGATCGCCCATCACAGGATCGCACACATAAAGTGCAGTAGGATTTTGCTGTTTGACAGTATTGACCGTGTTAATAATAGCTTGGCATTGTTCTGCGCTACCTTGGTAGCCTGATAATGCCGCCTGACAGTCTGCTATTTTGCCTATATTGTCGATACCAGTGACTAGCTGATTGATATCATCTGCTGAAAAAGCGCGGCCTTTCCATCCTTGTGAGTACTGGGTGTGATTCGAAAATTGTACGGTATGAATAGGCCAGACTTCCATTCCCATGCGTTGCAGCGGAAATACTGCAGAGCTATTGCCAGCATGGCCAAATACCACATGAGATTGAATTGAAATAATGCCTTTCATTTATGACCTACTTTTATTGAGTTGTTTGATGCAGTTATCGCTTGAATCGAGCTTAATACAAAGCCTGATGTGCTGACTGAGCTATGAGCTTTTTACGTGTTCTAAGTTTTAGCTTTTAAGATGCTAATTCATGGTTAGCTTATAGTCGCTTAGTATGGATATATCAATATTAGTATGGATATATCAATAATAGAGATAGTAGTCTGTGATCTTGAAGTGTTTAAGCTACACATAAACCACAACTTAAGCGCTGAGCGCATGGCAAAACCTGCATGAATAAACGTAATAAAACGCCAATCTTATGATTGGCGTTTTATCGTCATGCTAATAGATTAACTTATTAAATCAATTAAGCTTGAGCGGCTTGGTATTCAGTGAAGTAGTCATCTAATACTGAGCGAGTTTCACGGCCAATTAACTCATATTCATAGTGAGTTAAATTAGCTAGAGAAACACGTACAGATGGATGAACAACATCAAACCCTTTACCTGGTAATAAAATCACGCCAGTTTTATGGGCTAAACGGAATAGGAAGTCTTTACCTTTACCGTTGTCTTTAAACCATGTAACAAACGCGTCACCATAAAGCTTGCCGCCTAGTGTATCGAGCTCAAGTAGTGTGTAGTAATCAACACGATCTTCGTTGTCTTCAACTTCAACACCCATGTTTTTATAGAGTGTGATGTAACGTTCACGAATAATACGTTTACAAGCCGCTTTGTAGTTATCTTCTAAGTCCATTAAACAGTTTAGAGAGAATAACGCCATTTGCACTTGCTGCGGTAATGCTAAACCCGCAGTGTGGTTTAGTGCTACCGCGCGGCTATCTGCAACGATACGGTCGATAAATTTAATGCTACGTGGATCGGGCGTGATTGTTTTGTAACGGTTATCCAACTCTAGTTGATGTGCTTCAGGTAAGGCGCGCATAGCATCATCAAAGACATTGCTGTGATGAATACCAATGGTGCCTAAGCGCCAGCCGGTTGCACCAAAGTATTTTGAGAATGAGTAAACACATAAAGTGTTGTATGGCAGTTTGGCAAACAAAGACACAAAGTTGTCGGCAAAAGTGCTATATACGTCATCAGTAATGATGAATAAGTCGCTACGTTGGGTGTTTACAAAGTCAGTTAAACGGTTAAGTGTATCGTTTGAAAACTTAACTGATGCTGGGTTAGCTGGGTTAACAACACATAATAGCTTGATGTCAGTATCCGCTAATTTTTCAATTTCTGACTGTGGTAACTGCCAAGTGGTTTCGTCTAGACGGATCTCAACAATTTCGAGGTCGTACTCAGCTAGCTCTGGGATCTCTAAGTAAGGCGTAAAGATAGGCGTGATTAACGCGATTTTATCGCCTTTCTTAAGTAAGCCATTGTTAGCCATTGTCGCAAAAGTATAAGTCATTGATGCTGTGCCACCTTCGGTAGCAAACAGGTCAAAGTTAGTGGTCATTGGCATATCGCCATACATTTCTTCACCGATGTACTGTTTTACGACTTTCTCGATGTTGGTTAGCATGCGTGAAGGGACAGGGTAGTTACAGGCTAAAAATGCGTTTACAAATTCGTGTAAGAAAGACTGCTTTTCAATGCCTAAACGATCTTTTGCGTAGCTGATGGCTTTTTGTAAAAACTCAACGCCTTCTTTGCCTTGATTCGCTTTCGCAAACGTATCGAAACGTTCAACAACGCCTTCGCCATCAGGGATACCACCAAAGCCTTCATTTAAGTAAGAATAGCTGCGCTCTGATTCTTCTAATGCAAAGTCACCTAAGCGTAAAAATGCTTTACGTGGCAGGGTTGCTAGGAAGTTTGGGTTACCACGACCTGCATCTAATAAGGTGCGATCAGGTACTGTTTGTGCCACTTCAATTAACTTATCTTTTAGTTCAAATGGGCTTAAGTTAGCGAATTGGGTGAAGTCGATAGCCATTGCTGTATCAGTGTGTTGGTTATTCATAATGTTTACCTGTTTATATTTAATAAAATTAATCTGTTGGCGAGTAAGTTGAGTTGAACTCACTCGCCGAATTCATGCTATTGAGTAGAAATTAATGAGTAGAAACTATTGAGTTGAAATGATGCCGACAATGATTGGGCCCCAAAGGGTGAGCAATACATTGGCAATGGCATAAGTCACGGTGAAAGCAAAAACCGGTGTTGCGTTACCTGCTTTTTCAAGTAAGGCTGCGAATGCTGGGTTTGCGCTTCTGCCACCAGATACACAAGCTAATGCTTCAATTGGGTTCTTAATTTTCAATACGTAGTAAGAAATAAAGAATGAAATGATTTGCGGAATAATGGTTACCGCCATACCCAAGAACAATAAAGTTAATCCATGTTCTTTAATGGTATTAATGGCTTCTGGCCCCGCTTGTAGGCCGACAATACCGACAAAGACTGCTAAACCAAAATCACGTAAGAAGTTAGACGCACCTAAAGGCAGAGAGCCTATTGCTGGTTTACGACTACGTAACCAACCCACGAATAAACCTGAGATTAAACAACCTGCACCAGAACCGATGGTGACCGGAATGCCAGCAATTTCGAAGCTGATTAGGCCAATTAACAGACCTGCAACCATACCTAGACCAAAGAAAATAAAGTCTGTAGCAAAGGCTGAACCCAAACGTTTACCGATAGATTTTTCAACACGGTTAATGTCTTTTGCGTTACCAGTTAGTTGGATGATGTCGTCTTTCGCTACGACGAAATCAGCACTGATAACTTGTGAATGACCACCACGGATAATATCGGTGATATACACACCACGGTATGTATCGATATTGGCTTGTGCTTTTATTTGCGCAATTGTTTTACCGACCAATTTGGCATCTTTAGCAATCAGTTGACGATTTTCTTCGATTAACACTGTGCCTGTCGGAATAGCGACTTCACTAGTGGCTGCACCCATATGACCCGCAATCGCTTCACGGCGACCCGTAACAATCACTATGTCACCGGCCTTGATTGAAACCGCTTTGTCGAGCTCTATGTCGCTGCCATCTCGAGCAATCATTTCGATAGCAATAGCAAGCATGTCTTTATTGATTTGCTGAATCGTTCTGCCAATAAATGGATTATTCTCATCAACTTTATAAGCACGTGAAACTAAATCAGTGATGGCGTTAAACTCACCAGGTGCCAGTTCAGGTTTACCCCCTGACATTGATTCAGCTAGTTTGATTGCTTCACCACGGATATCCCATTTCATAAAGGTAGGAATTAACCATGACACCATCAAAATTGGACCTAAAGAACCAAAAATGTAGGTAACGGCATAACCTACAGCCACATTGGTCTGCATCATTTGTTTGGCTTCTTCAGTGACATTACCTAACTGAGATATTGCATCACCAGCGGTACCAATGATGGCTGATTGAGTGAGACCACCTGCAGCAAGACCTGCGGCGGTGCCACTATCAAGATCAAACATCATTGCTGCAGCAAGTACACACAATAAGCCTGTTACAGTCATGACAACTGCTGATAGGAGGATATTAATGGTTCTAAAGTTGAGCGCACTGAAAAATTGTGGCCCGCCTTGATAACCGACGGCGTAGATAAATAACGCGAAAAAGATGGTTTTTACACCAGGATCTATTTGAACTCCGAATTGGCCAATTAGTACACCCATGATCAAGGTTCCTGCCACACCACCTAGCACAAAGCGGCCGATAGTGATTTTACCAATGAGGTAACCTAGAGCGAGTGTTATAAATAAAGCGATATAAGGAGATATGGCAAATAGTTGTTCGATAATGCTCATAGTATTTGCTGCCTTAAAAATTAATAGTTCTTTAGTGAATGTTCACTGATTTAGTTGAAACTCAAACCAATTCACCGAAGAACTGAACTTGTAAGTGAGGGGCGTGGTTTCGGCAGCAATGTTAGGGGGATAAATTAAACATGTTTAATCTGATATGAAGGATCAAATCCTCTATAAATTATTGGTAAATTTGATGAACAACTGGAAGTGATTTTTAAGCTAATGATTATAAGAGATAAAGTCTCTAACCTTGGTAAGGTCGCCGAAAATACATATTTAGAGTTTTTACTCAAATATATCCATTAAGAGATATAAAAAAAGCCAGATAAATATTGAAGATGACGAAAATAGAGTGGATTTAGATAAAAAAAGACTGCAGCTTATCCGAAAATAAGCTGGTGCTAGAAATGGTGCTGAAAAGCTTAACCTTGGTAATTGGCGAATACCTTAACGATATTCTTTTTAATCGGTGCCACTTGTTTTGAGGGGGGGGACCACATTGCAATCGGGACGTTCAAATGGTCTTGTATTTCATCGCATTCAAAGGTTACGAGGTTCTCTTTAAAAAGTTGAGAGTTGATGACTGAACTCGGTAACACTGCCCAGCCAATATTCTGCTGCACAAATTTTATTACCAATGCCATTTGATCAATGGCTTCATAATCGGCTGATAAAACCACTTTTTCTTTCATGTCGTCATCAATCATCGACTTGAGCACGAGCTGTCGTGATGATCTCATCACAGATAAGGCTTTATTCTTTGGGGTTGTTGCTAGTGGATGTTCTTTACCAGCATAGAGAAGAAACTGTAAATTTTTTAAAAACGTAAAGTCGATGCTATTAACGATTTTACTGCTATAAACGTTGACTATCGCAACATGGATAGTCCCATTTTCAATGCCTTTCTTAATTTCCGGTTTGGTTCGAACAACAAAGTGGACTTTCATATTTGGAAATTCGATATCAAGACTTTTACGTATTTCAGCTAATATCCCTTGGGGTAAAAAACTGCAATACGCAATAGTGATAGATTCAAGCCCACCATAAGATAAACTTAAGGCGACTTTATCAAAGGTCAGTGCTTGTTGAACTGTGGTTTTAGCGTATTGATAAAGTAACTCACCATCTTCAGTGGCTTCAACACTTCTACCAATTCGATGAAATAATTCTACTGCAACCTGATCTTCAAGATTAGTAATGACTTGTCCAATGGTGGTTCGATGTTTTTCAAGTTTGGCAGCTGCTTTGCTAAAGGAGCGCTGCTCATATACTGCAACGAAAGCGCGTAACTGCTCTAAGCTAAAATTCATTGGTTATTGGCTCCTTTATCAATTAAGTACACAAGTTAATGCTGTGCTATTTTTTACGAGATTAAACACAAAGTTAATTAAGTTTTTACTCATCGTTTTAGTGTAATCAAGCTTGAGACTAAATGATACTGTTTGGCTACCACTATGCCGTGAACGGACTATTCTTTATCGGTTTGTGAACTAGGTGAGTGCGGTGTTAAGCAGCTTGTTTAGAGACTGGTTACATCAGGTTACACATCCCTCACTAAAAAGCTTCAGAAGGTCATCGTTTAGCTTGAAGGGTCAAGTCCTCCCAAAGCGATTACGGCAATGTCCCATACTCCCATAAAATAATGCCATTAATGAGTGAAATGACATTGTGTCCTCTGTTTTTGCTCTTTCGTATATAACCTTATTGGTGACCCAGATGCCTCATGAATTTGCTATTGGAGAAGTGTATTTTCCGCCCCTGCTCATTACTGTGATGTTGGCTTATTTTATAACCGTCGCGTTGGTGTTTATTGCAAACAAACTCGGTTGGCAAAGAGTGATCGTTATGCCTGCTTTAGTCGAGCTTTGTCTGGTGGCGATTATCACCGTGTTATTAAGCAGATTTATTGCATTTACCTAATTCATCAGATTTTTGGAGTTTGTTATGTTTCGTATAATTACTACGCTGGTGATGGTTGCGATTGCTGCCGTTGCAGTGTTAAGCCAATACCAAGATTACAGTGCTAATCCGTGGACTCGAGATGGTCAGGTAAGAGCTCATATTATTCAGATAACCCCGAGAGTGACGGGACCTGTGACTCAGGTATTAGTGGAAGATAATAGCCAAGTAAAGAAAGGGCAATTGCTGTTTGAGATTGATCCTAGCCTTTACCGTGCAGAGTTAAGCAATGCTAAAGCAAAACAGTTGCAGGCTATGGCTTTATTAGATAAAGCTAAAAATGAGAATCACCGGGCTATGGCGCTTGAAAGTCGTAAGCACGGAACAGTTTCAGAACTTGATTTAAATAACTTTCAAAATGCTGTGCAAACTGCACAGGCTAATTTGGCCGCTGCAGATGCTGTTGTAGAGCAGGCTGAACTCAATATGGCCTATACCCATGTCACAGCACCTACCGATGGCTTTATTACTAATCTGAATTTAAGACAGGGGGCCCAGGTTGTGGCAAATAATCCTGTTGTAGCCTTGATTGATCAAAATAGTTTTTGGATTGAAGGCTTCTTTAAAGAAACGGACTTACAAGGCGTCAATATTGGAGACAAGGCTCAAGTCACCTTAATGATGAATCCAAATAGCCCTATTAATGCTCAAGTAGAAAGTATTGGTTACGGTATCGCTAAATCAGATGGCAGCACGGGTAATACATTATTACCAAACGTGAACCCTAACTTTCAGTGGATCCGTCTCGCACAGCGCATTCCTGTCAAAGTGCATCTAGAGCAAGTGCCTGAGAGTGTGCAACTGCGAGTGGGGACAACGGCATCTGTACAAATATATACCGGCGTTTAATTTCAGGTTAACCGAACCGTTTATATCGATGAATTGAGCTGCATGAGTGGGTTGTGATACTCACTGAAATTGGGGATGAAAAAATGTTAAGTCGCGCAATGAAAGAAGCGATTAAGGTTTCGTTAGCCTTTACCAGCGCAATTGTACTGGCAATATTTTTTGGCTGGGACAAACCCTATTGGGCGGCCATCACAGTCGTGACCTTAGCGTCAAATGAATCATTTAGCCACTCCATTAAAGCTGCACATAACCGTATTTTAGGTACGTTTGTTGGCGCCAGTATGGCGATTGGTTTGGTTGCTTTTTTTGCTCAAGATCGATTCCTGTTTATTAGCAGTTTTATACTGCTGGCTGGCATATTTACTGCGATGTCTTATGACCGTAAGAATGGTTATTTTTTCAGAATCGCATTTATTGTCTGTGCACTAATAAGCTTTATGGGCAGCTTTGATGATGCAATATCAGTCAAGATTATTTTTTTAAGGCTACAAGAAACCATACTAGGGGTTGTTGTATTTTCATTGGTATATCAATTTTTATGGCCAATGAATTCAGAGGTAGAGTTTTACGAGCAGCAAAAAAGCACATCAAAGGGCCTACATGATTTGGTGGTGGAGTTGACCGAATGTGTCAGTGGTAAAAAAGCCTACACCCAAGAGACATTAGCTGACTATCAAGCAAGATTATTAGCAATGTCGAATAATATTAAGTCTCACAGCTTAATTTTAGATTTACCTGCTGCAGGTAGCTATCAGCTGTCACAACAGCGTAAGCACTGGAGAAAACTGACTCTTGCTAGCGATGAAGCCATCGTTAAATTACAAGCTTGGTTAGACAAAGCGGCGCCATTAGTGAATAACACAGCACTTCCATCTGACTCTGAACATCAACAGGGGAGCACTCTACTTAGTGAACTTGCAAATGAAGCCGTGATTATTGAATTGAATGAACAGCTAATTGAAATCAGTGACACGGTTAGTTTAATTCAAGAGGCAAGGCGTGAGCTACACAAGTCAGCAGGTCAACTGAATCATTCTTTTGATGCAGTCGAAAAGATTAAAGTTACGAGTCATTGGCAACATGTTATTAAGCAATGGAATAATCCAACACCGTTATCAATACGGCTTAAAGACTCGGCGATTGTGATGGTGTCGCTAATGGCCAGTTTTGCTTTATGGATATATTTGCCGCTGCCAAATGGTTATATGTTCCCCATGTTAGCGGCGGTATTCGCCATAAACCTTGTTGCGATGCCAAAGTTCATTGTTAATCAAGCCTTGGTAGGGATGTGTGTATCAGGCGCGTTAGTGCTACTACAATATACGTTCATCATGCCTGCACTGACTGAAATCTGGCAGCTTGCAGCATTCTATTTTATAAATTTACTGATTATTTGGCGGGTATGTTCAACGCCTGAATTAGCGGTTCAAAAAGTGATTGGAGCGAATTTATTAGTTGTATTAACCATGAGTGCATTGTATCTCACCCCGAGCTTCGATATTACCGCCTCACTTAATATGTTCGTACAGGTATTTTTAGCCTTAGGCGTTATTCGCTTTTTTATTGCTTGGTGCAAAGAAGGTTAAACAATTTGATGAGTCTAGCGACTTAATAATCGCTAGGCTTATTTCGTCATTGGGCTAGAAAATCCCATAAAATCTGACTTTTAAATGTTAATTTCAATTAATTGCTTGCGTCATTAAGCTTACGAGGATGTGATTGTTTATTGAGCTTAACTTTGCAAGGCTTAACAAAAAATCGTTTTACCTACGCTGCTTTTTTACACAGTTTACCCTCGGTTAACATTAAAGGTAATTACACTTTTATTCTCAAATTACTCTTGTAGCATGCCAACTAATTATATTGTTCCTTCGTTTTTTTCGTAAAGATGATGTGTGCTGAGTTGGGAATAACACCATGCTTATTGAGCATCAAACTGTTCGTTTACAAGTTGATAATGTACTAGTGCAGTATCATATTTTTGATACGAATGAACCCGTGATGGTGACTTTCCCACCTAACTGCCAAGCTTTAACACAAGATCAAGTTGATGCCGATAACCAGGCTTGGAGCTTTCAATTTTTTAGCAAGCGGAAAATGAATATTATCGCCTTTAATCATATTGGTGGGGACGATCATTATTTTGATTCTTTTATTTTCGCGCAATTTCTTCAAAAATTGTCACTCGCGCTGCAGCAATTCCCGAAAAGAATAGGCTATGGCGTGAGTAAAGGTGGTTTTGCTACCGCCTTTCATGCCGGCACGCTAAAGTTGGATAAAGCGTTATTGTTAATGCCGGTGAGTACCTATTGGCAGCCTGCAGCGCCTTGGGATCCTAAACTTGAGAAGCATTTTCAACTGCAAAAAGGCAATATGTCCCATCTCAACGCAAGTGAATGCAAAACGCCTTTGACCATCATTTATGATCCTTTATACAAACCTGATGCTAATCATAAAGCCTGCTTTAAAAGCTGTAATGCTAGCTATCGTTTACCTGGTGTAGGACACCGAATAGCAAGAGCATTGGTTGATATAGGCTTATTAAAAGACATTATTCTAGCGTTCAGGGAAGGTGATATTGATTCTGCTCGTTTTTACCAAGCGGCACGCAAGAGAAGGTATTTATCTTATTACTTTCGTTCTCTTGATAAAGTGCATGTCGGAACCGTTTCCAAAAAACGTTTAGCAATAATCTACTTACACAAGTTTTACCGATATAAAGAACAAAGTATTGATCTTGATAAAATCAAAGCTAGATTACAAGAAAGTGTGTGTAAACGCCTAGATTATGTATGTTGCCTTGTACACGGGAAAAAAATACTTGCCATAAGAAATGTTGCAGCGGGGTCGGCATTGGTTTTCTGTTAACGGGTGTAATTATGAAAGGATGAAGTTGAAAACGAACTACGATTCGTTTTTTTATGTCTGTCTTTTCTTGTATTTAAATTTATTTTCTTCCTCTTTCGCTGATTCTGATTCTGTTCCTTTATTGATTATTGAGATAGTTATTGCTCATCTGGCGTAAATTGATAACTATTGCAGTGATAAATAGGTGATTATTTGTTCATCAAATACGTCGCAAAAAGGAAATAAGATGCCTATTACTTACAAAAAGTCGCTGACTACACTTGCTGGAATATTGTCGACTTTTGCGTTTGCCACCGCGATTAACTTATCAACGGTAAATCACAGTATGGCCGCCCAATATGTATTTCCTCAGCAAAACCAAAGCACCGAACAGCAAGCGGCGGATGAATCCAGCTGTGATACATGGGCGACGATTCAAACAGGCTTTGAGCCAAATGCAGCCGCCTCGACGACACAAGCGGCTCAAGCTGTTGAACCAACAGCTGAGCGAGGGTCGGGTATGCGTGGTGCGATAGCTGGGGCAGCAACAGGGGCGATGATTGCTGAACTAGGAGACGATGACCGCAGCAATGCCGCACAAAACGGTGCTGCAATAGGCGCAGTGGCGGCAAGAAGACAAAGCCGCCGCGCATCAATCCAACAAGCCGAACAACAGCAAGCTGCTGAGCAGCAAGCACAAGCAGCTAGTACTGTTGGAGAAGATAACTTTTATCAAGCACGAGCGGCGTGTTTAGAAGGCAAAGGTTACAGTGTCAATTAACGGCATTAACTCGATTACGTATCAATGCCGTTTCGTTGAAGCTCATCTTCAAGTAATTGTTTGCCGTTGGTTTGCACATGATTTAAGAATTGATCCGCGATTAAGGTTTGTCTTTTTGATTTAGACCAAACAAAAAACCATTTTGCATTAATGGGTAAAGCGCTGACAGGAAGACGAACCAAGCCATGTTGTCCGCCGTATGTCAGGGTATGGGCAGACAATATAGAAATACCTAGCTTTGCCATCACACAATGTTTAATTGCTTCATTACTTTCAATGGTCATCTTTACATTGGGAGTCACATCATGCTCCTTAAAGAACCCTTCAATAGCATGACGCGTACCCGAACCTGTTTCTCGAATTAAAAAGGGGGCTTGGCATAATTGCGTTAAGCTAACGTGTGGCTGTTTTGCTAATGGATGATCTTGATGTGCAATGGCGACCAGTGGATTTTGTAATAACTCAATACTGTTAAAGTCTGCATCGATTGGTGGGTGACTGAATACGTAAAAGTCATCAATACCTTGCTTTAAACGCTCAATGGTTTGTTCACGGTTACCCACATTTAATTGAATATCAATTTCAGGAAACTGCTCGCAAAAAGGGCCCAACAAATGCGGAATAAAATATTTGGATGTCGTGACAACGGCAATACGTAGCGTCCCCGTTTTACATTCACGTAAATTACCTAACGACATATCGAGTCTGGCAAAACTGTCTAATACTTCTACCGCTGTTTTGACCATTTCTAGGCCAACATCGGTAAAGACAAGCTTTCTATTTGATAAGCGGTAAATGGGTTCACCGACAGCATCAGCAAGCTTTTTCATTTGAATTGAGACGGTTGGCTGAGTCAGAAATAATGCTTTAGCGGCTTCGTTTATGCCACCTTTATCATGAACAGCTAACAGAATTTCTAATTGCCTGATGGTGCCAATGTGGGCATGTAATCTTGATTGCATGTTAACGACTCTTAGATGTGAACGATTACTTTTCGATTCAATTTGCTTTGTGAGCTTACTTTAAAATCTAATATAGATAATAGTCTATTTAACCTATAGGTAATATCAATTTTTATCTATTTGTGTCTGTTGTCATAATGCCGTCATAAATATCATTGAGCAGAGGTGGACATGATGGATAGGCAATGGGTGTTTTGTATGGTGGTGGCAGTGTTAATGATGTTGCTTGGTGCTTGGGTCGCAAAAACAGACGCTGCTGGTCTAGGGTTAATGGCTGCTGGATTTGGCTTGTTTCTATTGAGTTTTTTTACTGCATATTTAGACCGAGATAAGCTAAAAACACCTGATGTAGCTCAGTCCGTTATAAAGGATAAAAACGAATTATGTTAATTAACATTGGTTTTTTTCTGTTGGGTGTTTTTGCAGTTTTGTCAGGAACCAAAATTGCTTTCCCTAAAAGTTTCTATCAAGCCTTAATGCTGTTTTTAATGATTGCCATTGGGTTAAAAGGGGGCGTGGCATTGGCTGAGCATGCGTCATGGACATTATTTACTCAGTCTTTATACATATTAGCTTTTGGCTTGATACTACCGTTTATTGCCTTTGCTATTTTGTATTATATCGGTTTGTTTGAACGTCATGACGCCGCATCAATCGCTGCACATTATGGCTCGGTGAGTGTTGGCACATATGCTGTTGCCGTGGCGTATTTAGAAAGTCAGCAAATACGCTATGAAGCTTACATCCCGTTATTTGTCGTCCTACTTGAAATGCCTGCAATTGTGGTAGGTATTATGCTGGCCAAACCGAGTTTGTTTAGGCAGAAAAAATCAATAGTCCAAGAGGAAAATGATAAACACGCTAGTAAAGCCTTATTACATGAAATGTTTTTCAATCAAGGGATAGTATTGATGGTGGGCAGTTTAGTGATTGGGTTTGTGGCTGCCGATGAGATTAAATCAATTACACCAGTATTTTTTAGTTTATTTAATGGTGTGTTGGCATTGTTTTTACTGGAAATGGGCATGGTTGCAGCAAGTCGTTTAGAAGATATTAAGCGAGCTGGAAGCTTTATTTTAGCCTATAGCATGGCAATGCCGCTCATTGGTGGTGTGTTAGGTTGTGGTTTAGGTGTGTTGATGGGGCTTTCAAGTGGCGGGGCGATTTTAATTGCAGTCTTGGGGGCAAGCGCGTCATATATTGCCGTACCCGCGGCGATGCGAGTCGCATTGCCACAAGCAAATCATAGTTTATCCATTAGTGCCTCTTTGGGGATTACGTTTCCGTTTAATGTGATGATTGGGATCCCTGTGTATACCGTGATGACACTGTGGTTTGTCAATTAACGTCCCCATTACTGCGATGGCAAGGAAGCTATTTAATGGGATGAAAGGTTATTGCTAGTTGAAGCGATATCTTCACTGCCTTTTACATAGAGTCGGTAAAACTCTGCTTTAGTGAGCGGTTTTGAAAACATAAACCCTTGTAGATAATCACATGACAGCTGTTTTAATAACTGTTGCTGAGCAGGTGTTTCAATGCCCTCGGCGACGACTTTAACACCTATGTTATGTGCCATTGTCGTGATTGCTCTGACTAGGGCTGCACTGCTCTCATTGGTGGTGATGTTGGTGATAAATGAACGATCAATTTTAATGATGTCGATATCGAGTTCTTGTAAATAGGCTAACGACGAATAACCTATGCCAAAATCGTCAATAGCGACTTTGATGCCGTTGTTATTGAGCAGTTTTAATTGCTGCTTTATTGATGAGTCCGGTGTCATTAAGGTATTTTCAGTGACTTCAATGAGAAATGAGCCATGGGGAAGCTTGGACTTGTTACAGTCTAAAATCCATTGGTCAATCCATGTGCCAGAACGATCTATTTCAATAGGGGATGTATTGACACTAATTTGAATGACGTTACCACTGGTTTGATAAAACTCAATTGCATCGGCAATGACTTGCTTACGCACCCAATTGCCTATGTCGACAATTAAGCCGTTCTCTTCAGCTAGAGGAATAAAATCATCGGGTTCTATTATGCCGAGTTCAGGGTGCTGCCAGCGAATTAAGGCTTCGACTTTTTTGACTACAGAGCCATTAATATCAAGAATAGGCTGATACATTAATAGGAATTGCTCTTCTTTTACAGCTTGCCTTAACTCCTCAGTTAATCGTCTTTTACCAAGAGCTTGTTCTTCCATGGCGAATGAGAAAAACTCATAACGATTACGGCCTTTATTTTTTGATAAATACATGGCTTGATCGGCATGTTTGACCACATCTTCTATGGTTTCCCCATCGCTTGGATAGAAGGTCAATCCGATACTGCTGGTAATATAAACCTGCTCATCTTTAATGGTGATTGGCTGCACTAAGCTGTTTTTGATGACTTCTGCAATTTCGCTAGCGCGGCGCTGATCATTGATGCCTTCAACAATTAATGTGAATTCATCGCCACCTAGGCGAGCGACAGTGTCATGGCCTCTTACACAGTTTTTCAAGCGCTTAGCGACTTGCTGTAATAGTAAGTCGCCATAGTCATGACCAAGGGTATCGTTAATCTCTTTAAAGCCATCAAGGTCAATAAAGATTAATGCGAAAATCATATTGTCAGTGTCAATTAAGGACTGAAGTTTCTCATAAAAATAACGGCGATTAGGTAGGTCTGTTAAGCCATCTTGATAAGCATATTGGTGTAACTTTTCATTGGCGCTTTCAAGCTCTTCAGTGCGACTTTTTACTTGGCTTTCTAGGCGTTTGTCCCGTTGTTCAATGGTTTCAAGCATGTCGTTAAAGTGCGAGGTTAATTTTCCGACCTCGTCATCGGATAGCTCCTTCGCGCGTAAGCTATAGTCGTTTGAGTCAGACACTCGCTCTGCAATGGTGGCTAGATGTAAAATAGGGCTTAAAAAGCGTCGACGTAAAATTAACGATATTGAAAAACTGATCCCGAGTGCGAATATCAATAAAATAATAATAAATTGACCGTAAAACTTCACTCGGGTGTTGATGTAGCTGTCATCGGCTAATATTTGAATTTGGCCATATTCTTGTCCATCTAAGGTCAGCGCATTACTAATTTGTGTCACATTTAGCGCAGTGCTGAGTATGCTATTGGAGTCATCGGTTTCTTGGCTGACAAAAGCAATGACGTTGCCTTGGTTATCCGTCACTGTCACTGAAACAATGTCACCACGAAGCAAAATAGGGGTAATTAATTCATTGATGGCATCTTGATCATCAAATAATACCGCCGCAGTAATATTAGGAGACATCATCTTAGCTAATGTACTTAGCCCATCAATTTGTTCTCGTTTTGCGGTTGTTAATTCGTAAGCACTGAACACAAAAGTGACTGTGATAATGGAGGCGAAAGACACCCCCATTAAAATCATGAGTAACTTTTTGCTGATGGTGTTCATTGAGAATAATTTAGTCATCACATCACCTTTCCAGCACGCGACCAAGTCGCAGTACTTTAGAACTCATAGTGATGCCGGATTGCTGTAATTGCTGCGGGGAGACTTCAAACCTGACTTTACCGCTAGCAATGAAAAAGCGAATATGTCCGCCAGCCTCAATTAACCCCTTTGATTCGCCCACAACCATTGTGTTTTCAGCAATATAGTCTTGCTGTTTTTGCCAGCTTAACCAATCAGAAAGCGACGCAGATGAAATGAAAAGTAATTGGCATTGATTCACTTGCTCTAATTCAAATTGAATATGTCGAATAGTAATCGGGCGTTTATCGACTGAGCGTTGGTTTAATACTGACTTGGCGGTTTCTGTAAATGATGCATCAGGGCTACATATGACAAATTTATCAGGACTTAATGCGCTGTCATGCCATTCACCGTAACGGGCAAAATTATATAAAAAGCCCGCTTTAAGTGCGTATTCTTGCTCAGCAGCAGCTGCACTTTGGCTAGTGAATAGCAAAAATGAGAATAGTAATACATGCAGAAGCTGAGTGATTTTATGCATTAATTCATTTAAAAATTAGCTGTGACTTTGAACAGCACGCTTTCATCTATGTAGTTGGGGATTGTGTAGGTTTCTTGTCGGTTTGCATATTCAAGATGACTACCAGCAAATAAATTCTTCCCAGTGACTGATACTCCCCAATGCTGACTTACTGCCCAATTCCAAGTTAAATCTAACAAGGTGTAGTTTTCCGTAAGGTATGCATCGCTATTTTCTACTCTGACAGTGGCAAAGATATTATGGCTGTCAAATAGATGGACATCGGCTTTAGCAAAAATCTGTCGAGTCGTAGAGTCTCTGCCAATGGCCGGAAACGTATTTTCAGGAAGGTCGTACTCAAAGGTGTTATAGCTATAACCAAGTTCAGCGTTAAACATATCTGCAGGTACCCAAGATAAAACGATATCACCACCTTGGGTAGTTAGATCGGCAGTCGACACAATATCAAATTGAATTGTCGTTTGCGTTAAGGCTTGTAATGCTTGCTGTAGCTGGCCCGATTGAAATAGGGCAAGGGCCGGGTAAAACTGTTCAACATTAGGGTTGATATCTATAACGGCAACATCTTCAGTCTCGGTATGATACAGCGAGACATCAAGGTTCCATGATTGCTGTGATAATCGATAACCTAACTCGTAGGATAACGATGTTTCAGCTTCAACGTCATCGTTACCGTTTAAATAGGTTTTAATATGGTATTCATCAATCGCTTCTATGCCTGTAGAAAAAGGTAAAACCTCACTGACTTTTTGACCATTAATCGCGTAATTGTCATTAAATTCAATTAAAGATGGAATACGAACGCTTTGAGATACTGCGCTCCATAACACTTGGTTGTCCTGCGGTTTCCATAATAACCTTGCTAATGGTTGGTATTCCCAATCAGTTAAGTCATTGTGCTCGGCTCTTGTGCCGAGAACAAGGTCAAGCTCCTCTGGAATAAGAGCAAACTGAGCTTGTATAAAGCCACCATATTGCTGCAGGTTATCGAACTCTTTGTCGCTATGCAGGAATAAACTGTCTTCAAAAGAAATGGTACTGTAGCGGTAATTTAAACCCCAATCGAGTTGTAATGCTTGATAAATAAAGTTCATCTGATAGTCGACATCAAATGATTCGAACTCTTCTTGTAGGTAGGTTTGCGAGCCAGATTGATTAAGCCAGGATACTTGTAGCATTTGATTCGCTGAGTCCGACATTCTGTTTTCAAGTCGCGCCATGACCCGTGAGTCTGTTCGCTCTAGTTTGTCGGTAAAAGTGATGTTTCGGTTAGTGTCATCAATCACACCACGATAATTTTGCCCCAATTTTGATTCAGTTATATCGCCTTGCACGAAACCTGACCAATGGTCGCTGGTTGAAAAATCCATCCTCCCACCAAACGAGTACTGCTGAGTGACATCATTAGGCTCTAGTACCAAGCCTTTTTCAGATGCGTCACCATCTTTTACATGACCATAAACCCGATAGCTGCCTATATCACTGATGTCATTGCCATAACGGATATTTGCATCAATATTAACTTGGCTGCCACTGGCGGCATCAGCATATAAGCCTCGTGTATCTAAACTGTTTTTGGTAATGATATTAATCACACCATTGTTGGCGTTACTGCTCCAAAGCTGTCCACCTTGGCCACGAATGACTTCAATGCGTTCAATATCATAAAGCGGTACGTTTAGTGTTTCCCAGTACACCGCGGAAAACTGTGGCGTGTAAAGGCTTTGACCATCAATCATCACTAACATTTTACTGGAGAATCTTGATGCAACTCCGCGCGCTGATATTGCCCACTGATTGTTATCAAGTTGACGTACAACTAGGCCGGGTACCATTTTTAATGCTTCTGGAATAGAGGTTGCGCCAGAGTGGGTAATTCGTTCTTTACTGAGGACATAAATTGAGGTGGCAGTGTCAAATGCGGATTGAGATCGTTTCATTGCCGATGTCACTTGAATGTCCATCGCCATCAGTGACTCTAAATCTAAATCATCGAGGGAGCCTGCGGCATAAGTCATTGGTGACAAAATCACTAGAGGCATTAAAAAAGGTAAATGTGTTCTCAATATTTCATCTCCGACAGTCTATATATGCACGAATTACTTCATGGCGCATTGTGTGCGGCTGTTACATTTTACTTTATCATGTTGAGAAAATGTTAGTAATCTCGCCTGGTGAAATTATTTCCTTTTGCGATGTGGATCGGCTAAAACGTTGACCAAGCTGAACGTTTGAGTATTGTTGATGCTGACACCAATGTTGATGTTATCAATAAGTGTATATCAAACATCGTCTTTTTGCGTTTTCTTGAGGCGTGAATGTAATAAAAGCCAACAAAAGATTTTTGTTGGCTTTTAAGTCAGATACAACGTAGACCGCTGGACTCAATAAAATCAATAGTAAAACAATCAACCTAAGTCAGGCAGAGCAGACCGTTTGAATTGTTTAAATGAGTTTCCTCTTGCTTATATGCTAATGAGTCAGCTTTCAATCTGTTATTGATTAATAGGCATATCCATCATGCTTATTGCTCAAACTATAAAATGTCGCTTGAACATAATCATCTGCGTCACCAGTATTGTTTTGGTTATAAACACCCGCTTTGAAGTACATGTATTGATTGCCAGCATCGTAAGAGCTAGCACTCATATCGACTTCTTCAACAACATCAGCTTTACCTTCGCGCATAATTGTTACGGTTAAGATATTACCCACCACTTTGACTCGGTAACTGAACTTTTCATCAAGGCTGATACCATCAGCTGGGTTTGAAGCTGAGCTGCTACGAGAACCAATCATTTCGTAGTATTGCTCAGATCCAGTAATGGGTTCATGGGCAATGTAAATTGAGCCTTTGCTATTCGATGGCAACTTACGGTAATAAAGGCGAAGAGGTTCGTCATTGTTAGCATGGATCTGCCCAACAATCACACGTCCCACTTGGCTACTATCTCCGGTGGTGGCGACATGGTTGACGGCAAGCGTTGCTTCTAATGTACCGTCGACACCACCTGCTTCGCTTTGATCTGATGAAGGAGCGCTGCTGAACACCCAGTTATTGCCTCCGACACCTTGAGTGCTATAACTGGTATCTCCGCGGCGTAGCATTTCACGTAACTCAGTACGAGCATAACTGGTGTTAGTAGAGGTTTTTGGTGCATCAATAGGGCATCTGAACACCATGCCGCCATCTGCTGCGGTGTAAAAGTATGGGCTTCGAGTATATCCACTGGATAATTCAATTTCTTTAATGGTGTCTGACTTACCATCGTTGTTTTCATCAACAGGCACACCCAATGTCCAATCCACTAACTCGAAGTTACCTGACGGTGGTAAGTCAGGGTCTAAATTTCCTACAGGGTTGCTGGGTTCTGTAGGCTCAGTTGGCGCACTGCCATCAGAACAACCATTGATTTTGGTTTCAACAATGCTGTTCCATGTATTTGAAGAGTTGCCATAGCCTATGATTTGGACATACTGCGCGCTTGTATCAGTAACATCATATTCTTCAAGGCCAGAATTACTTCCGCTAGACTCCCCTGAAGCTAAGACGGAAATCCAGTTATTGCCATCTGATGATGTTTCAATATCAAAGTAAGATGAGCGTTCATTACCTTTAAACCATGCTACAGAGACAGATTTAACTTCTGATTGGACACCTAAATCATAAATAATGGTTTTGCCCTCACCATTGGATGACCAGCGTGATTCGGTGCCAAAATTATTGTCGATGGTATTCGCAGGTCCATGGCCATCGTTGCTACCATTATCGGTTGCTGAGGCAATGGTTAACGCACTGCTACCTGTGCAGGTGACTGGTGTGATTGGCTCTGTGGGTTCTGTAGGCTCTGTGCTGTTTGATGTTTTTTCTAATCCAAATGAGTTAAAGCGACCTTCACTACCAAAATACTCTCCATAAATAGTGATAGTATTTGCTGGGCCACTATTAAATGACACACTGACTTGTTGCCATTCACTTGTGCTTACCGTAGTTGATTCACTGACACCGCTGCCTGAAACCCCTAGCTTTCCGCCACCAGACACGTACGCTGTAAGGGTATAGTTACTATTAGCATCGACAGTGACGTTTTGTTCAACCCTGCCGTTATTTCCAGACATTTTTGCTGATTTACTGCCTTGATAAGCCACACCAGAGACGGATGAAGGATCGATATCGGTCCAGCCATCAAAGCTATTTTCAAAGCTAGGGTTGTTAATGTTGATGGTTTCAGTGTGAACAAAACCGCAGCTGAAAGTGCAAGTAAGTGCTGTCGCCAGGGTAATGGCAAGTTTATGCTTTTTATGATGTTTTATCATTTTTGTACCTTAGGTCGTTTCCCCATTTGAGTTAACAACTTATTCAGTAAAATCTCTTACTTTATCTCAGCATTTAGATCAGATCATTGTATGAAAAGCGAATACAACTGAATAAGTTGTTGCTACCTAATACATAAAATGACCTCAGTAATGTAATACACTATTTGAAGCATTAGGTATTACTGGTTATATGATCTTGTTACCAATTTGTAAAACTTATTTGTATCTAAATAACGCAAATTGGTTATAATTCAAAGTGGATTGAATAGGTTTTATATTGTTGTCATGTGCTAGGTTTCTGATTTTAAAGGGTGTGTATATTTTTATAGCCTTGTTATTTACATAGCTGGTTCTTATATCATTTTAGAATAACTATATAAGCGATTGCTTGTTTTTTACTTTATAAGTCAAATTGGTAAGGTAGGTTTATGCTTTTGAACGATTCTTTAACTGTTAATCAGGAAAGTCTCTGCATATTCACAATCTGGTAAGGTTTAGAGTGACAATGTTGAGCTTGATAGTGTGGAAGAAAGCGTTAAGCGAAAATCACTCAACTTTGATTAAGCGTCAAATCGCTAGTGTATCCAGTCTGCTGGTATCACTGACGAGGTAATCGTTTAGCGGGTGAGTTAGTTCATTTTGCAGTAATACGGCGCTGGATTAATCATTTTTTATTAGAGCTTGATCTAATTTTTGGACATTAGTTGTACGTATTTTCGCCCTAACCGAGTGTGACAGAATTAACTGTTTTGAAAGAAAATTTAATTAACATTTTTGGCACTTGCAATCGTGCAAGACGAGGTGGGTATGGCACTTTTGCTAGTAAAAGCCTTGTGGCTAGTGCATGTGCCTAGCATTGGCTTGTTTGGTAATATATTGAAGGTTTGCTGAATTTACAATTAACTAACATTCCCCTTCGGATAAGGCATATAGCCTGACAACCCCTACTTTAGTATAAGGTCTAGCTACTTGACCAATGGCACGTAGTGCATGACACTCAAAGCTATTCTAATACCCTACACAGTTACGGATGGCTCAATAAAATGCTAATTTTCCTCCTTTGTATTGCGTTATTGATCCTCGCTTACAAGTTTTACAGCCCTTTTGTAGAACGCCAAGCAGGCATTAATCCCAACGCAAAAACCCCACAACAACGTTTTGAAGATGGTGTCGACTATGTTGAAGTTCACCCTGTTAAAGCGTACTTAATTCAATTCTTGAACGTTGCAGGTGTTGGTCCAATCTTTGGTCCCATCTTAGGTGCCTTATATGGCCCAATTGCACTTGTTTGGATTGTACTGGGTAATATCATTGGTGGGGCGGTTCATGACTACTTCTCTGGTGTATTAAGTATCAAAGAAGATGGTAAGAGTTTACCTGAAATTGCTGGACATTATTTTAATGTTTACTTTAAAGGTGTCATGCTGATATTCACGGCAATGTTATTGTTCTTCGTGGGTGTCGTATTTATTATGAGCCCAGCAGGATTATTAAGTAACCTTGACTATTTTGAAGGCACTATTTTAGCCAATAACGTCTTTTGGGTATTAGTGATTTTAGGTTACTACTTCTTAGCGACCTTACTGCCTATCGATAAAATCATTACTAAACTTTACCCGTTATTTGGTTTATTAATGATTGTAATGACGACATCTATTGCGGTGGCGTTATTAATTAGTGCTCCTCAGTTACCTGAAATGGCCGATATTTTCGCTTACTTTGACCATAGCCATTACAACAATGATTTATTAGAGCCAAACCCAGATGGGCTACCTGTATGGCCATTGCTGTTTGTGACCATTACTTGTGGTGCAATTAGTGGTTTCCACTCGACTCAAGCCCCTATCATGGCGCGTTGTTTAACCAACGAAAAATACGTGCGCCCAGTTTACTACGGTGCAATGATGTCAGAAGGCATTGTTGCTTGTGTATGGGCAACTGCTGGTATTGCGGCATTCCCTGGTGGTTATGCAGAGCTTAAGAGTATTCTTGATGCTGGTGGTCCTGGACTTGTTGTTAATCAAGTTGCAACCAGCTACTTAGGTGTTGCGGGTGGTATTATGGCAATTATTGCTGTTGCTATTTTCCCTATCACGTCTGGTGATACAGCATTCCGTTCATTACGATTAACCATTATTGATGCATTTAAAATTCCGCAAAGTATACGTAACCGTTTACTTGTGGCATTGCCAATTTTAGTGATTGCTTACTTCATGACTAAGATTGACTTCTCGCTGATCTGGCGTTATTTCGCCTTCTCAAATATGCTGCTTTCTACCAGTGTTTTATGGTTGGCGACTAAGTACTTATTTGACCGTGGAACTTTCCACTGGATTGTGAGCTTGCCTGCGATTGTCGGTACTTGTGTCACCGTATCTTATATTATGACTGCGGGTATTGGTTTTGGTTTACCACAATCATTAAGTCAACCTGTCGGGATTGCCACTGGTATCGTTTGTTTAATTGGGTTAATCATTGCCCATAATAAACGCAAACCTGTGACTGAATAACCTCGGTAAGAAAAACAAAAAGGACTGCAATTGCAGTCCTTTTTTGTATTTGTTCGCACTAGAAGTCATTTTACGTTTTATTGCTGATGAACGCTTTGAGACGTTCGCTCATATCAGAAAATATGCTAAATAATCTGACGAATCCGTAATAAAGGTATCTAAGCTGAAAGTCTCCCAAATAATACAAAAACACGTCATCAGCTTGTTTTCGAGTAATCGGAATCTCATGCCGGTACTGGCACAAAACGTCATGAACCATCGAAGCGTAATAGGTGATAGGTTTACCTGTATTAACCAGTTTTCGACCATCTGGTACACCCAGTAAGCATAAATCAAAGCAATTCACTTTTGGTGTGCAACCATCCCAAGCATAACCCTTTTCACGGCTTCCCTTTACAGTGATATCGCCAGCGGTATTGATCTCTAAAAACGTATCTTCTTGGCTGAATGCTTGCTTAATTGTGGTTGCGTGGAATACCACATCTTCATGGACCACAAATTTATAAATGCCTTTTCTTTTTTTAGCGGGGCTGGCTGTAAGACTCATGGTTCCTCTCCTCCTTGAAGATGGATTTATGGTGCATCGTTGTTGTGCTAGTGATTAATCTAGCAGACTTGGTCAGTAAAAAAATCAGTAGAGAGGATGTTTTAAAGCGCTAGTGAAGTGTTAAAGCAAGTTACCACAGCCTCAAGTAAGGCTGTGGGACGATAAAGTGAGTTTAGGTTGTTGTGCAGGCATTACTAAATAAATTGGCTTAGGCCGCTTCTGTAGGTGATTTAGGAGTACAAACTCCAGTTCCTGTGAGCGCAATATGATTTAAATTATTGCGAATCACCTTGGAGCCGACATTGTAAGAGGATTCAGGTCGGCTAATTAAAAATCCTTGCACGCAATGAATACCTAGATTTTTAACTAGTTCAAATTGCGATGCGACCTCGACACCTTCTGCAACTATTTTTAAATCTAATTGCTTGCCTAAGTCACTAATGGAATTAAGAATTTTTTCATATTTTGGGTTGATAGTCGCTTGATCGATAAATAGTTTATCAATCTTAATAATATCTACGGGGAGATTACCTAACGCAGATAATGAGCTAAAGCCGGTACCGAAGTCATCAATGGCTATCTGCACGCCTTGTTGGCGAAGGCGCTCTAAATCATCAATGATTTTTTCTGAAGCATGGATCAAGCAAGACTCAGTGATTTCCAATAGAAGAGCGGTTGGAGGTAAGCCTGTTTTCGCTAACGTGTCCGTCACCCACTCGTAAACGGGTAAATGTTTTAATTGAATCCCAGAAATGTTGACAGACATTTTGACTTTATTCATGCCTGCATTATGCCACGCGGACATTTGGCGGCAGGCTTCAAACAAGATCCAATTACCTAACTCAATAATGAGGTTAGAGTCTTCAGCGATAGGAATGAATTCGGCAGGTGAGATCGGGCCTTCAACAGGATGATTCCAACGAGCTAGTGACTCGAAGTAATCAATGCTGAAATCATCCACATTCACAATCGGTTGGAACGACAAAGTAAAACTTTGACTGGCAATAGCAAGGCGCAGCTCTTCAATCAAGTAATGGTAACGTCTAATTTTATTACCCATTTCTGGCGAGTAAACTCTAAAAATACCTCGGCCATCCGTTTTAGCACGGTACATGGCAACATCAGCCATTTGTAATAGGGTGTTAGGGCTAGAAGCACTATCAGGGTATGTGGCAATACCAATACTGGCGCCAATTTTAATCACCTTATTACCGAGTACAAAGTCACGTTCAATCTCATGTAGTACATTTTGGGCAACATCAATGGCACGATTTTCATCTTCAAAGTCTTCGATAAAAATGGAAAACTCATCACCGCCAAGTCGTGATAAATTGAGCTCGAGTTTTACGGTTTCGCTAATTTGACTTAAGCCTTGATTGCGAACAACCGTGGCTAAACGCTGAGCGACCTGAATTAAGATTTCATCACCAAAGCTGTGACCAAAAGAGTCATTAACCTGTTTAAAACCATCAAGATCGATAAATAGTAGGGCTTGTTTCTTCTGCTTTTTTTCTGCCAGTGCTAATTGCTTCTCAAGGTGTTCTAGATAGGCGTGACGGTCTATTAGCCCTGTTAATTTATCTTGGTATATTCCTAATAAATTCTGAGTGGTTTGCTGTTTAACGTGCTTGTTTAATTCATTAAGAGCCACACTGATATGCGAGAGGGTATTTTGTCCGTCATTTTCAGGCGGAGCGATATTATAACTTTTGAGTAATTTATTGGTTTCGTTGTTAATAAAACTCAATGATGCACTGTTTTTACGATCGGAACGTGATTTTATATAAAAGGGAATCAAATAAGCTAAAAAAGCCAATAGCAATAATGGAATATTGCTGAACATCATCATCTCACTCAGTACATCTTTAATTTTGACGACTTCTAGTACATCTGATTTTTTAGATAATACGGCGTAGTAATACTGGCCTGATTGAACCAAATTGTTATCAATAAATAATAATTTTTGCCAATGAGTGGGTAGGTTACTGGCTTCACTCAATGTGATTTGAGTAATTTTATGATGGAAAATATTACTATGAATACCTTGCAATCCATGATTAAAACTTAGCACCAATAATACGTACAGCATGCAAATAAAGCTGACGATGGTAAAGGTAAACTTAGATAATTTAGTCATAAACAAATTTCATATTCTTGATGGATTGCATTGCCATGTAAGTGACATGTTGCGCAAAGTTAATTGCGTTATTATATAGTTTAAGCATTGTGAGTACAATTGTTTGTGACATGTTAAGCGACTAAAAGCCTAATAAAATTAGTTATTTATCTTGTTTTTACTTGTGAGTGGGCTTTAGCAGGGGAGCTAATTGTAAAAACGTGAAGAGCGGTGTTTAGCATGCAATATTTGCAAGTTTGTTTCGAGGTAAAGAAACATTAAGCTTTTATCGACTGCGTAAAAATTACCTTGAGAAAGAATTGATAAAAATCGATTCTGATAATTGGTTTTTAACGCTTAGTATTGGTTTTTATTATAAAAATTGATTAAAAAACATTCTTTGATTTCGGTCAGTTTAATTATTTCTCTTGCCTCTGTATGTTATGTAAATTACATATTTGTTGTTTTTGTGGTGTTAGGTAACGATTTTTTAAATTGATGAGGCATAAAAGTCGACTGAGTAGCGTTTTTATTTTTGGGTTCGTGATTAAATCTTTGGTACTTATCTATGCTATTCAAAGGTATCGAAGTATTCATGTTTGAAAAAACAAGTGGCTTTGAAAGGAACAAAGAGCAACTCGCACTACTTAGACTCATTAATTGGTTATTGAAATTAGGGCTGATTTTTTTCGGCACAGAGTTATTCGATTTAACTTGGCCGCCCAAAGAGTTGAGCTATGTACTTTTAGCCGAGTTCATTTATGTCGTTGCCTGCTTCCGATATCGATTCCAATGTATTAATACACCTTCCATTTTATTTAGTACCTTACTGTTAGATACATTGTTCTGGGCTATCTGGCTGTTTTATACAGGTGGTGCCACGAATGCGTTTGTATCATTATTGCTATTACCCATTGCTATAGGTGCTGTCACTCTTTCTCGCTGGGCCCCGTGGGTACTGACGTTCCTCTCTACTGGGTTATATACCTTGATGATGTTTACTATGCCTGAAAACCGTATCCGTCATCATGGTATGGACATGAGTTCACATTACCTTGGAATGTGGTTTAATTTTGTTATTTCAGCCTTGGTGCTCACAATTACTGTCGGTTTTATCGCTAAGCGAGTCAGGCAAAAAAATGCCCAGCTCAGCTACTTGCGAGAGGCGCAGCTTAGACAAGAAAAGTTGCTTGCACTCGGTACTGCCTCTGCCCAAATAGCACATCAAGTGGCTACGCCTCTGGCTACGTTACGCTTACTTGTTGATGAATTAGCTGAAGAAGGTGTCGCAACTGATATCGAACCTGATATGCAACAAGCCTTACTTCGATGTGAGGCGACATTGGCTGATTTGCGTCATGCAACAGAATCGATAAGAGAGCAAAAACGTGTTGCCACACCTATTCATCATTTTGTTGAAGATTTACGCGATAGAGTGCAATTACTGATGCCAGAAACGCAATTGGTGATTGAGCAAAGTGAATTGCTCCATTCAGCCACAATCAATACTGATGCCAGTGTACTGCCTGCTTTTTTAGCCTTAATCGACAACGCAGCTCGTGCGAGTGTTGAAAATATCAATCTTGCTAAAGTGATGCTGACTGTTGTGAGCTCTTCTCCACAAGAGGTGTGCGTTAATATTCGCGACTTTGGCAAAGGAATGGGGGCACAGCAGTTGGCTGAACTAGGACAGAATGTCGTAAGCGATCCAAAAGGAATGGGAATAGGGGTGTTATTGAGCCATGCCAGTTTTGAGCGTTTGGGCGGTCAGTTTAGTTTGTGTCAGCATCAAGAGGGCGGAACGATTGCATCAGTGACCTTGCCTGTGACCAATAATAATTTATAAGGTGGTGTGCAGTATGAACAAATTACTGATTATTGAAGATGACCAAGCATTATCATCAACTTTGGCAAGGCGATTAACTAAACAGGGATTTGAATGCGTTCAATGTCATGATGCAAGTAATGGGTTACTCATGGCGAGGCAGTTTATGCCGAGCCATATTTTACTTGATATGAAAATTGCTGATCACAATGGCTTAACCCTGATTAAACCGTTACGTCAGTACTTGCCAAAGGTCAAAATGGTACTTCTTACTGGATATGCCAGTATTGCCACAGCGGTTGAGGCAATAAGGTTAGGGGCGGATAATTACTTAGCTAAACCCGTAGATACGCAAACCTTGCTAAATGCGCTTGCAGCAGAAGTCGAACCAGAGGTTCAAGCTGAATTTACAGATCAACCATTAAGTCCGAAGCGATTAGAGTGGGAGCATATTCAGCAAGTGCTGGCGAATAATAATGGTAATGTGTCAGAAACTGCCAGAGTATTGGGGATGCATCGCCGTACATTGCAGCGTAAGTTACTTAAAAAGCCGGTAGCGGATAATCGATGTGCCTAATACGATTCTCCTTGTATTGTTTATTTAGTTAGTGGTTAATTTGGAAGTTATTGTGTAAGATTTGCTGGTTCATATAGTCCTTAATCAGCACCATAGCACGTTCATAAACTGGGCCTAATGGATGGCGGCGACTAGACAAGCAATCGACAGTGTTTATCCAGCCGTTGGGTTCGTAATCAATATCGAGTTTGATAAGCCTTCCTTGTTCAATGGCGCTTTGCACCATCTCCTCAGGCAATATCGACCAACCAATGCCTTGCTGAGTTAATTCATTAATGATGTTGTGATTGCTGGCATACCAATGTTGCGAGCTAATACCATTGCTAAACCAAAGCTCTTGCCCTTGAGTAGCACGAAGGACTACCTGACGATGATGGCGAAGGTCTATATCTTTAATGCCGTGCATGTTTGATAACGGATGCTCAGGCGCCGCCACCGTGATAAAACGTGTATAACCCACCGTAGTAAAGTCAGCTTGATGGTGGATTTTCCCATCCGCGTAAACAATGCCGATATGAGCGCTACCTTCTTCAATGAGTTTGCCGATATCTAGTGTCGATTCAGCAATGATTTCAATATTGGTGATAGGAAACTCATCAGCAAGCAATGCCAGTTGCCCCAGCAGTGCAGGGCTAATTAGACTTTCTTCAATGGCGATGACTAGCTCATGTTCATGTTGCTGCTCAAGCGAGGCAATTTTTTGCTCTAAATGGAGTTGTTGCAGCATCAATGCCTTTACTACAGGTAAAAGGGCTTCACCTTCAGATGTCAGCTCTGGAATATTTCCACTTCGGTCAAATAAGGTTTGATTGATACTAATTTCTAAATTGGCGATCGCTTGGCTAATGCCTGATTGAGCTCGGTTGAGTTTTCTTGCAGCAGCTGAAAATGACCCTGTTTCACATACTGTAATAAATATTCTTAGTTGCTCGAAACTATACATTGTCCGCTCTCAATCTTTATCTCAATCCTGTTAAGGTATCACTATTCGTGATGGCTGTTAACTTTTGTTGATGGATTAAGCTTGCCATAATCTCGCTTGTTTTCAGCTATAGAGTTGAATCTATAGCATCAGCAGAGGTTAATATGTCTACGTTAGAGCGTGTGTTTCATGCGGTGTTGTTTGAGTTTTTGGCCATTATTGGTTCCGTGATTGGATTGATGTTGTTTACTGAACATGAATTGGCTTCCCTTTCAGGAACCATGATAGCTATTGCGACTATCGCCATGGGCTGGAATTTTGTATTTAATCTTGGATTTGACCGTTTCTTTACTGGAGCTCGTGAAAAGAGAACCGTAAAACAGCGAATAATACAAATTGCCTTGTTTGAAAGTGGCTTATTAATACTGACCATTCCTGTGATGGCCTATATTTTAGAAATTAGCCTGATAGAGGCTTTTTGGCTAGATATCAGTGTGACCTTGTTCATCACAGTCTATGCCTATGTTTACAATTATGCTTATGATCATATTCGCGCCAGCATCATCAGTAAACGGCAAACTCATGAGCCCTTAGAGCTATCATGATATTGCCGCTTACTAAGCGCATGTGCATATTGTCGTTAGTCGTATGCGCTAAAGGTGTTACTTTGGCGCATCGGCTTTTTTACTTGCGACCACTTCAGAAGCCAGCTTAACAATAGGAACTAATGCGGCGATTCCTCCTTCACTAAAGGCTTTAATATCTTTGCCAATGCGCTGCATTCGCTCGACCGTAATGGTGACATCTTCAGCAGTGTTCGTGAGTTCTGTTTTGAGGCTGTCAGCAAGTGCATCCCTAATTTCCATAGCAGCGGCATCAGGTTGATGATTTGAATGGGAAAGAAGCAATAATCCAGGAATAAGTGTAAATGTGCCGTTCAAGGCCACTAACCACCATGCTTTTTGTGCATATATGCCTAGGTCAGCAATGCTTAGATAAATAGCGACATTTAGTGCTAATACGGTTAAGGCAAAAAAAGACATGGCAATGGCCAGTAAAAAAGCGGCTTTGCGTTGATGTTTAAGCTCAGTTTTTAATAAGCTTTTTTCAAGGCTATACAGCATTTGAATTTTTTCAAAATCCATCTTCATGTTGAGTCCTTTTGGAAAATTCTGTTGCAAAAACTAAATAAAAATATTTAGTGAATTTAATTTGTTATGGCAATCAACTATAGCTGAGTATGGGGGAAATGTAACTTTGCTCGCTGATATGAGTCATTTAACGATAAAACATTCAACGCATTACCAGTGTTTGTCATCAAGTTGTATTACTGCCTCAATAACCTTATGCCAAGGTGACAAAAGTAAGTTAATTAGGCATAGAACATGGGAACGTTTTCGTTTGAGCATTCTTTTGAAATAGACACTTTGCAGCGGCTGATTGCTAAACACCAAGGGCTATTTCGTCACCAATCATTATTTGATACCCATTATCGAGGAAAGCCGCTTTCAATTACCGCAATTGAGCTTGGACATCAAGAGTCACCTTGCCCGACAGTGTTGTTTGTTGGTGGTATTCATGGGGTAGAGCGCATTGGCGCCCAAGTCGTATTGTCATTTTTAGACAGTTTATTGAATCGATTAGCGTGGGATAAGCACTTACAAATCTTGTTAAAGCAAGTGCGGTTAGCTTTTGTACCAGTGGCTAACCCTGTGGGCTTTTTACAAGGCTCACGCAGTAATGGTAATCATGTTGACTTGATGCGTAATGCTCCCATCGATGCTGAAGAAAAAGTTACCTTCCTAGTCGGCGGACACCGCATCAGTAGCAAGTTGCCTTGGTATCGTGGTCAAAATGGCATGGAGGCAGAAACTCAAGTATTAGTCGATTATGTGCGCGAGTTACAGAGCACCAGTACCAGTGTCATCGCGCTAGATGCGCACTCTGGTTTTGGCTTAGCAGATCATATTTGGTTCCCTTATGCTCATACTCGCAAGCCCTTTGAAGGTATGGGCTATATCTACCATTTAAAGCAATTGTTCGACCGTGGTTATCCGCATCATGGGCATTATAAAATTGCACCGCAAAGTCACTATTATCAAACCCACGGTGACATTTGGGATTATCTAGCCAAGGCCAACCCAAGTGACAGACCGTTCATTCCATTGACGTTAGAAATGGGTTCTTGGGCGTGGGTGAAGAAAAACCCAAAGCAAATTTTTAACTTTTCTGGTTATTTTAATCCGCAGAAACCCCACCGTCACCACAGGATATTGCGCCGTCATGTTGTATTGATGCAATTTTTGATTGAAGCGGCTTTTTCCCAGACCCTCGAAGGAATCAGCGCCGAGCAATATTTAGGTTTACAAACTGATGCACAAAGGCATTGGTCTAAAAAACGTTAAGCGATATATTAGTGTCACTATAGTTTGTCGGTAGGTTAAATTTCACACTGAGGTAGTCGATGGCAACGTGGGTTTTACTGCGAGGGTTAATGCGAGATAGTCGTCATTGGTATGGCTTTGATACGCAATTACGTCAAGCGGGCATTAATTTGCTGACACCTGATGCCACTGGCAATGGGGAACTTGCTGATAGAAATAGTCCGTTAAATATCCGAGATTATTGCGATGATATCTGGCACCAAATAGATAAAGGCTTAGCTAAGAACCCAGAATATAGTCGAGAGTTAGTGGTCGTTGGCGTGTCGATGGGGGGCATGATCGCATTAGAAATGGCAAGACAACGTCACAAACAAGTACGTCATGCTGTATTGATTAATTCAAGTGCAGCTAACTTATCTCCTTGGTTTCAGCGCTTTCAGTTAATGCCATTAGTGAATGCTATTTGGCATCGCCATAAAGCAAAAGAGTTAAGTTTTGTAGAATCCTGCGTGCTTAACTACACCACAGTCACTAAAGCCCATGATGAAAAAGTCATTAAAGATTGGGGAAACATGCGTAGTCAATTACATACCCGTATACTTAATGGCGCAAGGCAGATATATGCAGCTGCTCGTTACCAGTGTTCTTGGTTTGGTCACTGTAAAGTGAGTATTATTGTGGCGAATCAAGATAAGTTAGCTAACCCTAAATGTAGTGAAGCATTAGCCAAATTTTATCACACTGAATTGTTGCGTGTAGATCACTGCGGCCATGACGCAAGCCTAGATCAGCCTGAACAAATACAACAGCTTATTGAAATGGCGTTATCAAGGTCTTGATTTATGCTTTAGCGTTAATTGAGTCAACCTTGCTTGAGGTCACTGCTTTTGCTTATTACTGATTGCTGTGTGCTAGATAACGTTAAATTAATCAAAACACAGTATAATCAAAGCTAGGTTATGTTGATTGGAAGATGATGTGCTGACAAAAATACTAGTCACGTTATTAGTTATAGCGGGGGCTTTTGCCTATATTCGCAGTGGTCGAGGCACTAAAGTGAGCAACAATGATAAGTTGCTGGCAGGTGAAAATTCACCTTTTTTCAGCCGTGTTGTTATTTACGCCATGATTGCGGTATCCATGTTGGCCTCTGCTGGATATTGGGGCTGGACCTGGTATGACGATAACACTATCGTTGAAGTCACGATTTCCTCTCCAGTTGAAGCCATGTCTGCTAGCTATCAAGTTCGCAAAAAAGACATTGAAGCCCAGCGCATCACCACAGTCGATGGTATTCAAATTCGATTATCAAACCAAGAACGGTTAACGGTAAAAGCAACAGAGAGTCAGTAATAGCCGGTAAACTATTGGTCTAAAAACTTATGCTGTAACGCAGCTGTTGGTACCATACACGCCTGTTTTTTACCAAATAGACAGTATCGATTTTTGGCAACTAAACGATAGGCGTAATCCCGAATTCTCTTGGGTAACACGCTAAACCCCCTACATAAATACCAAAATCCAGATATATCTTTTGTTATCTCTAACGCTGCATCACTGCGTAAAAAAAACTTATCACCTTTGATTAGAATAAATGAATCATTACTGACTCCCTCCAACTGATGTTTGGCGATTAGCGATTGTGCTGTTTGGCTTTGCATCGGGGTGAACAAAAACACATCTTTATGGTCACGTTGAATGATAAAGCTAACCGCACCATTGCAAAGATTGCACACGCCATCGAAGATAATAATATGCTTTGGGATAACCTATTCCTTATGGAGTTAGAGATGGTGATTAAGAAAGGAGGAGTTTGTTAATGCTCAAATATTATCATATCCGGGCTTTTAGATTTTATTGGTTTAGATAAATGGAAACTTGTTAGTATTCCCCCAATTAAAGCACCAGCCGACAAAGTGTTGAGGCTTTTAATTTGCGTTGAACTGGGGAGTTGGATTTAAGCTTTTTCAGCTATAACTTCTATTTGAGATAAGCCTTTAACTAAAATATGGGTTTGATAATAATACTTATCGGTTCTTTTCCCTTTAGAGTAAAACTCTATTTTTTGCCTTTTAGCTTGGCCTTTTATCATGATTTATTTCGTTAATTCAATCTCTTAACTTTATTGTTGATTTAATTTAAATCAGATTATTAGCTAATAATCATTCTTTTCCAATCCACAAAAATCTCGTAAATGTCTTCAGCAAAGGGGGTATTTATATTTGTGGATCAATACCTAACACTTTCTTGGTATTTCAATCGGGACGTTTATCTTACTGACACTTTGGCTTTCTAATGTGAATTTAACCGTAATAGTAAATAAGCTGCCAACCCCTAATCCTTCTGAGACTGAGCTAATTCACACCTTTGTCTGTTTAATACTGTTATACCAGTGCGAAATTATGAGGTGATAAGTTGCCATAAAGCAGTCTCGTGAGGCAGAGTCTTGTTCTCGTTCGCTAAATTTTTACGCTGATTTGCATTGCTAAAAGGCGAGACTAGGCATTAAAGTGAGCAACATTGATAAGTTGCTGATAGGTGAAAATTCACCTTTTTTTAGCCGTGTTGTTAGTTAACCTTGTACAGCTCATTTTTTCTGAAATTGTATGAAAATGATGTAAAAATAGCATTCCCCTACTTATAAACCATATAAAGGAAGCGTTTAAAATGATGAAGTACCTTCTTACTATGCTGTTTGCTTTTTCTGTGTCTTTACAGGCATATGCCGCCACTCAAGTTACATATAACAAAGAGCTTGATGGGTTCGAGTATCCATTTCAAGTCAATACTTTTGATTTCAACTCTCAGAATCAAGATTTACAAATGCGCTATATGGATACAGGTAATAAGAGTGCAAAGAAAGTTGCTGTGTTATTACATGGCAAAAACTTTTCTGGTTATTACTGGGAAAAAGTAGCTAAAGATCTATTAGAGAAGGGCTATAGAGTCGTGATACCAGACCAAATTGGATTTGGTAAATCAACTAAACCAGCGTTTTATCAGTATAGTTTTGGTCAGCTTGCCTTAAATACGAAGTTAATATTGGATCATTTAGGGGTTGAAGAAATAACGCTTGTAGGCCATTCCATGGGAGGGATGTTGGCGACAACGTTTGCCGTTAATTACCCTACATTGGTGAAAAAGCTTATCTTGATAAACCCAATTGGTTTAGAGGATTATGGTCAGTATGCGCAATTTAAAGACGTAAACTTTTTTTATAAAAGAGAACTCGCAAAGACGTTAGACAAGGCTAGAAACTACCAGAAAAAAAATTATTATGATGGTAAGTGGTCTAGTGAATACGAACAACTTTTAGTGCCTTTAAAAGGAATGCTAGCTGGGGCAGATTGGGAAGCGGTTGCTTGGAATAACGCATTAACTTACGGGCCGATTTTTTCAGAAAATATTGTGGATAGGCTTTCACAAGTGACCAGTCAAACATTTTTGATTATTGGTACTAGAGATACCACAGGCCCTGGTAGAGGTTGGCTTAAAGATGGGGTAACAAAGACGTTGGGTGATTATAAAACGCTGGGTAAACAGGCTAACAGCCTAGTTAAAGGTTCAGTATTGTTTGAGCTTGAAGGGTTAGGTCATATGCCGCAATATGAAGATTATGATGTTTTTATAAAAGCTTTTAATAAAGCACTTGAGCACTAGTCTTTAATCTAACAAGGTGAAATAGCTTATGGGCAATAAATAACGTCATACCTATTTCATCTTGCATAAGATTAACGGTTTTTACACTAAGGCGTTTTCATTTTAAATGAGTTTGTAGCGTGTATTAAAACATGGATGTAGCTCATACAGCGACAAATTAAGCATAGTAGTCAGTTAAAGGGAGTTTAACGATGGCACTTTTTCTATTTCAATTGGGGCAATAATATTCTTAGTATCATTAATTTGGATGATGTTATATACCCAATTATCTTCGAGTGATAATGCATTATTTGTGGCTATGGTGGGAATGCTACCGATTATATTCGGTTTATTTATTGTGATTCCAAGTACCTTATACCGCACCATTTTTGTATTAATAAATAAACCTAAGCAATCATTGATAGAGAATCATTTTAACGATGGCTTAGCAATGACACTGCTGTTTGGGGCTGCCTTAGTGGATATTATTTTTCGATAACTTACTGAAAATAGCAGTTCTATTCTTGACTTTCTACCGCTATCACCATTCGCCTAAAACCATACTTTTCAGCCTATTTCATAGAGGGGAAAGCCTTATATCAATGACTCTATTTTTGTTGTTACTTGCCCCAATTGACGCAATATTCAATAAAACGTTTGAGTGGCGGGCTCTGATATTTGTCTTTGTGAAGTAATACCCAAAACTCTCTTGGCATTTCAATCGGGACATTCACCTTGCTGACGCGTTGGCTTTTTAATGCATGCTGGGCTGCGATATTCGATAAGCAGCCAAACCCAAGTCCTGCAGCCACGGAATTGATCAGTGCCTCTGTGGTATTAAGTTCAATACTTTGATGCCATTGTTTAATGTGTGGGGCTAAGTTTTGAATAAAACTGTCCCTAGAGCCTGAGCCTTGCTCTCTGAGTACCCACTCACTGTTTTCAAGTTCTGATAATGCAACATGTTCTTTTGCTGCTAATGGGTGCGATGGAGCACAAATAATACACATGGCATCGCCACTAAAAGGCACCGCAATGATATCAGGGTGATGTGGCTTACCTTCGATAAGACCAATATCGAGTTCATATTCAATGAGTTTTTGGCAAATATGTGCAGAGTTTGAGACAAATAAACTTTGGGTTTGCTGGGGGGTTATTTGCTTAAATTCGCTTAATATACTCGGCGATAAATGATTACCTATGGTATCACTACTTCCGACCCGTAAAACGCCTGATAAGCCTTGGTCTTGGTCAAACACATGATTGATGTGTTGTAGGCGGTTAATTAACTCATCGGCCAAGGGGAGTAATTTTTTGCCTTCTTGATTCAAGATTAAGCGATTATTTACTCGGTCAAATAATGGGTGGCCGAGTTGTTTTTCTAGTTCAGCTAACGACAAACTGACAGCCGCTTTTGAGACAAATAATGTTTCAGCAGCAGCGGTGAGCGTTTTGTGCTGAGTAATCGCATTGAAAACATTGAGCTGTTTAAACGAGATATGTGCTGACATAACGTGAGCCTTAGTGGTTTATAAACCTTATTATAAACGGTTACCCTAATTGTTAAGTAAATCTTAACCTAGGTTTTAAAATGTTAGATATAAATAAACGTTTAGCAAGCGTAAGATCAACTTAATTGAAAAAGACAGCTCGTTTGCTCCAATGGTTTTTGAGCAAGTAGCTCAACGACATTGAGGTGATTATGTTACAAACCGCCAAAGTTAAATTGCTTGCAGCACCAACACCTATGGCTGGTCTTGCACTTGGCATTGCGAGTTTAGGTTGGTGCTGGGAAAATTTTGCAGACATTCAAGGATATGGTCAGTTACTTGGTGCCTTGCTAGCCAGTGTGTTGCTGCTGGTGTTGACCGTAAAATATTTAATTCATTCTGACACCCTTAAAGCTGATTTAGCTCATCCTGTGGTCGGCAGCGTTGTGCCAACTTTTGCGATGGCCTTGATGGTCGTATCAAATGCGTTGGGGCATTACTCACTGATTTTAGGTGATAGTTTATGGCTTGTGGGTCTTGGGTTACATGTCGTCTTTTTAGTCACCTTTATCTATCATCGCGCAAAGGATTTTGAGCTCCACCACATGGTACCAAGTTGGTTTGTGCCACCCGTTGGAATTATCGTTGCTGACGTATCGTTTTCAGGTACAGGGGCGCTTAGTTTATTGGCAAATTCGGCATTAATATTTGGTATGTTGGCTTATGCAGTAATGCTGCCGATGATGATTTATCGCTTAATGTTCACCCATGAAGTCCCAGATGCCGCGAAACCAACAATTGCCATTTTGGCCGCGCCTGCCAGTTTGTCGTTAGCGGGATATTTAACGGTAACAGCGTCACCATCACCACTTATTGTTGCTTTACTATTTGGTATTGGCGTGTTGATGACAGCGATTATTTACTTAGCTTTTTTCAAATTACTGCAGCTCCCATTTAGCCCAGGTTATGCGGCTTTTACCTTCCCGATGGTGATTGGTGCGACAGCGTTATTTAAGATGATTGAATGGATGCAAAGCATTGGCATGGCCAGTCAATATATTCAGCAAGTACAGTTACTGGCAACGATTGAGCTAACCATTGCTACGCTAGCGGTGAGTTATGTGGCAATCAGATATGCGTACTTTTTTAACAGCCAGCGTCATTTAACGGTTTAATCTGCCGTTGACTTAACGGCTTCACTATTTTGGGTATCTGATTGAGCCTCAGTTATATCGGTTTCAGTTAATGAACCATGATTATCTTTTAATGGCTCAATCATCAAGGTGTGCTCAATCTCAGTAGGTAATAATGGTGTATTTTGATGTGTCACATATTGCTGATAACCACTTCGGTAGTAAGGTGACAAAGGATGACCCGATTGCCCCCCAGGTATGGTCATAATTGCATCTTGCTCAGCACCTGGCTGCACAATAAAGCGCTGTGAAGCACCAAACGATTTACCTTGAACTGCAGGCATAAAGCTATCACCAAAACCATCAACACTTGGCATATCTAACCAACGACTGAGTTGAGGGATCTGTTTTGAAAAAGGGTGTTGGATTAGTAGTTGGTTGACCTTTCCCCAGCGTAGATCTGATAGCTTTTGATGCTTACTATACTTGGCGAATAAAGCCTGTTTGGCATCGTTATATACGCTTAGTGCAAAGGCCTGCCAATGAGGTTGAGCTTTAGGTAGCCAACTGGCTGGTTGCTGCTCGATGATTTGCCACATTGGGGTTTCAAGGTATCGTTTTATCACTGACAAGCCGCTTTCTCTTTCTTTGAGCTCTGTTTCGATAGGGGCAAATGTTTGATCTATTAGCGCCGTTCTAAAGTGTCTGACTAATGTGTAGCCCACTGAATCAGCACAAGCGCAGTGGCCCCAATTGGCAATCAGTTTTATGTCTTCGGCATATTCAACAGGGTATTCACTCAATATTTGCAGTAAATATTGCTGCCAAGGTGCTAAAAAAAGTGCTTCATTATCGAGCTGTAACTGATAAAAATCGGCTTCGCTAAAGTTGGAACTTGCTAATAAGCGATCACGTATCTGTACGCCGCGAGCGCCAAGCGCATAACCGCCATCTCCAAAGCGTAATTGCTCTTCGCTAGATAAAACGCGAGAGTTTGCTGTCCATATACGTTGGTTATCAGGATTTATCACCTCAGGCATAACGGCTTGTTGCAGTTGCCATTTTGAAGATTGAAAATTGCTTGGTGACTGGGCTGTATTCGAAGGGTTGTCACGAGCGGGAACTGCCCCTGCGATTGTCCAGCCTGCATTACCTTGATTATCTGCCAGCAACATATTTTGTGCTGGGATCCCAATTTCTGTTGCAAGTGCGCTGGCTTGCTCAACAGTCTCTGCGGTTTCTAATGACAATAACGCCATGTTAACCGCGTAATCAGCATGCCCCACCCAAGATAGTGCATAATTAACACCGGCTACTGTTTTTACTGGACCAAATTCACTAACTTGAATCGTATAGTTCACTTGATCGTTAGGCAGTTCGATAGGCTCATATTCAATATCGATTGCTGTATCAGGGCTAATTTCAATCCAGTCAGCCGTGTCGATGTAACTGTTGGTAAAGCCCCAAGCGAGTTTGCCATTAGAACCAACGACTATCGCAGGTGCGCCCGGAAGGCTTACTCCTGTGATTTGGTGTGATGATTTATCTGAAACAGGTGGATTAGATTTTGCTGAATCTTGAGCTGCACTTGTTTGGTAATTGAGTTGTGCACGATACCAAATAATGGGTACCGCAAAGGATAAATGCATGTCATCGGACAACATTGCGCGGCCGGAATCGGTTAATTGCCCCGTTACTGCCCAATTGTTACTGCCTACTTCTACTGGTTCTTCAATCGCCTGAGTTATCGCACTCAGTAAAATATCGTCCTCGAGAGCGGGAATATCTCCTTGATACAGCGGTATTTGGCTTTCATCTAAGGCGGCTTGGTGATGACTTGGCTGGATTAAAAAATCGACCATTTCGTTGCCAAAGGCTTGCTGCAATTGGGTTAACGCCATATCACGTTTAATTGTATTACCTTGTAAATCTAAGTACATACTATAAATCACTAACAAGCTGTCAGTTTCATGCCATTCTCGTGGGCTAGACTGTGTCAGCAAGTACTCAAATGAGCGCACAGTTTGTTCTGCTAATGCATGATTTACCCCTTGGGTATATGCACTAAGCATGGCTTTATCTTGCTGTGGTAGTTGCTCAAAAATGTTTTGTGCTCGCATTCTTAATTGATGAAAACGTTTGTTTTTATCCAATTTAAGTGCGGCTTTGCCAAATATTTCAGCCAATTCGCCAGCGGCATTTCGGCGCAATAAGTCCATTTGAAAAAATCGATCTTGGCTATGTGCATACCCCAAAGCATAGGCTGCATCTTTGCGGTTACTGGCGGTAATGATTGCGGTGCCTAATGTGTCTCGTTCAATGGTTAGTGGAGCTGAAATGTCGTCACTCACTACCGTGGCTGATAACGAGGGCATGCTTAAACGCAGGGTGCTATAAATAGCCAGAATGATAATACCGACTAGCAATAACACTATGGCTAGTGAATATTTGGTGAACTTAGATTGTAAAACCCGGTTAAGGCTAAAAGACATGATTTCTTACCCAGTAAAGTGAACCTGTCTATCATAACCAAGGTTATCGAATTGTTAAAAGTGATTTTTGAATATAGTGTGTAAAAAAGCAAAGTAGAAAGAATCAGTTAGCCTCACTTTTGGGTAAAGCTAACGGTTTCGAAGAAGGCGGGTTGCGTTACTGACTTATTTTGGCTTTAAACTTCGCTTTGGTTTCTGCATTGGCTTTGTTGTACCAGTAATCCAGCATTTCACTGATTTCAGCTTGGTCTTCAGCAATTGATTTTGGGGTAATCACCTGTGGTTGAGCAGGCGCAACTGTACTGGCTGACGCTACGTTAGTCGGTACTGTGTTCGTTGATACTGTATTAGTTGATACTGTGTTAGTCGGTACTGTGTTCGTTGGTGCAAATGCAGCAACCGAGGCAAGCTGTTGCGTTTGATTGTAGGTGAGTAATTCTTCTTGATAATCTCGACCTAGCTGTAATCCATCCTTACGTAAAATGTCGGCTTGATATGCCACTGAATTACTTTGATTACTGCTCAGAGTGACTGATGGGGTTTTATTGAATTTATTCGCTGCATTTTTATTGCGAATGCTAGGTAGCGATAATTCATATTCAGCGTTATTGGCATCAAAGGTTAAAATGACAGGGTCTGAGTTAAACTGGGTTTGCATGCCACTATCGCGGTAATTGATGACGTAGCGAAACACGATTTGGTTAGTGCCTTCTACTAAAGTGACTTCACGGCCGCCATCAAACGTCTGGCCATTCAATACTTTGACTTCGGCACTGCTAGGCAATTTCAATATGCTGGCAGCAAAAGACATAGGGCTGACCAGTGATAAAAATAGTGTGATAACGAGTGTAGTGAAAAGTGGCTTAGAGGTCATAGTATTCTCATTTAGGCAAGGGGAGCTAACGCAGCTTGTACCTTGTATTAATGTATAAAAGCTCTGGTTAAGTTATAGCAAATCTTGCGATAGTTACATAATGACAAAATTGTTATTTAGCGATTAATGACTCAAGCCTAGCTTTTTATAATCAAAGAACTTTCTATGTTCTGGACCTGCCAAATTAGTATTAACCTTATTAGGGTGCTTATGCTCGCCCCAACTAGCCACATGCGTGCCGACATTTAACACAGGAAAACTGTGGTTAAGGCTGGCATTAATACGATTTTCGCTTACTCCAATAAAACGCAGTAGTTGCGTTAGGCTGTCTGGTTCGCTTAGTGTAATTGTGAGTAAATCATCACGCTGCGCAAAATAATTGAATACACCTTGCTGATGCCTTAGATAGCATGCTTTAAGCCGCGCTTCATCGAGTAAGTTGTCAGCGTTAATATCCCCAAAAGTTTGTTTAAAGCTACGTTTTAATATTGGATGAAACGTGCCAGTTTTTTCTAGCAAGTTAGGTTTCATTTTAGTGAGTAACATTTGAATTGAGGATACCCACTTATCAAGCGGCCTATCGATATAAACAAATTTGGCATCAGGAAACAGCTTGTCTAATTGGGGATAATCACAAAAGCAAGGTACATCGGATACCACATCAGCAACTTCAAAGGCACGTTTAGTGAGCCCAATATGGGCGACTTTAAACCCGTAATCTAATAATGCAACACTGACGCTGGTGGTGCCAGTACGTGGCAAACCAATAATAAAAACTTTACTCATAAATGCACTCAGGTTGGCAAAGGGCGATATAGGGAAGGTGGGCAAGTACCATAATGACTGTCACTTCTTATGCTTGTATTTGAGGTCACTGCTTGCAGCATTAGGCATTGCAACTATCAATAAGTAGCCAGCCGAACTTTAACTTAGGTTCTGTACAGCACTTTTATGACATGCCAACCAAATTTGGTTTTAACAAGGTGAGGTGTGATGAGTTCACCTGTAAAGCACACTTTATCAAACTGAGGTACCATTTGACCTTTTTTGAACTCACCTAAGTTACCGCCATTTTTACCCGATGGACACGAAGAGTGTTTCTTGGCGAGCACATCAAACTTGGCGCCTTTCTCGAGTTGTTTGATTAAATCTTCTGCTTGTTGCTTATGTTTAACGAGAATGTGCAAAGCAGCCGCTGTTCTGGCCATGATAAATACTCATTTTGACGGGTTGGAGATGAATGACGGGATTATAGCGTGATTTGCCTATGAGCGGCTACAAATGGCGTTACACTTTAACCTTGTCCGTTATGTTGTAGATAGAGCAAGGATATTTTAAGCTCGAGAACTATCCCTTATAAACTGATAATTAAGCGTATTTTATGACTTCTGATACCACAAAACTTAAATATGTGTACGACCCTATGTGTAGTTGGTGCTGGGGGTATCGACCCGCTTGGATAGCACTCAAACAGTTAATCGCAGAGCATGATAACGATATCGAAATTGAGTATTGTCTAGGGGGATTAGCAGCAGATTCTGACGTACCCATGCCTGATGAGATGCAGGGCTTTTTGAGCCAAACTTGGCATAAAATTGCAGCGCAATTAGGCACTGAGTTCAATCACGATTTTTGGCAAGTGTGTCGCCCTAGACGTTCAACCTATCCTGCATGTCGCGCCTGTATCGTTGCCAGAGACCATGGCCTTGAGCAGCAAATGATACTGGCAATTCAAACTGCCTATTATTTAGAAGCAAAAAATCCATCAGATATTGATACTTTAGTGGAGGCAGCAGACAGTATTGGCATTGAAAGTGCTGCTTTTAGTAAAGCAATCATGTCAGATGAAGTCAATCAAAGATTGATGGCAGAGCTCACCGCAGTGCATCAACTGCCAATAAGAGGCTTTCCATCATTAGTGCTCGAATATAAAGGGCGAAATTACCCTATTGCGCTCGATTATCGGGAAGCGCAAGTGACCTTTAATGAAATTAAGGCATCGATGGCCTAGAAAGGGGGGGGAGCTTGATGTGCTGGTTAAGGCCAGCTTAAATTGGGATATAAAAAAACCAGCTGAGCAATCAACTGGTTTTTATTCTCTTACAGAGATAACACTTGATTTAGTGAACGAGCAACGTCAAATCTGGTAAAAGACAGTTGCTGTAAATCAAGGTTTATACGAGATTAAAGCTCGTGACAATCAGCACATTCAGTGATTGTTAGGTCAGGAGTGTGCAAGTCTGCATCTAACTCATGAGCGTCAGCAAAGCTGTGACAATCATTACAAGTTTCGATGTTTGCTTCCATCTCAGCATGCTCTTCAACGTTGATTTTCTCGTGACAATCTACACAATCAACAGCAAAAGCAGAACTAGCGAAAACTAGTGTAGCGATCATAGCTAAATATTTCATAGTAACTCCATCATCAGTTAAGGGGCTTTATCGCCCGTGCTAAGTGCCAAATTCGGCCTTAACAAATCGCGCATAATCAATGTACAACTATCTTAATGAAAATAAATCCGTTACTTCAAAACTAAGAACACTGAAAATTGGTTAGCACATTTTAATTTATTGTTTAAAGCAATCTAATAAAATGAAAAAAGGCTGATTTCTGTCTAGAATCTTAAGCGCTTTCTTAAATTCCAAGTACTTTACTCAGCTACCATCTTATTGATTTAACTTAATTGAAACTTAAAATGGCCTGCAAAGCCAGTATTTTGCATTTTCTAGCATACTTATTTCTCAAGGTTGTGATCTGCTTAATAAAATTCTACATTTTTTAAATGTGTTTTGAGTAATGGTTGGACTTCAAATTTGTGTTGAATCAGTGATTTTAATCCAATGTTCAGGCAATGGATTGATGAGTTCAGACAGATTGTCGGCTGGCTGAGTTAGCCAATGATTTATCTGAGTTGAGGCGATAAATAAGGGCATTCTGTGGTGATACTGAGCACACTTAGTATTGGGTTTAATCGTTAACGTCACGACTTGTTGCCGATCGGGATACATCACGCCAGCCATGAATAATGGCTTATTTCCCGCATGAGAAAAGCGGTATTTGTGCTTTTGTTGCTGACTTGAAATAGGGCGAGTATCAGCGCCGTTTACCAGTTCTTGGTCAAGACTCAATATGTCTGTTGTCGGTTCTTGTCGCCATTCAAACCAACCACTACAAGGAATAATGCAGCGATGCTGAGCAAATGCGCTAGAAAACGTTGGCTTTTGTGAAACGGTTTCAGCCTGAGCATTGATAATCAGTTTTTTCGACCAGTCAGGCTGTATTCCCCATCGCTGCTGGCTAGAAATGATTTTACCTTGTCGGTGACTAAGCGTCGTAATGGGATCGGTGGGACGTAAATCAAGGTTATCTTGAATCGTCAGCGGCTGCTCGAATAGATTGTCTAAGGTTGACTGCATTCCACTTAGTAACACCTCAATTCTACCGCACATTGGTTGTCTCCTTAGTCCCCATACTTTGGCACGTTATCACTGTAAGCTGCTGTTGGTTATTTTTCCAATCATTTTCGGCGATGTATGTAAGGTTTGCGTTAATCTCATCGACAGGGCTTATTGCGTATTGTTCAAATTTAATCGCGTCATTGAGTCAATAATCTCTTCCTATTTTTGACTCGCTATTTTGAAATGTCTCAGCCTAAATAGCATCGTTTTTGCTTAAAAAATGCAAAAATTCAAACGAGCGTATAAATTTTTTAATTTTTTTTCATTTCAGCGTACATGTGTAAGTCTATGAAAAGTTGGTAATTATTTTTGTTAGCTGCTTTGTTACTGTAAATAAAGGCTTTATTTTTGAATTAGAATATTTGATCTAATTTGTTTTTTGTGACGTAATGCACACTATTATTCTGGTCTGATGAGTATGAACTATGAGCATAAGAACAACATTTAAAAAAGTACTGCCGAGTATTTCAACGACTGAACAAGAAGCGTTAGATGCTGGTGACGTGTGGCTTGAAGGCTCTATCTATCAAGGTATTCCTGATTTTGCTGCATTGCGTGACATTCCTAATGCGACCCTGTCGGCGGAAGAGCAAGCTTTCTTAGATGGCCCTGTGCAAACTTTAATTGAAATGGTCGATGATTTCGATATTCAAAACGGGAAGCATTTGCCTGAAGACGTACTCACTTTCCTAAAAGAAAATAAATTCTTCTCTCTGATTATTCCAAAATCATATGGCGGACTCGAGTTTAGTCCATATGCTAACTCAACCATTGTTGCGACAATAGCGGCGAAAAGCTCGGCTGTTGCAGTAACAGTAATGGTACCTAACTCCCTAGGCCCAGGTGAGTTGTTAATGCATTACGGTTTAGATAGCCAACGTGACTTTTGGTTACCTCGTTTAGCTAACGGGCAAGAAATCCCTTGTTTTGCATTAACAAGTCCAGAAGCAGGTTCTGATGCCGGTGGTATACCAGATATAGGTACTGTCACTATGGGCGAGTACGAAGGTAAAGAAGTACTTGGCTTATCGGTAACTTGGGACAAACGTTATATTACCCTAGCACCTATTGCGACAGTATTAGGCTTAGCATTTAAAGTTGAAGATCCTCAAGGTCTATTAGGCGGTAAAGAGCAACTTGGTATTACTTGTGCGTTGATCCCAAAGGCACATCCAGGTGTGCAATTAGGTAATCGTCACGATCCAATGGGTTGTCGTTTTTATAACGGTACGACACGTGGTGAAAATGTATTCATTCCAATGGACTTTATTATTGGCGGCCAAGACAATATTGGTCGTGGTTGGCAGATGCTTGTGAGCTGTTTAGGTGCGGGCCGTGGTATTTCGTTGCCTGCATTAGGTGTATCAGTGAGCCAATGTTCATTTAAATCGTCTGCTGAATATGCTGCGGTACGTGAACAATTCGGTTTATCAATCGGTAAGTTTGAAGGTATTCAAGAAAAGCTTGCTGATATTGCTGGTAAAACATACTTGCAAGAAGCGATGCGAGTGCTGACAACGGAAGGCTTAGGCCTTGGATTAAAGCCATCAGTAGTCACCGCGATTGCGAAATACCATATGACTGAGTTAGGCCGTGATATTTTAGATTCAGCGATGGACATTCAAGCGGGTAAAGCGATTCAACGTGGTCCTCAAAATACGCTAGCATCTGGTTATGTTGCACAACCAATTGCGATTACGGTCGAAGGCGCTAACATCCTAACCCGTAATTTGATGATTTTTGGTCAAGGTGTGATGCGTTGTCATCCTCATTTACAAAGCATGGTTGAGTCTATTCACAGTGATGCAAGCGATGCGGATAAAACCTTTAATCGTATCTTCAGACAAACCATTGGTTACAGTGTTGGAAACAGCCTACGTGCATTTAAATTAGGTTTATTACCATTTACTGCGCCAGCTCAATCAACGCTTCCTGAGGTTGTTGGTTACGAAAAGTCGGTGCATAAGCTGGCATCTAAACTCGCTGTATATGCCGATTTCTCGTTACTTGTATTAGGCGGTAAGCTGAAACAAGCTGAAATGCTGTCAGCACGCTTAGGCGATGTGATGAGTTATTTATACGCTGCAATGGCATCAATTCGTTTTTACGAGCAAAAAGTGACAACTGATGAGCGTAACGAAGCAAAGCCTTATTTTGAATACGCAACGCGTTGGGCATTATGCAAAGCGGAAGAAGCATTATTGTCTTTCCTTGAGAATTTCCCATCGAAGCCAACACGCCAGTTTATGCGTTTAATTACCATGACTTACTCAGGCAAAATGGTCAAAGTGAACGATGATTTAGTACGCGAATTAGCTGAACAAGCGCAACTAGATACTGCTTTCAAAAAGCAGCTGACACATCTTGTTAAACCAGTAGCTGGTGATGGTAATTATATTAATGAGCAAGCTTACCTTGCTAAAATGACCTGTTTACCATTGCTTGCTAAAGTCAAAAAAGCACTTAAACAACGTGTATTTAAAGCGGGTGTTCGTTTTTCAATTACCCTTGATAATGCATTAGATGCCAAAGTCATTAGTGCAGACGAGCATAAGTTGCTTCAAGATTACAACTTAAAACGTGAACGTGCGATCCGTGTTGACGAGTTTGATTTTGATTTAAATCTTATCTCTGATAAAGCGGATTTAAAAATCGCTAATTAATTGTTCGTTTCATTACGTTGAAATAAAAAGCCGCTAATTAGCGGCTTTTTTGTTGGCTCAAACTGTGCGCTGAATGAGTTTGTTGTCGATATTTCTTTGTTTGTTTTTTAACCTGATCACAGTTTGGTTATCTAGTTTCTCTATTTTAAAAACAAGCTTACAAAGTTTGATCTAGCTTACGTTCCCATTACCAATAATAAGTGATGATTAATTAAGGTATCACTGAAATGGGAGGGCGTATGGCGGCAAAACAGCTCATTAAAAGTCTGGCTATATTGTCTTTATTCCCGCAGTTTTCTTATGGTGCTGATAAGATTATTGGTGGGGTTGTCGGTTATCATTATGCAGAGTTGTCAACATTTTCAGCCTTGCCGTCTAATGTAAATGACATCCAATTAGGTGGGATTAACTACCAGTTACGAAACGGTGTCGCCTTTGACCAAGCGAGTCGGCTATACGGCACTTACTCATTTAGTTCTGATGATTTAAGTCATCATCAAGGGGTTTTAGTTTCCTATGATTGGTTATTTCCCTTTGATAATGCCGGACTGGTTAGTTTATTTGTTGGAGCTTCTGCAGGGTTAAGTAGTCAAGAGACCCAATACACAGATAGTGAACAAAGCTATTTTGATACTCGTAGTAGCTATGTTTTTGGCGGACAAACTGGTGTTGTCTTTGAGCTGAGTGATCAGTTTACATCAGAGGTGGGTTTTAGGTATTTGATGCATAACTTTACTTCGTCAGGGGACAATGTGTCATCTCTGTCGGTAAATGATGCTGAACAAGTTTATTTGGGCATTGATTATATGTTCTAACGCGTAAAAGCGAGTTTCAATATCGTTTCGTTCATAAAAAAAGCCACGTTAATTAACGTGGCTTTTGAGTCTTTACGGATAAAACAAGATTAGCTTGCTTTAATCGCACGACCTTGTGAGTCTTTAAAGTTACCAACTGCAATAATAATGAAGTCGATTAACGTCCAAATACCTAAACCGCCAAGGGTTAACAGCATCAAGATCCCAGTACCAATTTTACCTGTGTAAAAACGGTGCACACCTAGAGAGCCTAGGAAAAAACACAAAAGAAGAGTAGGTACAAAACCTTTCTCACTTAGTTCTACTGGTGTTTCAGCTGTTTGTGCTTCTGACATAATTAAAATCCCTTAGTTATAATTTTTGTCCCGGATAGGTGATTAACTTACCTTGTCCGTCTCTGTAGCTTCCAACTAGAAGCATAAATGTCACTACGACTGTATGAATGACATCAATAAAAATAAGACCTGCACCGATCAGGGTGAGCGTAACGTCTTCAAACTGCAATAACGTAATGCCAACAATGGCTAGTGTTAAATCAAAAAAACCATGCAAAACTCGGCCACAATAGAAATGGTGAACTCCAAAAATCCCGAAAATTCCCGATAAAATAACTGCAGTCGCATAATTTTTGTCAGATTTGACAGATTCAGTCACTTTCAACCTCCCTGATGAAAATCTTAAATCTTTTATATAGCAAAGGCTTAGGTTAATCAAATACAAATGTTAAATTTACCTATGTAATGTGCTCGAGATCTAGCGAATTGGGTTAACTTGGTTTGCAATTGAGTAAGGTTTGGTCGATGCGTTAGTGCTGGGTTAGTTTGAGGTTATAGCTTGTTGCGGAGCTTAATGGTAAATAAAAGTTGTTAAGCAAGATTGTAAAGCGCCCTTAAGTTAGGCATGTTAATAGCTTAGGACAATGAAACACATTCAGGGATTAATATGCCTCAAACAACGCGTAACGCTTCTATTTTAACGAGCTTGAAATCAACGCTTAAGGGTTATAAAAAAGCGACTAGCAAGGCAACTATGTTGCTATTGACCATAGGGATGTCTTCAGCAGCTTTTGCTGCCGACTACAAAGTGATTCATGCCGGTGAACTATTAACTGTAGCTGGTAAATCCACACTGAAAGCACATTCGGTTGTGGTTAAAGATGGCAAAATCTCTACCGTCGAAAAAGGCTTTATACAAATAAACGACAATGAATTAACAGCAGCTGACACGATTGAGTATGTCGATTTAAAGCAGCAATTTGTAATGGCTGGCTTGATGGATATGCATGTGCATCTTCAAGGTGAACTTGGACCCAATAATGACAGTGAATCTTTAAGGATGTCTGATGCCGACGTGGCGATGAGAAGTGCTTATTTTGCTAATAAAACCTTGATGGCTGGATTTACCACCGTACGAGATTTAGGTGCAAAACCTGAACAGATTTATGCGCTTAGAGATGCCATTAATAAAGGATGGTTAGCAGGACCTCGTATTATTGCTTCTGGTGGTGTTTCGGTGACTGGCGGCCATGGTGATGTAGATGGTAAAAGTCCTGATCTGTTGGATATGCTGACATCTAAAACCATTTGTGATGGCCCATTTGATTGTCGCCGAGCAACTCGTCGGGCAATTAAATATGGCGCAGATGTCATTAAAATCACCTCTACTGGCGGTGTTCTTTCCGATACCAATACAGGTACAGGTCAGCAGATGGCAAATGATGAACTAAAAGAAGTCATCGATGCGGCTCATGCTCTGGGAAGAAAGGTTGCCAGCCACGCCCATGCTGCAGAAGGGATTAATGCTGCTCTACGTGCTGGTGTAGACAGTATTGAACACGGCAGTTACGCCAATAAAGAATCAATTAAGCTGTTTAAGAAGTCTGGTGCATATTTGGTTCCCACTTTATTAGCTGGTGATACGGTCGTACAAATGGCTAACTCCAGCGGTAACTTTATGTCGGAAGCAATTAAAGCCAAAGCTATTCGTGTGGGCAATGACATGCAAAACAACTTCGGAAATGCTTACAAAGCGGGTGTTAATATCGCTTTTGGTACTGATAGTGGCGTATCAAAGCATGGCCAGAATGCCAAAGAAGCCATACTGATGCATCAAGCTGGCATGTCTAATCAAGATATTCTTATTTCAGCCACGATTAATGCGGCTGACCTTTTGGGAATGTCAGATGATATAGGCACGCTAGAGCCTGGTAAACAAGCAGATATTATTGCACTTAACACCAGTCCAGTAGAGCAAATAGACGCCTTACTGGATGTACCTTTTGTGATGAAGTCTGGAGTCATTCATAAACGCTAACCCCCGTTGATACAGATAAACGAATGGCTAACGCTGTAATGAGAGTTAGCCATTTTTATTCTGAGCTGTTGTTTATGTTTTGGCTCAGCTTAATGGCTTAGATTAAAGGCTTAGAGCAGGTAAAGATAAAGTCGCAATGCAGCCTCTTGGGTGGTTTGATTTTAGGGTAAATTGCCAGTTATATCGATGGCATAAAGTATCAATAATCACTAAACCTAAACCGTGGCCTGACATATCGCTTTGTTGCTGACCTTTCTCAATATTAGATAAACCCTGTCCGTTATCTTCTACCACTATTTGATTGTCTAAAATGGTAATCTTAATCCAGCTCGTTTCATCGTCAGGCAAATTATCACCGCGAGCATTAATTGCGTTATTCAGCAAATTACTAAGTAACATTTTAATCACGGCTGTATTGGGCTGCACATATGGGTTACCTTGCCAGTTAACCGTCACTTCAATGTGCTGTTTTTTAGCTAAGTTCACTGCTGTTTCAATGGTTTGGTTGAGCTCTTGTTCAGTCAATTGACGTGGTGGATTACTATTGTCAGACTTTTCCTGCTTAACAATATTCAATAAGGCGTCTACTGTATTTTGCATGTCTTGGGCTGCACGAGTGATGCGCTCTTGCTGGCGCAACTGAAAATCAGCATCGGGCTTTTTAGAAAGCAATTTAGCCGCGCCAACAACGATACTCAATGGGGTACGTAACTCATGACTGGCATACCTGGCAAAGGCTTGTTCTTGTTTGATTAAGGTTTCATTTTGCTGACGATAACTATTTAAGCTATCGGTTAGAATACCAAACTCTTTGGCTGCACTCGTATTGACGCTAAATGTGGTTGGCAAAGGTTGCTTCGCAAGCTGTTTGCTTAAGTCATTGATGGGTTCAATTAAGCGTTTTGATAATTTGATCAGCGCATAGCCAAGTAAAATTAATAGCCCTAATGTGAATAGCAATGAGAAGGTACTAATACTTTTCCATTGGGCGTTAGAAAGTTCAACATTGTCAGCTGGCATAGTCAGGTATAACTGAACGACTTCTCCATCCAGTAAAAACTCATCTCGATGCAAAAACAGCTCATGAGAATCATCATTAATTTCACCATTAAAGCCAAGTGGATAGTTTTGAAGCTGACCATACTTTTTCGGAATAAAATTGGTACTGTAAAAGGCGGTAATATTAGGCGGCAATACCAAAGGTTCTGGGGTACCTGATTGAAATTGCTTTACCACATAAGGGGCGCTTTCTCTGAGGTTATTTAAGCTTACTTCATCCTCAACCCATTGCAGTATGAAAATCATCGTGACATAAATGATCCCAGCAGCCAAAACACCAATGAATGCAAAGTAGACGCTTAGCCTACCAACAAAAGATCGCGCAGTGGTATTACTTGTGCTGGTACGACTTACTTTGGGTTGATTTAGCATACTTGTATTCACTCGGTTAAATTCGTATCAGTAGAACCTTGGTCGAGGCGTAGACCGACTTTGGGGACTGTCACTAGCATAGGTTGACCAAACGGCTTATCGAGTTGATTACGAAGCTGATATACATGACTGCGCAAAATATCTTTTCCTGGTGGGTGTTGGCCCCAAAGCTCGTCGATAAGTTGCTCCCTTGTGACAACATTTGGTGCATTCTTAATGAGCAAACGCAGTATTTGATAGGTGGTGGGAGTGAGTGGCAATATCATACCTTGGCGTGTGACTTGGTGACGTGCCGTGTCGACTTCAAGATCGCCAAAGCGCAGCTTAGCTTGAGCTACATTTCCACGGTGGCGTTTAATCAACGCCTTGATTCGTACATCCAGCTCATCTAAATCAAAGGGTTTACCTAAGTAGTCGTCAGCACCACTGTCAAATCCGGTCATTAAATCCGCTTTATTGTCTAAGGCTGTTAGCATCAGTACTGGTGTAGAGCACCCTTGTTCTCGCAGGGCTTTACACAGAGTGAGTCCATCCATTTTAGGCAGCATTAAATCTAAAATAATAGCGTCAAAATCGTCAGCGAGAGCCAGAGATAGCCCAAGCTCACCATTCGTTGCAAAGTCAATTTCAGCATCTTGAGCTTCAAAGAAATCGCCTAAGATCCCTGCCACATCGTGGTTGTCTTCAATGATAAGTAGTTTCATTTGTTGCTCGTTGCCTTCGAAATGGAGGCTTATTATCAGTCATTTTTTGTCGAAGAAATGTCAATGACATTTCTTACACTCGCTATCATTCAAGATGTTGGCATATTTTGATTCACAGGAATAGTCCATGCGTCATCAATCCTCAGCCAGCCAGCAATCCGAAGTCTGCTTATCGATCATTATCCCAATGTTTAATGAGGCGCAAAGCCTTGATGTGTTGATGCAGCGCCTTGACCGAGTGCTCTCAACCATGCCCGAGCATTGCGAGTTAGTGTTTATTGATGACGGAAGTACCGACAACACTTGGGCGCTATTACAGCAATTACGCATGAGTCATGGTGAGCATCAATGCATTAAACTCAGCAGAAACTTTGGTAAAGAGGCTGCGCTTTCTGCGGGCCTTGCTCAAGCAAGAGGCCTTGCGGTTATTTTGCTTGATGCAGATTTGCAAGACCCACCAGAGCTTATTCCACAGATGTTAGCCACTTGGCGTGAAGGCTATGAAGTGGTGAATATGCGCCGAAAAAAACGGTTGGGCGAAACCTGGTTTAAGCGCTTTTCAGCAGGCTGTTTTTATCGATTAATGAATGTGATGTCAGACTCTCCTGTGCCTGAAAATGTTGGCGATTTTAGGTTGCTAAGTCGTCAGGTGGTTGATCATATTAATGCAATGCCAGAACGTAATCGTTTTATGAAAGGCATTTTAAGCTGGCCAGGCTTTACCCAAACTACGATTGAGTTTGATCGAGATCCTCGCAGTGTAGGGGAAACCAAATGGAATTACGGCAAGCTGATTGGTTTAGCGATGGATGGAATTACCTCGTTTAGTTTTAAGCCCCTTCGTTTAGCCACCTGGTTTGGTGTCACCATTGGTTTGAGTTCGTTGATTTATGGTGTGTGGGTGGTATTGAAAACCTTGGTATTTGGTGAAGCTGTCGCGGGATATGCATCAATGATGGTGGTGCAATTATTTTTAGCGGGAATTCAGTTACTGGCGATTGGTTTAATTGGCGAGTATCTGGGACGGGTGTTTATGGAGGTGAAGCAGCGCCCAGTATTTATTGTAGAAGAAGTATATCACCAACAAAGTATTCCTAATACGGTTGTGAGTTTTAAAAAGCCGCTCACGTCAATGACCAAAGCAACGACTCATAGCAAGCAAGCGCTAAAGCGTGCTAAGTCGACATCTATAAACCATGTAAATCAATTCAGTAACGGTGATTTGCAAGCGAGTGTTCTGCAAGGGAGCCATTTGCAACAAGCATTTTTTGTACAACCAACAAGTTACAAGCAAACCTACAACTATGGTGGAAAAGTCTAAATGAATGCGCTGCAATCACCTTCACATAAATCTAACCCATTGGGAACGAACCTAATATGGCTTTTAATGGGTGTGTTATTAGTGCGATTAGTGTCATTAGCCTTATACCCGTTAATGGATACGACAGAGGCTCGCTATGGTGAAATGGCAAGGCTTATGGCAGAAACTGGAAATTGGCTCACACCTCAATTTGATTATGGTGTTCCATTTTGGGGAAAACCGCCTTTGCAAAATTGGATGAGTGCCAGCTTTATCGAGCTGTTCGCCAATAATGAGTTCTTTTTACGTTTACCGCATTTCATTGTCGGTGTGCTGAGCCTAGCCTTGGTGGTTAAATTTGCGAAACGATTTTCAATCAATGGCTTAACCGTTGCCATCATCTATGCGACCACAACCGTTTTTTATGTGTGCTTAGGCACAGTTATGACGGATATGGGCTTATTACTCGGGTTAACGTTAGCATTTATTGGTTTTTATTTAGCATGGCAAGGTGAGTATTTTTGGGGATACGCAGGCTTCGCTGGATTGGCCATAGGCCTAATGGCCAAGGGCCCTGTTGTGATTGCGATATTTGGCATCGGTGTTTCTTTGTGGATGCTTTGGGCAGTAGGCCCTATCAACATGTGGCGCGAGTTATGGCAAAAAGTCCCCTTGTTATCAGGCCTGACTTTGATGCTGAGCTTAGTGTTACCTTGGTACGTGATGGCCGAGCAGGCTACCCCTGGCTTTATTCAATACTTTATTGTTGGCGAGCATTGGTCAAGGTTTGTTGATAGCGGCTGGAAAGGCGATTTATACGGCACTGCCCATGATGAAGCACGTGGTACGATTTGGATGTATTTTGCCGTAGCGTGTTTACCTTGGTCATTTTTCTTGCCACGTGGCCTCTATCGATTATATCAAAATAACAGTGGGGCAAATACTGAGGTTAGCCAGCAAAATAAAGGGTTTGATTCTTTCACTAAATTTCTGATCTGCTGGATGATATCGCCTATGGTGTTATTCACTTTAGCGGGAAACATTCTACCTGCTTATGTGTTACCCGCAGCGCCAGCGTTGGCATTACTTATTGCTTATGCTTGGAAAGGTGATGTGATTAGACGGTTTGTGACCATAGCAACTTCTATTCCCTTATTGCTTATGGTTGTCGTTGGGGTACTTAATACTGGTGTCAGTAAAGAAAAAAGTGATAAGTGGTTGTTAGAACAACGTTTATATGACTTACCAGTGTATTACTGGCTACAGCAACCATTTTCGTCTCGTTATTACAGTGAGGGTAAAGCGGTGGTGGTCAATGATGAAGAACAGCTAATTCGTCTGCAAAATACTCCTTATTATATTGTTGTGACTCAAACACAACTGACAAAATACGATAGTTTTGCCACCTGTAAGTTAGAAGTCGAAACTAAGAAAAAAGTGCTAATGTTGTGTGGTGAAAGCTAATGCCGCGCGCACTGATGTTATCCCAACCAGCCCAAGCTATGCCTGTGTTTAATCGGCAAAAACTTAAAACCGTGAGCTGCTTTTTACTGGTAGGTGGTGGGAGTTTTTTAGTCGACTTAATGCTCTTTTTAAGCCTATTACATTTAGCTAAATGGCCTGTTTTATTGGCGAGGTTTGCCGGATTTAGTATTGGATTAGGGCTAACTTGGTGGGGGCATAGGTGTGTGACATTTAGCCACCGCAAGCAGCTACAAACCCGTGCACAAATGAAATGGGTGGTTGCGGTAGCGATAGTCGCAGGAATGGCTAATTTACTGAGTTTTAGTCTCATCAGAACTTGGTTACCAACTTCGATTAGTTTTGAGGTATTTAGTGTTGCATTTGGGGTGCTGATTGGACTGATTGTTAATGGGGTAGGGGCTAATTATCTGACATATCGTTCACAATCCGATGGAGACTAATATGATTTATATTCAATATCGGCTTTATCTGGTTCAAGTGATCTTAAATACCGCGCTCTGGCAGTATTATGTCACTCATCGCTCGTGAGTACCGTTACTCGTGAGTATCTTGACTCTTGAATAAAATATAAAGCCTTAACTATTACAATAAGGCTTTATGTTTAACTCGCTATTTTCCACACTAGTCGACCCAATGTAATACATCCTTTATGACTGACCATCTTGGCTGCTTAGGCTGAGCGTTTTCTCCTAAAATCCAGTAACTATAAAGTGTGTCTACATAACCGGATGATTGCTGAATTGCCAACCAGCTATTTAAAAAGGTGTGCAATGAGGTATTTCCTTTTGCAACAGCGTAGGATGCTGGGAAAGATTTAATTTCTTCACGGTTATATAGGGTCGTGTATTCAGGGTATAAAATGGTCCAAGTTTGACCAGCTTCAAGGCTAATAAGCAGTCCGTCCCAGGTTTTGCCATCATCTTCAAAAAAGAGTTTGTCAGAGTCGATTGAAGTAAATTCAATGTTATCGAACTTCTCTTTTAGGTAAGGGATAATTGAATATTCTCCCACAGACGCAACTCTGATTTTATCGGCTTGATGTATAAGTTCATCAGTTTTAAATTCATCAGCACGGTAATCTTTAACAACAAAAGAATAGTGAAGATCGAGCACTGGGTTAGTGAAGTCGACTAAACCGATTCGAGTCGTGGTCATTTGTAAGCCTGAGACTGTGATATCAAACAAGCCACTGTTGATTGACTCTAAGGCATTTTCGCTTGAGTAAGGGATAAATGCGATTTGTAAATCAAGTTCAGCAGCCAGCTTTTTCATCAATTCGATATCAAACCCGACAAGTTCATGCTCGGCATTAAAAAATGAAAAGGGGACTTGAACAGGATTATATCCGACTCTTAACGTCCCGCTTTGCTTAATTTGTTCCACAGAGCGGGGGCCATTAACAACTAATTCTTCTGACCAATTAAAGGTTGTCACATCTTCAGGTACTTCTGCAGCAGAGCTCATTTGTGCTACCACTTCATCCATATTGTATTCAGTATCAACAATACTATTAAGCAGCCAGCTGGTTCCCAGTAAAGTGATGCCAAAAACAATCGGTGTCAGGGCGCTGCACATTATCAGTTTTTTCATGCTGACTTTTGCGATACCAGCCAGCATCGCTGTACCGCCAATCGCTAAAATAAAGATATTCATTGCAGCGAGTAATGAGGTAAAACGGCTAGTGAATAAACTCGACACCATATACAGCTGGAATAAATCCGAAGACAGCTCTAACGAATCCAATAGCATAGGAATGGTTAAATACACGCTGCCAAATAAACTGATTAAGCCATTAACAGACATCGGAAAATAACTAATAAAATCGAGCTCTTTGCCTGAAAACCAAGCGGCAAATAACACAAAAACGATGGTTAACAACTTGCCCAAATTAGGAAAGCTAAACGCCACAGGAATAATAATATTCGCGTAATCATCGGTTTGCGCATTACCAATCTTGTATTTGTGGAATAGCTCCTTGGTGCGTTGAATAAGCAATGGCAAGATTATAAAAATATTACCGGCTGCAAATGCTGTAATCATGGCATCTTTCGCGATACCAGTAATGTCACGATAGGAGAATGGTGTGAGCACCATAATGATGGCGGGTAAAACCCAGTATGTGAGCAATATTGTCATCACCACATGAGCGATAAAATAAACCTGTAATTTTTGAAACTCATCAAAATCTATCGTGCCAGCTGTCGCCGCTGTCATGGCAAAAATACCAATTGGCATCAGCATGACAATACTTTGTGTGACCTTATTAAAGGAGGCGCCAAGTAACTGCAATGGGCGCATTAATGACTCTTTATCGTCAATGGATATCAGCGCAATGCCCGTGGCAACACAAAAAAGTACAATTGCAGGAATATAACTATTAGACAGTGAGAAAAACGGGTTAGAAGGGATGTATAAATCCAAAAGGTTGACCGAATTAGGATCTTGTAATGCCGTTAAACTAAAGAATTCACCTGCTTGCCACTCAGGGAAGGTGTACTTGATCAAGTACATACTTAACAGACCGAAAAGCCATATCACTAGCATCAATTTACCGACTTTTACACCTAATGACTTGGCTTGTTCTAAGGTTAAACTGCCTAAACTAGAGATTAACGATACGATAATGTAAGGAATGATGGTCATCTGTAATAACTTGATGAACGCATCGCCGATGACCGACATCCACGCCAGCATTTCACCGAAAAACAATCCTGCAATAATACCGCCTGCAAATGACAGTAATACCCAACTCGACATACTGATTTTTTTATCTTTCTTAACCGGTGCTGATTGAATTTGTTGTTCGGTGTCCGTTTGCGTGCTGGCATTAGCCATATGATTCCCTTTTACTTATTGTTTTTGTCGACTTTCATGGACGTTGCTGACATGAGTTAACATGCCAGCATTACTGCTATAGCAATAACAAGCGTTAAATCGCTTAACTTGCGACAGCTGAGCGGCTAAATCTAGCTAAGGTCTGGCGGTAACAGTCAACGTATTGTTTGATTTTATTGTCGCAATTAAAGTGCGTTATGGCTCGCTCACGCCCAGCTTGACCGAGTCGTTGCTGTATTGAACTATCCGAGAGAATATGGCTAATTGCAGCTGCCATACTAGTTGAATTTTCAGGGGGAAATGAGTAACCCGTTACGCCTTCATCAACGACTTCGGGAATACCATCAACATTACTGCTAACCGTCGGAACCGCGCACGACATGGCTTCTAAAATCACCATGCAGAATGATTCCCTAAAGCTAGGTTGGATAAGGCAGTCAGCATTGGCAATATAACGTTCAACCTTATTAACTGAACCGGTAAAAGTGACACGGTCGAGTATGTTTAATTGCTGGCATTGCTGTTTAATCTTTCCAATATCAGGGCCATCGCCCACTAATACTAACCTTACAGGCTCACTGCAGGTTAGTTGGCTAAAGGCATCAACGACTGTTGACGTGTTTTTAAGGGGTCTAAAATTAGAGACATGCATTAAGATTTTTTCGTCATCTTGAGCTAACGTCGCTCTTAACGTTTCATCTTGAAGTGCTGGGGTGAAATCGTCTGCATCAATAAAGTTATGCACTACGTTAATCGGTTGCTGAATATCGAACTCTTGCAGCATGTATTGACGCTGAAATTCAGAAACTGTCGTTAATAAGGCACTTTGATTCATGCTAAATGTATTTAAGCGCTTAATCGCATCGTCTTGGCCAACGATAGTGACATCCGTGCCATGAATTGTAGTGACAATTGGGAAGGGATAACGAGCAATATTACTGGCTAAATGGGCGCAAAGTGAGTGTGGAATAGCATAGTGAGCATGCACAATATCTAACTGGTATTCTTCCGCAACTTCAACAATTTTTGCCGTTAACGAATAGGTGTGTAGCGGGCCTTCAAATAAGGGATAGTTCACTTCATCTACGCAATGAAAGACAACATTCTCTATGTCTTCAGGTAATTTAAACGGGCGCTTGTGTGCAATGATATGCACTTCATGGCCAAATTTTGCCAAGCCTAATCCCAATTGGGTGGCAACCAAGCCTGAACCGCCAATACTGGGGTGACAGACAATACCTATACGTAACTTATTCATCATTCTTCACTAGTATCCTTACTAATTGGAGCGCTAAATATCAACGAGGTGTTTAACAAAAATGCTACAGTTATTTTTAGGTTAACTTTACAAGGTTTGCAATATTTTTAATCGTTTTCAATCTATTGATTGTCAACTGATAGAAGGCAATAAATTCACAATTTATTGCAATCAGCATAGCGTTATACTGTAGTCGGTGAATATGACAGTTTTAGGTAGGCTTAATTGCCGTAAACCTAGTGACAAAATGAAGTGAATATAAACATAAAGCCTAACAAGCAGATTTGTTAGGCTTTATGTTTTTGGGATTGAGGCATATTATTCAAACTAAATAATATTCAAACTAAATAATACTCAAACTAAATAGTGTTAAATCACCAGCTTTGAGGTACTAAACGGGTTAATCAACCCAATGCAGTACATCACGAATGATTGACCATCGAGGCTGCGGTGTCGTGGCGCCTTTACCTAGCATCCAGTAATCATAAAACTCCTGTTGGTGACCATCGACTTTGCGAAGCTTTTGCCAGTTATTTATGTAATTCAATAATGATTGATTAGTTTGAGCAACAGCATAAGCAACTGGGTATCGATTTTTACCTTCTAAAATAGCGATACCGTAGCCAGGGAAGAACAATGTCCAAGCCGACCCCGCTTCAGCACTAATGACCACCGCATCATACTTATCGCCTTTCTGTCTAAAGAAGTCTTTGTAGCCATCGATTTTTACAAAGGTTAAGTGCGGTAACACCCGCTTTGCTTCTTTAATTTTGTCATCATGTTCGACGTAAGCAATGGTGGTATTTTCCATTTCTAAAATCGATTGATTTGTTTTAAAGCTATTAACTCTATGGTCTTTGGTGGCAATCGCAACGTTTAGCTCAAGTACAGGATCGCTATAGCTCAAGCTGTCCATTTGCTTAATATCCATTGCGAGTCCCGACATAGCAACATCAAAAAAGCCTGCATCTAGCGAGGCAGATAAGGTCTTTTTACGAAAAGGAATAAACTCTACTTCGACATTTAAATCTTCAGCCAGCTTCGTTGCCATAGCAGAGTCAAAGCCGACTAATTGGCCTGCGTTATTATAATAACTGAATGGCACACTGCTTGGAATGTAACCAACTCGAAGTACGCCACGCTTAATAATGTCTTGTACGCCAGCGATAGGTTGTGAAGGGGTTTTGCCGACTTCAGGAAACTGTCGTTTAACTTTTGTAGGAACCTTATCAGCCACTTGCATATTGGCAATCACGCCGCTGGTAATTTCAGGACTATGAATAAATAAGCCCATGCCGACTCGACATATCAATATCGTCACGACAGTGCTAATCAATAAACCCGCGGACATTTTAATTAATTGAGGGGGACGCAGTTTAAGACTGCCTTGGAATAAGCAAACGGTGAGCAAGGTTAAGGCAAATAGATTCATTACCGCAGCGATTGAGTTAAATTTACCGGTTATAAACCCAGACATCACAAACAGTTGAAATAGATCTGAAGGTAAATGAACCAACTCAAGCATAAACGGAATCGCCACATAAACACTGCCAAATAAAGACAATAAGCCACTGATAGATAATGACGGCATTGCACTCACTTCAACAGGCGTTCCATTAAACCAGCCTGCAAAATAAACAAATAAAATGACGGTAAGTTTGCCAATATTGGGGAAGGTGAAGGCGATTGGTACGAGGATTTCAATTAGAGTTAACCCATCTTCGCTTAGGTTATTATGCTCACGCATGATTTGCTTACATTCTTCAATGATCACAGGGATCACAATAAAGATGTTACCTGTGGCAAATGCAGTGACTAAGCTGGCTTTTGTTATACGCACTGTTTGGGCGTAAGTAATAGGCGTTAATGAGCACACAATCCAAGGTAAAATGACAAACGTGAGCAATAAACACAGTACAAAATAACTGATTAAGTACACCTGCATACTGGCAAATTCATCAACCCCCATCGTGCCTGCTGCTGCCGCTGACATAGCAAAAATACCAATAGGTAAAACTTTGACTAAACCTTGAGTAATACGAGAAAAGGTTTCTGTAATGGTATGCATGAATGACAACACTTGGGTCTTGTTGTCGCCTTCCATACCGATAAGCGCCAGCCCCATTGCAATACTGAACACCACCATTGCTGGTACATAGCCTGCAGCCATTGATTCGAATGGGTTTGAAGGAATATAGAGTTTGAAGTAGTTAATTGGCTCGACAGGTTCAACAATACTGGTACTAAAAAAGGAGGCCGATTCAATAAAGGGAAATGACAGTGGCATTAAAGCGGTAAGCACGATTCCGACGAGCCAAAGCAGCAGCATAATTAAGCCTGCTCGACTAAAAATAAGAATGGCCGTGCTTTTTTGGAGCTTACCTATACCGCCGATAAGTGAGACAACAATGTAAGGTAAGACGGTCATTTGCATTAACAAAATAACGCCATTGCCAATGGTGCTTAACCAGCCAACAGATTCACCAAAGAAAATCCCTACAGCAAAACCCACAAACATAGCGACCAGCATTTGGGTAGAACTGGTCATCGCAAGTAATTTTTTAAACACAATTAATATCCATTTATTCGATTATGCCTGCGGCGATTGAGTGCTATGACTCTGTATGATCCTTCAGCCACTTTTGATGAGGTTGCTAAAAGTTTGCTAACCATTAATTGTTAAGTGGTGAAACTGTTAATTTTTATCAATATTAACAGTGTTATTATCGAATAGTCAGGTTTTATGGAATAAAATTATCGTGAACTGTAAGTTAGCAATTGCTAATTAAAAGGCGGGTTGATTGGGGATATGTTAACAAGCAATAGCCAGAACAAAGGCGAACTGGCTATTGCAAAAAATGCACGTTTAAGTCTAATACGACCAACTAAAGCGGTTTTAATTTTCCTTTCGCATCTGCAATGCATTGGTAGTTTTTCGACTTCATAAACTCAGCAAGCTCTGTTTCAATTCGTTCAAAACAGGTCTCGCCTTCTTTTTCAAAACAAGTGGCTATTTGCACCGCATCAGCACCAGCTAATAAGTATTCAAACGCATCAATCCCCGTTTTTATGCCGCCTACGCCAATGATTTGCACATTGTCATCAAGCAGTTCTCGAAAAGCTCTCACATTTGCAAGACCAACAGGTTTGATATAGTCACCGCATAAGCCGCCGAATCCGCCTTTAGGTTTGATTATTGGCTGCTCTGTATAAGGATCAATGATTAAAGTGTTACCGATTGAGTTGATGCAGGTAATAAATTTAACGGGGTATTTTTTAATAACATTTGCGGCGGCGACAAAGTGGGACATATCAAAATAGGGAGCTAACTTAATCCCTATAGGCTTATTTCCTAATGCGGTAATCGCTGCTAATGCCTTATCTGTTTGTTCAAAGTCATAGGCAACTTGAGCTTTTCCCGGGATATTAGGGCAGGAAAAGTTCACTTCAATTAAATCAACATCACTTTGCTGAAAAGCCGTCACCATTTCGATGTTATCTTCAACACTAAAACCCGATACGCTTACAATCACAGGTTTTCCTAAGGCTTTCAGTGCTGGGATCATTTCTAGATAAGCTTTATAGCCTAAGTTTGGTAAACCCATTGACTGAATTGAGCCAAGTGGCAAGTCTTGGTAACGAGGCTCTGGGTTGCCCTCTCTAGGGGCGATGGTACAAGATTTGGTGACCACAGCCGATGAATGAGATTGCGCTATGGTGTGTAATTCTTCCCAAGTGGTGCATTTAGGACCAGAGGCATTCATCAAATAACTTTCTAGCTTAACGCCTGCAACGTGAGTGGATAAATCGATTTTCATTAATGCGTCCTCTTGACTAAATGAGTATGGATAAACATGACGACCGATTTGAGGAAATAACTGTAGGCTGCATTGTTGCGGTGTAGTGCGCATCTGGCTAGCTGTGAAATTAATCTCCGACAAATTGCGCCATAGTTTATGGAGCAAAACAATGGGGATATTGATTAGAAACAAGAAAACAGCAAAATAATGGTTAAATTGTCAATAGTGTTAAGCTGAGCAGACAAAAAGCGATCATGCTTAAGATGATCGCTGTTTAATATCACAGTGAACTGGCTAGTATTATTTTAAGCGATAAACCACTTCCACACGTTCTTCCACATTAACCTCCCCATATTGATAGCTTTCCATTGTGTCACTTTGCACAGCAGACATTCGCATCATTACAGGTTGTACAGGGTGTTGGGTTAAGTAACGGATCTCCCAAACACCATCTAGCTTACGGTCAAAACCCTGTGCCAAGGATTGGGCTTTTTGTTTAGCATCGTTAATTGCAGCTTGTCTTGCTTGTTCAATTGCTTTGGTTTCATCCGATGATTTAAGGGCAATATTTTGTACACGGTTTATGCCTTCTTCTAACGCAGAGTCGAGAATGTCGTTGAGCTGGTTAAGCTTCATTACTGTCACTGTTAACTGACGGCTTGCATGATATCCGGTTAACTCTCTAGGCTGCTTTGAAGGATAATGATATTGCGGCTGAATTTGTAAATTAGCGCTTTGTATATCATCGGTGCTTACGCCAGCTTCTTTTAAGCGAGCAATAAATTTAACCACGGCTTCATCAACCGCCAACTTTGCCTCTTTCGCTGTTGTTTTAGTAAGGCTCACTTGCACAGAGATTTCAGCCATGTCTGGCGCAACCTGAACTTGGCTTATGCCGACAGTTTCAAGGTGAGGGAAATCATAATTTGCTGCTATAGCTGATTGACTACCGATACCAAATAATAAGGCTGCACATAATGCTGAGCCAAGAACTTGAGTATTGAATAAAGGTTTTTTAACAGAATAAGTCATGGTGTTCTCCAACAATAAAACAGAAAAATCAATCGGTGTTATTGCTATAAACGAGAACAAATTTGAAAAGGGTTATTTTTTTATTTTTCTTTTATTTTTCTTATTTTTTTCTTATTTTCTGTTACTTATTCTTCCTTGTTTAATGCACTTGTCTAAAGCACTTATTTAATGCACTTATTTAACATGGCGCTAGTTAACATACCTGATGGTTAACCAAACACTGGCTACGAAGATTTTATGGGCTTACTAAAAAAGCCCTTCAATGCTTAAACCTGCTGAAGGGCTCTTCTTAGTATGTGTAAACTTAGTATGTGTAATCTTGATTGATTAATTAATGAACTCGCTTGCCATTGACCCAAGTTTCGTTGACTGTGACTTTCCACATATCTTCATATGGGGTGGTAAAAATATCATCCTCAATCAAAATAAAGTCAGCCTTCATTCCAGGGCGTAGCTCACCAATCATTGATTCTTGATGCGCCGCATAGGCTGCATTAGAAGTAAAACTGGCTAAGGCTTCTGTTAGGTTCATTTTTTCCTTTCGATACCATCCATTAAACGGCTGGTTTTGATGATCTTGTCTGGTGACCGATGCATGTAAACCATAAAATGGATTTGGTGACTCAATAGGAAAGTCAGAACCTGCTGCAATAATCGCACCCGAAGTCATCAACTTTCGCCAAGCATAAGCACCTTGAATACGGGTGTTACCAATTCTATCGACAGCCATGTTTTTGTCGCTGGTGGCGTGGGTCGCTTGCATCGATGCAATCACATTAAGTTCTGCAAATCGAGGAATATCACTTAGCTGCAGTACCTGCGCATGCTCAATGCGGTGACGTAAATGACGTGACTGAGTTGTTGCTATGAGGCGCTGGTATTCATTTAATACAATGTGATTAGCAAGATCGCCAATGGCATGAGTATTGACCTGAAACCCAGATTTCATTGCAATTTCGATAGTATCGATTAAGGCGTCATTAGAATACAGCAGTAACCCTTTATGACCTTTTAAGTCGCTGTAATCTTCAATTAACGCTGCACCTCGGCTACCTAATGCGCCATCGGCTGAAATTTTAACACTATTGATTTGCAGCTTATCTGAACCAGCAGCGATGGGGCCAGCCGTCATTAACTGAGCAAAATTCGGATCTTCGGCATCAATCATCGCATTCACGCGGATAGGTAACTTATTAAAGTTTTCTAGTGTTTGGTATGCCTTGATTGTGTCGGAGCCAACGCCTGCATCATGCACGCTAGTTAATCCCATTGCAGCTAACGCATTTAGTGCTGTCAGCAATACTGTTTGTTGCTCATCAACCGACAAGCTTGGAATATTGTTGGTGATTAAGCTCATGGCATTATCAACAAACACCCCTGTAGGGCGTCCGTCACTGTGGCGTAAAATCTCTCCCCCTTCAGGGCTTATTGTCTTGGCATCTACCCCAGCAATTTGCATGGCTGCCGAGTTGGCCCATCCAGCATGTCCATCGACTCGTACAAGCCATACTGGTGTGTCAGGAAAGGCTTTATCTAACGATGCTGCAGTAGGGAAGGTGTTACTTGGCCATAAGACTTGATTCCAGCCTCTGCCTTGAATCCACTGCATATTGCTGTGTTGTTGACGAAATGCTTTGACCATATTCACCGCATCATTTTCTGATTGGCTAGTACGAAGTTGGGCACGCATTAAACTTAACCCATAGCTCAATACATGCCCATGCGCATCAATTAAACCAGGTAGTAGTGTTTGGCCTTTACCGTCTATTCGAACAATATTAGCTTGGGTGCTGTAAGGTAAAATGTCATGTTCGGTATACACTTCTTCAATGGTGTCGCCGTTAAATTGTAGCGCTTTAAATTGAACAAGTTGTCCATCTTTAATGGTATAGCCGTGGATATTACTTATTAACTGACTTTGTGCAAACAGCGAAAAGCTGCAAAAGCACAAACAAGTAATAACAATCTTTTTGCTGATATTAATCATGTTATTAATCGATCCGTGTTCTTATTATTTATTGTTTGATACTCAAAATGGGTATTAGGTAAATCAACATCTTCCTGATTGATGTTGACATAATGTTAACTGCTTTTTAGGTGAAACACGAATTGGCTGATTTAAAGGCGAAAAAGTCGCTGACAGCCGCAAGTTAATGGATAACTGCTACACTAAGTATGGAGGATTAATGGCACCTTTTTTCGATTTTTCCACTTTACTGTCTGGCACTTAGCTTTGTATTCAGTCAAAACGGCTAAGCATAAAACAAACAGCACTGATACCCACAGGAGTCCACATGGATTTTTTTGCACTTACAATGGTATTACTTGGACTTGTTGGTCTAGCACTGTCTTTACGACCCGCTTACGACATCTGTGCTTACTCGCAATTTAGTAGTAAAGGTTGGTTGGCTTTACTGATGATGATTGTGCTGTTTGTGATTGGTTATTTCAGTTATTTATCTTTATTGCTGCAACATCAAGACCGCGTTAATTTTATTGAAGTGATTGTGGCAGGTATTTTTTTAGCTGGTGGATGGTTTGTGTTTTTAGTGACCAATTTAAGCAAGCAGACTATTGAGAATTTGGATGATATTTTGCAACAAAAAGCCCATCAAGCGAGCCATGATATATTAACTGGGCTCCCTAATCGGCAGCAGTTTTATCAGCAACTCGATAGTGCCATTGCACGAAAGCCAGACTCGTTTTATTGCATGATGTTAGATATTGATAACTTCAAAATGATCAATAACACATTTGGCCATGTCGAAGGTGATAAAGTGCTACAAGTGGTAGCAGACAGGATAAACCAAACCGTCCCTAGTGATGGCGTTATAGCCCGCATTGGTGGCGACCAGTTTGCCCTTATCGTACCTGATATTGAAGCGCGAAATATCACTGTCGTTGCCAAAGAAATAGAGCAAGCACTATTGGTCGATATTCCTTGTTCAGGTCATATGATAGTGGTTGGCGTCAGTATCGGTATTTCAAAATACCCCGACAATGCTCAAGATAGAAAAACGCTCATGAAAACCGCAGATAATGCGATGTATCATGCTAAAGAGCATGACATTGCCCATCATTATTATCAGGCCGAATTACAATCCTCTCAATATGCGAGTTTTACCGCAGATCCCCATGGCCGTCGCTTTTAATCTTTGTTATGTATGTGACAGAGAGAGCTAATCGTATATCATGCCGTAACCTACTTAAATTACCGCTTTTATTGCCCTCACATTGTATTTTTTGAGTGACTGCGTACATTTGCTATACAAGTGTTAACTCAGCTGTTATACAATGTGGCCAAAATTAATGATATGGGGGTATCATGACAACAGAACAACGTTTATTAAATGCAGCAAAAGACCTTATTCAAGAACATGGATTAATCAATTTTTCTATGTCTGACGTACCTAGAGCATGTGGGTTATCTCGCGCATGTTGTTATCAAAATTTTAGAGATAAAAATGAAATCCTTGCAGCGCTTTGTATCGAAGAAGTTCAAGCCAATATTAAAGCGATTCAAGAGCAACGATTTTCTGATTTAATTGGCACATTTAGTATGGTGCTTCGCCCGCTTATTTTTAATCATTTAAAAGACAAAGATCGCTTAGCATTAGATCACGTTTTTGCAGAGCTGCTCGCGCTTATCCATGGGCTCCCAGAAAAAAATGAATTCCTCTTTTTAAAGCGTGGTTTCGAGTTCATTGAATTAGAAAGAACTCAAATTAAAGCCAATATCGCTTAACCTTTCATTTTATCTATTGATTCATAACGTTAATGTTGTAAAGAACCTTTAGGTTTTTACAACATTAACTGTTTGCCTATTTTCTACTCCCACTCCAACTCCAACTCCCACTTTAGCCAAGCTTTAATACATCAGCCCTATATAGCCTTAGACTCGCTTTTCTCATCGGTTAAGGTGTCATTATGTTCATATTTGATGACAACTCTTAATGAGCTAAGTGTATTAAAAATAACCTAATAACCATCTAATGAGTGACAAAGGTCATCATGTTAATTTAAAGTAACGGTTCAAGGAGTCAGAAAGGCTCTTTTTAGATAATCTCTGTAAATTACCGAAAATCAGTAAAATACAAGCGATAGCATATTGAATAGTATCAATAGCAAGGAAGCAACACCTGCATGAGCAAGCAAGATCACAGCGATACTGAGACTTTAGATGAAGCAACAGTTGCATTAGAACAAGCAATAAACCAACAAGCAGCGCAACAAGCCTCTGATGATGATCATCATCAACACCTACTAGGCCATTGCCATCATCATAATCAAATGCAGCAACATTTAGATGATCAAGCTAATCCTGAAAATGTTGATGATTATTGCTCTGAAAAACCATCTACAGCCAAGTTCACTGCCCAATCAATACAGCCTAGAACCGTAAAATTACCCCTAGTCAATGTGTATGCCAAAGGTGGTTACTGCGTACAAATGCGCCTTGGCAGTGAAGGTAGCTTGGCTAATTTAATTGTTGATACCGGTAGCAGTACGCTTGTTGTAAAAAAGCAGGTGTATCAGCCCCATGAAGACCAATATCTACAATCTAGTCCTTTTGCACAACAGGTCATATATGGCGCGGGTGGCTGGGATGGCCCATTAGTGCATACCAAGGTGAGTGTGAGTGAAGATGGTCTCAAGCACGACCCATTAGCTCAAGATTCTTTGGATGAAAATACCTCAACCCACGTCCCACATTTAAACTTAGCGCATCAGCCTTTATCACTTAACGATTGTCCTGTCGCGATTGTACCTTCATTACAGCAACAAAAAACGTTCGCCGATGCAGACGGTATTTTAGGGCTGGCGTATTATGGGCTTAATAAAAGCTATGATTTAACAGCCTACATCGAAAAACATAAAATTAAACCCGCCTCGACCTTTCCATGGCCTTTTTCAGAGCCAAACTCTGTGTGCCCAGCCCATTGCGAGAATGATGAAAAGAGCTGTGATGAAGCAGACGAGTCAGAGCGTTTTAGTGGCGAGGATTTAAAGCGTTTCAGAAAATTCTTGAAAAAACAGCCACAGCAGACCGTCGTACCCTATTTTACTCGCCTTAACAAAAATGGCTTAACGCACAATAAATTTGGCTTTTATTCAAAACGCTCGAGCATCCATATTGCTAAACAAGAGTATACCCAAGAGCAAATCGCAGCAGATCCACTTAACAAAGGCTGGTTGATTCTAGGCGGTGGCAAAGAGCATACCGAGTTGTATCAGGGAAAGTTCAAAACCATTGATGTGATTCATAATCGCTATTACAACGTCAAATTGTATTCAATGCGAGTGGGTGAACAAGCAGAAGTAGAGGCTCCAGCATTACAAAGTCAGTATGTCGCATCCCATAAAAGTAATGCCATTATCGATACGGGCGTATCAGGTATTTTACTGACAGACTTGTTATACAAAGCCATGATGACTGGATTTAACAATGTTTCTAGTGACTTTGTAACGTTAGTCGAGCCATTCAAAGATATCAGTTATCAAGAGAAAGGCATTGATATGGGCGAGTTATTTAAAGGCCGTGACATGACTGGCCATCACCCAGATGATTTAAGCCATTGGCCGACACTGCATTTTACTTTTGATGGTGAAATCACCAACGAATGCCCTGATTCAGAAAATGAAGTTATCGATAAAGCGATTACTATCAGTTGTAAACCAGAACATTATTGGCAACTCAATTCGCCAAGCCCAGGTAAAGCGTGTTTTAAAATAGTTAGTCAACTTCCACGTTGGCCAAACCAATGTTTATTAGGTTTACCGTTACTTAATGATTATTACGTGATATTTGACCGTTCAGCCCATGAAACTGGCGTAATTCGATTTGCTGAGCAAAAAGATTACTAATTCAATATTGGAGGTGATTTTCAAATGCATGAATTTGAGACTGAAAGATTGTCTATGAGGTTGCTAAAAGCTGAAGATAAAGAGTTTTTTACAGGACTATATTGTGATCCTAAAATAATGAAACTTATAGCTAAACCTTTAACAGAAGAGCAATCTAATGTGATGTTTGAGAGGTCACTTACACATATTGAAGGCGCGAACCCAAAAGAGTTAATTTGGGTAATAAGGGTGAAAGCAACGCAAGAGGTCATTGGAATTCAAAATCTGTTTATTTTTGGTAATACCTCAGAAGATGCTGATGCAGGCTTAATTTTAACAAGAACCGCTCATGGAAAAGGTTATCCAAATGAGGCTACTGCAGCGGTTATGGATTATGGCTTAAAAAAATTAGGAATAAGAATTTTTCATACTAATTGTTCTGCTAGAAACTATGCGATCCAAAGAGTGATACGAGCTATGGGATTTGTTGAGAGCACTAAGTCATCAGATGAACAAGTACATTATTTCAAAAACGTACTATAGAATTTTTTGTAATTGATTCACTTTATGATACTTAGTCAAAGAATTAGCTGGTTTACAATTCTAAAACGAAACTATAACTGTTATCTTACAGTTGGTTTGGGATATTAAATTAAATAGGGGACTTATGGCTGGAAGTTTGGCCTGTGTTGGTATTGGAATGACGCTAGGTGCGCATATTTGTCCGTTAAGTAAAAGCTACATAGAACAAGCTGATGTCGTCTTTTCTGCCGTCTCCCATGGTATTACTGAGCTGTGGTTGCAAGAAATGCACTCAGATGTTCGTTCTTTACAAGAGTATTACCAAGAGGGTAAGTCGCGCCTAATCACCTACAACGAAATGGTTGATGCGATGATGACTGAAGTGAGGGCGGGTAAAAAAGTGGTCGGTGCTTTTTATGGTCATCCAGGGGTATTCGCCCAAGCGCCCCATAAGTCAATTGCAATGGCAAAAGCAGAAGGATTTGCCGCAAAGATGATTCCGGGTATTTCAGCAGAAGATTGCTTAATCGCAGATTTAGGTATTGATCCTGGACGCTTTGGTTGCCAACAATTTGAAGCAAGTCAGTTTATGTTTTATAAACGCCAATATGATCCATCTTGTTATCTTATTTTGTGGCAAATAGGACTTGCTGGAGATCGCTCGTTGGCTAAGTTTTCAACGGGTGCAGCGCATCGACAAGTGTTAATTGAGTTGCTTAGTGAAGTTTATCCACTGGATCACCAAGTGATTTTATACGAGGCTGCCGTACTTCCAATTGATAACATTCGTATTGAAACTTTGTCACTTTCTGAGTTGGTCACTGCTGAGATTCATATGCACACGACTTTAGTGATCCCACCTAGTGAAAAAATGCAGCCAAATGAAAAGCTTGTAGCACGTTTGGCTGAAATTGAGCAAGAATTAGCGCAGTAGGATATCGCGCAATTAAATAGTGTATTAGCATAAGTTGAATTGCTGCATTATAACTAAAAACGTCGTTAAATCGGCACTTTAGCAATCTTAAGGAGATAAGATGTCAAGTATTATTAAGTTATTAGAACGTATGGGCCAAGAGTCAGGTTTAACCGAATCTGCAATCGAGTTTGAAACAGCTATTACTGAATCAAACTTAAATGAAGAACTAAAAAAATCGATGTTAAGCCGTGATATTGTTGCTTTAGAAAAATCATTAGATATTTGCCCTGATGTTGTTTGTGTATTATTTCCTGCTGAAGAAGAAGAGACAAAAGAAGAAGATAAAAAACCTAGTGAAGATAAAACTGAAATTGCTGCGATTATTTAAAGATAAATGCCTAAATTTATAGTCGCTTTAATTATTTTCATTTCTTTCATCACTCCATCTTGGGGTGATGAAATTCGCAGTATAGATTTTTTGTTAGAAAAAGCTTCAGAAAACAGAAGTAGCGATGCCGACGAATTCAATAAATTGATGGAAGAATTGAAAACATTTGAAAGTAATTTATCTCGTATTCAAAACGATGAATATAGTTATCTTCTTGCTTATCAAATGGCCTTTAGAGGTGACTTTGTTGGAGCTCAAACTATCTGGGAGCAGTTAAGTGTTTCGGGACAAACAATAAATATACAATTTAAAGCAAATATATCCTTGATAAATACCATGGCATTATCCAAGGAGTGGAACAAAGGGTTAGGTTATTTAGAAAAGAATATTGAGTTAATGCACTTAATTACAGACTCCGAACTAAGCCAATTAGGAGTATCTGTCACTTCTTATTTCTATAATAAAATTGGTCAATATGAACTAGGGTTGGATTATGCAACTAAGTTAGACAATCTTTTTTTAAATGGGAGAAACCTTTGTGTTGCTAAACACCAAATAGTTGAATCAAAATTTTACCTTAAAAAATTACAATTAAACTCGGCTGACTTCAAAACTGCAATTGATGCATGTTCAATTGGTGACGAACCTGTTTGGCTTAGCGCAATTCAAATATACAAAGCTAGATTGATGCTTGAAAATAATGATTTTAAATCAGCACTAAATGTCCTGAATAGTAATGTTGAAGAGATTGAAAGAATTCACTATATTCCTATTCAATCACTTTTTTATGCATTATTGGCTAAAACATATCAAGCTGAAAATGATGATGAGAAAGCAAGAGAATTTGCTCTTCAAGCTATTGAATTAACAAAAGGTATGTCAAATACTGATTCTGAGGTCATTGCTTACAATGTATTGTTCCAGTCATCGGTGAATGACAGTGATTATGAGTCTGCATTACGTTATTACATCAAATTTGCAGAAGCTGAAAAGTCCTACTTTGACGATTTAAAAACCAAATATCTCGCTTTCCAACTTGCCCAGCACAAAGCGGTTGAGCAAAAAGTCCAAATTGAATTGCTTAACAAACAGAACAAGCTATTACAAGCTAGCCAGCGCCTTGCTGAAAGTGAAACTGAAAATAATCGCTTGTTTATGGCCTTATTGATCATGGTTATAAGCTTATTAAGTTTAGCCTCGATTCGTGCCAAACAAACCCAGAAACGTTTAAAGCGTTTAGCGCAATATGATTCGCTGACTCAGATATTCAACCGTGGTCATTTTACCTCTGCTGCGCAAGAGGCGATTACGGCCTGTCAAAAGAATCAAGATACAATCAGCTGTATTCTATTTGATTTAGATAATTTTAAAGGTATTAACGATAAACATGGTCATGGTTGCGGTGACTGGGTGCTTAAACATGTTGCTAGTACTTGTGATGACTTAAAGCGTAAGCAAGATATATTTGCGCGCATAGGCGGCGAAGAGTTCTGTGTTGTTTTATCGAACTGTAATGCTGAAATGGCGATGAATATCGCCGAAGATTACCGTAAAGCGATAGCAGCATTAGACAGCTCGCCAAGCGGGTATGAGTTCCCAATTAGTGCAAGTTTTGGTGTTACAGATAGTCAGCAGTCTGATTACAGCCTAGAGGCGTTAACTAGCAATGCTGATAGTGCCATGTACCTTGCCAAGCATACTGGCCGTAACCGAGTTTGTAATTATGCCGATGTTGAGTCCGCAAAAGATGCTGACGGTGTGATGATATAAGGGGTTATCATTATAAGTTGGCAGAAATTTAAAACTAATCATTGTTTATAGATAAAGCGATTGTGCTGAAAAGCATTAATCGCTTTATTTTTGGTTAACAAATTGATTAATGAACTGCTATTCTAGTCACTTATCAAGTTGTTTCGTTATCTCAACCTTTATGTCGTCTTTCGCTTAGGGAGTACTCTTTTGGAAAAATCAGCTTATTTAGATGCAATGGGGGTAACTCGTTGGCGCAGTGCTGATGCGAAAGGAAAACCATATTTAATCATTTATGACAGCGAGGCTGATAATAATGGGGCTGATATTAGCCAGCACCCGTTAGTTACAGAGGTGCTATCTTTATTGAATATCGCACTTGCTGATTGTGATTTTGATACCGAAATGGTCAAGGGGATGCAGGTTGTCTGGGATATGCGTAAGTTAAAAGTGCGCCCCCGAGTGGCTTGGTTAGTGTCGTCCCCTTTAGATGAACTGCAGCAAGGGCATCAAGCCAAACGTGAACTGTGGCAGCAGATTTATCAACATTTATCAAAAGCAGCTTAGGTTTTAGCGGTTTTTAATACCTAAAGTAAGTCATTCTATTCTCATCATTACCATATGAATCCAACATCTTATGTCTGATAACTCATCGCTACCTGAATATCAAAAAATACCTTCTTCTTTAACGGTAACAATACGTCTACTGGAGGTTGAGAACGCTCCTGAGATGTTTAATATTGAACAGCAGGCTCACAGTCACCCTTGGAGCCTTACAAACTTAGCAGACTGTTTTGGGCGTTTATATCGCGTTTATGGCGCTTATGACGGGCAGATATTAGTTGGTTTTGCCATAGTGCAGCAAATGGTTGATGAACTAACCTTGCTGGATATTTGTATTGTGCCAAATTATCAAGGATTAGGGTTAGGTAAGCAATTACTTGACCATCTTATGATTGATGCAAGGCAGTATGACGCGGTAGTTGTGATGCTAGAAGTTCGACAATCAAATCAAGCTGCGATCGGCTTGTATCATAAATTAGGATTCAGTGAGTCTGGTAGGCGTAAGGGCTATTATCCGTGTGATACTGGCCGAGAAGATGCCATATTAATGGATTACTCGATTGAAGCTGCCTGATATGACCTATCATGTTAGGTTGATTTAACTAAGCATTATTGACGTCATTATATAAGAGTAAGAAGTCGCTAGGCTTTTTGAAACACGCAACGGCGATGGCTGTAAGCATTAACTGAGTATGAGAATTAAGTGGATATGAGAGCATCACTAAGAGCCAAAATCATTGAAGTGTGTGATAAAAAAATTGCGGTGAAAGGGGATAATGTTGGCGTGTCATTTTATGCGTTTTTTGCTAATAAAAATGATGACCCTGAGTTGTTGATGGAAGCCGCAACTTGGTGGATTCAAACACATAAGCTCGACCATTTTGTTAAAGCCAAGATAATCAAAAACATGGTTCAACAAGGGCGATAAAATCAGCTAATGCAATTGAGCTGCGGTTTGCGGGTAAACTTGTCATTTGCCAGTTAGGTTAACTTATGGCTCATAAAAAACGGCGCGATGCGCCGTTTTTTGTTTAAATCGACCAGCTTTAACTACTTACTTCACTTCTTTACCTTGAGCTTGTAAATCTGCATGGTAGCTTGAGCGTACTAACGGACCACAGGCTGCATGAGTAAAGCCAAGTTCGTCTGCTAACTCTTTTAATGCATCAAATTCAGCTGGCGGTACATAACGTTCAACAGGTAAATGGAACTTAGAAGGCTGTAAATATTGACCTAATGTTAGCATTTCAACGTCATGAGCACGCAAGTCGCGCAGCACTTGAGCGATTTCTTCGTTAGTTTCACCGAGTCCCATCATTAAACCCGATTTAGTCGGTACATTAGGGTGGCGCTCTTTAAAACGTTTCAATAAATCGAGTGACCATTGATAGTTCGCACCAGGACGCGCTTTACGGTAATGCTTAGGTGCTGTTTCTAAGTTGTGGTTAAACACATCAGGTGGCTCAGTGGCAATGATGTCTAATGCTGCATCAATACGACCACGGAAATCAGGCACTAAAATCTCGATTTTGATATGCGGATTTAAAATTCGGATTTCACGGATACAATCAGCAAAGTGCTGTGCGCCGCCATCACGCAAATCATCACGGTCAACAGAGGTAATAACCACATACTTAAGTTTCATATCCTTGATGGTTTGCGCTAACTTTTTAGGCTCTTCTGCATCAGGTTTTAGCGGACGCCCATGGGCAACGTCACAGAAAGGGCAGCGACGAGTACAAATGGCACCTAAGATCATGAATGTAGCTGTACCATGGTTAAAACATTCAGCAAGGTTTGGGCATGATGCCTCTTCACAGACTGAATGTAAGCCATTTTTACGCAGTGCTGATTTAATTTCAGTAATACGTTGGTTCGATGCAGGTAGCTTCACGCGTAACCAATTAGGTTTGCGCAACATGGTTTCTTTTTCAGAAGGAACCACTTTTACTGGAATACGTGCGACTTTTTCGGCATCACGCAGTTTTACACCAGGTTGTAATCTTTCAGGCCTATTCATATTATTCTGCTAATCCTTGATGATGTACAAGTTCTTGGTAGCCCAATACTTTGCTTAATGTTTGAATCAGTTTTTCGCCAGCTTCAGTTACGGTTTGAGGGCCGCCTAATGCTTTGCATTGCACCATTTCAAGCCCAGCATAACCACACGGGTTGATGCGTTGAAACGGCGCTAAATCCATATCGACATTGAGGGCAAGGCCATGAAAAGAGCAGCCTTTACGAATTCTAAGCCCTAAAGAAGCCACTTTGCGTTCGTCAACGTAAACACCTGGAGCATCAGCTTTAGCGTATGCATTGACATCATACATAGCCAACATATCGACAATGCTTTGTTCGATGTTATTGACCAGTTGTCGTACGCCTAGTTTACTGCGCTTGATGTCGATAAGAGGGTATACAACCAGTTGACCTGGACCGTGATAAGTCACTTGACCGCCGCGGTCGACTTGTATGACGGGAATGTCACCAGGGTTGAGGATGTGCTCGCTTTTGCCTGCTTGGCCTTGGGTGAATACGGGCGAGTGTTCAACAATCCATAATTCGTCATTGCTGTCGCTGTCACGATTATCGGTATAGGCTTGCATTGCATGCCACACTGATTCGTAATCTTGGCGTCCAAGATGTCTGATATGTAACGCTTGAGTTTGCAAGGGCAACCTCTCCCCTCAAAAAAGATGGCTTATTATACGCACCTAACACTAAAAAGACATTAAAGTGTTAGGTTGATCACGTTTTAAACGCAATTAAAGTACGCGGTTAACGCCTTCAATTGCTGCAAGATCTGTATAAACTTTTTCGATGTGCTCTTTGCTCGTTACAGTAATACGAATAGAAATAGCGTAGTACGTACCTTTGCTTGACGATTTTACTGTTGGGGCGTAATCGCCTGGAGCAAGCTGTTGTGCAACGGCAACAACACGATCGGCTAGCGTATCATCTGCTGCGCCAATGACTTTGAATGGGCAAGAATTCGGGAATTCCATTAATTCGCCAAAGTTTGTATCTATCATGTGTGTGCTCTCTGCGGTTGTGTTTTGTGCTTTGTGTTCTATATGGGGTAATTATACTGTAATACAAGGCTAATGCGGTTAAATAAAGCGGTAAAAAATAAAGTCACCCTAAGGTGACTTTATTTATATGAAGCGAGGTTATGGTTTTTAGCTAGGTTTAGCCAAACCAACCTTCAAACATTTGCTTGAAGTAATCCATAAGTTTACTAAACCAGCTGCCTTCGTTCACTTCATTAAGAGTAACAAGTGGGAACTCAGCAATATCTTTTCCGTTAAGTTGGAAGAAGATACGGCCAACCGTCTCACCTTTAGCTAAAGGCGCAGATAAAGGCTTAGTTAACTCGAAGTTAGCTTGTAAGTTTTTAGCTTGGCCACGATTAATGGTAATTGGGGTGTCAGTGACCACACCTAAATCTACCGTTTCACGATCGCCATACCAGATTTTTTGAGTTACAAAGGTGTCACCCGCTTTATAAGGGGTAATCGTTTCAAAGAAACGGAAACCATAATTAAGTAACTTTTTGCTTTCCGCTTTACGAGCTGACTCACTGCCCGTACCCATCACAACAGTGATTAAACGCATGCCGTCATTGGTTGCAGAAGAGACTAGGTTATATCCAGCGCCAGAAGTGTGGCCTGTTTTAATACCATCAACATTTAAGCTGTTGTCCCATAGCAAGCCATTACGGTTGTACTGTTTAATACCGTTAAAGGTAAATGACTTTTCAGAGTAAACACGGTATTCATCTGGTACATCACGAATTAATGCAGCACCTAATAATGCCATGTCGTATGCAGTTGTTTTGTGGTTGTCAGAATCAAGACCGTGTGAGTTTTCAAAGTAACTTTGGGTCATACCTAGCTGTTTTGACCAAGAGTTCATTAAATCGACAAAGCCGTCTTCTGTTCCGGCAATATGCTCAGCCATGGCGACACAAGCATCGTTACCCGATTGAATAATAATGCCTCGGTTTAGGTCTTCAACAGTGACTTTTTTACCTACTTCGATAAACATTTTCGACGAATCTGGGAAGTTTTTAGACCATGCTTTTTTACTGATGGTTACTTCGTCATCCAGCGAAATGTTGCCAACTTTAACTTCATGACCAATAACGTAGCTGGTCATCATTTTGGTTAAGCTAGCAGGGTTAAGTGACTCATAGGCATTATTTTCAGCAATAATGCGGCCAGAGTTGTAATCCATTAATACGTAAGCTTTAGCGGCTACCGTTGGCGCATTTGGCATAACCATAGGTGCGTTGGCTGCTTGAGAAGAAAAAGATACAGCGGAAAGCAGCAGCAAAGATTTAAGCGGTGTGTTTACAATTTTCATCATTGAGTTTGCACATCTCTGGTTAGTCATGAAAGAAGTCGAGTCGTTAATCAATATTTAATGATATTACAGCGAGTTAAACATAAAGTAGCTAACTACTTCAGTTGATTTACACACTAAAACGACACAATTAAAATAATTATATCATTAGTCGACCATAAATTGGCATTTAGGTTCATTAACAAGGGTTAATTTACAGTCGGTAATGACAGGTTATTATCGATTTATTTTTTTGTCGGTGTTCTCAGGTAACTTTGTGGGTAACCGTCTTGTTTTATCTGGGTTAATAACTTATTGGCTAGGTAGGTTTGCGCTATCGGTCCTAGCAGTAAGCGGTAAAAGCCATTTGCACTTTCTACTATTGCAGGCACCTTGTATTTGCGCTCAAACTCTTTCGCTAATACGTTAATTCTTACTTGGTCTTTAGAGGCCACAACTTGAATGATATGTACGCTGTCATCTTTTAGTTCATCTAGGGCCATAGATTCAGGTGACTCAATATGAATGGTTTCAATACTTACTTTGGCAGTACCGCTACCTAGCATGTCGAGTTTATAGGCCGCAGCATATGACAAATCAATAATACGCCCTTCGTGAAATGGGCCGCGATCATTGACTCGAACGATAACCTGTTTGTTATTGGCTTCATTAGTCACTTTAACATAGCTAGGTAAAGGCAAAGTCTTGTGCGCCGCAGACATTGAGTACATGTCATAGGTTTCGCCATTTGAGGTTAAATGACCATGAAACTTAGAGCCGTACCAAGAGGCATAGCCACTTTGTCTAAAGTCTTTTGCTGTCGGTAATACAGTATATGACTTACCACGCACGGTATACGTTCGCTTATTGCCTTGTCGGCTGTAGGGCTCATATTTGGGATGGGCATCTTCAACTTTACTGACATCCGGTGCACTTTTCGGAGCCCGGTCATTTTTCATTTGATAACGATCATCTTGGCTTGAACCTGAGCTTGAACACGCACTGAGCAAAGCACATAAACTGACGATGACAAGGCTTAAACGAGTGTTATTTTGCATGATAAGCTGCTTCTAACTGTTGGCTAAACTGGTAAACGGCCATAGCATAAAGCGGGCTACGATTATAACGAGTGATGACGTAAAAATTATTTAAACCTAACCAATACTCGTTCATCTCAGGTTGTTCAAGCTTAATTAATAATGCAGCTTGTGATGCATCGATGTCTTTAGATTCTGCCAGACTTAAACTTGGCGCTAAAATGTCTGCAACGGTTTGTGTTGGCTTACCCTTAACCCAAACACTTGCAGCAGGCGCAGTGTCACTGGTGTGGTTTAATTTGAGTGTAACAGGAGCACCTTTTTTCCATCCGTGTTGATGAAAGTAGTTAGCAACACTGCCAATGGCGTCTTCTTTACTATTGAGTAAATCTCGACGTCCATCGCCACTGAAGTCAACAGAGTAATGGCGATAACTTGAAGGAATAAATTGACCATAACCCATTGCGCCAGCGTAAGAGCCTTTTAGATTATCGTTATCTAATTGTTCTTCTTTGATCAGTGACATCAAGTTGCCAAACTCGCTGCGGAAAAAGGTCGCTCTTGGCGGGTAATAAAATCCTAAGGTATATAAAGCATCTTGAACCTTATAGTTACCCATGTAACCGCCGTAGAAAGTTTCAATACCAATAATGGCCACGATAATTTGTGGGTCGACTTGAAACTTTTCAGCTGCCTTTTGAATGGTCTCAGCATTTTCTTGCCAAAATGCGAGGCCTTTTTCTAATCGCTTATCAGTTAAGAAAATGGGGTAATATTGATGCCAAGGTTTGGCTTCCCAAGGTTTTGAAATGGCATCTAATACAGCTTGATTATGGTTAGCACTGGAAAGAAATTGCTGCACTTCTTGTTCAGTAAACCCTTTACTGACTTGGGTGGCGATAAATTCTTGTTTTAGGGCGAGGACTTCTGCGCTATCTGTCATTTTAGCGCTATCAGTCACTTGCGTATTTACCGTATCTTCAGCTTGAAGGCTGGTGCAGCTCAGTAGCAATGCTAATCCAGCTGCGAGTCTTGTTTTAAAGTGCATTAACAATCCTATTGTTTAATGTTTATTAGCGACTTATTGTAATGCGAGCCGTTGTGATACGACTCGAGGCATAATATACAGCGCAATACTTAACGGTCTATGAATCGTCGATGAGTATGAATACTCATTAAGATGCCAAATCCTATCATCAATGTCATCATCGATGTTCCGCCATAGCTGACTAACGGCAGTGGTACGCCCACTACAGGTAAAATGCCGGAAACCATGCCAATATTCACGAAAATATAAACGAAGAAGGTCAGGGTAATACTGCCCGCGAGCAAGCGGGCAAAACTGGTTTGTGCTCGTGAGGCGATAACAAGGCCTCGGCCAATGATATACAAGTACAAGCCTAATAAAATTAAACTACCTATCAAACCAAACTCTTCGCCTATCACGGCAAAAATGAAATCAGTGTGGCGCTCAGGTAAGAATTCTAATTGTGATTGTGAGCCCTGTAGCCAGCCTTTACCCCATAGACCACCAGAACCAATGGCAATTTTGGATTGGATAATATGATAGCCTGCACCTAGAGGATCACGTTCAGGATCGAATAGGGTCATCACACGTGTGCGTTGATAATCGTGCATTAAAAAGAACCACAGTATTGGCAGAAGCGCCAAAATTGCTGCGACACAACTGCCGACAATAACCCAGCTCATGCCTGATAAAAACAGGACAAATACACCTGATGCGGCAACAAGAATCGACGTTCCTAAATCCGGTTGTTTGGCAATTAATAAGGTTGGGATTAACAGTATGACTAAACCGCCCGCTAAGTGGCGCTTTTTAGGCGGCAATGGAAACTTACTGATATACCAAGCCATCGTAATTGGGAAGGCTAATTTGATGAGTTCAGAGGGCTGAAACTCCATAAAACCGAGGTTTAACCAACGTTGTGCGCCTTTATTGATGGTGCCAAAAAAGTGCACTCCCAAGAGCAGTATTATGCCTGCAACGTAGATGGGCAGAGCCCACCGCCTGAGGATTTCAGGGTTAATTTGTGCAAATACAAACATTACGCCTAGCGACAGTGTTAAGCGAACTAACTGACGCTCCATCATGGCTGCATCTTCGCCACTGGCTGAATAAATCACAAATAAGCCAAATAGCATTAATGCTAATAGGCCCAGTAATAGTGGCAAATCTATGTGAAGTTTTTGCCAGATATTTTTTTTATGTGGGTGGTGAGAAGCATTCATTCTTCTACCTTCCATTCGTCACGTAACATATATTCATCCAATAGAGCACGGGCAACTGGCCCTGCATTAACACCACCCCAGCCAGCATTTTCAAGTACAACTGCTAAGACTATTTTCGGGTTTTCATAAGGGGCATAGGCAATGATTAATGCGTTATCTCGTAAATGCTCTGCAACGGTTTCAGAATCGTATTTGGCATCTTGTGCGACACTGAATACTTGCGCCGTACCGGTTTTCATTGCTGCGGTATAAGTAGCATCGGTAAAGCGAGATTTGTGAGCTGTGCGGCGCATTGCTTCATTGATGATTTCCCAGTTGTTGTCATTATCGAGCACAATTGGGGCTTGCTCATCTATCGGTGTATCAATTTTTGATGTTTCATCTTTAAATGATTTTAACAAATGAGGTGTGAAGCGCTGTCCATGATTGGCTAATATGGTGGCAGCATTCGTTAACTGTAATGGCGTGGTTGTCCAGTAGCCTTGGCCAATTCCCACCGAAATAGTGTCACCAATATACCAAGGTTGGTTATAGCGCATGCGCTTCCAATCTTTTGAAGGCATGATGCCGTTGGCCTCTTCGTAAATATCGATGCCAGTGGATTCGCCAAAACCAAATTGGGACATAAACTGGGCAATTTTATCGACACCGACTTTATAGGCGAGATCATAGAAAAACGTGTCGCAGGAATCCATGATTGAACTATACACATCTACCCAACCGTGACCCCAACGTTTCCAATCTCGGTACTTACGCTCAACATTTGGAATTTGCCAAAAACCAGGATCCCAAATACGGGTTTTCTCGGTAATGGTTTTTTCTTCTAGCCCAAGCAGTGCGACATGGGGTTTAATCGTCGATGCAGGTGAATATTGACCTTGTGTTGCACGGTTAATCAAAGGCCTAGATTTATCATTAAGTAATGCGCTATAGGCTTTAGAACTAATGCCATGTACGAATAAATTAGGGTCGTAAGTTGGGCTAGAAACCATGGCGAGAACACCACCATCTTGCGGGTCAATAGCGACAACAGAGCCACGGCGACCATCGAGTAACTCCATGGCTTTTTGCTGCAGTTTTAAATCTAATGTTAAGTAGATATCTTGACCCGGTGTCGGCGGGGTGACTTTTAAGGTACGGATCACTCGACCACGGTTATTCACTTCTTCTTCTAAGTGGCCAGGTTTACCTAATAATAAGCTTTCGTAGAATTTTTCGATGCCTTGTTTGCCAATGTCATTGGTTGCGGCATAGTTTTTCCATTGTCCTGAGCTTTCAAGTGAAGCACGGTCACGAGCATTAATTTTTCCAACATAACCCAATACATGGGTCATTAAGCCTTCATATGGGTAATGACGTTTAAGGCCTGCCTCTACTCTAAAGCCAGGAAATTGGTGTTGGTTAACACTAAATGTGGCAACTTGTTCTTCAGTGAGACGGGATTTAATTGTAAGTGGCTTAAAGCGGCGATGGTAACGCAATCTTTCAGTGATGCTTTCTCGTTCATCTGGGGTGAGCGCAATGATCTCATTGAGTTTATCCAGCGACTCAGTTATTCCTTGGGCTTTTTCTGGGATCAGTTCTAACGTATAAAAAGGTTGGTTTTCAGCCAGTAACTGTCCGTGTCTGTCATAAATAAGACCACGACTAGGTGCAACAGGCACCACACGAATACGGTTATCATTGGAGCGTGTTTCGTAATCTTGGAAAGAGACAACCTGCAATTGGTATAGATTAGACAGCAGGATACTGATTAGGACAAATACGCACAGGAAGGTAAACAAAGCACGACGTTTGAATAGCGACGCCTCGGCAGCGTGGTCGTGCATGGCAATGCGCTTTTTTGGCGACACTTAAGCTATCTCCGATAGGGGTAAGGCAGAAAAAATTCAGAATAGCTATATTAGCTGAATTAACTTCACTTTTACCAGCGCTTTACCAATTAGGTTTATTCTCTGTGGTAGGGGTGGTTGTTATTTATGCTCCATGCTCGATAAAGGCTTTCTGCCACCAAAACTCGAACTAATGGATGGGGTAAAGTCAGTGCAGATAAACACCAACTTTGGCTTGCTGCTGCTTTACAGTCAGGAGCAAGACCTTCAGGACCGCCAATCAATAAGCTGACATCGCGGCCATCAAGTTGCCATTTACTGAGTTGCTGAGCAAGTTGAGGCGTTTCCCAATTCTTGCCTGGCAAATCTAGGCTTACAATGTGATTGCCTTTGGGCACTGCTGCTAGCATAAGTTCGCCTTCTTTTTGAAGAATGCGTGCTATATCAGCATTTTTACCGCGCTTTCCTGCGGGGATTTCAATCAGTTCTAACGCCATATCGCGAGGAAAGCGACGTTGGTACTCTTCAAATCCGCGGGTGACCCAATCTGGCATCTTAGTGCCAACAGCAATCAGTTGTAACTTCATTATGCGTCGCTATCAGTCCATAGTTTTTCTAGGTCGTAGAATTCGCGTGTTGCTTGCTGCATCACGTGTAAAATTACGCCACCTAAATCAACCAGTACCCATTCGCTGCTGTCACGACCTTCAACACCTAATGGTTGCATGCCTGCAGTTTTAGCTTCGACGATCATATTCTCTGCGATTGCACGAACATGTGTTTTTGATGTACCAGAACAAATTACCATAAAATCAGTAATGTGCGATTGGTTTGCCACGTCTAATACCACAACGTCTTTGGCTTTTAGGTCATCGATCTTATCGACAACAAAATCTTTTAATTCCGTGCTCTGCACGTCACTTACCTCGATCTGTTAAAACAACGGGGCATTATACGCAAAATACCCCTGTTAGCGCAATTGAACTGGCGTGCAAATGAACAGCTTAATTAGCTTGATACAGACTATGTTGGCAAATGTATTGCTGAATGACCCCAGGGAGTAATGCATTTAGCTGTGCATTGTTTGAGTCTTGGCGTTCTTCGACTGTTAAATTGCTCAGCAATTGGCGTATTTGTGTCGAGGAGATATCTTGCGGCTGTACTTCGATAGGGTAGATTTTTCCTGTCAATGCACTGGTACTGACGAGTTGGTTATCTGCTAATACGCTTGCCATTGGATGTTCAGCTGTTAACTGCCAGCCTGGTCGCTGACATACGACGATATGGCATAAGTCGAATAATGATTGCCAGCGATACCAAGTGGGTAATTGGATAAACGAGTCGGTTCCCATAATGAAGTAAAACTGATGCTGGGGATATTGCTGTTTAAGTAATGCTAACGTTGCTACCGAATATGATGGCGTGTCACGATTAATTTCAATATCACAAAGTGCAAACTCATCATATAGCTCACAGACAGCTTGAGTCATTGCAAGACGATGTTGACTGTTGACTGTCGTTGATTGTTTGTGGGGCGGTATATGATTTGGCATTAACCAAATTTTATCGAGATTTAGCTGATGCAAGACTTCCAATGCGGGCTTGATGTGACCTAAATGAATTGGGTCAAAAGTGCCGCCTAGTAATCCTATTTTCATGTCTGTAGCTCAATATGGGCAAGGCGGCGATGTGCATTTGGATCAAATAGCAAACATAAATGACTCATAGCGGTCCAATCTTCAATACCCTGTTGTTTGAGATTCATTTCCATTTTTGAAGCAAAGGCAAGCATGTGTTCGATTTGGCTTAGGGTTAAGCGAGTTAATGCTGCTTGATAAAGCGGTTTGCGTTTATCCCATATACGGTGCTGCTGCCAAAGACTATTAAGCTGTGCGCCTTCTTCGACCGCCGTTTTTAAACTAAGCAGTACATTAAGTTCTTTAAACAGTGCCCACATTAAAATTGGCATGGCGGTGCCTTCACCATTTAATTGCACCAGCATGTGCTGTGCGTGCTTTTGATGGTTACCTAATAGGGCATCCGTAAGCTGAAATACGGTAAAGCGAGATTGATCTTCAAAATAATCAGTTAAATGATCACTATGAATCGGTTGTTCCGGACTGAGTAATTGCAGTAGCTGTAGTGCTTGCTCTGCTGCTAATAAGTTACCTTCAAACAAATTAAACAGCATGGCTTTGGCATCCATTTGCACTTGCAAATGATAATGATGGATTCGGTTATCTAGCCAGCGCTGAAATTGCTTCCCTTCTGGGGTGGTACAAGGTAAATAAATGCCAGATGCATCGAGGGTCTTAAACCATTTACTTTTAGTTTCAGCGGACAGCTTTGGTCCGTGAATAAGTAAAATAATGTCTGGATTAGGGCTTTGCATCATTGAAATTAATGCAGCAGAGCCTTCTGTGCCGGGTTTAGCTTGTGGCAGGGTTAATTCAATGATCCGTCGACTGGCAAATAAACTCATGGATTGCCATTCCTGAATCAAATCATTCCAGCTGAAACCTGTTTCTTGAGTTAAGTGAACACGTTCATCAAAGCCATGCTTTTTCGCTGCTGCTAAAATCTGTCCTTTGCAATTTTCGATGAGCCATGGGTCATCGCCAAATAACAGGTAGCAACCTTGCGGATTTTTTAAATGCTGGCTTATTTGATCTGGGTAAACCCGCATCAATTCACCTCGATTGAGGCCAACGTTTGAATAATGTTGTCAGCTGCTTGAATACGCATTTCTTTGACCAACATATCCATCTCGCGACTTTTAGCGAGAGCTGTACGAGGATCGTCTTGGTAATCGCGTCGTACTTCAGCATGGAAAATTTGTGGTTCAGATTGTGGCAAAGTGACGGAATAATTCACTAAATAAATCAATTCGTATTCGGCAACGTTACCTGTTGGGTATAACGATAATGTCGCTCGCTCTAATGAGTCGTTAATTAACCTTAGTGTTGGCGTTGTATCTGATGCAGGTACTGTTGAGACTGCATGAATACGTAATCTGTCGCTTACCAGTCTTGATAGCTCACTGTATTGATCGCTGGTGCTTAAATGTAATTCTTCAAGCTCAGCTGGAATAGAATAACTGCGTTGTAATTTAAAGCCGCAACCTGCAGTGGTTAAGATAACCAGTGCGATTATTGCCAAGCTAATGCGTTGTATTAGCATCACTGTTATTGGCATCCTTTTAAACGTTGGAGTGGATATTTTGCTAAAGCAAAGTTGAATAATAGATTACAGGGAAATAAGTAAGGTTGCTAATCAATAGCAACCTTACTGTCAGAAAATGCATTATTTCACTGTAGTGAACAGCGTTAATTGTTGAAAATGATTATTTTGCAACAATGTTCAGCAGTTTACCTGGTACGTAAATCACTTTACGCACGGTGACACCGTCAGTGAACTTTTGTACGTTTTCATCCGCTAAGCCTAACGCTTCAACTTCTTCTTTTGATGCATCTGCAGCAACGGTGATTTTAGCGCGCAGTTTACCATTCACTTGAACGATAATAAGTTTGCTGTCTTCAACCAGTGCTGACTCATCAACTGTTGGCCATAAGCTATCTTCAATATCAGTTTGGTTACCTAATGCAGTCCATAAGCTAAAGCTTGTATGTGGAATGATAGGGTAAAGCAAACGCGTTACTGCAGTTAATGCTTCTTGCATAAGTGCACGGTCTTGCTCGTTGGCAGACGGTGCTTTTTGCAATTTGTTCATTAGCTCCATGATAGCGGCAATAGCAGTGTTGAACATTTGACGACGCTCGATGTCATCACTGACTTTGGCGATGGTCTTATGCAGTTCACGACGAAGTGCTTTTTGATTGTTATCAAGCGCTTTAGGGTCAAGAACAACAACGTCACCTTGAGCAACATGATCGTGTGCCGTTTTCCATAAACGCTTAATAAAGCGATGTGCACCTTCAACACTTGATTCTTGCCATTCAAGCGTTAGCTCAGGTGGTGCAGCAAACATCATGAATAAACGTACGGTGTCAGCACCGTATTTATCAACCATTTCTTGTGGGTCAATACCGTTATTCTTAGACTTCGACATTTTGCTCATACCGGTGTAAACCAGCTCATGGCCTTCTTTGTCGACAGCCTTAACTACACGGCCTTTATCGTCAGTTTCTTGAACTGTTACATCAGCTGGTGAAACCCAAACTCGAGCGCCTTTCTCATTGGTGTAGTAGTACGCATCAGCAAGTACCATACCTTGAGTTAATAGACGTTTTGCTGGCTCGTTCGAATCCACTAATCCGATATCGCGAAGTAATTTGTGGAAGAAACGGAAGTAAAGTAAGTGCATACACGCATGTTCGATACCACCAATGTATTGATCCACTGGTAACCAGTAGTTCGCTTTAGCAGGGTCAAGCATTTGATCGGCATGCGGGCTACAGTAACGTGCGTAGTACCAAGATGATTCCATAAAGGTATCGAAGGTATCTGTTTCACGTAGTGCTGGCTGGCCGTTAACTTCTGTCTTAGCCCATTCTTTGTCTGCTTTAATTGGGCTTTGAATACCATCCATTACCACATCTTCAGGTAAGACAACGGGGAGTTGCTCTTCTGGCGTTGGCATGACAGTACCGTCTTCAAGGGTCACCATTGGAATTGGTGCGCCCCAGTAGCGTTGACGAGAAACACCCCAGTCACGTAGACGGAAGTTGACTTGACGCTTACCTTTACCTTCTGCGGCAAGTTTTGCATCAATCGCATCAAAAGCGGCTTGGAATTCAAGACCGTCGAACTCAGCTGAATTAAATAGTACGCCTTTTTCAGTGAAGGCTTCTTCACTAATATCTAGCTCACCATCAACTGGCTTTATTACAGCTTCAATGGCTAAACCATACTTTTTAGCAAATTCGTAATCACGTTGATCATGAGCAGGAACAGACATAACAGCGCCTGTACCATAGTTCATTAATACAAAGTTTCCGACCCAAATTGGGACTTCTTTACCCGTTAATGGGTGAATGGCATTAAGACCCGTTGCAACGCCTTTTTTCTCCATTGCAGCCATAGCAGCTTCAGTGGTATCAACGTTTTTACATTCTTCAATGAATGCAGCTAACTCTGGGTTATTCAGCGCGGCTTTTTCTGCTAGCGGGTGACCGCTTGCAATCGCAACATACGTCACACCCATAACGGTATCAGGACGCGTTGTGTAGATATCGAACGTCTCGTCACTGTTAGCAACATTAAAGGTCATTTCGATACCTTCACTGCGGCCAATCCAGTTACGCTGCATTGACTTAACCTGTTCAGGCCATTCGTCTAGCTGATCAATATCATTTAATAGCTCTTCAGCGTAATCGGTAATTTTGATGAACCACTGAGGGATTTCTTTTTGAACCACTTCAGTGTCACAGCGCCAGCAGCAGCCGTCTTGTACTTGTTCATTGGCGAGTACGGTTTCATCGTTTGGACACCAGTTTACTGACGCAGTCTTTTTATAGACTAAGCCTTTTTCGTATAGCTTGGTGAAGAACCATTGCTCCCACTGGTAGTACTCAGGAGTACAAGTCGCAATTTCACGACTCCAATCATAACCAAAACCCAATAATTTAAGCTGGTTTTTCATGTAGTCGATATTTTCGTATGTCCACGGTGCTGGGGCAGTCTTGTTGTTGATTGCCGCATTTTCAGCAGGTAGGCCGAATGAGTCCCAACCGATAGGTTGTAATACATTTTTACCTTGCAAACGATGGTAACGAGCAACAACATCACCTATGGTGTAGTTACGGACGTGTCCCATGTGAAGTCGACCAGATGGATAAGGGAACATTGAGAGACAGTAAAATTTCTCTTTGTTTTCATCTTCTGTAACTTCGAAGGTTTTTTTGTCTTCCCAGTGCTTTTGCACTAGGGCTTCAATTTCTGAGGGATTATATTGCTCTTGCATCAATCTATTCCGGCCTATGCCGCCCATTGTTTGATCTAACGCTAAAAAGCGCGAGTGAGATCTGCATAGAATAAACTAGAAGTGATGCATTAAAAAGGTTCAGATGAAGGAGTATTTTTTATGAGTGGAAGAAGTTCAGCATTATTAGGGCTTTATCAGACGCTTTTTGAGCAAGTGAAACAGCGCTATGAAGAAGATAACTCATTGACTGCAAAGAGCCTTTTTGCATCAGTAACCCAGTGTAAAGATTGTTTGCAATTGAAGTCAGAAGCTCAAGCAGAGGAACTCGCTTTAGTAGAAGAATTTTTAAAGCGTGACATCGCAAGCTATGTAAAAGAGGAAAATGCTGAAAATCTCAGTTTTAGTCCTACAGTTATCACTTTAGAAAACACCCTTTGGCATTGGCTAGGTGAAATTACGGATAGAAGCCAAGTTGAATGGCATGAGATTGCCCAAGACTTCAAACACAAGGGCTTTTATATGTCGGGTGAGGTGATAAACCAAGGAAAGGTCATTTGTACTGAATGTAACCATGAAATGAGCATTGAGTTTCCAAGCTTAATTCCTGACTGCCCTCAGTGTGATAATGAAATGTTCACCCGAGAATCATTAGCACCTTAATGTTTTAACTAAGGTTAATTGGCTCAGCTGAGCCAATTAACGGTTTAACACCCAGATACCTCGTTAACATAGCCTGGTGGGCTGGTTGCATTAGCAGCTTGGGTATAGAGAAAATAACATTGGTCATCTTGGACTTTGCCGTCTTGGTTTAGATCGTAACCGATAAAGGTATTTGCAATACCTTGGTACTCAATCACAAAACCATCATCAAGAATGAGCCATTTTTCGATATCAGTATTGTCTAGGTAACCCCATTTTAGGCGGGTATTAAAGCTGTCATCACCTTCTAAATCAATATCTAACAAATCATCACGGCTTCCTACAGCTTGAGTAGAAAAGCTACTCATCTGCGAGCGGGCATAAACAAGATTATTTGCTGTTTTAGCACTGGCATTGAGCTGTGCAAGGCCACTGACTCTCGCTTCAGTAGAGACAGTGATAAATTTAGGTGCTGCCACGATGGCTAAAATAGCCAAAATGATAATGACAACAACGAGCTCAATTAAGGTAAACCCTGTTTGCTTTTGTTTTTGGTTCAATCAGTTTTGCTCTGTTTCCAGATCGACACTTGAATAGCGATGCCAACGAGTAATAGTAACCAGCACAATATCAATAATGGGGTCTGACCTAGATGTTTAAACCAAGTTTCACCGTCATATAAAGCGACATCGGCCACTAATACGCCTTCTTTAAATTGTGGTATTTGGTGGGTAATACGCCCGTGGACATCAACCACTGCTGTCACGCCATTATTGGTTGCTCGAACCAGTGGTCTACCAAGTTCAATTGAGCGCATTTGGGCAATTTCCATGTGCTGTAGAGGGCCAATTGAGTCACCAAACCATGCATCATTTGACACAGTAAGCAGTAAATCAGTATCAGCATGAGTATTGGCGCGAAGCTGTTCTGGAAATACGATTTCATAGCAAAGTGCTGGAGCAATTTGATACCCCATAGTGTTAAGGTTTTGCTGTTGAAAATTTCCCCTAGCAAATGATGACATTGGCAGATTAAAAAACGGTGCCAATGGTCTTAGCAGACTCTCAAACGGGACGAATTCACCGATAGGCAGTAAGTGGTGTTTTTTATAATCATTAGTGCCATTGCCTTGATAATCGCCCATAGGTTGAACGGCTTTATTAGCGTTACCTAGGACAATAAGAGAATTATAAAAATCATTCTTTTGCAGACTGATGATGCCAGTAATAATGGCACTGTCATTCATATTGGCGACTTTATCTGTGTTTCTTAAAAAATCACCCACCATTGATTCTGGTGCTGGAACAGCAGCCTCTGGCCATATGACAATATCAGCATCAAAATTTGGACGGCTTAAGTCCATGTATTTTAGCAGTGTAGGCCATAGTGCATCAGGCTCCCATTTCATGCTTTGTGCAATATTACCTTGCACCAAGGCAACTTTTACAGTCTCATTGCGAGGGGTAATGTCCGATATCATTGGTGCTGCGATTGTGGACGCCAATAGCACTGCAGAAATAATGATGGCACTCATAAAGCGCTTTTTCATGACCAATGCAATAGAGCCACAGAATAGGGCAATGATGTAACTTAATCCAAGTGCGCCAACAATGCTGGCTAACTCAGAAAGTGGCCCTTGGGTTTGGCTGTAGCCAGCCCATAACCACGGGAACCCAGTTAATACCCAGCCTCGCATCCACTCTGTAATAACCCAAAGAGCTGGAAACAAACCTAGATATTGGAAATAACAATGCCAATGCTTAAAGCGTGGGTGTTGACTAAGCTTAGCGGTGAGGTAGCCTGCCAGTGCAGGATAAAGTGCTAGGTAAAGAGCTAATAACCCCATTAATGTCATCGATACAAATAAGGGTAATCCCCCAAAGGTGTCGATGCTGACATGTACCCAGCTTATACCAAAGGCAAAACAGCCAAAGCCGAAACTTAACCAGTGAAAGAAGTTTTCTTTTGGGGTTAATTTACGGCTTTGCCAGAGGACAAATAACATCGCCGCTGGATAGAAGGCCCAAATGGAGTAGGGCGCAAAAGCGAGTGTGGTTGAAGCACCCGCAATAAAAGCGGTCATCATCTTAACTAAAGATGATGCAGAGATATTATTTTTTTTAAACACAGTGTTAGTCGTCGTTGTCTTCTTGAAGTTTAGGATCAGGTAACTTCACACTAAGCTGAATGAGTCGTCGAGTATCAGCGTTAGTGACTTTGAATTCAATGCCTTCGATTAACACGCTTTCATTACGCTCTGGTAAATGACCAAAGGCATGAGACACTAAACCACCGACAGTATCGAACTCTTCGTCGCTGAATTGGGTACCACAAGCTTCATTGAATTCATCAATGGGCGTGCGGGCTTTAACCATAAACGCTGTGTTACTGATCTTCTTGATTTCCGTATCTTCCACTGAGCTATGGTCAAATTCGTCTTCAATTTCGCCGACGATTTCTTCCAAGATATCTTCAATGGTGACTAGACCGGATACGCCACCGTACTCATCAACCACAATGGCCATATGATAACGTTGGGAGCGGAATTCTTTTAGCAGCACATCGACTCGTTTACTTTCTGGGACAACTACAGCAGGTCGAATGACTTGGTGTAATGAGAAAGGTTGGTCGGATTGCTTAAAACCATATTTGAGTAGATCTTTTGCTAACAAAATACCTTCAATATGATCTTTATCTTCGTTTACTACGGGAAAACGAGAGTGCGCTGATTCGATGACTGTTTCAAGTAACTCTTCAACAGTACTATCGATTTGTAATGTGACTATTTGGCTTCGAGGGATCATAATATCGCGAACGCGAAGACCCGATACTTCTAAAACACCATTCATCATTTCGCGAGTATCTTCGGTAATGAGATCACGCTCTTCAGCGCCTGCAATCACATCAACAAGATCTTCACGATTTTGAGGTTCGCCCTGAAACAACTGACCTATTTTGTCAATCCAGTTTTTTTTACGGGCGCTGGTACTCGGTGGGATGTCGTCACTCATAATATTTTACTAAATCGCTGGAGGGCACTTTCATGCAATCCTTTGACTTATTTATGCTTCCTTATACGGATTTGAAAAACCTAAACCTTCAATGAGTTGAGTCTCTAATGACTCCATTTCTTCGGCTTCACTGTCGATAATATGGTCATAACCTAGCAAATGCAAGCAGCCATGAATAACCATATGAGCCCAATGTGCAACAAGGGGCTTATTTTGTTGTTTTGCTTCGAGTTCTACGACCTCAGCAGCAATGATTAAATCACCTAAAAGTGGCAATTCTACCCCTGGTGGGGCATCGAAGGGAAACGATAAAACATTTGTTGGTTTATCCTTGCCTCGATAAGTATGGTTGAGCTGCTGACTTTCAGTATTTTCGACAATACGAATCGTCAATTCAGCTTGTGCCATTGTGTTACCAATTGCGGTGCGAACCCATAATTCAAACTCTTCTTGTGTCGGAATAGCTTGTGGGTCATTTACCGCAATCTGTAAGTCTACATCTAGCTCCAGTTTCGTGCTTTTCTCAGAGCTCATTTTTAACGACCTCAGTAGCATGATTTTCTTGCGTCATTTGTTCGTTAAATGCTTCTTGTCGCTTTTTGTACTGGCGCTCTTTTTCTGCTTTTATTGCTAGCTCTTTACTGTCGAAGGCATCATAGGCTTCAACAATTCTAGCAACAATTGGGTGACGCACAACATCGTGTGACATGAAAAAGTTAAAGCTGATGTCATTCACTTCGCTGAGCACTTCGATAGCTTGGCGTAGACCAGACTTTTGGCTACGAGGCAAATCTATTTGAGTAATATCACCTGTGATAACAGCGCGAGAATTAAAGCCGATACGGGTTAGGAACATTTTCATTTGTTCAACCGTTGTATTTTGGCTTTCATCCAAAATAACAAACGCATCATTTAAGGTACGGCCTCGCATATAAGCAAGTGGCGCGATTTCAATAATGTTGCGCTCAATCAGTTTTTCAACTTTTTCAAATCCGAGCATTTCAAATAATGCATCATAAAGCGGGCGTAAGTAAGGGTCGACTTTCTGGCTTAAATCACCAGGCAAGAAACCTAACTTTTCACCTGCTTCAACCGCTGGTCGAGTTAGCAAAATACGGCGGACTTCTTGGCGCTCAAGGGCATCAACGGCTGCAGCCACGGCTAAGAAGGTTTTACCCGTACCAGCAGGACCAATACCAAAAGTAATATCATGCTTGGCAATATTGGCCACATAATTGGCTTGGTTTGGATTTCTTGGCTTGATAACACCGCGTTTAGTTTTGATGTGCAGGGCACTGTCTTCACCTGAGCTTTCAGCTTCAAGGTTGATGACTTCTTGTATGGCTAAATGCACGCGCTCAGGTTCAAGATCAGGGGTGCTGCCTTTAACCGTTTGCGTTTCAATATATAACTGCTTGAGCAAATTATTCGCATTAAATGCGTTGCGTGGTAGGCCTACAATCTTGAAATGATTGTTTTTGTGGGCAATTTCAACCCCTAAACGGCGCTCAAGTTGTTTAATGTTGTCATCATAAGGACCACATAATGAGGCCAACCTTCGAGTCTCTGAGGGCTCAAGGTACAAATTCATGGTTGTTACTTTAGTGGACAAAAATATTGCTCCAAAACGAGAGTTTATTAACAATCAATCTACGAGTGTAAACGCTAAAATACCACGCTATGATGGTAAAAGCATAATAAAGGCGGCTCAAGGCCGCCTTTATTAACAAAACATAATCTGATTAATGATTAGTTTGGAGTGAACTGAGTCACACCTAAATCATCATCGGTTTTATGTTTAGCCAAAATATCTGACGGGCGTAAACTACGACGTAAATCCATTTCGTCTTCACCACGGACAAATACGCCACGTAATGAATTCGTGTAAACGTCAACGATTTCAACATCAACAAAGCCACCAATGCACTTTGGATCGCCTTCAAAGTTAACGACACGATTATTTTCAGTACGACCACGAAGCTCCATTGGATTCTTTACAGATGGACCTTCTACCATAATACGTTGCACTGTACCTAGCATTTGACGGCTGTAACGCATCGCTTGTTGAGTAATACGGTCTTGTAAAATCGCTAGGCGCTGTTTTTTCTCTTCCATGGATACATCATCAGGCAAGTCCGCTGCTGGAGTACCAGGACGTGCACTGTAGATAAAGCTGAAGCTGTGATCAAAGCTCACATCTTCAATTAACTTCATGGTGTCTTCAAAGTCTGCTTGAGTTTCACCTGGGAAACCAATAATAAAGTCAGAACTGATGTGAATATCAGGACGGGCTTTACGTAAGCGACGGATGATTGACTTGTATTCAATCGCCATATGGCCACGTTTCATGTTAGTTAAGATGCGATCTGAACCTGACTGAACAGGTAAGTGCAAGAAGCTCACTAATTCAGGTGTATCTTCATAGACATCAATAATGTCTTGTGAAAACTCGATAGGGTGACTTGTGGTAAAGCGAATACGATCGATGCCATCAATAGATGCTACTAAGCGAATGAGCTCTGCAAAGGTGCAGATTTCATCATCGTGAGTTGGACCACGGAATGCATTAACGTTTTGGCCAAGTAGGTTTACTTCACGTACACCTTGCTCCGCGAGTTGTGCAACTTCTAGAATCACATCATCGACAGGGCGGCTGACTTCTTCACCACGTGTGTATGGCACAACACAGAAAGAACAATATTTACTGCAACCTTCCATAATGGACACGAACGCCGTTGGACCATCAGCTTTAGGCTCAGGTAAACGGTCAAACTTTTCGATTTCAGGGAAGCTCACATCAATAACGGCTTTATCACCGTTATTGATTTGGGTAATCATTTCAGGAAGACGGTGCAAGGTTTGTGGGCCAAAAATAATATCAACACACTGAGCACGTTCTTTAATTGCTTTACCTTCTTGCGACGCAACACAGCCGCCAACACCGATAATTAAATCAGGTTTTTTATCTTTTAAGGTTTTCCAGCGACCAAGCTGATGAAACACTTTTTCCTGTGCTTTTTCACGAATTGAACATGTGTTTAGTAGCAGTACGTCTGCTTCTTCAGCATCCTCAGTCAAGGTATAACCTTGATAATCGTCCAGCAAATCAGCCATTTTAGATGAATCGTACTCGTTCATCTGACAGCCCCAGGTTTTTATGTGCAGTTTTTTACTCATCAGTTACGCCGTTCTATTACCACAGAAAAATAGCCGAGTATTTTAACTGCACAAAGGCTCGCTGGCTAGCCTTTGTGCACATCTTGTTAGCATTATTCTGAAATGGCGAATACCCCTATTTTTTCAGGGTATTTATCTTGCTGTGCTAACTCATTTGATTGATTAGCAAAAAAGCCAAAATCTTCGGCCATCGCTAAATTATCTAAACGTGCTTGAAGCATGACCTTTTGATTTAAATCAGCATGCAATCTTGATGAATGGGTAAACTCTGCTGCTAAATTGACGAATTCTTGTTCGTCATCAGCAAAAAAACCGTATCTTTTTGCCAAGGTGACATTGTCTTGGCGAGCTTGGGCAATAATTTTCTGGCCTAGCTCTCGATTAAAGCCAGTGAGCATTTCCGTGGTTTGCTGATATAAGGCATAATCAAATGGCGTGCGATAGATGACAGTGACGGTTTCCATTGGTTGTATTTGCGCATGAGATGCAGCAGAAAATAACCCAGTGACGGCCAATATAGCGCTCACTAAAACGCGGGTTATTTTTTTTACATTAAACGCCAATGACGTTGTCGAAAGTTTGGTGCTAATTTTTGTAGAATGTACGTACGTGCTGTTAGTAGACATAGTATCCTCTCTTACCTTGGCATGACAGAAGTGGTGCAAGGTGTTTTCATTAGACAGTTTGAGTATAAGAAGAGGTTTACTGGTTAATATGTCACCATTGTAAGCAGGTGTTGCTCAAAGATTGTCTAGCAACATATCGACACGATTAAGCGATTTTAGACACGTTTGCACATATTTAACTAAAACAAGTGTGACGTGCGATGAGAAGGGTTTAGTAATGCAAGATGCAGTTCAAGATACGGTTGAAGGCAGTGACCAAAGTCAAGAGATTCAACATGATGTAGTGATTGTTGGTGGCGGCATGGTTGGGGCTGCTGTTGCTGTTGGCTTAGGGCAGTTAGGCTTAAATGTTGCAATGATTGAAGCTTATCAACCCAAGGCCTATGAACCAGAACAAGCGCTGGACCTTCGAGTGTCAGCAATTAGTGTCGCCTCTGAGCAATTGCTCGACCGTCTTGGTGTGATGGACACCTTATTATCATTACGTCATGTGGCATACAAAGGCTTAGAAACTTGGGAGATGGATGATTGCATCACTCAGTTTCATGCGGACCAAATAGATGAACCGCATTTAGGTTACTTTTTTGAAAATCGCTTAATTCAACTGTGTCTATGGCAACAAATTGAGACGATGGACAATATCACCTTATATTGCCCCAACAGTGTAAGTCGATTTGAACGAATTAGCTCAAGTGAAGCAACACAAGTTAAAGTCAGTCTTGATTCTGGTGCTGAGCTGATGGCAACATTGGTTGTGGGGGCCGATGGGGCTAACTCACAAGTCCGTCAGTGGGCAGGTATTGGCATTACAGGTTGGGATTATGCACAATCAGCCATGTTGATTAATGTTGCCACAGCGACTGAGCAACAAGATGTCACATGGCAACAATTTACACCTCATGGCCCACGTTCGCTTTTACCTTTACCAGGTAAAAATGCGTCATTAGTTTGGTATGACAGTCGCAGCCGAATTAAGCAATTAATGCAACTCAACCCTGTGCAACTTGCCGAACAAATCAGACAGCATTTCCCTGAGCGGTTAGATAGTGACTTTACCGTTATCGACAGAGGCAGTTTTCCATTAACACGTAGACATGCACAATCATATTATCAAGACAATGTGGTCATATTAGGTGATGCAGCACATACCATTAACCCACTTGCGGGGCAGGGGGTGAATATTGGTTTTAAAGATGTTGATGTATTGATTGCGACGATTGCTGATGCAATTGGCAACGATAAACCTTGGTGGACTGGAAGCGTGTTACAGCAATATCAGTGCAAACGTTATAACGACAATTTACTGATGATGTCTGCGATGGATGCATTTTATGCTGGTTTTAGTAATAATTTATTGCCGCTCAAATTATTAAGAAATGGCATGTTAAAGCTAGCAAACCATGACAACCCAATCAAAAAGAAAGTCCTTAAATATGCATTAGGCTTAGCATGACCGATATTGTGACTAGCCATACCCACAGATCTGAATCATTAATTAAATAATGTTGTCGAATGAAGTGCCTGAAAAGTTCAGGCACTTCTAATTTTAAACATCTATCTTCTCGTTTTCTCCTGCTGTTTTTCTTCTTACTAGGCACAGCCTTTGCGCCAATAGCCAGTTTGTGGCAATAAAATTAAACGCGCTCGTCAGTAAAAGCAGCCGCTTAAAGCCAAGTTATTATCTTGAGTTTAGGTTAATTAGCACAGGGTATTTGTTGAGTTCTGTTTTGAGTGTTAAAATGCCGCGCTTTAGCGCAATCAGATCATTGTCAGTGTGTTTTTGTACTTTGATTTGTTGTTCGCGCGGTATTATTTTCGCTAAAAAATGAGTACTAATGAGTCAAATTAAACTAATTGTCGGCCTTGCAAATCCGGGCGCTGAATACGCGCAAACTCGTCATAATGCAGGTGCATGGTATGTGCAGGAACTCGCACGTTTATGTGGCGCTACTTTAGTACCTGATAGCAAATATTTTGGTTTAACCGCGAGAGTGACCATTGACGGTAAAGATGTCAGGTTATTAATTCCGACAACGTTTATGAATTTAAGCGGTAAGTCAGTGAGTGCATTAGCTAACTTTTTTAGAATTACCCCAGAGCAAATTTTAGTTGCACATGATGAGCTGGATATGGAGCCGGGAGTCGCTAAGTTCAAACTTGGTGGCGGTCACGGTGGCCATAACGGTCTAAAAGACATCATTGCGAAAATGGGCAACGATAAAGGCTTCCATCGTCTTCGTATCGGTATCGGCCATCCTGGTGATAAAAATCGTGTCAGTGGTTATGTGTTGGGTAAAGCGCCCGCAGTAGATCAAGAAAAAATGAACGCAGTAATAGATGAAGCAGTGCGTTCAACAGAGATTTTATTTAAGCAAGATATGGCGAAAGCCATGAACAGATTACATACTTTTAAAGCTGAGTAAGGATTAATACCGTATCAACGGGCTAATCGTCATCGGTTTTAAGATGATTATTGATATTCACTGCATCAGTGTTGATGCAGTTCAACATAGATAAAGGTAACAAATATGGGTTTTAAATGCGGCATTGTTGGTTTGCCAAACGTTGGTAAGTCAACACTATTTAATGCGTTAACTAAAGCAGGAATTGAAGCAGCTAACTTCCCGTTTTGTACCATTGAGCCTAACACTGGTGTTGTACCAGTACCGGATTCTCGTTTAGATAAGCTTGCTGCTATTGTTAGCCCTGAGCGTATTTTACCAACGACAATGGAATTTGTTGATATTGCAGGTTTGGTTGCTGGTGCATCTAAAGGTGAAGGCTTAGGAAATAAATTCCTAGCTAACATTCGTGAAACTGATGCGATTGGTCATGTGGTTCGTTGTTTTGAAGACCCAAACATTGTTCACGTTGCTAATAAAGTTGATCCAGCTGGCGATATCGAAGTGATTAACACTGAATTAGCCTTAGCTGACTTAGACAGTTTAGAGCGTGCTATTACACGTCAACAAAAGCGTGCTAAAGGTGGCGATAAAGAGGCTAAGTTTGAAGTTGAAGTGCTTGAGAAAATGCGCCCAACGCTAGATGAAGGCCAAATGCTGCGTTCACTTGAGCTAAGTAAAGAAGAGCTAGCATCTATTGCTTACCTTAACTTCTTAACACTTAAGCCTACTATGTATATTGCTAACGTGTCTGAAGATGGTTTTGAAAACAACCCACATTTAGATGCAGTAAAAGCGATTGCAGAAACAGAGAATGCTGTTGTTGTTGCTGTTTGTGCGGCGATTGAATCTGAGCTTGCAGAAATGGACGCTGAAGAGCGTGATGAGTTTATGGCAGATCTCGGTTTAGACGAGCCAGGCCTTGATCGTGTTATTCGTGCAGGTTACCAATTACTGGATTTGCAAACTTACTTTACCGCTGGTGTAAAAGAAGTGCGTGCTTGGACTGTGCCAGTTGGCGCAAGTGCTCCACAGGCTGCTGGTGTTATTCATACTGACTTTGAGCGTGGCTTTATTCGTGCACAAGTGATGAGTTATGATGACTTCATTGAGTATAAAGGTGAAGCTGGTGCCAAAGATGCGGGTAAATTACGTGTCGAAGGTAAAGGTTATATCGTTAAAGATGGCGATGTAATGCATTTCTTATTCAACGTATAAAAGCGATTTTCAAACTATAATAGTGTGAAGATTGTTTAAAAAAGGGATTGAGGTTAACTTTACTAAGATATTTTGTCGATTTGACGCTCAGTTTGGTGAACTTATAGCCGAACAACAACAATTGATGAAAATAGCTAAAAAAAGCAGTTGACCTCGATACCCTGAATAAGCATAATACGCCCCGTCCTCACGACGAGGGCAAGTAAGAATAAAGTGGCAATGTAGCTCAGCTGGTTAGAGCACAGCACTCATAATGCTGGGGTCGCAGGTTCAAGTCCCGCCATTGCTACCATCTTCTCTAGATGTAAATTAAGAGATTGCTGGTTAGTTAAAGTATGACTTTAGAAATATGACCAGCTACCTTCTCAAGGTTAAATGAGCATCGTGTTCTGGATGATAAACAGAGTCTGTGCGGGAGTGGTGGAATTGGTAGACACGCCAGATTTAGGTTCTGGTGCCGCAAGGTGTGAGAGTTCAAGTCTCTCCTCCCGTACCATTATTAAGAAAATTGGCTTATAGCGAGTTTTCAAAAAAGCTTTAGATTGGGATATCGCCAAGTGGTAAGGCACCGGGTTTTGATCTCGGCATTCCCAGGTTCGAATCCTGGTATCCCAGCCATTTTAAAGTAAGTAGTAAAGATTATTGGGATATCGCCAAGTGGTAAGGCACCGGGTTTTGATCTCGGCATTCCCAGGTTCGAATCCTGGTATCCCAGCCATCTTTGGCAATGTAGCTCAGCTGGTTAGAGCACAGCACTCATAATGCTGGGGTCGCAGGTTCAAGTCCCGCCATTGCTACCATATTTAAAAGGTAGAGTAGAGGGAAACCCTAAACTACTTAGTTAGAAAAGCAAGAAACAGCGTTTACTCATGATTTAAATGAGTTTACTCTGGTAAAAATTTGATGCGGGAGTGGTGGAATTGGTAGACACGCCAGATTTAGGTTCTGGTGCCGCAAGGTGTGAGAGTTCAAGTCTCTCCTCCCGTACCATCAAATTTTCTTCAATATGTACATCTTCCTAGTTTAAGAGTGACATATCCAAGTTTTTGGGATATCGCCAAGTGGTAAGGCACCGGGTTTTGATCTCGGCATCCCCAGGTTCGAATCCTGGTATCCCAGCCATATTTAACCTTACGGTTAGAGCAAAAGCCCGTCTTATGACGGGCTTTTTGTTGCCTGAAATTTAATATCAGCGTTATGCTTGAAGCACTCTAGTGCTTAACAATGGCGCTTTGATTATTCAGAACCCTAACGGCGTTTGTTATTAGCGAGCTATCTTTAGAGAATGTGATGCAGATAAACAAGATTGAACCATCAATGTGGCAAGCGATTTTTGAGTTACAGTGTCAGGTCTATACTGAGATTGAGCCAGAAAGTTTGCAGGTGTTAAGAGGCAAGTGGCTACATTCGCCTCACTGCTGTTTTGTGCTGCAAGATAAAGCGGATAACATCATTGCTTACTTGCTCGCTCACGAATGGCACGATGAAACGCCTCCTAAGCTTTATCAGCCTCTTTTAAATGAAAATAAAGGGGATAGACTGTTCTTACATGATTTAGCAGTTTCTAAAGCACTTAAAGGCAAAGGCGTTGGTAAAAAAATGGTAACCCAGTTAATTGATATTGCTAAAGCTGGTCATTACCAACACATTCAATTAGTCGCGATTCAACATTCAGTGTCATTTTGGCAGAAAATGGGCTTTAGCATTGATGTAAATAATGTCGCCAGTGAGACTTATGGCAACAATGCGCAAGTGATGGTGCTAACCCTATAAAAAAATACGGCCTATTGGCCGTATTTTTGTTTGTCGTTAATGCGATTAACTAGCTGGGTAAGAAGTCGATGGCCCAAATTGTCGTCATGGTCGCTACATCCTCAGCAGAAAAGCTGATTGAACGTAAAACAACCTTTAATTGGCGTTCTAATTTCGGGTTATTTAATTGGCTCGATTGAATATCGACACGACTAATGCTGCCGTTTGGTTGAATTTCAATTTCGAACATGACTTTACCTTTAAGAAAAGGATCTTTTCTCAAAGCGCGGTTATACAGTGCATACAATCGTGCTTTGTTGGCCTCAAGGGTACGCCTTAACGCCGCTTCAGAACGCTGACCTGCAGAACTTGCTTCACGATCAATTTCTGCATTCGCCCCTGCAACTGCTAATACCTCTTCTTCAGCTAACCGTATTTGCTGGGTATTTTTAGTGCTAATCGCATCAGATACCACGGTTTGCTGCACGGTCGAAGTCGATAAGCTTTCACTTTGTGTATTAGCCGCTGCGGCAAGTAATTTGCGTTTTACTTTCACTTCTTGGGCTTGGTTTTGCTCAAGGTTACTTTGCGCTGCAGGTTTAACATCAAAAGCTTCACGCATCGAAAAAAGCTCATCTTTCATGGCTGCAAGGCCTGACTTTTGTGCTTTTTCTTTTGCTGCCTCTCGAGTTGTTGGTTTCACCTTTGGTGGTTCTTCCACTTTCTCGACAGGTTTTTCTTCGAGTTTTTCTGGTTCGGGTTCTGGGATAGGTTCCTCTTTTGGCTTTTCAGGTACTGGAAGTTGTTTTTCTTTCAGCATGATTTTGGCCAGTTGAGGTGGCAATTGCTCTTTGACTTCCCTTGGCACTTCCACTTGCTCTAAAAAAGGGACACCAATACCAAAGATGACATAAACCACCAGTAACAAAATTAAGATTTGTTTAAATAATCTATCTTGTCTACTTGGTTTAAACATATCACCGATATCAGAAAAGCTATTATCACTGCTATGAGTAAGGCTTGCTGTGGTCATATTAGCCCTCACTCTGTGTTTTACTGGCTTGTCGCTCAACAGCGAGTGACATATTGCGATAGCCTGTTTCAGCACATGCAGCCATAATTTGTTTCAACACTAGGTAAGGCGTGTCAGAGCCTCCTATGATGGTGACCGCTCGTCCTTTTTCCTTTTCGGACTCTGTTAATTCAACACGCTTGCTGGCTTGATAGGTCAGCTCTGTGGTGATAGCGGCAATAAATTGCGCATTTTCTTGTTCGCTAAAATTGGGTTTATCGTCAGAGTTTTGCCACACTGCACGCTCTTGAATGAGCACAGTGTCTGGCAATACAGTGATAACCAGGTTCTCAACAGGCAGTTCTTCGGCAATCGATACTGGCAATTTTATCTTTTCGATATTTTGCAATACCCGCACTTCTGATTGGTTCACAATCAAAAAGAAAACCAAGATTGTGAAAATATCCATTAATGCGACAAGATTAAGTTTACCGCCAGCTTTAAAGCGCTTGTGGTGCTTTGCAAGACGCTTAGCTCTTGAAGATTGCTTCATGGCTGGCCTCCTGCGGTTGTACTGCTTGCACTTTGCTCAAGGCTATTTTCTGGGGCGTCGCCTAATGAAATAAGCGGAAATAACTCAGCATCCACTAAATTGGCGGCAACCACAGCTTTATAAGATCTAACGGTATCCATTGTCGTGACGATGGTTTGGTAATCCACATTGGGCTCAAGCAACAACACGATATCTCTTTTCTCAATGGCTTGTTGTTGAAATGTCAGCTTCAAATCTTGTAAATATACAGATAATGCCTTGAAGTCATAGCCTTCGTCAGTTATTTCAAAACGTTTAAGTAAAATACCCGCAGGGTAGTTAAGGGTTAAGTGATTCGAGGTGATCACCAGCTCAAGTACCTTAGGTTCTTGATCTTCATCAGCTTGCTGAGATTCTGCAGACACAGGTAGTTGCAGATTTAAAATCCGCACTTGTGAAAACACTAAACTAAGCAGCAATACTGGCACTAACACGATCATCAAGTTCATAAACGAAGTGATATCGAGTTCAGCGTCTTCGGTATTGGGGCGACGACGGCGTCTCATAGTATTAGCCTCGATCAGAATCCGTATGCTTATTAAATGACAAAGAGTTAAGTAACTTAATGCCTGCCATTTCAATTGAATCTACAATCGTTGCTGTTTTCGTTTGCAGGGTTGAGTGGAATAAAATCAATGGGATAGCTGTGATCAAGCCAAATGCTGTGGTGTTCATTGCAACTGAGATACTTGATGATAGTAGATTGGCTTTTTCTGCTGGATCGGCACTTGCCACGGCAGAGAATGCCGCGATTAGGCCCATAATGGTACCGAGAAGACCGAGTAAGGTGGCGATATTGGCTAACGTTGCAATGAATGGTGTGCGCTTTTCTAGCCTCAGCATGTATTCCATGATGGTTTCTTCCATCGCATATTCCACATCTTCACGACGATCAGCTTGAGAGATACGAACAATCCCTGATTGGAGGACGTCAAATACTGGCGCTTTATTGTTTTGTGCATGTTGGCTGATGGTTGCAACGTCGCCTTTTTTTAATGCCTCTTTAATCAGTGCAAAGGCTTTTTGATTTGTGCGATGTGCTGAACTTAAATATAACCAGCGTTCAATCGTGATCGCTAAACCTACCACGAGCACTAATGCGATAGGGTAAATGAATGGGCCGCCATTTTGTAAAAATGCAATGATATGGTCGGTAAAACTCATGATATTTTCCTTTTTATTGAGTTGAACGAATAGTTCTTATTAACTCGTCCTAATTGTTTTGAATCGTTAGTTACGTGTTTTCGGGTAAATTTTTATTATTGATTAATCGTTATTGGTCTTACTCTTGTTAAGGCTGAACTCTCTTACTTGTTGCTGAAACTGCTTCGGATGTATCGGGTTAAATTCAGGTAAGGTGACTTGCATGTCAGTATCCTGAATCGCAACTGGATTTGTAATCCCTTGCCAAGGCATGATGTAGAGAACTTTGGGTTGCTCTTGCGTGCCGGTCACCTTGGTTTCAATCAGTACGGGGTTATTGGGCGAGCTAGCAGGTTCGGCCGCATGTGTTTGAATTGCTGATAGGCAAAAAATACAAAACAATCCACCATTACGCAGCATTGAGCTGATAAAACGCTTGAGTGTTGCTGAAGGAATAAATGCCGACATATTAACTTTCTCCTTCAGGCAAGGTTAAGCCTGCACGCTGAATTTTAATTTCTAAGCCTGCCAACCAACGTTGAGCAAGTTGATCATCTGGTTTTAAGCGTAAATAAGATTGGTAATAGTGGCGAGCATCTAGCAATTTGCCTCTATAAAGCTCCAGTAAAACCGCAAGGTTAACTTGCGCTTCTGGGTAATTAGGCCAAATTTCAAGTGCCGTTAAGTAACCTTGTTCAGCTTGTTCAAACTTGCCTTGGGTTTTGGCTATGTTGGCTTTGATTTGATGGGCATAAGGGTTAGTTGGGTTGGCACTAATGGCATTGGCTAAATGTCCGTTAGCTTTATCTAACTGGTTTTGATTGAGGGCAATAATAGCTTGGTTAACATAGGCACCTGACAGTTGTGGTTCTGCGTTAATGATTACAGAAAACATCGCATCCGCTTGTTGCCATTCCTGTTGCTTCATTAACGCTATCGCCTGCTGATATTGCTCTAATACAGAGGTTGGAACGTTTGCTAGCTTTTGCTTAGCCTCTGCTTCATAAGCATTCACTTGGCTTGTTGCTGAGCTTGTTTGTAATGATGACTCTATCGATGCTTGGGCACCATTTGTGGTGTCTACCAGCTCAACTAATGCTGCCGAATCACTTTCTAACTCAGTGATGTTGTCGTTTTGGCTTTCTGCAACTTGAGTGTTGCTACATCCTTGTATTAAAGCAAAAAAGCTTAACCATAGACTTTTTCTAGTCATACAAATAAGCGGCGCTTTAATGAATCGCTTCAATAACATCATGAGTTACCTCCGGTTTGTTATATAAGGCGGGGGATAATTCAGTGAGTGTGGCAAAGCTTTTACCTACCCATTGGTCGTATATATTTTGCCAAGCACGTTGCGAGTTACTGATGTGGATCTCAATCGCTTTTTCTTCAAATGGGTAGGCCAATTCTTCTAACAAGATTTCATATTCTTCTAGTGCCAGTTCATCTAAATCTGATGGGCGCTCAGAGTCCATAACATCGGCCGCCAGTTGACGATACATCTCTGCAAGTTCATAAGTGGCTTGGGGCACATATTGTGCTTGCTGGAAATCTAATACTTGCTGGTAATAGTTAATTGCAAGTTTCATTTCATCTTGTTTACGTTTTAACGTCTTGTTGAGCGGCGCTGTTAGCTTAATGGTTTTAAATGTTTGCTGATGAGCTTTGGCAAGCGAAATTGCAGCAATGGAAGCGATAACGACCTCACGATTGCCAATAGCTAAAGCTTGATGGCGCTGTTTTTTGTCGGCGCTGAGAATTTGGCGATACCAATAGTATTCTTTGTTCGGTTCATTGGATACTTGGTAAAAGCCACTCATTTTTAGGCGTACTTCTTGGGCTAAATCAAACGGCTCAGGGTAAGTTCTAGCGTAGGTTCTGAAGGTTAAACGGGCTTTTTCGGTATTGCCTGCCTTTAGGTAATACTCTGCAGCTGTGTACTGGGCTTCACGTTTTAATTCAGTTGAGGGCTGATTAGCAACGATAATCAGCAACTGCTCTGCGGCAAGCTCCCATTCTTCTAATGCTTCGTAAGATTGCGCTAATTTAGCGGGGATCGTGGCGCTAAATTCATGGTTTGGATATCGCTGCTGAAAGGGCACTAAGACCTCAATAGCTTGTTGCCATTTTTGTTGGGAAAGCAAAATATTGGCAGCCTCAAACTGGCCGTTTATCGCATATGGTGACTCTGGCACTCTGGTACTGATCCGTTTCAAATCCTTAACGGCTAAAGCTGGGTTTTCCGCCTTATTGGCTTGGGCTTGAAAGTAGATACTGGATGCCAATAAATTGCGTATTTCTGTTTTGGCTTTATGCTGCTGTGGCTTTAGATTTGTGCTGGCATTGAGGTAATTCAGGGCGATGTCGTAAGCCGATTCAGCCTGAATATAGTGTGATTGTTGGTACAAACTATGGGCGTACAGTTGGCTGACAACTTGTACTTGTGTTAATGCAACACTTGATAAGGCTTGCCCGTGACGCAAGTGATTACTGACTTGCGAGTTATCGTAACGAATAAGCCTGCTCTCTGGCTCGTTTCCAGCTTGTTGATTTACCACTAGCGCAGCATGCGCATTTTCTTCGCTGTCATTTTTGTTGCCGATATTACTATTGCTATTTGCCTGATTAATCACTTTGTGGCGCAGTAATACAAATTGACTGAACTGGATTAAATCATCAAATTGCTTGGCGTTAAATGCATACTGTGCGCCATCGGTAGCAAGCTCTAACGCGCGTTTATCAAGTGGGTGGTTGGCAATAAATAGCTTATCTAAGCGGGTTCGCTCCGAGATGATGGATTGTCTTTTTGACTGACTTATTGGTGTTATTTCAGCGCCTTTTACCACTGACTCATCATGTTGTGACAATATGGCTCGGATGGTCAACGTGGTCGCGAATGCCGCTTTTTGCTGTAAGGCAAGTTGCTCTGCAGGTAGGGCGAGCGCATCTTTTTGTGCATAAGCGATAGCCTCATAACTGATTAATGCTTGTTTAAATTGCTGCGCTTCATAGTTTGCATCAGCAAATAGATACTCGTCACCGTGAATAGGTTTTGTCAGTAAAGATTTAGCTTGTGGCAACTTAGCAAGTTGTAAGTAAACACTTAAAGCACTTGCAGCGGTTTTAAATCCATCTATGCGAGCTTGCCCAGGTGGAAGTTGTTGTGCACTGGCATACAGGCGACGACTGTGCTCGTCACTGAAGGCTAATAAATGCGGTAACACTTCTTGCTGCTGTGCGGTATTAGCGTGAGTCCAAAATTGGCTAGATAAGCCATATTGTTCAACGTACTGATTTTTAAGACGGTGCATCGAGGCGAACTTGCCTTGCTGTTGATATAAATCCAGCAAAGCTAATGAGTAACGCGCAGCCCAAATGTTATTTTTGTCAAATTCAATATAAGTTTGATAAGTCAGCTCTGCGTCATGCTGTAGCTCTTTTTTAAGTAAAAATTTGGCCAAATTATCAAACAGTACATGTTGATATATCGTCAGGTAAGGGGATGACTTTTGTTGGTTTACCAAGTTAAGCAGTGAGCGAGATTGCTCTTGTTGAGACAATGAAATACTCAGTACGCGTTGCGCATCGATAGCCAGATTTTGGTAGCGGCTTGCTAACTTGTTAAATTCAAAACTGGTTTGGGTTAACTGTTCATTATCAGTACTAATTAATTCTTCGTTTGCCGCAATGATGTTATCAAACACCTGCAAGAATTTTGCATCCGCTTCGGGTAATCGATTGAGCTTAAATAGCGCCCAACCCGACATGTAAATACTATTGATGAGATATTTATCATTGTCGTTTGCCGACTCTACTTGCTGATAAGCTTGAATCGCAGCAGGGTAATCTTGCAAGTTGTAATAAATCTCACCACGGCGGAAGTTGAGTTCTGCCCGATATTGAGTATTAGGGTAGCGAGTCAGTAATGACTCCATTTCGATCAAGCTTGCATCTATCTCACCCTGCACATCGAGTGCTTTCGTAAGTTGGTACTGCAAGTGTTCATTCTCGGCTCTATCTGGGTAACGGTTCAGTAATACTTGGTATTCTGCAATAAGCTTATCGAGCTGTTGATCATTGTGTTTTAGCTGAGTTAACGCCAGCTGCTCAGCTTCTTGCGCCGACACGTCAGTCTGTTGACTGACAACTTCATCAAAGGCTTCGCCAAACATTTGTTCTTCTAAATGTTCTGATTTGATTTGAACTAAGCGATATTCAACATGAGTTCGCACTTCTGGATCTGGCTCTAACGTCAGTAGTTGCTGGTAAATTAATGCTAACTTCGCTTTTCGCTGAGCTTGGCTTAATTGCTGTTTTTCATAGTTTACTTGAGGCTGGCTATTGGCTAAATCTGTCAATGTTGGTCGCTGTTGTTTGCTTGACGTTGGCGACTCATCGGTTAGCTGGCAACCCGCTAGACTGATTAACACTAAGCAACTTACCAATCGAGATACACCAAAGCGTTTAGGAAGAGTTAAGGCCATATTGCTACCAAGGCTTGAAACATTGCTAGTGTCAGAGTTGTTGGCTTGCAAAGCGAGTGGGTTAGTGCGCTGCATAATGCTTCTCCACTTGCTCGAAATGAGCAGTCAATGAACTCAATGGAGAATGCTCCTGTTGGTGCATGAGCTTAGTTGTGTTCAAGTTATCAGAGGTAATCGCTTTGCTCGGTGTTATATCTTGCTGGCTCATTCTTTCCAGCACCGCTGCCATTTCATGGCGTGAAGTCAGCAGTAACTGCGTTAGCTGTTGACGTTGATTTTGGGTAAATAGGCGCAGTTTTTGTTGAATTGTTAGCTGTGTTTTGTGACTTGCTTGCTTGATGTTACGCGTAATATCTTCGATTTGTTTGGCTAAATTCTGCTGACGGATAGCATACTCAGTGGCGCCTTGTTGAGATTGCGAGACTGATTTAAAACGAACATATTGAGCGTTTAATGCTTGTAATTGGGTGTCGATGTCTTTTAATAGCTTTTTGTGTTGCCATAAACGTGGAATAAAAGATTGTTGCAGCTGCCAATTCAGCGCACCTTCTACTCGTGTTAGTCGGAGTAAATCATCTTCTGTGTCACGTGTTGAGGCAATGTTAGCAAGTGCTTGTTTGCTTGATTCAATCCGCTGTAACCATGCTTGTTCGGTACTATTGGCAAACAGTTGCATTTGCTGGAAGGTAATTTCATCGACAGGAACATCGACAGCTTGGATTTGTTTGCTAAGTTGCTGCTTGCGTTCGGTTAGTTGGCTAATTAGGTTTTCATAATCGCTTAATTGCTGTTGAGCTAACCTTTTTTCTCTACGCTGCTTATTTAAATCGATAGTCTCAGCGAGCCAGTCACTTTTACGTTGTTGCTGAGTAAGGTTCTGTTCCAATAGGGATAAACTGGCTAATGTCGTAAAGTCATTTTTCAATGCATTGTCTGTTAGCGCTTTTTCAAGCCAAGGCTGCTTTTCGAGTGCTTCAGGGCTTAACCCTTGCGGGGTTAATGCGCTTTGCATTATTTGGCTTGTGTTAAAGCGAGTTTCTAGTGCTGCTTCAAAAGCGTCTAATTGTGCTAATTGTTCAAGATAAAGTGTTTCTGCTTCTTGGTAGCTTGTTAGACTTTGTTCAAGGCTTTGTTGCTCTCGAACCTGAGCGGCCAGTAATATTGCCGATTGCCAACCCATTAAAGAATAAGGATATTGGCGTTTTAGGAGATCCAATAGCGCTAATGAAATGGGATATTGCTGCAATTGCTGTGCTGAAAATGCATATAAAAATAACGCTGATTCGGTATAAGGACCCTGTTGGGGAAAGTCTTTTAATTGTGTAAATGCTGCTTGATATTGACCTTGTTTGACATACGTCTGCGCTAATAACAGTTGCGCATAATCATTGATCGCTTGTTGCTGTACTTGCTGATCAGATTCTTGGTCTGTAACGCTTTTGGGGCTGATTTCGTTATTTTCAGCTGTCATTGGAGCGGTAAGTTCTGAAGGCGTTTTTTCAGTGAACAAGCTTTGCCAAAAGCCCGTTTCAGTTTCAGCCAAAGGCATATTTTTTATTGTAATGAGCAGGGTTTCAGCTTGTTGAAACTGCTTTTGTTCAATGAAATGCAGCGCTTGGTTTAGCATAACGTAAGCCGATAACGATGAAGAAGCTGACTGGTTATCAGTTGGGTTATCGTGATTGATAGAATCAGACGCATTAACACCACCCGCAACCTTTGCCATTATGGCAGGCTCGTTAGGCCAATAAGCCAGTTGGTTAAGAATATGGTATTGCTCAATATAGCTGTGAGGGACTTGGCTAATACGCTGCAACGTTTGCTGCGCTTGGTATGGCTGACCTTGCTCTATTTGCTGCTCTGATAATTGCAATAATGCAACTAACTTGAGTTCAGCGGGTGAAGTATTTTTTTGAGACTGAGAAGACGTTTGATTGGCTTGGTTTTTGTTGCCAGTTAACGCTTGCTCAATTGCCAATGTTTGCTCAAATGAAGATAAGGTGCGAGTCGCTTTTTGATGAAGACCAACTGATACTTGTAGCCCAGCTTCGAACAATTGACTTTTAGCAGTATCGGCATCAAATCGTTGTCGGTTAATGCTGACTTGCCTTAACGCTGCTTGATAATCGCCTTCAAAGTAGTAATACAAGGCTTGGCGATAAAGTTTATTGCGCAGTACTTGGTTTGCTTGAGTCGTGACTTCAGTATTAGCAGTGGTCACCGTGCTTACTTCAGTTGCTGAAACACTGTTGCTGCAGCCAATAGCGAATGTCATCAGACACAGTAGCGACAAAAACTTCGTTTTAGCTGGTTTATTTCGCTCTGGATGACGATATTGTTTACTAATATCGGCGGCTTGGGTTCGTTGAAGCACTGGTATCATCTGTTATAAAACCCATTCTTCAACGCTAATATCAGCTCGGTAACTTGATTCGCTGTCTTCAAGCTTTAATTCAACCATGATGGTTTCATCTGTCTTTTCAAAAGGGTGGTTGACTGCTCTTTGTATCGTGCGTCCTTCTGCATCAATGCCGGTGAATATTGCTGTTAATTGATGCTGGCCAGTTTTTAAATTGCCCATATATAATTTTTGAATGCCGCCTTTTTCAAGGGCGCGGCGCTGACGCTGGGTATATAAAAATCCAGCCACATCTTGGTTATTTATTTTTAGCTCGACGCTATCTAAGGTAAAAAAACGTCCAACATCCACGGAGACAAAGACTGCTATTTGCGTGCTGGCAGGGAAAAGTAAATCTTCTTCTAAAATAAACAAATCACGATTGAGTTGAATGACCTGGCTTTTAATATCTTCAAGTTCGCTACCAATACTGCTTTGCGCTTGTGAGGCATCAGCCGCGACGACTGGCGATACTGAGATACATAAGCTCAAAAAGAGCGCGTACAGTGCTCGTTGAGATAAGCTGAAAAATTGTTGTGTTCGTTTCATATTATTGCCTTGGACGCAGTGTTGAGTTGCGTACTACTAAAAATAAATACTGTAAAAAGCACGAATGACATTGGCTGAAAAGCTATAGAATGGCTCATTACCGACACCACCTTCAGCGGTAGGATCTCTGAAGTTGCTATAGTCAAAGGTAATGTAATCCCATTGCAGGCTGGCCTCTGAGCGGTTATCTCCAAAGGACAGGCTTTCAGGCATTAAATAAGTCACGCCTAAACCTAAGGTTAAGTCATTAAAATTACTAAGCTCTTTATCTCGAGCGAGATAATTCTGGGCATCTTGATAAGGGAACAGATCACTATAAAACTCAGCTTGAGTTTGTTGGTAATAGCGCACTTTAAACTCCAGCTCTAAGTAGTCACCAATCGGGTGACGATAGCCAAGCTCCACATCATTGGCATTGATTTCCCAGCTATCATTAAAGTATCGGTAGTGAAAAAATAGCGCTGCACGATAGGGAAGAAAGTAACTGGCTGACAATTTACTCGAAAAGGAGTTACGGGTTTCAGGGTACACTTCGGATTGATAGCCTACCCCTGAAGGGCTGGTAGTATCGATAAAACGTACTGTTCTATATGGGTTATTAAGGTAGCCTTCATCGGCAATTGCTTCAAAATTAAGTTGTGCAGTTAAGTTACGGGTTAAAATCTGACTTATGCCCGCACGAATTCGATATTGTTGGCTTTGCTCTTCAAATAGGTCATCACCGTTTCGGCGAATTTCATTGTCACCGTAAGACACTCCGAGACTAAGATTGGTTAAGTCGCCAAAGGTATCTTGCGAAACGTTAATACTAAAAGACTGGGCAAGGTAATCGTCTTCGTCACTTTGCCTAGCATTAAACGTCATTAGGGTTTTGTCATTTAGGTATTCAACACCAATTTGACCTTCATGACGTTTTTCAGTGTAAGGGCTGGCAGTACTGAGTACATCCACTGACGCAGAAGAAATACTGTCTAGATAATAATAACCTGTGAAAGCTAATGACTCGGAGGCCTTCTTTCGCAGCAGCACAGAAGGACCGTCAATTTTCATCCCGCCGCCTTCGTAACTATGATAAAGCGCATCGGCTCTATCTGGCTCTAAAACAGCCGCCCATGATAAAGGGACATTTATGCTAACGAGCAGCAATGTGATTAGCTTACATACTGTAAGGTTCATTATTCTAGTTACAGCCACAACCACCGCCTCCCGTACCTTCAGCGCCTCTTGCTGATTCACGCGCTTCAAGCACATGAGCTACATGCATATTGGCAATTGGGTGGCGACCAAAACGCATAATAGGGTCGGCTAAGTTTTGGCGCTCGTAAGGTTTTACCCAAGGCTCTATATCAAGACTAGAGCAAGCTGAGAGCGTTAATAATGAGCTTAATCCCGCACTTAACATGATGAGCTTTGTCATAGAAGACTTCATAGCGTTACTCTCTGATTAGTTTCTTAATAGCTGCGGCGTACTTTTTCTCATAGCCGTCTTGATAACCTAAGAAAACGTATCGTACGACACCATCACGATCGACCATCACAGTGGTTGGCATAGCTTTCACGTCATAGGTTTCTGAAAGGGAGTTAGTTTCATCAAAAAAGATAGCAAAGCTTAAATCTAAGTCTGCTAGGAAGTCTTTACCGGCTTGGTTTTCTTGCTCGACATTAATCCCCCAAACTGCGACACCTAAGTCTTGGTACTTATCTTGTAATTTTTGCAGTACGGGCATTTCTTTACGGCAAGGTCCACACCAAGAAGCCCAGAAATTAATTAAGATAATATTGCCACGCTGCTCAGACAGCTTTTGGTTCTCGCCTTGCATATTTTTAAGGGTGAAATCTGGTGCAACTTGCCCCGTTGTCACCGCATTTGCTTGCGCGGTAAGTCCCAGCGTCGCAGCCAATACTAAGCTTTTAAGGCTTTGATTTAATTTAAACATTAATAATCCTTTATTGTTTTTATTCTGTCTTTCACTGCCTGTTATTGTTCGTTACTCAGTTGCTTATTGCGCTATGTAAACAATAACCTCAGGTTAAAAGTAAACGGCTATGCCGGTTGCAAAGGTCAAGTTATGAGTCGTTTTACTTGAGCCAGTGATTTGGGTGTCAAAAATGTAGTCACTCATGGCCAGATCCCAAGCAACCCAATCAGTTAAAAATACTCGATAGTTAGCAGTTAAGTTGACAGTAAACTGTTCATCACCAGCAAACTCAGTGCTGCCGCCACCTAATTCAAATGAAAAGACACTGTTGAACACTAAGTCTTCACTGAAAAAGATTTCGCCAGGTAGAAAGTTATACCCAATATTCAGCCCGTAATAGCGCATTTCACGTTCTTCATCTGTCAACAGTGGGGCTGTATTAGCTAGCTTTTCAAAACTGGTATCACCGCCTTCAGCTATGGCGTAACGGGCTTTGACATAAAAGTGTTCACTGATGTGGTAGCCTAAATGTGCACTAATCCAAGGGCTATTTTCGAAGTCTTCAATCGACATTAAGCCGCCTTGTAAACCGATCTCGAAATTTTCGGTATCTAATACATCGTCCAACACTTCACGACGCTCAATATCGGCTTTAACACCAACACTGTTTGGGTTTTCTTGAGCTAAGGCTCCAGCGCTGAAACTGAGCCCTAGTGCCAGCAAGCAATAAGTGAATCGGCTTTTCAAAGCGGTTTTAGCACGGCTTGTTATTGTTGTTTTCATTGCTACCTTCATGACGACTTTGATGTTAATTAATATGTTTAGAAAAATACGCTAAAACCGAGTTGCCAAGATTGCAGTTGCTCATTTTCATCTCGGTCGGTTAATGCCAGAGAAAACTTATATTCAGCCCGTAAAATAAAGTTACGGCCTAAGTGATATTTAAGGCCTGCTGCCGCACTCATTAAGGTGTTTTCACGTGATTGTGAATCTGCAATAACACTGTGAGGGCTAGTTTTAATAATGCCACCGCCAACACCAATATATGGACTAACTACCCATTCAGGAAAAGGATGGCTAATTAACATGGCTTCGAATAAATCACTGTCAGATATACTGCCAAGTGCTTTACCAGCTGATATTTCAGCGCTAAATACAGGGGTAAATACATAGCCGATTTGGATGGTGTAAAGGTTTGCACCTTCAAAATCGCCGTACATTACCCCGGCTTCCCAATCTCGACTAAGGTATGCATCAATCCCGAGCTGTGTTTGTTCAACGGCTTGTCCATGTTGACTAAAACCGAACAAATCATCTTCGTGAAACCAACCTTCAACCCCACGTTTGTCACGCACTTTTATCCAAGCCGTTCGCTTGACTAACACGGTCACTTCTTCACTTTGTTCTACCACATGCACTACAGGGTAGCCTGCGCTTGGGCCTGAATGTAGCTCGATAAAAGGCACGTCTATGGTCAATGTTGCTGCTGTATTTGTGTCTTGGTATGAATCGACTGTGGTGTCACGTTCAGGAATGGAAGTAGGCTCAGCCGCAAGGGCATAGCAAGGAAGCATCATTGCCATAGACAATAATATTGGGCTTAACCACTTCATGGTAAATGGATAATTAAACATGGTTTCCTTGTTGTAACATCATCATTCCTTTATGTGCTGTTGTCAGTGTTTACTACTCTTGTGTATAAAAAGGGGTGTTGTAATATTGCGCCCCAATATCTATCCACTCAGCGATTAATTTGAGTTCGTCGGCAGACAGCATGTTTTGATGAGTGACATCATTCATGGTGTCAAAAAAGTTGCTGCTAGCGCTTGCGCCGTTAGTTGACATGATGGCTGGCACATTTACTGTCGTCATAACCGGAATTGGGTTACCTTCAGCATCAAGAATAAGCTCACCTTCGCTATCAACTTGATAGACAATATTGCCATCAGCGTCGAGAGCCACGACTAAGCGATCGACGATAATGCCATCAATGTCTTCTTGTTCGACATCATTGAAAAACAATTCTCGATAGCTAGTAAAGTGTGCAGGTTGGTCAGTGGACGGCGTTGCTACTAATTCAAGCTGCCCAGCTGGTACTTGGGCAAGGTTATTGTCATCAACAATGCTATGGCAGCTAGTGCAGGTGTTATCAGCAAGAACTGCTAAAGTCGTTTCATCTATTGCAAGACGCTGCAAATCCCACAATGGCTGTATATGTTCTTCATAGTTAATCTGAATTCGGCAATAAGCATTCCAATTGTTAAAGCATTCACTACCATTTGGCGCTGGTGTAGCAAGGTTTTGGTAGGAATAATCTGTACTGGGATTAACCGTAGATAATGCGGGGTTGGTCCAACGATCTTCGTAGGTTAAGTTAGCCGATAACTCGGCGATACCATTAACCATAGCATCAGCTTGAGCCATGGTTTGCCCTTGAGTGGGAATGATGTTTTGTGTGGCGTTTGTAAAAGCTGCACCGCCCGTTGCTCCGGGGTTAATTGATTCAGCTTGCGCATCATAACGGCCGTGGGGTAATTGACTGTTTGCAGTATGACAGCCTTTACATTGCAGTGTTTCACCCGGCTTTAAACTAATCCATTGGCTATGACGGCCACCAATACGTTGACCAGATGCATCCAATACGCTGATAGCCAAAGGAACATTAGCTGGGACTTTAATTTTTACAGAGCCATCAGGTTGTATTGGCGTGTAACCAATAATTTCACGCATTAGCTGATTGCGACTACGACCAAAATCTGTATTAGGAATATCTCTGACTTCATCTGATGGCATAGGCACGCCACGAACTACTTTCAAAAAACGTGCAGGTAGCTCAGTTGCACGTGTTTGGGTTGGATCGCTGAGTTGGCTAACCCCGCCTAAATTGGCACTACTGTCTTGACCGTCAAAGTCATACACACTGCGAATATCAATGGCTGCTGCCAGCTCTTCGTGTAGTTGCGCATCAAGTTCATTGCCGATCACTTTATTGGCTATAAATGTTTTTGGCTGTGAACTCGGTTGCATGACTAAGGCTTCAGTAATCACTTTTCCTTCTTCACTATCAGCGACTAATTGCTGAGTTCCATCGGCATCGTTTAATAGCCAAAGCTCGTACAAGGGATCGGCAAGTTCTAGTGCGGGATCCAATAACTGTTCATCAGTTAGCTGCCCGCAAGCACGAATTTGCTCTTCAATCACGACACGGCATAAATCCCAACTTAATAAATAGCGCTGACTATTATCAGGTAGTGGCGTTAAATGGGTTAATCGTCCAGAAGGAGAAAGGTTATCTGAGAAGTTAAAGTTAAACTCGAAACTGAATGCTAAATCGTTAATGGCACTATCGTTAGCACCAGACGCAAAGGTTGGCTGTTGGTTATCAGTAAACTCTTCGATATTAATCACCACAGGGCGCTTTTGGTAGCTGGTTTCGTCTTGTGAAGAGAGTAAAAGTAAGATCTCACCATTCGGCAGCTGTTGTGGTTTAACAAATTCGATGAGTTCATCTTGCTGATCGAAGGCTACTTGATGTGAATGCCAGCCAAACATCAACTGATTATCGGTGCCATCAGGGTTCATTTCATACAGGTTTATGCCCTTATTGCCGCCCATATTATCCCAGCGGCTGTACAAAATTTTACCGCTTTGCAGCACTAATGGGTGTGTGTCGTGGCTTAAATTAAAACTCAATTGCTCTATACCGCTACCATCGGCATTCATCACATGAATATTGAAGGTTTCATTATCTCGGCTTTCATCTAGGGCGGTGTACTGGGGCTTACCTTCATCTAATAAAATCGCTCTAGATAAACGCTGGCGAGTCGAAGCAAAAATGATGCGGCCGTCAGGTAAAAACGATGCCATGAGATCGTCACCTTGCTCAGCAGTGGTATCGCTGACAATCACTCGTTCAAGAGTTTGTGTTGCAAGTTGATAACGCCAAATATTCCAACTCGGTTGGTCCATTTCATCCGCATCTTCAATTTCAGGCGCTCTAATTGACACTAAAAATTGTTGGCCATCATCTGAAACTGACAAATCTCGAATATCAATAGCCTGAATGGTGTCAGCAGGTGCATCTTCTGGCAGTAAATCAGCAAATAACTGGGCTGATATGTTAGTAGTAGGGGAGTCGCTAAAGGCATTTCGTTTGACGAAAAGCTGCGCGCCGGGATTAAACTGAGCGGGGTGGCGAGAATCAAAACTGGCAGGTTGAGCACCTTCATCGCCATCTAAAGCGGCAAGATCACGCTGAATATAAATAACAGGGTATTCAACTAAAACAGGATCAGCTTGCTCGTCCTTAATGGCTGTATCGGTATTACATCCTGTAAGATAAAAGAAGGCCAGAATGATATAGACGCACTTCCCTGCATAGCCCCAAATTGGCCTCATTTATTACCCTTAATACGCAATTGTTATTATTGTTATTGTTACATAGTAAAAATGTAATAATTCTTGACATTATTGCCGCCTAGTCTCAGTGTTTCAATACTTTTTAGCAAAAATTATTTTGCCAAGTAAAAAATAAAGTTAACAAAATAAAAACAACAAGCTTTATGATTTTAGAATACTCGATCATTGTCTGCGTTTTTATCTTATTGCTACTAAAGCAATTGTTAGCTAAGAACAATGACAAGGAGACAGTATGAAGTTGCAACTTTATACGCTTAAAAGTCGGCATTTTTTGAATGGAATTGATGTATCCCAGCTTAAAGTTCAACAAGGTATTACTCTGCTTTTGTTGTCATGCTTGACTATTTTTTCAGCAAACACCTCTGCTGGTACATTAGAGCAAGCCAAACAGTTACATGACAGAATCGCTGGTGTCCCAGCATCAGAGCAAACACTCAATGAGATGTCTGTATTGCTCAGTGACAGTAAGCCAATTGAAGCGGCTTATTTAGCAATGGAAAACCCCGCTTTTTATTCGACTACGCTTAAATTATTTGCTACTCCATGGACCAATATTGATCAAGATAGCTTTGCACCATTAAATGATTACAGCGCTACTGTGATTGGTGCGGTTCGAGATGATGTGGATTTTAGGCAGTTACTTCAAGCTGATATGGTTTATGTAGGCGATAACAGTCTAAACCTTCCCGCTTATAGCACCCGTGATAATGCTCATTATCAGGCACTTGAAGATCAATTTATTGATTTAAAGTCAGGCTTAGAGCGAACCACTCAATCCAGTGTTAACGGCTTACCTAGCGATGCAACAGCTGGAGTGCTTACAAGTCGCGCCGCGGCAAAAGCATTTTTCTATTTAGGCACTAACAGAGCGATGGTGCGCTTTACCTTGATGAATCATCTTTGTACTGATTTAGAGCCTTTAAAAGATAATACTCGCTCACCTGACAGAATTCGCCAAGATGTGAGCCGCAGCCCTGGTGGTGATAGCCGGTTATTTATCAATAACTGTTTGGCTTGCCATAGTGGAATGGACCCCCTTGCTCAAGGGTTCGCATATTATCAATATGACTTTGATGTTGAGAGCGACCCTGATGGTGATAGTGGGGCAATTACCTATAACCAAAGTGGTCAAATAGATCCTGACACTGGCACCAGAGTACAGGGGAAATACCATATTAACTCCACCAGTTTCCCTTATGGTTACGTGACAGAAGACGATGAATGGCAAAATTATTGGCGTGAAGGTGTTAACCAAAAGCTTGGGTGGGACGAATCACTCAATGGTAAAGGTTTTGGGGCTAAATCATTAGGCCAAGAGTTTGCTAACAGCCAAGCATTTGCCCAATGCCAAGTTAAAAAAGTATTTAAAACCGTATGTTTAAGAGATGCAGAGTCAACTGAAGACATTAATCAGATTGCTGCTACAACTGCATCTTTTCAACAAAACTCATATCAACTCAAGCGTGTGTTTGCTGAAGTTGGCAATTATTGTATGGGAGAATAACGGTGATATTACCTCATAAAAACCTAACCTTACTCTCTGCTATTTGTTTGCTATTAACTTTATCCGCTTGTGGTGGGGGAGATGTCGAAAGCAATCCACCTCAACAGCAAGATCCTGGCTCTGATGTCTACACAGGTCCTGCGCCCGCAACAGAAGACATTCAAAAATATAAAGTGTCGCTGTGGGATAATATTTCAGGGCAAAATCGATGCGGAGCATGTCATACCGAAGGTAATCAAGCGCCGTATTTCGCTAGTCGAGAAAACGTCAATGACGCGTACGCTGCGACTAACCCATTAGTAGACTTAACAGATCCTGCGGCATCTCGTTTAGTTGAAAAAGTCGCTGGTGGCCATAATTGCTGGTTAGACAGTGATAGTGCCTGTGGTGAAACCATGACTTCATGGATCAAGCTGTGGGCTGATGAGCGAGTCAGCAGCGCTAATACCATCGAGCTGACATCACCAGTCATACGAGAACCAGGAGCCAGTAAAAGCTTTCCCGATGATAGCGGCTTATTTAGTCAGCATGTCTATCCTATCGTAAGCCAGTATTGCAGTGACTGTCATAATGAATCAGCAACGTTTGCCCAGTCGCCATTTTTTGCCAGCAATGACATTAATCAAGCTTATGAATCAGCCAAAAATGTCATCAATATTGATGAGCCAACCCAATCACGTTTAGTGGTTCGTTTGGGTAGCGAGTTTCATAATTGCTGGACTAACTGTCAGGAAAACAGCAATGAAATGCTTGCTGGGATTACTGCAATGAGTGATGCCATTGAAGTCGATGAAATTTCACCAGATATGGTGGTATCAAAGTCATTACGTTTAACCGACGGTATTACCGCATCCAGTGGTGGCCGTTTTGAAACTGATGTGATTGCGCTTTATCAATTTAAGACGGGTGAAGGTGCCATTGCTTATGACACATCAGGCATAGCACCAGAAGCCAATTTATCACTAACAGGTGATGTTGAGTGGCTAGGTAGCTGGGGATTATCTTTTACTAATGGCAAAGCGCAAGCCAGTACCGCTAATAGTAAGAAGCTGCATGACCTTATTACCTCAACGGGTGAGTTTTCTATCGAGGCTTGGGTGACTCCAAACAATGTTACCCAAGAAGGCCCAGCAAGAATCGTCAGCTATTCTGCAGGTGATGATGCGCGTAACTTCACGTTAGGTCAGACACAATATAACTATGACTTTATGTTGCGCACAGAAAGCTCAACAGTAAACGGTGAGCCTGCGTTAAGTACGCCTGATGCTGATGAAGTGCTACAAGCAACATTGCAGCATGTGGTACTGACCTACAATGCAACTCAAGGGCGACGTATTTATGTTAATGGCAACCTTATTGACGCCGTTGACGAAGATATTGCGCCGCTTGCATCATGGGATGACAGCTTTGCATTAATACTAGGTCGCGAAGCCTCAAACCAGCATGTATGGCAAGGGGATATTCGTTTATTAGCGATTTATAACCGTGTACTCGAGCAAGAACAAATTAGCCAAAACTACGATGTTGGAGTTGGTGAGAAATTTTTCTTACTGTTTTCAGTCAGTCATTTAATTGATTTACCCGAAACCTACGTCATGTTCGAAGTCAGTCAGTTTGATAATTATAGCTACTTATTTACTGGCGCATCACTGGTGAATATTAATGGCACGCCTGTGGCGGACAACTTTGATATGCGCGGGATCCGTCTTGGTATTAACGGCAAAGAAAGCGCTCAGGGCCAGGCATACTCCAATGTTGATTTAACCATAGACAGTGGTCAAGAAATTGCTGAACCAATGCCAATTTCGGCACTCGGCACGATTATTGGCCTTGAAAAAGGTGCCAGCCAAGGTGAGTTTTTCTTAACTTTCGAGCAAATAGGTGAGCACGAAAATGTTCGCGTACCGGGTGTTGTCATTACACCAGAAGAACTCCCAGCCAGCACAGAAACATCGCATATTGGTCTACGTAATTTTGCCGAAATTAACCATACCATGAGCGAATTAACCGGTGTGGCACAACAAAATACAAAAGTCTTTGATACCTATGAGTTAGTGAAGCGGCAACTGCCCAGTGTTGAAAATATTGATACCTTTATTTCAGCGCAGCAAATGGGGGTAACGCAACTGGCCATTGCCTATTGTGATGTTGCTATTGACGACAACACGATTCGCACGGCTTGGTTTCCTGATGTCGACTTTAGCCTTGCACCTGCTGACGCATTAAATGCAGCGCAACGCCCAGCATTGCTTAATCCGCTCATTAATCAATTAATGCCGTTGAGTCTTGCAACCCAGCCAGATGCAACTGCTGTGTATGATGAACTGGACTCTTTGGTAAGCCACTTATCAGTTTGTGGTACAAACTGTAATGCAGAACGCACCCAAACGATTGCTAAAGCCTCTTGTGCTGCAGTGCTCGCTAGTGCTGTTATGTTGATTCAATAGGAGAGTAATAATGATAAAACAGCAACTGAATATTACTTCTCATTCAAGATTGAAACTGGTCAATGTGGCAAGTGTATTAGCCTGTTCAAAAGGATTTCAACATGACTAAACCAAAGCATCTTCATCCGGACACGCCATTATTGTTTTCTGATCATCGCAAGCCGATGACTCGACGTGAGTTTATCTCAACAGGCTTAGCAAAAGGTGGCCAAGCGATAGCAGGCTTATCGTTAATGAGTATGTTTGCTAACCCAAACCAAGCTAATGCAGCATTGTCTTCTGACTTAGAAGCACTGCGGGACTCTTGCGGTATTAGTGTTCAAGGCGCAGGCAAAATTCCTTTTATTAGTTTTGACTTGGCTGGCGGCGCAAATATCGCAGGTTCAAATGTATTGGTGGGCGGTGCAGGCGGCCAGCAAGATTTCTTATCAACCGCTGGCTATAACAAACTGGGATTACCTGGTGATATGGCGCCATCAATTGCTAACCCTGATGTTGGCATGTCTGATTTTATCAATACAGACTTAGGCTTAGCATTTCATTCTGATTCTGCTTTTTTACGTGGCATTCTAGAAAAAGTCTCAGCAGATACGGCATCACGTATAAATGGTGCCGTTATCCCATGTCGCTCTGACAATGACACCGGTAATAACCCGCATAACCCAATGTATGCCATTGCTGCAGCTGGTGCGAATGGTTCACTGATGCCGTTGGTTGGCTCTCGCAGCACAGATTCTGGTGGCAACTCTATGGCGCCGAATAACTTTATTGATTTAAGTATGCGCCCGACTAAGATTGATCGTCCATCAGATGTGACGGGCTTAGTCGATGTGGGGGACTTATTTAGCTTATTGTCGCAGCGCGATGCCGTCACTGTGATGGAAAGTATTCAGCGTATCAGTGCTCAGAAAATGGCTTCAGTGAATACTCAAGTCACCCGTGACGATGTGATTAAAGATTTAGTCAATTGTGGTTATGTAAAAAGTGCGGATTTAGCAGATAGATTTGGCGATCCTTCAACCTTAAACCCGGTACTCGATCCGGATATTGTTGGCCCTGCGGGCATATTCACGATTAACGAATTTGATTCTGAATCAGAGTTTCAAAAAACCGCATCGATTATGAAACTAGTCGTAAATGGTTTCTCTGGAGCGGGTACCGTCACCATGGGCGGCTTTGACTATCACACCGGTGAGCGTGGCACAGGTGAGTTACGAGATTTACGAGCGGGTCGTTGTATGGGGGCATGTTTAGAGTACGCAGCCAGGCGCAACCAACCATTAATGATGTATGTGTTCAGTGATGGCTCAGTTGCCAGTAACGGCCGCATTGATGAATCAATGGAAGGGCGAGGTAAAGGTGAATGGACTGGTGATAACTCATCAACTGGCGCTTCGTTTTTCTTAGTCTATAACCCAACGGGCAAGCCACAATTGATGGGCGCAAATGCCGATCAAATGGCGCAAAACCAACAGATTGGTTTTATGCGCTCAGATGCCTCAGTGGATACCGCATCAGCACCATCGGCCAATAACGTTAACTTATTGGTTGATACTGTATTGCTTAACTACATGGCACTGCATGGTGAACAAGGACAGTTTAATACAGTAGCCCCAAGACAAGGTTTGGGGAACAGCACAATGCTGGATTCGCTGACAGCGTTTCAACCGATTGTTTGATTGAAATGTAGGTTTATTTTGCTGATCAAATTGAAAAGCTTAGAGGTTTTCCTCTGAGCTTTTTTGTTTTGGGGTTTGGTTTTAATCTTATGGCAAAGCTAAGGTCAAAAACAAAATCAAAAGACAAGTCGTGGCGCTTCGCCCACACCAGACTAAAAGGGAGTGAACTGCGACTCCCTCTTAGAACACCCCGCAGCTCCGGCGATATTTAAAAAGCAAAATTTCCAACGGTGAATCATCCAGCTTCAAACTTCATTTTATGCCCGCTTCAGCAAGCTACAAAAATCACTAACGCTTACGATGGGGCGTCCCTTCCCCTCGAAAGCTAGCCAGACATCCATGTCTGGACTCACGCGGTTTTTTACTTACTTTAATTTAATTGCAGTATTCATAGAAAATCAAAATCAGTTTAAAGCTTTAAATAATGGGTTATGCAACACCAAATGAACTTGCAGGCTCAATAATCTCCGTTGGAAGTGTCCGAATGCGTTGAGCTAATTTGCGTGATGGAGGCAGGACGCCGACATAGCCTCAGTTGAGCCATGGATGGCGAGTCTGAGGCGGTAGTTAATTCGCTCTATAGCATGAGGAGTAACACTTCGTCGGAGCGGCAAGGGATATCGAAAAGGGAAATGCTGTTGTTTCCCTTTCGTCTGGTGTGGGCGAAGCGCCACGACGTTGATCTTAATCCAAACGATGTCTGGAAATAAAGCAATCAAATAGCGCGTCATCGGAATCGAATGATTCCAATTATAGATGCTCGTTTATCCAACTCAATTCTGATAGAGTTCATATTAATCAATAGCTTTGCATTAGTCAGGCTTAAATATTTGGTTTATTGAAGGTGCACGAGCACTATAAAATTTAGTAATACAAGGATGTGTATGAAGTTAATCGACTATTCTCAATATTCAATTGATGAGTTAATAGAGGTAAAAGGTAACATCGACCCTAAAAGTGAAAATTATGAGTCTTTGTTGAAGGAGTTGGCTAACAGAAAGGAAGAAGTTACAACTCATCAAGTTAAAGAAAAAGAGAAAGAGCTAAATATAGCTGAAAAAAGAGTGCAAATTATTGGCTACTTTCAAGTGATAGCAGCAGTTGCAATTACTGCAATCTATTTTTTGTCAGTATTTGATGGAACAGCTTCCCTGTTAAGCACTCTGGTTACGTTAGTTTTAGTTGCGCTAAATATTGTGGCGGGTATAACGGCAATCAAAGAAAAGTATAAGTACTATTGGCTTTCCATTTTCAATCAAGCTCTACAAATTCCTAATATTGCTATTGGAACCATTTCTGCTAAATACTCAGGTATTGGTGGAGCATATGTTTCAATCAATTTAGCACCTCAAATTTCCCTTGGTGTTGATGCATCATTGAGTCCAGGCTTTGCTCTTTATCAATATACAGCCCCTATGCAATCACAATTTATCGCTATAGATATTCTGGCAATTATCTTTCTTGGTGCATTGATAACCGTTAGCGAAGTCAAAGGTACTACTGACACTAATGAGCCTCCAACTGAATAATAGTTGAGCTTGATTTATTTGGCTGCGGGAGCAGCCAAATCCAAATCAATTAATAATTGCTTTTATTTGCGTCATAAATACATCTTTCAAATTTTACAAATGTGTGGGAGACACAGTCCAAACTGCTCCCAACTTACCCTTTAATCTAATTCTCCTGTAACCCTCTTGATACATGTAAGGTCTGCTGATTATCAATAATAATCGCTTCGTATTCTGGCAGCTTGTTAATCAGCGCCATGCCTTCTTGTAAGCCTTTAACAAACACTGCGGTAGATAGGGCATCTACATAAGTTGAGTTTTTGCCAATGATAGATACGCTAACCACTTTTCTGGCTGAATCACCTGTTTTGGGGTTAATGATGTGATGGTAACGTACGCCATCTTCAATAAAGTAACGCTCATAATCCCCTGATGTTGAGATTGATTCATCACTCAAAGGTAATTGCACTGCTGTTTTTTCAGCAGCGCGAGGATGTTTTATGCCAACAAACCAAGGGCGGCCGCGTCTGTCACCTAACAAACCTGTGTCACCACCTGCGCTAACGAGTCCATGTTTTATACCTGCTGCTTTAAGTATGGCTAGGCACTGCTTTACTGCATGGCCTTTGGCAATGCCACCTAAATCAATACGTACATCTTGATTTTTAAACCGCACACTCGATTGTTGCTTATCTAACATGACTGCTCGGTAATCAATGGCATCAAGCGCTTGGTTGATGTCGGACTTAGCTGGTTTTTGACCTTGACGATAATCATATTGGTAACCGATAGAAGCGTAGGTGATATCAAATGTACCTTGGGTTAACTCGGCGATTTGGCGTGAATCAAGCAGTAAATTAAACAGTTCTTGGTTTACCTTAACTGGGGCTATTCCAGCTTGTTGATTAATATGACTCAGTTGACTATTTGGCTTGTAAGGACTCATTAACCTGTCGATGCGGTGCATCTCTTGTTCGACCTTTTCAATAAGCTGGGCTGGCGAGTCTGAGATGCTCGAGTGTTCATTTTGTTCAAGCCAAAACTCGACATGCGCTTGAGTTCCCATGACTTGAAAACTTTTTTGATGCCATTGCGCAGTTGCATGGCCTGATAAGCTGGCTGCAAAAAAACAAAGAACAAGAATGAGATAGTTAGGTTTAAACATGACGTGCAGCTCATTTATTTTTATTAGTCACTGTGAGTGCAAGTAGGTTACTGAGTTATACAAGATTTGGCTAGCTGAGATGAAAAATGGTGCAGCAGCAAAGTGTAAAGCAATAAAAAAACGCACTCAATTGAGTGCGTTTAATCTATTCTGTTTCGCTATGTAGCATGTCAGAATATTAGTGGCGGAACATCGCAGAGATAGACTCTTCGTTGCTAACACGGCGAATTGCTTCAGCCAGTACCGCTGACATAGTCAGTTGGGTGACTTTTTCCACTTTTAACATTTCTGGGCTTAATGGCACAGTATCAGTCACAATCACTTCATCGATAACTGAGTTAGCAATGTTGCTTGCTGCGTTACCTGAAAATACTGGGTGAGTTGCGTAAGCAAATACACGGTTTGCGCCATGTTCTTTTAATGCTTCAGCAGCTTTACATAAAGTACCGCCAGTATCGATCATGTCATCAACGATGATACAGTCACGGCCTTGTACGTCACCAATGATGTGCATGACTTGTGCAACGTTCGCTTGTGGGCGACGCTTATCAATAATGGCTAAGTCAGAGTCATCAAGCAGTTTAGCAACTGCACGAGCACGAACAACACCACCAATGTCAGGTGAAACCACTACAGGGTTATCAAGTTCTTTACCTAACATATCTTCTAGTAACACAGGGCTACCAAATACGTTATCAACAGGCACATCAAAGAAACCTTGAATTTGCTCTGCGTGTAAATCACAAGTTAATACGCGGTCAACACCAACACTTGATAAGAAGTCAGCAACAACTTTCGCGGTAATTGGTACACGTGCGCTACGTACGCGACGATCTTGGCGAGCATAACCAAAGTATGGAATAACGGCAGTAATACGACCTGCAGATGCGCGACGTAGTGCGTCAACCATAACGATAAGTTCCATTAGGTTGTCGTTAGTCGGTGCACAAGTAGACTGAATGATAAATACATCAGCACCACGTACGTTTTCATTGATTTGAACACTGATTTCACCGTCGCTGAAACGGCCTACTACTGCATCGCCAAGTTTGCAAAATAAACGGTCGGCTATTTTTTTGGCTAGTTTAGGGGTAGCGTTACCAGCAAAGAGCTTGATATCGGGCACTTTATGAACCTCAGGTGTTGGCTTTAATGTTAGTGGCTAAAGATGAACTAAATCGACCGAAATCGTCGGTTAAGTTTAGTCAATATCATCTTTAGAAGATAAATTTTAGCTTTGGCTTAAACGGGTCACTAAAGGTGATTGATTTAAGCCTTTTGCAACAAAACCTTGCATAGAATCAGGCAGTTGTGCCAATGCATCTAGTGCTGTTTGTTGCTGTTTGAACTCTCCGAAGACGCATGCGCCAGTTCCGGTCATTCTTGACGGCGCATATTCTACCAGCCAGCTTAATGCATTGGCAACTTGAGGGTGCTTTTCTGCGACCAACTTCTGACAATCATTTGTCCAACTTTTCTGCATTAAAGTAGTTAGCTCTAATTTAGGGGTGTTACGTGGTAAGTGCGGATTTTGAAAGATAGCTTGCGTCGATACATGTACATCAGGGACGATAACTAAATAATAGTATTCAGTGGGTTCAACTGGTAATAGTTGCTCGCCAACACCTTCTGCGAAAGCTGAAAAACCATTAATAAAAACAGGGACATCCGCTCCAAGTTTTAAACCGATTTCAGCTAGCTTTTCCAGTGGTAAATCGAGTTTCCAGAGCTTGTTTAACGCGATTAACGTGGTCGCAGCATCAGAAGAGCCGCCGCCTAAACCGCCTCCCATTGGTAAGTTTTTCTGCAACCAAATTTCAGCGCCGCCATCATAATTGGCATATTCTTGTAATGATTTTGCGGCCTTTAGAATTAAGTTATCTTTTTCAGCGACAACTTTTGATAATTCAGAGTGTATCTTGATGCTGCTATTTTCTGTTGGTAAAAAGTCCAGATAGTCACAGCGATCGATAAATTGAAATAAAGTTTGGAGTTCGTGATATCCATCGGCACGTTGCCCGGTGATATGCAAAAATAAATTCAGTTTTGCCGGAGCTGGCCAATGGGTGGAGATGGCTGAGTTTTGGCTATTGGTTGTCATAAAGCGCTTCTTTATTATTCTGTTATAAAGGGATATCAATAGGCGCAAGCGCTTGCCATTGATTAATTTGAATCTTAATACGTACATCTGCACGAGTTATTTGCAACAACTTTGGTACCATTGCACCGCTTTGTTGTTGGTAGCTTATATATTCTACTTGCCAACTTTCACCCAGCTCTGGACTGGTAAAAGCGCTAATACTACCGTCATCATTATAACTGTCGACGATGTCATCGTTTGTGACTTGACCTGTTATCCAAAGCGGCAGTTTATTCAATGGAATTTGCATACCACTGACTTGGCCAATTAGGCGCTGTGGATCTGTATCTGTATAGGTTTTACCTTGAACAGTAATGGTGGCTAGTCCTTGTTTAGAGGTTAATGACAAGGCAGTCGTGCCAATCATCGTCGTTAAAGACAGCTCATCGTGCGGTTGAGATAAAAGATTGTCATGAAACCAAAAAAGGTTTGTACTGAATTTATCGGTTGATGAACGAAAGGCCAGTTTACCTTGTATTTCCCATGCCTTGGCTTCATTGGCTTGGGTAACATCAATATTTGACAGCGTATGAGGCGGCTTTACCGAACAGGCACTGAGGAATAAACAGCACAGTAATAGTATGCGATGGGGAGTAAATGTTAAATATTGCAAGTGACTATGCGCCCTAAATAGAGTGTTGCTTTATAATACTGACCATAGTCTGCATTGTAAAAACTGCTTTGCGCTTTTTGCATTTTTATTAGCCAATAGAAGTAAATATCGAAAGATTACTATGCATGTTAGGGATTTACCTGCATCATAAACATTAATGAAATTGGTCTAATTTCCTATGGTTTTGTTAACAAGATAGAATAAATAGAAAAAATATAGACAATTATTCGGTTTTGTTAAGCCAATTGTGTTTTTCATTTTTGCAATTCAGTAGAATAGCCTAATTAATGATCCCGCGAAGAACTTAAAACGAGTCACATGAGCCTAGTAGCAATCGGAATAAATCATAAAACCGCCACGGTAGACCTTCGTGAGAAAGTCGCATTTTCACCAGATAAAATTCATGATGCCATGAAGAGTCTGGCGAGTCGCACAAGCTCAGGCGAAGCCGTGATTGTGTCGACATGTAATCGCACCGAGCTTTATTGTAATAATGGCTCGAAAGAAGACATTATTGAGTGGCTTGAAGATTATCATAACCTCACGCACGAAGAGCTCATGCCGTGTGTATATAGTTATGAAAACCATGAATGTGTTAAACATTTGATGCGTGTATCTTCTGGTCTTGATTCATTAGTCTTGGGTGAACCGCAAATTTTAGGTCAAGTGAAACAAGCTTTTGTGAAAGCAAAAGAGGCAGGTACGACTGCGGTAACGATTGACCGTTTGTTTCAAAACACCTTCTCTGTGGCGAAAAAAGTCCGCACCGAAACTGAAATTGGCGCTGCAGCTGTATCAGTGGCCTTTGCCGCTGTTAGTATGGCTAAACACATTTTCTCTTCGCTTAGTACCACCAATGTCCTGTTAATTGGTGCCGGTGAAACCATTGAGCTTGTCGCAAAACATTTAAAAGATAATGAAGTTGCCGGTATTGTTGTAGCAAACCGGACAGTTGAACGTGCACAGGCTATGTGTGAAGAGTTCAATGCAACAGCAATTACACTACAAGAAATTCCAGACTATCTACCTAAAGCCGATATCGTGATATCCTCTACCGCCAGCCCGTTACCTATATTAGGTAAAGGCATGGTAGAAAAGGCGCTAAAACAACGTCGACATCAGCCAATGCTGCTAGTTGATATTGCAGTTCCTAGAGATATAGAAGCAGAAGTTGGCGAATTAGACGATGCTTTCCTTTATACTGTGGACGATTTACACAGTATCATTGAACAGAACATGGCTTCACGTAAAGAAGCCGCCGAGCAAGCAGAGATAATTGCTGATGAGCAAGCCCATGTATTTATGGAGTGGGTACGTTCATTAGAGTCTGTAGATAGTATTCGAGAATACCGAAGCCAGAGTTTGGCAATAAAAGATGAATTAGTAGAGCGCGCCTTGAACAAATTGACTCAAGGTGGTGACAATGAACAGGTGATTTTAGAGCTGGCAAACCGGCTAACCAATCGCTTAATCCATGCACCAACACAAGCGTTAACTTCTGCTAGCCGTCAAGGAGACTTGAATACCTTAGGCCAATTACGCGTCACGCTTGGTTTAGATAAAAATTAAGGTAACAAAGCTAAAATGAAAGAGTCGGTTATTCGCAAGCTGGAAGGCTTGCTTGAACGTAATGAAGAAGTGTTGGCATTACTCAGTGATGCAGAAGTTATTGCGGATCAAGACCGCTTTCGTGCTTTATCAAAAGAATTTTCTCAATTAGAAGATATCGTTAAAAGCTTCACTGCATTCCAAGAGGCGCAAGAGAATCTTGAGTCAGCTAATGAAATGTTAGCTGAGGACGATGCAGAAATGCGCGAAATGGCGCAAGAAGAAATCAAAGAAGCAAAATCAGAAATTGCACGTCTTGAAGACGAATTGCAAATTTTACTGCTGCCTAAAGATCCTAATGATGATCGTAACGCCTTTATTGAAATCCGTGCAGGTGCCGGTGGCGATGAGGCCGCGATTTTTGCTGGCGATTTATTCCGTATGTACTCTCGTTACTGCGAATCTAATAAATGGCAAATGGAAATCATGAACGCTAATGAAGGCGAACATGGTGGATTTAAAGAATTAATCGTACAAGTTACTGGTGAAGGCGTTTACGGTAAGCTTAAATTTGAATCAGGCGGACACCGTGTTCAACGTGTACCTGAAACTGAATCACAAGGCCGTGTTCATACCTCTGCTGTTACTGTTGTGGTACTGCCAGAAATTCCAGAAGCTGAACAAATTTCGATTAACCCTGCTGATTTAAAAGTGGACACGTTCCGTGCATCAGGTGCGGGTGGTCAGCACGTTAACAAAACCGATTCTGCAATTCGTATTACTCACGTTCCTTCAGGGATTGTGGTTGAATGTCAGGATCAGCGCTCGCAACATAAAAACCGTGCACAAGCGATGAGCGTACTTTCTGCTCGCTTACAAGCGGTTGAAGATGAAAAGCGTCGCAGCGAAGAAGAGTCTACTCGTCGTAACTTAGTGGCCAGTGGTGATCGTTCTGAACGTATTCGTACTTATAACTTCCCACAGGGGCGTATGAGTGAGCATCGCATTAATTTAACCTTATATCGTTTAAATGAAATTATGGAAGGTGATTTGAATTCAATCATCGAGCCATTGATGCAAGAAGAACAAGCTGATTTGCTTGCTGCGTTAGCAGACGACTAATTCCAATGATTGATTCCATTGAATAAGGAGTGACGTTGTCACATTCTTCTTTTTCTACCATTGCGGAATCTTTGCAATGGGCCTATAGCCAATTAGTCGACTCGTCAGAGTCGGCTCATATCGATGCAGAAGCTTTGCTTCTGCATTGTCTTAATAAACAACGTAGTTATCTTTACACTTGGCCAGAAAAAGTGCTGACTGCGGATCAATTTAAAGCTTACCAAACGATGATTGAAAAGCGTCAACAAGGGGTTCCTGTTGCGCATATCATTGGTGAACGTGAGTTTTGGTCATTGCCGTTTATTGTAAATGCCACAACGTTAATCCCAAGACCGGATACCGAGATCTTAGTTGAAACGGCATTAAACTTACCTTTAGCTGGCAATGCTAAAGTGCTTGATTTAGGGACAGGCACTGGAGCAATTGCTTTATCGTTAGCATCAGAGCGCCCACAGTGGCACATGACTGCAATCGATAAAATTGAGGATGCGGTAGCGCTTGCAAAAGCCAATCGTGACAACCTTAATTTACCGCATGTTGAGATATTACAATCGGATTGGTTTAGTGCTGTTGAGCATCAAGACTTTAATTTGATTGTGTCTAATCCTCCTTATATTGATGAAACCGATGTGCATCTTGATTTAGGCGATGTGCGTTTTGAACCATCGAGTGCGCTAACTGCGGCAGAACAGGGCTTTGCTGATTTATTTCATATCGCCCAGCACGCGACGAAACACTTATCTAACGGTGGATATCTATTGTTAGAACATGGTTTTGAACAAGCACTCACGGTTAGACAAAAGCTGATTGATTTAGGTTATGTCAACGTTGCTACAGTACGTGATTTTGGTAGCAATGACCGTTGTACCCTTGGTCAGTGGCGCGGGGAATAAACCTCAGTAAGCTCTGCGCTTCGAATATATAAGCTATTAGTATGCTAATACGATTAGCGTACTGTCATAGGCTGTTTTTCCTAACATTGCTATCAGGCTGCTTGATGAAGTAAACTAGCGGCCATTTTATCTGTAGAGCAAAGAGAAAAACAATAATGGAAACCTTTTACAGTTTATATCCTGCTGTTAAGCATACGCACTTAACGTTCATCTTTTTAAGTGTGGTATTCTTTATTACTCGCTTTGTACTGCACATGCGTCAATCGCCTGTTATGGACAAGAAGTTTGTCAAAGTTGCACCACACGTAATTGATACCTTCTTATTATTGTCAGGACTGACATTATGCTTCATGATCAAGCAGTATCCATTTGTAGATGAATGGATGACAGAGAAGTTAATTGCCGTACTTGCCTACATTGGTCTAGGTGTAATGGCATTAAAAGGTAACCGCAATAAATTCTTTAAAATCTTTGCCTTTTTAGGCGCTATTGGATGGCTCGTATTGGCTGCCAGGCTGGCTCATTTTAAACAAGTTGTATTAATGGGTTAATAGAGTTTCATGGCTAAACATCAAATGAATGATGCAGTTAAGATCCCCGAAACTGCATTCGAAATAACGCAACATCTCGGTTTTTCACAAGAAAAAAAAGCACTCTGGGCTTGGTATGAAATTGCAGGTTCAGTGATGAGTTTGCATGTGGAAGATCCGCAGCAACGTTTTGACGGTTTATTACGCTGGTTTTATAACGATCTTGGCTTTTGTGCCCGTGAAGATTATTTCAGTGTCGAAGCGGCAGATTTAGGCAGTTGTATTATGAGCCGTCAAGGTAATAGTACTACTCTTGCAACTGTTTTAGTGTTGCTGGCTAAGCAGTTGGACATCACCTTAGATGCTGTTTTGTTGCCGGGGCAAACCGTTGTTCGTTCTCGTATCAATGACGAAATGAAGTACTTTGACCCGCTAACGGGTGAGACATTAACACGTAACCAACTGCATTTATTAGTGCGTGGTGAGTTAGGTAATGCTGCCCAGATGAAGCCTAAGTACCTTAAAACGGCAACACTTAAGCGTCTGATTTCTCGCATGATACATGAGCTTAAAGCAGGCTGTATTGTGACGCATCAATTTGAGCAAGCAATGGAGTGCTGTAATTTATTATTACAATGGCACCCAGATGATGTGAACTTGAATCGTGAAAGAGCCTTCATTGCACAGCAACTCGGTTGTATTAAAGTGGCAATGTCAGATCTACAGCACTTTGTAGACAGTAGCCCGCACGATCCTGTGACTGAAATTGTTAAAATGCAATTAAAAGAGCTCAGTCAACAGCCGCAAACGTACCATTAACCGACTGACTGCACATCGATATTCAGGCTCATTTTATGAGCCTGAATTTTTTTGTTTCAAATGAGAACCTTGTTAACTAGGACGTGATCAATGTTATCGAGTGAGGTAGTTCAAGCAAACACCATGTAACTGCTGCTCAAAACAAGATTATCGATTACAGTACCAAGCTCATTAGCGATAAAGGCTAATGTAGCAGATATAACAATAATACGATTGACAAAAATAAGTACGATTAAACGTATATAACAATAAAAATATTTCACTATGACATGCATTCGCAAGGGAGATTGTTCATGACAACCAGTCCTATGGTTACTAATGACGCAACAGCATTAGGCCTGTTAGCCGTTATTCTCGGCTTTGTTTTTTATACCAGCTCATCATCAAGTCCATTCTGGCAAAAGTTTTATAAATTCATTCCAGCCTTATTACTGTGTTACTTCTTGCCTTCATTATTAAATACGTTTGGCATTGTCGATGGTGATACCTCAAAGCTTTACTATGTCGCATCCCGTTATTTATTGCCTGCTTGTTTAGTGTTACTGATTTTAAGTGTCGATTTAAAAGCAATTCTCAGTTTAGGCCCTAAAGCCATTGTGATGTTTTTAACAGGCACAGTAGGCATTGTTATCGGTGGCCCCATTGCACTATTAATCATTTCAGCGATAAACCCTGACGTATTAGGTGGTAACGGTCCAGATGCGGTTTGGCGCGGTATGACGACGCTTGCGGGCAGCTGGATTGGTGGTGGTGCAAACCAAGCATCGATGAAAGAGATATATGAAGCGGGTGGTAATATCTTTTCGGTGATGGTCACGGTTGATGTGATTGTGGCTAATATTTGGATGGCTGTTTTATTACTCATGGCCTCAAGAGCTAAACAGATTGATGCTAGAACGGGGGCTGACACCACAGCACTTGAAGCATTAAAAGAAAAAGTAGAAAAGTATCATGCTGAAAATGCCCGTATACCGTCATTACGTGATTTAATGCTGATAGTGGCAATAGGCTTTGGGGTAACAGGGTTAGCTCATTTTGCCGCAGACTTTTTAGGGCCATTTTTTGAAACCAACTATCCTTGGACTCGAGATTACAGCTTAACCTCGAAGTTCTTCTGGTTAGTGGTATTAGTGACATCAATTGGTTTGGCTTTATCATTTAGCCCAGTTAAGCATTTAGAAGCCGCTGGCGCATCTAAAGTCGCGTCGGCGTTTTTATATATTTTGGTGGCGACCATTGGTTTGCACATGGATGTATCAAAACTCGCAGACGAGCAAAACTTGTGGTATTTCGCCATCGGAATTATATGGATGATTGTGCATGCTAGTTTTATGTTACTAGTGGCCAAATTAATCAAAGCCCCATTGTTTTATATGGCAGTGGGAAGTCAGGCAAACGTTGGCGGCGCAGCATCAGCGCCAGTGGTTGCCGCCGCCTTCCATCCAGCTTTAGCGCCTGTGGGCGTATTGTTAGCGGTATTGGGCTATGCTGTAGGAACGTATATGGCATGGTTATGCGGACAGCTATTACAAATTATTGCTGTTTAGCCTTATTATATGGCGCTGGATAACCAGCGCATTGAATGTTGAAAAAGAGAAGTGACTATGGAACAAAAAATCATTGGTTTGAATGAACTTGAAATCGCAAATGACAAACCGTTTGTATTATTTGGCGGCATGAACGTGCTTGAGTCTCGTGATCTTGCTATGTCGATTGCTGAGCATTATGTAGAAGTAACACAAAAGCTAGGCATTCCGTATGTATTTAAAGCCTCTTTTGATAAAGCAAACCGTTCATCGGTCAATTCATACCGTGGTCCAGGTATGGAAGAAGGGTTAAAGATTTTCGAAGAAATTAAATCAACCTTTAACGTACCTATCATCACAGATGTGCATGAAATTCATCAGTGTCAGCCTGTTGCAGATGTGGTTGATATTATTCAATTGCCAGCGTTTTTAGCCCGTCAAACAGACTTAGTGGTTGCAATGGCTAACACTGGTTCAATCATTAATGTGAAAAAGCCACAGTTTTTAGCGCCACATGAAATGCGTCATATTATTAAGAAGTTTAACGAAGCGGGTAATGACAACATCATCTTATGTGAGCGTGGCTCAAGCTTTGGTTACAACAACTTAGTTGTGGATATGCTAGGCATGGATGAAATGAAGCAATCAGGTTACCCAGTGATTTTTGATGCGACTCATGCATTGCAGCGTCCTGGTGGACGAGAAGATAGCGCTGGCGGACGCCGTGCTCAAGCAACAGAGCTTGCTCGCAGTGGTATGGCGTTAGGTTTAGCAGGTCTGTTTATTGAAGCGCATCCAGATCCCGATAATGCCAAATGTGATGGCCCATGTGCATTACCATTGCATCAGCTTGAAAACTACTTGACCCAAATGAAAGCGGTTGATGATTTGGTTAAGTCGTTTGAGCCGATTGATACCAGTAAGTAGATAAGAGATGTTTAAAAAGCCCTGAACTTATTGCTAAGTTCAGGGCTTTTTTGTGGCTTAATATTTAAATTTTATTACTTTAAGTTAACGGCTTTAATTAAGAGTAATTGATGATTATTAGTGTTTTAGTTTGAAATAAGATCAAGGTGGTGGCGCCCCGCCGACACCAGAGCAAGAAGGGGGAAACAGCTCACCCCTGTTGCTTTTCGCTAAGAGCTACGCCCCAGTAGCTCAGGCGAAATTTAAACAGCAAAATTTCCAACAGAGAATCATCTAGCTTTAAACTTCGTTTGTAGTTCTTACGCGTTTTTGCTTCAAACCTTGTTTACTATTTTGAAAACTCTACGTCATGGCACTTTGTTAATATCAGTTTTAGTCATATGGATTTCACACAGGAATTCCAAATGAAGGTTGGAAATAAAAGATGAGCTAGCAAGAGAAACTCATGTGGCAAAGAGCGCAAATATCACCTTATATTTCTAAAATATTGCGCACTATATCTGACCTTAAAGTGCTAGATAGATATACAGTTATCATTTTACACGAATGATTCTTGAGTAAAGTGAGCAAAAGTCGGATTATTTTCGCTCGATAAACTGCTAGATATTTGATAAGTTGTTGAATCTAAAGTTATTGGTAAAAGGTTGTAGAGACCTCTACATCAAAGCGCTCACTTTTGCGGGCTTGATATTAATAAAATGGGTGTTGAATTTTCGTTTTATTCATACTAAACAGTCGGTTGGCTTAGCATGGTTGCTACTAAGCTGAATTTTAGCCGGAAGATTATCGAGCAGCTATATAATAAGCTGTTATAAGTTTCGAGAGTTCTGTGTATAAAATTAGTCAAAGTGTAATAAATAAAAGAAAAAGAAGCCCCTTTTTTGTTGCGTTGTACGTGATTGGACTAGCTACTTTATTTTCCTTGCCATCAAAAGGAGCAGGTTTTGATTGGGTTAGGTTCACCTTTATTTTTGGCATTACAGGTGTTCTTGCTGTTGGCTCAAACATACTTGGTACTAGAAGATTTTTGGCGTTTACTAAAAACCATGAGATTCACCTTCTCAAAGAGGGCTTAAAGTCTATTGAGCAAGATGGATATAATGTACTTCCTTGGGAAAACGTAACTGAAGTAAAACAAAAAATAAAAGGTGGCAAAGTCATTAAGTTAGTTTTAAAAGCTTCTTCTGGTTCTATTGACCTAAGTAGCTACGGAAAACTTGATGAGTTATCTTCTGCTTTAAAACAATATGTAAAAACAGAATTGTGGAAATAAACTTATAACAAGCCAATTAAGCGGGACTAAAAACAGTTTGCTCGGTTTCGCTTCGCTACACATTTTAGCAAACAATTTTTAGCCCCTTATTGGGGCGTTGAGGCTGTAGAATTTCTCTCCAAATGACGTTTTCAACGTCTTTTACAAATAAACTTATCTGGTTGTTTTTTAACCTTGCGGCGTATCAATGTCTGTGATCTAATAGATATTATTCACCTACAGTAAATTGTTATGGCCAACTACAAGCCTGACTTATCCTGTCAAAGTAAATTCATTCCCATCAATTTTTCAGAGCAAATTCTGCCTGGTACGTTTGAGTATGCGCTTTGTTATATTATCGAGAATAAACTTGATTTATCGACATTTGATACCTGGTATAACAATGATAAAACGGGGGCAGCGGCGTATTCTCCCGCTGTGATGTTGAAGGTTATTTTACTCGGTTACGCTCATGGTTTAATCAGTAGCCGACGCATTGCCAAAGCTTGCGAAAACAATATTTTGTTCATGAGTGTGTCCGGTGACGTTCAGCCACATTACACTTCTATAGCGGGGTTTGTGGCTAAAATGCATGAGCAAATAGAACCCCTTTTTACCCAAGTGCTGATGATATGTGACGAAGAAGGATTAATCGGTCGTAATATGTTCGCTATTGATGGTTGTAAGATGAAGTCAAATGCGAGTAAAGAATGGAGCGGCACATTCGATGAACTTGGTCGTAAAAGAGTTAAGCTACAGCGTGCAAGTCAGCGCATTATTGAGCGTCATCAAGCGCAAGATGGGCTAAGTGAAGAGCTCGCCACACAAGATTTAAAGCAAAAAGAAAAGCTGGATAAAAGTGCGGATAAAATTACGACATTCCTTGCGACACACAAAGAGAAGTTAGGCAGTCAAGGCAAGCCTGTAAAAAGTAATATCACCGATCCTGACAGCGCCAAGATGACGACATCTAAAGGCACCATACAAGGTTATAACGGGATTGCGATAAATGATGATAAACATCAAATCATCCTACAAGCAAAAGCGTGGGGCTCGGTCGGTGAACAACAAACGCTCAAGCCTGCAGTCACGCAATTAAAACAACAGCTCGATAAACTCCATGTCGATATGCCCTCAAACGAACACACCATTAAATTCACCGCAGACAGCGGGTTCAATAGTGAAGCTAATTTGGCATTTATGGCGCAAAGTGGCTTTGATGTTTACATTGCCGATAACCAATTTAGAAAACGAAACCCGCTGTTTAAAGACAGTGAAACTTACGAAACAGAACAAGAAAAACGCAGATTTAAACGACGTCAGGGCAAGCCGCGCTTATTTACCTCTAGTGACTTTCATTATGATGAAACCACTCAGACCTGCCGCTGTCCTGCGGGCAATGACATGTGGCGAAGTGGTATCAATGTTAAAAGTTATAACCAAGAGTACACCCGATTCTGTGGTTACTTAAAAGACTGTAAAAACTGCCCGCTACAACAGCAATGCATGCGCAAACCGCCGATAAAAACGGGTCGGCAAGTACAGTTTAAGAATGATGAATCACGCAAAAAGCTCAGTTACATTGATAAGATGAAAGTGAAGATAGACAGCCCGATGGGACGACGACAATACAGCAAACGGCTCGGTTGTATTGAGCCAGTATTTGGCAATATTACGGTCAATAAAGGCATGAACAAACTGACCTTACGAGGCCAAGAAAAAGTAAACGCCCAATGGCAACTGTATTGTCTTGTTCATAATATCGAGAAACTGCAACATAGTATGCATTAAGAGGGGAAGCCCTTTTTACCTTTAAAAGTGACGTCTAAAGCTTCACTTAAACCGCAATTATCCCCACTTAAAATCAATGCTTGAAATCATAATGAAACCTAGGCTAAATGCTTGAATCAAAATAGGAACTCATATACTGTTTATTGATTGAACAATTAATTTTAAACGAGTAATTCTACAAGCTCGTTATATGCACTAAGGTCACGGATGAAGCAGTATTCAGTTGTTAGAATTAAAAAGTTGAACCGAGAGTTCACATTTGATGAAAATCATATGGATACGCGTTCTCCCCAAGTTGGTGATGTAGCGACTATTGTAGATGTCTATGATGGAGCTTTTGACCTTGAGTGTTGCGACAAAGATGGCTGTACAATTTGGTTGGAAATCTTTGATTCTAAGGACGCTGAATTTGAAATTTTAGATGATTTACCTTCCATTAAATTATCCCAAAATGAGTTCATAGAATTATTTAAATTCATGGAAAAGGCTAACGAATTATTTCATCAACCAATGAGGTATTCTGAGCCTGGTAAAGTAAAAGAATTTGCTCTGGCTAATTACCCGCTAATTAAAAAGTTTTACTATGAAACTCTGTGGGATAAGTTGCCAGAAGCAGAAAAAGAGCGACGACTTGATGAGTAACGTGCATATAACAAGTTGCTCAAGTTCGTTCGTAAACTCACTGGGACAATTAACAGTTGGCTTGCCGCTTCGTGCAAGTATACCCAACAGCTAATTGCCCCTTAGCAAAGCGTTATATGCCCTACACGAACTTGGAGAACCCTTGAATAAATTCGATTTCAGGTTTGATTCTGCTCCGAATCCAAAAGCAAAGGTTGTTCGTTACTTCGTTTATACACTTCTAGTGTCTATTTCCACGTTCTTGTTTGTGTATTTTGTTCACTACATGGGCAGTATATTAAACATAGATGTAAACCAGCCTTTGAGAGAGTTACCCATGAACGTTGTGTTTTGGGGGTTGTTAGGCATGTTTGTTACATTAGCTCTTATTTTTACAGTTTTACTAATGTTAGCTAGGGTGATATTTATAAATCTCAAGGTGTAATTGGGCATATAACAAAGCAAATTAAAAAGTGCGGACAAAAAACAGTTGGCTTTGTTCGTGCCTCACAAATTATAGCCAACTATTTTTAGCAGTTTATTTGCGGCGTTATACACATATAAAGGATTGGTGTGAATTTCAAAAAAGTGCTCTCAATTATAGCTTTCGTCATTGTCACCCTTAACTTGGGAAGGATGATTTTTGCTGACTTCGCTCAAACAAAACGTGAAGATGAGTTAAAAGCAACTTTTGAAAAGTATTTCACCGAGGACGATGAGCGGATAAAATTAGTTTGGTTTTCTGCACAAGGAAAAACTATTTCATTAGCTCTTGAGTTAGGTGGGCTCGGCGAAAACCCTAAAAAATTGGATTTGATAAAACAAAACTCTAGGGCCTATGTCAAAGATAAAGTCTGCTCTAGTCAACAACTTAGGCAGTTCGTAGAAGAAGGTAACTACATCTCTGTAGATATAAGAAATGGAGATGCAACTTACAGCAACGTAGAAAATATTATGAATATAACTATGTCAGCTAATAAATGCGTATAACAAGCTGTTTAATCAGGACAAAATACAGTTGGCTGTGTTTCGTTCCTCAACATTTTAGCCAACAATATTTTGCCCATTAACTAGGGCGTTAGGTTTTCAAAATGGAATTGGAGCAAATGAACAATTATCTTTCCAAACTCGAGGGTCCTGCTGATGTAGAAAATATATCAGTAGAGAAATCCGATGTTGCAGGATCATTGTTAATTAAATTTAATGGAGATACCGGAACCAAAGATGATGGTGAAATTGAACTAGAGTTTTATGGCATTGATTCAATGTGTCTTTCATTCCGTCTATTAGCCCCTGTAAAGTTAGAACTATTAAACGAATTAGCGGTTCAGGTATTAGACTCTAATTATCTGGAAAACGACCTTAATTTCTACCAATTTACTGACGACGTTGGTGCTAAGTGGTGGATTTATGCTAAAGGGTTTAAGGCAAGGTTATTACCTGTATACTATGGGTAAAGAAACCTAACAAGAGACTATGGCGTCAATAGCTAATTTCAAGCTTTTGGCGCTTCCCGCATCACACCATCTCTTAGCATTGAATTAAGCGTCACGACCATCTTTCTAATACAGGCAATAATAGCTACTTTCTTTGGTTTTCCGGCTTCGACTAAACGTTGGTAAGTTTCTTTAAAAACAGGGTTTGATTGTATGGCTGACATCATTGCCATATACAAAACAGTCCTGACCTGATGCCGTCCACCTTGAATTTTTCGTTGGCCTTTGAAGCGACCACTTTCTTTATTCATTGGTGCAACACCAACTAATGAACTCGCTTCTTTATTATTAATATATCCAAGTTCAGGCAGGTTACTGATGATTGAAGCAGCGGCGATTTTACCTATTCCTTTCATGCTTTGTAGAATGATATTTTTGGCTTGGCTGATTTATTACGAGAAGCAGGGTTGGACTCAATGAGTTTAACTATTTTTGCTTCTATCTTTTCTATCTGATTTTTAAATACAGTTAAGATAGGTTTGATGGTCATCGCAACCTCTTTCGGCAGAATTTGCAGCCTGTTCTTCTCCATCGTTTGCATTGCCATAATTTGATTGCGTCTTGAGACTAAATCGCTCATAGCCTGCATGATGTCAGGCTTTAAAGTAGATAGCTTAGGCTTAATCGCATCTCCATAATGAGCGATGAGCTGCGCATCTAGCCTGTCTGTTTTAGCTTTTTGACCAATGGCACCAGCAAATCGTTTTATGTGTATTGGGTTCGCAATAACGAAGGGCAGATTTGCTTCAGCGCAGGCCATGATAAATGGCATTTCTAAGCGACCTGTTGCTTCAATAACGATACGTTCAGGATGGTGTTTCTTGATGAGGTTAACAGCTTCTTTAATGCCTTTCTCATCGTTTTTGACGTTGAAAAAGATATCGAGTGGTCGGATATAAATATCGAGCTGAAACTTACCCGTATCGACACCGATGTTAATGTTTTGATTAGTTTTTGAATTCATAATAAGCTAACTCTTGCTTGCAAATGCGGGTTCGAGACCCAGTAGACTATTCGAGTGTTTTGCTTGGAGTCCTTTGTCGCGTTCTTTCTTGTTATCGGTCTCTCAATAGAGGAGCCAGCAATCAATCGAACTACGACAAGGAAAGCTTTAGTTGCAGCTAAAGCCTGGGTCTCACATTACCCGAAACAGGGAAGTATTTGTAAATTAGGTGGGTTTATTATCCATACAAGCTAATTAATAAGGACAAAAAACAGTTGGCTGTTTTCGTTCCTCAACATTTTAGCCAACAATTTTTTGCCCATTATTAGGGCGTTAGTTTGCAAGGAGGTATCGTGCACATCGAATACATGAGAGATAAAAGCAAGGAAATGCCAATCATAGAGAATCCACTGGAGATCACGTCTATGACGATATGGCATTGCAATTATTTATCATTTTCCCAAATATCAGAATGCACAAACCTTGAACAACTCAATGTGGCTACATTGCCTGAAGGTGATTTTAATTTTCTGTTAAAGTGCACTAGTTTAAAGTTTCTTTCAATTACGCACTTACCAAACATATCAAACCTAGACTCACTTTCAGGTTTGCTCGAGCTAGAAACACTCTCATTATCAACTTTGCCAAGTTGGGATGCTTCGGGTAAAAAAACTATCGTTCATTCTCTTGAACCATTAGCTAAGTTACCAAATCTAAAATTTCTTGAATTGTTTGGTGTGGTTCCTGAAGCAGTTTCACTGGAATCGTTAAGTATTTTTCAACATTTGGAAAGTGCACGCTTTTCAAAGTACCCTAAGAAAATACTTAATCAGTTTTACAAACAATTTGAAGTCAGTGATAACTGGGCACCTGAATTTGAAATTGCAAACTAACAAGTTACTCAAAAGGACGCAAAACGCTTGGCTTGCGCGCCTTCGTCGCTAATTTTAGCCAAGCATTTATGCGCCCATTAGCAGGGCGTTAGGTGTTTTTCGAGCATGGAAGTTATCGAACGAGTTGAGATACTCGAAAATAATCAATTAATCGTTGTCTTAGCTAGTGGTGGCAATCCAAGATATCAGCATATTTATCGTGAAGGTGCTGAAGTGTATTGGGATAATGGTTTAAAAGCATTCACATCACCTCCACCTCGAAGCTGGAGTCATTCCGACTGGCTTCATCAAATTATAAACGTCACTAAAAATTGTAATATTAATTTAAGTTTTAATGATGAAACACTTTGGGTTAATATCCCAAACAACGTTAAAGAACAAATGGTTGTAGGTATAAACACCTAACAAGAGACTATGGCGTCAATAGCTAATTTTGAGCTTTTGAGGCTTCCCATATTACATCATCTCTTAGCATGCAATTCAGTGTTACAATCATCTTGCTAATACAGGCAATTATTGCCACTTTCTTTGGTCTTTGAAGCGACTAATATGTGGGTAAGTAATATGTGGGTCAGTGTAAATTTTAATTTATTACCTTTCCTTTCCTTTCCTTTCCTTTCCTAATCCCACGAGCGATTCTATACCCTTTGCGCTTACAAGCTTCTGTCCAGAACCATACTCGCTCTAAACCATTTATCTCCTCCACATGACTATATGCGAACAAAAAAGTATGTTCGACACAGGTCGAACGCTACTTCTAAGCTAGAACAAATTACCAGTAATCTATTGCTGAGTTTGTGATATTTTACAGTAATAAAAGACTGTTCAATTAAGTCATTAAAATAAACCTCAACGCTATGAATTATTGGGTATAAATGTATGTGGATAGCACTGACGATACTTGCGGCTTTTATGCAATCTTGGCGTAATGCATTTCAAAGCGAGCTGAGCCAGCAAGTGAAAGTCAGTGGTGTCACCTTGGCGCGCTTTATTTGGGCAGGTCCAATTGCTGCTTTATACCTTTTCAGCCTTTATCAATTTCAACCCAGTGAGCTTCCCAGTTTTAGTTATCAACTTTATGCTTTTGTCATTGGGGCATCTTTGATGCAAATTTTGGCTACGGGATTGATGGTTAAACTATTTCAGTTAAAGAACTTTGCTGTTGGTGCAGGGCTTGCGAAAAGTGAGGCCTTGGTCGCAGCGATATTAGGTGTGCTTTTTTTTGGTACGAGTCTGAGTTTGTTAGGCTGGATTGGTGTGATAATTGGTGCGGTTGCTGTAATGCTGTTAAGCACTCAACGGGGTGTTAAGCGATTATCGCTTAATACCATAGTGCTTGGTATTGGCAGTGGGGTTGCGTTTGCGTTCACATCACTTTGGGTACGAGAGGCAAGCTTGCTGCTCATGACTGACTCAGCGATGTATGACCCTATTCCATTTACCCATAGAGCTGCTTGGGTGTTGTTATCTGTTATTGGTCTACAGACATTGATACTGGTCAGTTACCTTGGGATTAAAGACCGAGCGACATTACTGGCGCTTTGGCATAGACCAAGGTTAACGCTTTCAATCAGTGTGTGTAGCTGTATCGCTTCTATTGGTTGGTTTAGTGCAATGTCGTTGCAAGCTGTGCCTTATGTGAAAACCTTAGGTCAAATTGAAGTGTTTTTTACTATGCTCATTAGCGTATTTTGGTTAAAACAAAAAGTGAAGGTTAACGAAATATTGGGTTTAGTCTTAATAGCACTAGCTGCAATTTTGGTGATGTGGACTTAACAATTAGCTGCAGCTGACGGGGTAACCCCATTTGGAGTTTTATGCCTTATATTGATTTTAATTTGTTGTTTTTTCGTACTATACTAGCCTGAGTAAAACCAAGAAGTCTTATTCAGGGAGTGTTTTATGAATCACCTTGCTCGACAACTGAGTGTTGCCATAGGCTGCACTAGCCTCTTATTTACATTAAGTTCTAATGTTCACAGTGCCACTCTTTCGACAGAAAGTTTAGCGCCTGAAGGTAGTCAATTATCCGGTGCCGCAACTTTTACTCCCGAACAAGTTACCCCGCCTCAAGACAGTGAGTTTGATTGGCTACAGTTAACTTCGATGGAGCTGTTAAAAGGGGAAATAAAAAACCTGTATGATGATCAGCTTGAGTTTGAAAGCGATGAACTCGACACTCTTTTTATTGATTGGGATGACGTTAAAGTACTGCAAAGTGCTGGCACGGTCAGTATTGGCTTTTTAGATTTAAGCACCCAAAGCGGACAGTTATTGGTGCGTGACGGTAAAATGTTTATTGATGGTAAAGAGTTTCAGCGAGAGCAAATTCTGACCATTATCGCAGGCGAGCAAACTGAATCTAATTACTGGTCGAGTAAAATTAGTTTAGGTGCCAACTTTAGATCGGGTAACACTGAGCAAATTGATTACAGTGCTATCGCGAAAACTAAACGCAGAACCACTGAGTCTCGATTTAATATTGACTATATCGGTAACTATTCTAAATCAGACAGTGAAGAGAAAATTAATAACAACCGTATTAATACCAACTTCGATTGGTTTTTATCTAAGCAGTTTTATTTGCGCCCTGTGTTTGCTGAGATTTATACCGACAAGTTTTTAAACATTGAATACAAGCTAACTTTAGGTTCGGGTTTAGGTTATAACATCATTGATACTTCGAAAACCGAGTGGAGTATTTCAGGTGGTCCAGCATATACCTATACTAAGTTTAATAATGTCGAAGCGGGAGAAAGCACAGACAGTAGCTCCGCAACTGTGGTAGTTGAGACGGTTTACGATACCGAAATAACCAGCGATATCGATTTTATCACTTCTTATCGGGTGCAATACGGTGATGATGATTCTGGTGGTTATACTCATCATGCTTTAGCGACACTTGAGATTGAGTTAACGGATATCTTCGATTTAGATTTATCGTTTGTCTGGGATCACACTGCGAGCCCTCAACCTGATTCTGACGGCAATACGCCAAAAGAAAATGATTACCAGTTTATCGTGGGTTTTGGTATCGATATCTAACCGTTTAATCGCTCTCGGTTAAAGTCAACGAATCATCAAATTAGGACCTATTGAAAGGTCCTTTTTTATGTCTGAAATTCTTGTTGTGACAATAATAATTAATACTCAGTTGGCTTACGAGTAAACCAAGCGTTGCGCCCGCGAGAATATCGCCCAAATAATGATAATTTTGCAGTAATTGCCCTAGAACTACCGCCAACATCGCAAATATCCATATCAACTTAAAACGAGGGAAACACTGCCAAAACAACGATGCGAATGTAAACGTCAGTAGGGTATGTCCTGACGGGAAAGAATGAAAGCCTGCCGATAAAGAAAACGGATAAAATGCCTCTACGCCATGGGATATCCAAGAGAGGTTATTGTTAGTCCAAGTTTCTGGCCAAGTGCGGCCAAACACTATCTTGGCGCTGACTCTGATAATTGTGGCGTTGATTGCAACCAATAAGATGATATTTCTTAGATGATAAAGGCGCAGTTGATAGGGCTTAATTAGGCTAAGCATAACGATGATGAAGGCCAATATTTCCAGCACCAAAGGACTTTTGGATAATGACTCTAGCACAGCATGTGTTTGGCTTGAGTAGGCAAAGCTGGCTATTTTTACATGCATTACATGATGTATATATTCAGCTAGTGGGCGGTCAAAGTAGGTTATACAAAATAAAACCCCAAGCAGCATACTGATATACCCTGCAACAATGGCGGGCTTGAAAGGTTGGTAAGTGGGCGTAAAAGTCGGTTTGGTCATAAGACTAAGGCAGCTTTTTCATTAGTGAGTACAAGGCTGTTTGTATTGGCTCAAGGTTGTTATTTTAAGGCTCAGGGCTGTTATCTTAAAGCTCAGGACTGTTATCTTAAGGTTCAGGACTGTTATCTTAAAGCTCAAGGCTGCTATCTTAAAGCTCAAGGCTGTTTATATAAGCTCAAGGCTGTTATCAATAAGTCTAGCGCCAATCCTATAGTGAGCTGACATCATCCACGAGTTGGTCATTCACAGGGGTAGCAATATGATGATATTTCGCCCGTGACGTGACATAGCCATTAATTTGATGTATTTCAGTTTGACGTTGGTGCGCAATATCTTGATGCATTGAGGAGTAGTTATTCGCCGTCAGTGCGATAACCTGATAGACGTTTTCAACCATTACTTGTTTGGATAGCATTACGCCGTCTGCATTAGCCACCATGATACATTCGTCGATAATATTATCTATGCGCGCTTGGTATTGCGGTTTAGCGAGTTGACCGTTACGGCACTGTTCTATGGCCGTAAGTGGATTAATCGCACAGTTGATGACCAGTTTTTGCCAAAGGGCTAAACGAATGTCCTCGCTGACGTGACAATCAGGTATTGCTTGGGTTAACAGTGCTAATTGCTTCTCTGTTAATTTTTTGCCTTTAAAATGGCCCAACATTGTCTTACCTGTACCGGTTTGACGCACATGAAGCTTGTTGCATTTTAATGCCGCTTGCGATGTTGTGCCAAGATAAAGGTTAATGTCGTCTCTTTGATGTTGCGCCAATAAAGTGAGGGTATCTAAATGCGGTCCCATGCCATTATGCAACAACAGCAATGTGCATTGCTGCGGCAAGTTATCGATGAGTGGCCTGATGGCATGCGTCACTTGATAAGACTTTACACAAACGATGATTAACGAAACTGAGGCAAGTTGAGTGTGAGTTATCGTGTTTACATCGCACATCATCCCTTCAATGATCTGTGTCTCGCTGGTGGCTTCCTTTGAAAAAGGTTCAAATGTCAGTGCGTGTTCTTTGATTAAATCCCTACCGAGTAATATCGGCTGAGTGAACTCAGATAACTGCTTGTAAACCAACATGCCGATGGCGCCAGCACCAAGAATGGCAACCGTAGGTTTAGTGGCGGCAACCGTTTTGGTTGTGTGAGGCTGAAGCATAATGGGCTCGCTTATTATACTTTTGAAGCACGTTTAGGGAGTAATTTAGCCGCTTGGTACTTTCTAAATACAAACAAAAATAGATAGAACAATGCAATCCCCAGTACGTCAGCGACCACATCGGCAACCGAGGCGCTTCGGTAAGGTATTTGGGATTGGATAACTTCAATTAAAATCGCATAAGCAGTGAGGACAGAGCACATCCAATACCATTTAGGTTTAAACGCAAAGTAGGCGAGAAACGCCAACCCTAAAAAGCTGACCGTATGGCCGACTTTATCCATATTTGAGAAGGTAACTGGGTAATTAGGTTTGGAAAAGACTAAGTAACTCACCACAAGTACTGCGACTACAAATGCGCCTGTAAAAAAAGTTTTAATTTCATGCTGTGGTTAACTTAGCCTGATGCAATATCGTTTCGATGCAGCAATGATAGAAAATACCACGATTAATGTCATTAACTTCCAGATAATTATTGTTTTCTATTTTATGGAGGGTTTGCCCAGTGGCGGAAAATGCTAGAATAGTGGCATCGTAAATAGGGGAGAATTCCAATGCCATCTATGGATATTGTGTCAGAAGTTGATGAAGTCGAACTACGTAATGCTGTCGAAAACTCACGTCGTGAGCTTGCTGGGCGTTTTGACTTTCGTGGTAAAGAAGCTGAAATCGAACATAAAGATAATGTGGTTACACTGAAAGCTGAAGATGATTTTCAGTGTCGTCAATTGGTGGATATTTTACGTATACAATTAAGTAAACGTAACGTTGAACCATCAGCGATGGAAGTGGATGAAAAGTCAGTTCATAGCGGTAAAACCTTCAGTTTAAAAGTAAAGTTTAAGCAAGGGATTGATAGTTTAATTGCCAAAAAGTTGGTTAAACAAATCAAAGACAGCAAATTGAAAGTACAATCGGCGATTCAAGGCGACTCTGTTCGTGTGACGGGTAAAAAGCGTGATGATTTGCAAGCGGTCATGCGCTTAGCAAAAGAGTCCGAACTAGGGCAGCCTTTTCAGTTTAATAATTTTCGTGACTGATTAGTTTCAATTCGCTTATTTGAATGATGCAAGCGCCGTAGCCGTTAAAGGTTACGGCGTTTTTTATTATCTAAATCATTAATCGATAAAATTCATTTTTTATTTAAGTTGTGAGCGTTTGTGGTCGCCTTGTTGCTGCACACCTTTCATTAAGACATTTTAAGATTCGCGTTATGAGCACTGCAAAAATGAAATTTGCCATCGATGATGGTTCTACCAATGTCAAAATCAGCTGGATTGAAAATGACAAAGTACATTGTGTGACTTCTCCTAATTCGTTTAGGAAAGATTGGAAAAGTGCTGCATTAATCAATGGAAAGAAGATATTTAATTATCAAATAGGTTCGACCAAATACACCTTTGATGCCACATCGGACAGAGCGTTATCAACCACTCATGTGGCATATCAGTACGATGATTTAAACCTATTATCAGTGCATCATGCCTTGCTCCAAACGGGGGTATCGCCATGCCCTGTGAGCATTTTGGTCACCTTACCAATTACTGAATATTACAATGCGGATGATTGCCAGAAGAATGAAGCCAACATCGCCCGTAAAAAAGAAAACTTATTGCGTGAAATTTCGCTCAATAAAGGTGAGTTATTCGAGATAGTGGATGTTGAAGTGCTGCCTGAAAGCTTGCCTGCGGTGTTAACAACGTTAGTGGATTCTGGTATCAATGCCTTTACTAAATCGTTAGTCATTGATGTTGGTGGCACAACATTGGATATGGGCGTGATCGTTGGTGAATTTGATGACGTGTCGAGTGTATACGGCAATGCCACTATCGGCGTGTCTATGGTGACAGACGCCGCGAGAAAAGCCTTGGCAGCAGCTGATAGTGACGCAAGTTACTTGGTGGCAAATGAGCTAATTAAGCACCGTCATGACCGTGAGTTTGCTTGTGAAGTTATTAATGATTTAAGCAAAGTTGATTGGGTGCTTGAATGTATTGAGAACAAAATTCAAGAACTCGGTAATGCAATTGCTTATGAAGCCAAAACCTTTATGCGTAACCCTAACCGCGTTTATCTTGTGGGCGGCGGCGCTATGCTGATTGAAGAAGCTGTGCATGCCGTTTACCCAAGCTTAGGTGAAAAAATCGTGTTACTTGAACAGCCTCAAGAAGCCTTATCTCGTGAGATCTGTTGTTATCACGCAGCTTAATAGGTAACTTTTATGCGAATTCAGTGCACGTTTAATTTAGCGCCAGAGCTACATAAGCAACATAGCTTTGCTATTGATAATTTAAGAGCTTGGCAAGAAACGGAAAAAAGCCGTGGTGATGATAAAGATATTGCCCTTCAGCGGCGCAGTCACTTTCATCGAGACATCTACCTCAGCGGCCTTTATTTGCACCAAGTCTCGGCTGATTTACCTAGGCTTATTAGTGAGCAATATCATGTGGATAGCGTCAGTGCTGCTCGATTAATGAAGCAAATAAGCTTATTTGATGACACTGAAAGTGATCCAGCAATAGAGCCTAGCCTTGCCACATCGCATCAAGGTCTAGAGGAAGCTCAATGGCAACAGTTAGAAGCTATATTGGCAAGTCATCGAGAGGAAGTCTTAAAGCAGCAGGAGGCGAGTGCACAGCAAGAGCTTCAAGCGCAGCAAAGCTTGTATCAAAGCCATTTTGAAAAAATGCAGCTCAATACAACAGAAGCCGTTGGCGGATTAGAAGCGTCGTTGTGTGGCAAGCTTACCACTGAACTGCAAGAGACAATTAACAGTGCTGATATTAATCGTGTTGATATTAATTGTGTTGAAATTAGTAGTGCGCTAACGACATTAAGCGAGCAAGTAGCAACGGTTGAACACAATAACCAAAAAATGCTATCTGTTCTGACACAACAAATTGAATCAATGTCGGCAAGCTTGCCAGATAATGTGCTTTCAGCTCAAGATAATCTTGTGCCATTCACTGATATTCAAACCTCCATTGAGACTAATCAAAAAGCGATTCAGCAGTCTATTTTGCTATTACAACAACAGTTAACCAGCCAATTTCAAGTGGTAGCAGATAAGCTTAATCAAGGATTATCGGTCAGTGGATCTCAAATGGGTGCTACAGAGCTGGCCGAGTCTCAGCTAACGTCTCAATTGGCTCGAGCCAGCAAAGTTAAGTCAAAAGGCTTGTGGTAACTGCAGTGCTGTATATGTAATGCGTACAAAAAGCCCAACGTTAAGTTGGGCTTTTTGTTGTGACTAACTGTATTCGATGACGTGTGAATGCTGCTGCGCAGTATACGTGTTAAGTCTGTTAACTCTGCTAAGTGAGTTTATTGGCGTCACTGTTTACGTCAGCGCTTTTTTCGTTAGCGCTATTTGCATCAGGGTTTGCTGATGTTGTTTGCTTATCAACCTGTTGGCAGGGGGGAGGGTAGCGCTGTAATAAGCTAATCATCAATAAAACAGGGAAGCCAATTAAACTGGCAGCAATAAAGAAGTTAACGTAGCCAAATGCGTTTACATATACCCCAGAAAACCCTGCAATAAACTTAGGGAATAGCAGCATAATTGACGACAGTAATGCATATTGGCTGGCACTGTATCCGCTGCTAGTTAAGCTGGATAGGTAAGCAATAAAGGCGGCAGTTGCAATCCCTGCACTAAAGTTGTCTACCGAAATGGCAAAGGTTAAAAATGGCACGTTGTAACCAATGTATGCCTGCCAAGCAAACAGTAGGTTGGTGACTGCAACAAGTAAAGCACCGACAAATAAAATCTTCATCGTGCCATAACGCATAATTAAAATGCCGCCCGCACCAGCACCGAGTAAAGTCATGATTAATCCATAAACTTTACTTAAAAACGCAATTTCTTCTTTGCTAAAGCCCATATCGACGTAAAACACATTTGCCATAATTCCCATCACAATATCTGAGATCCGATAACAAGAAATCAGTAATAAAATCAGGATGGCACTTTTACCGTAGCGTTTGAAAAAGTCGACAAATGGCAACACGCTTGCACTGTATAACCAGGCCATAGCACTTGCCATTTTAGTCGGGTATTTTTGAGCAAACTTTTGCTTTAATTGGCGTTCGTTCTCATCAGCATCTTTAGTATCAACTTGGGGCTCCTTACAGAATAAGGTGGTAATGAGCCCCACTGACATGAGCATTGCCATGACAAAGTAAGCGGTTTGCCATGCCTCTAAATTATAGTCAGTGTTACCTGGGTCAACCCAGGCGGCTATAGTTAATGCGCCTGCTGTTGCCACTATCATAGCGCCGCGATAACCCACTTGGTACGCAGCAGCTAATGCCGCTTGCATGTCTTGAGGTGCAGATTCTATTCGAAAGGCATCAATCACAATATCTTGAGTGGCAGAGGCAAAAGCCAGAATGAGAGCAAAAATGGCTAGCTGTTCTAAATCAACGAGGGGATCGCTTTGCGCCATACCTAATATCGCAGCTACAAGACCAAGTTGGGCAAAGATCATCCAACCTCGTCGTCGCCCAAATAACCGTGTAAATACCGGCAGTGCCATTCGGTCAACCAATGGTGACCAAGCCCACTTAAAGGCATAGGTGAGGGCTATCCAGCTAAAATAACCGATAGCCGCACGGTCAACACCGGCTTCTCTAAGCCAAAAGCTAAGAGTGGAAAACACCAGCATGAGAGGCAAGCCTGCAGAAAACCCAAGCAATAACATTGCAAGGACACGTTTGTGATAATAAACAGATAAGGCTTCACGGGTACGAGATAACAGTTCTGACATTAAGGCAACTGATTGAAGGAGAATGGCTCTAGCTTATGCTGCGCTGCTCATTGGTTCAAGCCATTCTGATTGGAAATTTAACCTATTATAAAAACAGGGATAACAAAGGGAAACTTTTGGTTAATTTGTCGGCCGTAAACCGATACAACCTGATGGCATTGTGCCACCTATATTAATGTAATCGCAGCAATCATCGACTTGTTGACGTAAGAATTGATTACCTCTAATTACAATCGCGGGCCATTGGTCAAAACAATGGAGAAGATGCCAAAATACTTTTTCTGTGTCGGTAGGAGTTTGGGGTTCGAAAGTCGGGCTATCGGCAATAGATTGCCACTCTTCGAGTACGTCCCACATGTAGAGCTTAATTTCGCTGTGCTCTAATTGGTTATTTAAAAATGCTTTCCCATAATAGGCAAGCTGCGGCGCCTTTGTTTCTATGAAGTCATTTGGGGTCATTGATGACATCCTTTTTTAAATACAATCCATGAACAAAATCTGATAAATGAATACAAGAGTGTGAGCTTGTGTTGTCACACGGAAATCAAAACACGGGAGTAAAACAGTGAATAGGTTAGGTAAGTATAGTCAGGATTGTTGAATATTTACTCGAATTTACATTGTCATCGAAAATTCAGCGTTTTGTTCTGGAATAATTTGTAAACCAAAGATAACAGGCTAAAAAAACTGGAGTAAAATCAATGTTTCACTCCAGCTGTTGTTGAAAAAATGATTTAATAAAAAGTGGTAATTATGGCCCTTTTTTATTTTTTCAGTAGTGTCGCTTTATTCAGTTTGATTTCTTTGATAGGAAAATCAGGCCAGTTCAATTCATCGTTATGGCCAGTCGGCACATAAGACATAGCTTCTAAAACTGCCATTCCTTCAATGACTTCGCCAAATACCGCATATCCCCATCGTCGTTTTGAAGGGTTAAGGTTTTTATTGTCACCTACATTAAAGTAAAACTGACGGGTCGCAGAATGCGGATCATTATCACGAGCCATGGCAATCGTGCCCATACTGTTTGATAACCCGTTTCCTGATTCGTTAAATAGCGGGTCCATAGATTCACGTTCTTCAAGCTCAGGGCTCAGACCGCCACCTTGAACAACAAAATCAGCGATAATACGGTGAAAAATCGTATTGTCGTATTCACCTTTAACGACATAAGTAAGGAAGTTGTCGACAGTTAGCGGGGCACGGGTGCGATCCAATTCAACGACGATTTTACCCATAGTGGTATCAAACTCGACTTGTGGGTAAAGCGTGTTAGGTTGAATATCAATGGCGGCTTGGCTCACCATGGATGTCAGTAACAAAATGCTGGCAGCAATCCACTTTAGCATGAGATCTTCCTTATTCGGGGTGAGTGTTATTGTTGTAAAAACTGATGCAGTTCTGCATCGTTTATGATTTTAGTGGTTAACTCATCAATGAGTTTGTTCATGTCTAATTCAAGAGTGGCAAAGTCAGGGCTAAATGGGCCTTTTAACATGCCTCTTGCATTGTAAATCTTAGTGAATTCTTGGTTCTCGTTTTTTGCGACAACATTGATAGTTAATGCTGTTTTTGCTTCAAAACCGAATGTTGACTCTGTGACATCTGTAAGTAGATAGTCTAATTGGAATTGTGCGGTGTGGCTGGCCGCTGGGTCGACTTGATAACCAGCATTTCTCATTGCCTTTTTAAATACGTCATCAAGCTGTTGCCTAATAGGTTCACTTGGGCTGACTAATTTTGCAGCTTCGCCTTCTTTGTTAAATCTCGCAATAAAGTTAGCTTTCCGAACGTCAATGGTGCTGACTGCAACAGAATCAAAGCGATCAATTTTATACTCTGATACAGGCACATTGGGGTTTAGTGCAATATGAGTGGGTGTATGACTGGCGCAAGCGGTTAAAAATAGGGCGGAGCAAAGCACTAATGACAATGATTTCATAACTAAAAATAATAAAAAATGGTGGGCTCAGAATAACAGATTTTAAGCACCAATCCAGCCTAATTAGTGCAGTTAATTAGCGTAACCTGATATCCATATTGAGGATTTGAACAGTAAGAATCTTATTCGCAAATTCACGCTATTTGACTTCAACTGTTAATTTGTTCACGTTAGAGTAATTAGTGCGCAAGCGTAATAAACTACATACAGAGATAACACACGGAATAAGTATGTCAATGAATCACTTACAACTTGCACCTGACAAGCTAATGAATGCTGAAGGACAACCTATATTTGGTCATTTTGATGGTGCGGTATCAGATCTAAGCATTAAACAGTTTCACTATTTCAATGAAATGGATAAGCCTTGCTCTTGGTGGGCAAAGTACTTTGATTATAAACAGTTTCAATTTATCAATATCACCACGCCTAGGTATATCATTGGTGTTGCTATAGCTGATATCCGCTATGTTGGTAGTAGTTTTTGTTATTTGTATGATATTGAAAAAAACCGCTTAACTGAAACTCAAGCCTTAAAACCACTGTCATGGGGAATGTCGGTTTCGCGCTCTCCTTTGCAAGGAAAAGCCCGTATTAAGCACAAACAAGGTCCTATTGTTTTTTCCATCAAAGAAGGTGTATGGCAACTCAGTATTCAAACTGACGATATTCAGGCCGAGTTAACGCTAGAGCCGCCTGTGCTGAGTTTACCTATGAGCTTATGTACCCCAACGGGGTATAACGGCTGGACGTACACCCAAAAACACAATGGCTTAAAAGTTAAAGGCAGCTTAACCATTAAGCATGAGCCACAGCCTTTACAATACGCACTTGGCGGCTATGACTTCTCTGCGGGGTATATGCGCCGTGAAACGAGCTGGCGCTGGGCGTCAATCAATGCGCAGGTTGAGCACGGTGTGCTTGGACTTAATCTTGCTGCTGGCGTAAATGAAACAGGTGCAACGGAAAATGTGCTTTGGATAAATGGCGAGCGACATTTATTGCCTGCGGTTAAGTTTGATTTTAATCGACATGTAAGTGACGATTATTGGCAGCTTAGCACCGCTGATAACCAAGTGGATTTGACCTTTAGGGCGTTAAATTGTCGTAGTGAAAAACGTAATTTTGGCTTTTTGAAAAGTAACTTCAGACAGTACATTGGTTATTTTAGTGGCCATATTATTGATAATAATAACCGTAAACATGTTTTACGAAACCAGCTTGGGCTGACAGAAGATCATTTTGCTAAATGGTAGGCCTTGTTTAATAACGACATGCACGGTTCAGAAACTAATATCAAGAAACTAACATCAAGAAACTAACATCAAAAAATAAGTTCAAAATAATAATAACTAGGATGGACATTCAATGGATTTGAGTTCAATTATCGATCACCCCGAAGCACTACTTTTAGTGCTTGCGCCTGTGTTCTTTATTTGCATTTTATTGGAGTGGTTTTTAGGGGATTTACGCCACAAATTACCGCTTTCTGCTCGTTATCAAAAAGCGGAGGTCTGGTGTAATGTTTGTTTAGCTGGCATGCATCAATTGACTGACATTCTTGCTGGCCTGTTAATCGCGAAAGTGTATTTATACTTTTTTGGCTGGAAGTTATTTGATATTGAGATGGGGGTACTCAGTTTCCTCTTATTGATGGTGTTACAAGACTTCTTTTATTACTGGTTTCATCGTGCAAGTCATCGGATCCGTTGGATGTGGGCCGCACATGTGGTGCATCACAGCTCTGAAAATATGAATTTTAGTATAGCCTTCAGGCAGAGCTTAATGTATCCATTGGCTGGAATGTGGTTATTCTGGCTACCCTTGATAGTGATTGGTTTTGAACCTAATTGGGTGGTGTTTGTGGTGTTACTGAACTTAGGGTTACAGTTTTTTGTGCACACTCAAGCGGTGAAGACGCTTGGACCAATTGAGTGGTTTTTTAACACGCCTTCCCATCACAGAGTTCACCATGGTCAAAACCCAGAGTATATCGATAAGAACTATGCTGGGGTGTTGATCATATGGGATAAGTTATTTGGTACCTTTGAGCCTGAAAAAGCGACGGTTATTTATGGGATTACAAAACCGGTAAACAGCATGAATCCGATAGTGGTTAGCTTTGCTGAATGGCGAGATATGTTCAAAGATGTCAGTCAGCCTGACTTATCGATTAAGCAGCGCTTGTCGGTGTTATTCTCGCCGCCACAACAAGAAACGTCTACAAAGAAGTAAGCACATTAGCTGCTAATTCTTGTCGCTAGATACTCTTTCAATGATATGCACTTCTTAGATTGGGGATTTGGGTGATTGTGGCAACTGAAGCTTTATTGATGAGGTTAGGGGCGAGATAGGAAATGGCCTAACCTACATTATTGATACCTGAAAGGGAGTGGATACCAATAAAGTAGGTTGAGCCAAATAAAAAAGGGCTCTTTGGGTACAGCCCCAGCTTAAATTATCTTTAGCTAATTCATTAGCCTGCATTAATTGAACCGCTGAGCAATGAGTAGTTAATCGGCGACTCATCAACACGAGGACAAATGTTTTTACGATAGAGATAATGTCTTGCTAAACTGATTAAACTCGACCTTGTCTACGATTGCGCCTTTATGCTGAATAACAAATGCAGCCGATTTAGAGGCGAGGTCAATGGCATCTAATACTGCAATACCATTCATTCTTGCCCCTAAATGCACACCGTTAAACGAGTCACCAGCAGAGGTGGTATCCACCACATTCGTGACAGGTTTTACCTTAAATTCAACTGGCTCAGATTGGTTAAATAATGCAACGACAGATTCAGGGCCATTTTTAATGATGAGCTCGCCAATGCCGAATGGGGCTAAAAAACCTATCATGTCAGCAGCGTTATTTATGGCGTAAAGTTGTTCAAAATCGTCAATACCCGGTAGCAGAGTATCGGCGGCATGAAATGCCAGCTCAAATTGCGCTTTGGCTTCGTTCGGGCTTTGCCATAATCGAGGTCGATAATTTGGATCAAACACGATTTGCACACCGGATGCTTTTAATTGTTTCACCATAGACCAGAAATCATTTCTGGCCTGAGGCTCTACAACAGCTAATGAAATGCCTGAAAAGAAAAACATGTCACCAGCAGACAATTGCGCTATTTGCTCAGACTGAATGTGCTGCATAACTTGACGGGCTGCAGCATTTTCACGCCAATAGGTAAAGCTACGCTCACCATGTTCATCCAACTGTATCGAATATAAACCAGGGATCTTTGTGTCCGATGTAAACACTAAATCCGTACCAATGTTCTCATCTTTAAAATACTGAATCATATTAAGGCTGAATGGGTCTTTACCTACCGCTGTGACCAATTGCACGTTCACATCTGCAAACGTGCGCTTTAGGTAAACAGCCGTGTTAAAAACATCACCAGCGAATGATTGCTTCATGGTGTTTGATGAGGTTGTCATCAACTCAATCATACATTCGCCAAGTAAAAACATGTTTTTCATTTACGGAGCCTTATTCACAAGGATTAAAAAATATTGCTAAGTTATTGAGGCTTTTTGACAGGCTCAATTTTAGGAATCAACACCCAAACAGCAACAATGGCAATAACAGCTAATGACGCGCCAATAACAAACGCTGGTGTGTAGTTACCGTCTGCAGTGAGGTAAGGCACTAAAGCTGTTAAACCTAATGCACCTAATTTAGCAGCCATGCCAGAGAAACCTGCTAGTGAACCAACGGCTTTTTTACCGAATAAGTCACTAGGTAGCGTTTGCACATTACCAATAGCTGTTTGGAAGCCAAATAAGATCACCGCCATAATGATTACCGCAGTTGTTGGGCCACCAGGACTCGCCATGCTAATGAGTGCTGGGAGCATGATTAAACAACCTAAAGTGATCGTCAGTTTACGGGTCTTGTTAATATTCCAACCCGCTTTTATGCGATTTTGCGCTAGCAAACCACCAAACCAAGCTCCCAGCATGGCACCTACATATGGAACCCAACCGTAAATACCGATAGATTTAACATCCATACCGTAAACTTCGTTGAGGTAAATCGGGATCCAGAATACAAATAACCACCAAATAGGATCGATTGCAGCAGAGGCAATGATCACCCCCCAGCTTTGTTTGTGCTTTAACAGTTGACCTGTTGTTGGGTTATATTCTTCTTGGTCGCATTCACCTGAATCGTCAGTTACTTTTTGACCTGTAAGAATATATTCACGTTCTGCTTCGGTGATCCAAGGGTGAGACTTAGGTGGTGCTTTTACCAAGATAATCCATGGAATAAGCCACAACAGACCGACTAGACCGATAACCACAAAAATCATTTGCCAGCTAAAATAAACTGTCATGTAAGCAATGAGTGGAATAGAAATAATACCGCCAATTGCTGCACCAGAATTGAAGATACCTTGTGCTAAGGCACGTTCTTTAGCTGGGAACCAATCTGCGTTACTTTTAGCCGCTCCAGGCCAGTTACCTGCTTCTGCTACACCGAGTATGGCGCGGAAAAAACTGAAACTTAATGCGCCTTGAGCGAATGCATGTAACGCAGTCGCAATCGACCAAACACCAATTGATAGAACAAACCCGAGGCGTGTACCGACCCAGTCAAAAATTTTGCCAAATATGGCTTGACCAAAGGCATAAGATAAAATGAACACAATAGAGATATTGGCGTAAATCTGTTTACGTTCTAGGGCAGACTCATCAGGGAAGATGTCTTCCACAATATCAGGCCACAGTACGCTAAGTGCAGAACGGTCAATGTAGTTAATAATTGTCGCAATGGCGATCAATAAAATTACCCACCAACGAAGGTTGTTGATTTTCATGCTAATCCCTCTACAAAATCTTCTCGAGCAGGACTGAAAGTATCAATTAAAATACCGCCAGTTGGGCAGGTTGCCCCATGGTCTGCATGGGGCGGAATGAAACAACTGTCTCCAGCTCTTAGGATTTTAGTGACACCATCGATATTGAAGTGAAATTCCCCTTCAACAACATAAGTCACTTGAGAATGACGATGGGCGTGGTTATAACCAATAGCACCTTTCTCGAACCAAATTTTGACGGCCATTAACTCATGGTTAAAGCCAAGCATTTGGCGTTTAAGACCGCCACCGATATCTTCGATTTCCGTTTCATTGCCAAATGAAAAGTGTTCACTCTGTTTCATTGTTAACTCCTACTGCGAAATTTGTATTAACTGGTATCTAGTGTCAAAACTGTATGTTTTGCCTAGATAAGAAAAGCGCTGGGTTGTGTTGTTATCTTTGTTGTTGTCCAAGCTATTCTTGGTTTGGTGGTTTATGGCAAGTACAAAAGTTGTACTACCTTGATTACTGAGAACGCTAAACCCGACAATGCTGAGATCACCTTGACGTTCATAAGTTAGGGTCTCTAAATTGCTGGTGGCATTTAGGGTGTATTCAGCCGATGGGTTATATTCGCCATGGGGCTCCAGTACGCTCACAAAACGATGTTGCTTGCTATTGGTACGTTGAATAAAGCTATGCTCATTACGTAGGTTAAAGTCAGGGTCATTGGCACCTAGCTGAGTAAATAACACGTCAGTATTGCCATCAACGATACTGCTATGGGTATAAAACAGACCGTTGTCGTTTAACCAAGTGACTTTTGCTAACCCTTTTTTAGGCGTCGCATTCGCTTTAAGCCACAGGTGTTGATAACCCGCTTGTTTACCCAGTGGGGTTAACTTTTCCGTTGCAGCTTGACGAGCAAAGTTGCTGTCGATTAGTTGCCCTTGGTAGTGTAATGGCAGGTCATATTGATGTGAGTTGTCGCTATTAACCTCGACGATATCAAACACAAGTGGCGTGTCTTTGTCATCAACTTTGACAGAAACCAATGCCATGGTTCGGCTTATATTGACGTCATCATAAGCGGTATCGATATGAGCAGATGCTAGCGTTAATTTGTCATCATGATGATAGAAGTCGACGATAGGGTGATTTTTATTACCCACTTTTACATCACCTTTAAAATGACTGGTCTCGTCGACAACTAAAGTGTTGTGCGCAACGGTTTGTTTTGCCCATGTCTTATTTTCAGGTAGGTAACGTCCACCGGCTTTGGCTTCAATATTTAAGAATCTAGCAGCGCCATAATCTGAGACAATTTCTTCGCCTGCATCATAAAATTGCCATGTAAGCTTATCAAAATGACCGTGACCTAAGCCTTGAGCTGTTGCTTTGAATACGATTGCCTGATCAGTCGGGGTGTGCTGACGCATTACAATTAATGCACCTTCATCACCATTTTTACCATCAAGGAATTCACGTGAAATAAAAGGATAGTGGCTTGGCTTATTCGCATCGATTGCTTGCGCTAATTTAAGGCCATCTCCAGTGAGTAAGATTCTGTTTTGTTGTTTTGCAATATCAACTAAATCATTATTAGCTGTTAAGCCATAAGCAATGCTGACCGCAATCACAAGTTCAGTGGTATCTATGCCTTTACTCTTAATTGCATCATTTAACGGAAAGAATAAACGGTTGTAGCTTAATTCAACTGTGCTGTAGATAGCTTTGAGTAAAATATTATTGCGGTACTCAAAAATCTTGCGTTCAGGTTGATTTTGCTCGATGGCTTTTGCAAAGGTAACGAAAGGTAGTAAGGCATAGCGTTGATAATATGGCCCTTCATTGTAATAACCATCTGGTGAGAACAACTCATCTAGTTGACGTAAAAAACCGCCTTTGCCAGATTTTTCAAGATCAAGCAGTGCTGTTTCTACTAACTCAGGCTTATCTAACACAAAGCCTGTCATCCCCACAGCAGCAGTCGCCCAAGTACCATGATTATGAACCTTATTGAAGGTATGGGGTGATTGCACTGACAAGAAGTCTGCCACTGGAAGAAGAATGCCAGTTTCAATGGTTTTTCGCTGAGTGTCATCAAGCGAACTTACGATAAAGTCATACGCTTGGATGGTATAAACAAGCCATACCGCTTCATTCAACCCTTGCCAAAATAACTTACCTTCGTTGCGTGACTTACGCTTTGGATGTAAAGGAAGGCTTGGGTATAGTTTGGCATACTCAAGTAACATATCACGCACATAATCAGCGTATTTTTGTTGTTGAGTCAGCTGATACATCATGCCAGCGTCGTACATTTGTTGATAGTTTTTCTTGTGGCGTTCGTGCGTATAACCCCCGCCTGCATCGACAGGAACAGGCACCAAAATCGGTTGTGTTAATAAGCTATCGACTTGAGCTTTTTGCGCTTCAAATGCTTGTTTAAATGAACCTGGTTGTTTAATTGCAGCACGCATAGTTAACACATCTTGCTGGTTTACAACTAAGTTTGGATGTGTCGATTGTGATGCATGCACTGGTGATAATAAGGCGCTCACAGACACTAACAAAGTGACTGAGAAAGCAAATACACCAGAACGTCGTATGCTTTTTACTAAAGCTGATTGTTTGATTAAGGCTATCGATAAAGAAATCATAATTACTGCGCTTTATTGTTAGTGTGGTTAACCGTGTTATCAGCGATTAATGCAGTGGTTTTACCAATTGCATATAACTCTGTGACTTTAGGCTTGGCGGTATTGGTAAACTGATTGTGAGTGACCTTAGTAATGGGCTCACCAGTGGTGTGTTCAATGTTGACGTACGCACTATCTACAAATTGATTTTTATTGATGTCAGCAACTTGAGCGCCATGGAGGAACAAACTTGCATGGGTTTTATTGCGTTTGCCATTGCCGACTTGTTTAACGTCGTTATTTTTAAAGCTTAGGTGTGGGCCAAAGGTGCTTTCATCGGTGCCACCTCGATACAACTTCACAATAGCGCCTTCAATTTGGTTGAAGTGATTGTTATTGATAGTCAGATATTCAGCGTTATAAATACCTAAGTCGTCAGTTTCTTTATTGAGTCTAAAAATATCACCTGTAATGAGATTAAAGTTGTTGTTGATTATCTCGATGTTATTTGCAAACGCGCGTGCTCCAGAGTCAAAAAAGTGGAACGAATGGTTAATATTAAGCTGCTCGATATCGCTGTTAAACATACTGAAGCGGTAGTTGGTTAACATGCCCCATTTGCTGGTTCTAACAACGGTGTTGCCTGCAGAGTCTAAGCTGTTGGCACCACTAATTTTTACACTATCAAGCTTTAAGCTACCGCCATTTTGAATTTCAAATAAAGTTGGGCGACTAAAGGTGATCGTGGGCTTTTCTGTTTGCGCTGATTTAATGGTGAGTGTTTTATCAAGTTCAAGAATTTTCTCAACATGATACTGACCTGCTTTTAATAAAATGACATCACCATCTGCTGCTGACTTCACTTGATTAATAAAGGCTTCTGCATTAGCAACAGTATGCGTTTTTCCTGAATCAAATGCGGTTTCTGGCTCTGTTTTTGGGTACCAGTTAACGCCTGTTTGCGACTTTAATGTTGGAGAAAGGCTTTTAGGTGCGCCAATGTTGTCATTACCTGATGTTGGGTAAAGTAAGCCATTTTTCTCACGGGTTAATTTAATTTCAGTTTGCTTAATCCCTTGTTCAATCTCGTTATTCGATAGTTCATTAGAGATATTGTTTGAAAATGAAATCCCCGAAATATCGTCAAAAATAGAGAAGGGAGCTTGTTGATTATTATTAACAAATAAATTTTCAGAGACAGAAGAATCTTTTGGTACTGCAGAGCGTTCTTGATCGCTACCTGCAGCTAAATGAATGTGGTCGACATCGATAAAACTATTATGGTGAACGTTAGCATTAACGACTTGATGATAACGATTAATGGGTGAGTTAGGTACACCATTCATAATCGTAAAGCCGCTTCCGAATCGGTAACCTTTAAGACCTTCTAAATAGTTATTAGTAATGGTTTGGTCACGGTTAATAATACGAATGCCGCCTGTGTGGTCTACGCCATTACCCAAAAACACATTACTGTCGATGAGGTTACCATTGCCATGTCGTAAGGTAAGGGTTCCGCGCGATTCAAAAAATGTATTATTGCTAACTTTATTATTAGCAGACTTAATTGAGATGATTTCTACTTCACCATCACAACGGTCGAAATAGTTATTTTCAACAACGGTAAAAGAATCGCTCATCGAATAATGGCTGGTGCCAATGCGCAATGTTTCTCCGCCATTTGACCCAAGAATCGGTCTTGGACCAAAGTAGTTGTGATCAATTTTATGGTGATTTTCTTGGCTGGCTTCAGTATTTAATCTGACGGCTAATGTCACACCTTTATTGCGCTTTCCAACTAAATGGTTGTGGTCAAAACGGTTGTTTTTACCATATAAAGACACCCAGTAATCAGACTCATGTCTATCTGGGTTGCTGTAATTATCAATCACGACTTCAGAAACGCGGGAGTTATTTGCGAGATCGTTTTTACTGGTTCTAAATGCAATGACTTCATTGCTTGGGGTGAAACCTGATTTAAAAACTAAGCCAGATACATGTAAATATTCACCTGACATTTTTAAGTTTGATTGACCAGAAAGGATAACTTTCCCTTTAGTCTCTGCCGTTAGTGAAATAGGGGCTTCTTTTGTACCTTGGCCTTTAAACTTAATTTCAAAATCCTGCCAAGTACCGTTAGCAAGAATAATGTTATCTCCAGCGACCAGCTTTTTTACTGTGTCTTTAAATTCATCAGGCGTGCTTACGGTATAGGAAGCGGCTTGAATATAGCTTGAAGAAAACACTAAACTCAGCATAAACGCGGACTTTAACGAAAGTGAGAACAACTTGTCATTGTTTATTGGGTTATTTGTCGACTTGCTTTGAAAACTCATAATGACTCTCTTTTTATATTTATTAGCGCTAGGTCGTTTGATTACTTTGTTCAATCTTTACCTTGGAAATAAACTCCTATCTCAATCATCGAGATAGGAGCTGTACGACTAAGTTTTACTTGAGGTTAAAACTTAACTTTTGCACCAAGGAAATACTTAGAGCCTGAGCGAGAATAATCAGCAACTGTGGTGTCATTACCACGTGTTATGATTTTCGGCTCATTGTGCCGCGAAGTCCGCTTACTTTAATGACGTCAATATCAGGGCTGTCATTTTTATTATCTGCTTCTTGTTCTGATACTTGCGCATTTGGCGTTGTGACTTTAACAGCGTCAACTTCATCTTGTGCGAAAGCAGGTGATGCGATAAAGGCTAATAGTGCTGAACTGTAGAGTGCAGATTTTGGCTGAAAATGCCTTCTGCTTAATCTCAGTGCATTATTGATTTTATTGAGTTTCACGTTAATCTCCCCAGATTACATATTGTTTAATCAAAATGTGAACACAATCCTTTAAACACGATCTTTAAATACCACTCTATTTTAAATACAACTTTGTGTCTGAGTAGAAACTAACCAATGGTAAGGTGTTTTGTCAACCACTTTGTGTTACCAATTGTGCAAATTGTTTTTATTTTTGTTATTGCCAATAACAAATTATTAACTAGACTTAAGCTAGTGCGAAAATCGTTCAAGTACAATAAAAATTTCAAATAGGATTTGCGTTGACTTAGTAAATAGATATGATGGTAAGTAATAACTAAATCTAATTGGTTTTAACTATTGAAGGACCAGACATGAAGAATAGGCGTATGTTTTGGCGCATCGTTGAAGAGATTGAAGCGTCTATTGCTAACGGCGAATATGCACCAGGTAGTCGCTTACCGCCAGAAAGAGAGTTAGCTGAAAAGTTTGATGTCAGCAGACCCACCATTCGTGAAGCAATTATTGCACTGGAAGTGCGCGAAAAAATTGAAGTTAAAACAGGCTCGGGTGTGTATGTATTACAATCTGTTGCGACCAATAACCCTGCAAACAAGATTAATGCATTTGAATTAACTCAAGCTCGCGCCTTAGTAGAAGGTGAAATTGCTGCGTTAGCTGCCAATACTATCACTGAAGAAGAATTGGTTGAGTTAAATAAAACATTGATAATGATGGAAAATAAGTCTTATGTCGAAGAGGCTGATGAAATGTTCCATCAAATAATTGCCAATGCGACTCGTAACGGCGCATTGATTAAGTCATTTCAAAACCTATGGGCATTGCGTGCATCAAGCCAAAAAATAATTACTGATTACGACAGTGTTTGTAGTAAAGATAATAAGAAAACACTTGATGAGCATACTTCCATTTATAAAGCGTTAGCTGCAAACGATGCATCAGAAGCACGTTTAGCAATGCATAAGCACTTTAATAGATTAATCAATGTGTTATTCGATACTGTTGAAGCTCAAGCGCTTGAAGAAGTCCGTCGTAAGAACAGCGAAAAACGTGATTTATACTCGATTGATAATTTGGTTAACCGATTGGGTTAATTAGTCCCTGGTGAGTAAAAGCGCAGTCGCTTTCACTAACAGATTAAAAGCCTTCTTTAACGAGAAGGCTTTTTATTTTATAAACAGTATTTTATAAACAGTATATTATTTGTATTGAACTAAGATGATTCTGCCAATATTAGTAAAAAGGCCTCTCGATATGAGAGGTCTTTTTTTCGCTCCAAACGAGGGGGGGATCTGGAGCGCACAACCTGGTTAAACTAATAAAATAGATGTTTTAAACAATTAACATAGGCGTTGTTGAACCAGTTTTTATTCCTTAAAGGCATACTTTTTATGCTTAAAGGCTTAGTTGGTAAAGCTTTAACAGCTGTTTTATCTGCGTTTAAGTTCATTGAATTATATAAATGTTCTAAATTTGTAAACGCTGGAGCCCCTTGCAAGTGTGACTTGGAGCACGCTTTAAAACCAATAATATCTTTTAATAAAATCAATTGTCAACCAATTTGTTCTGCTTGTTATTACCAATTAATTGTTGTGGTGAATATTGACAGATTACGGGTTGATAGTTCGTTGAGTTTCGCGGCCATTTGAGGGAGAGTCATCATTGGTTTGTGCTACTAATGGTTGTTTATGGTTGTTTATGGCTGGTTTTGATGTGATGTGATCTAGCGAGGGCGTTAATAGTTAAAGCACTAGATTTTATGTCAGCATGAATAAGACAAGCTTTAGCAGTTAGTCTATTTAGGCATGTTTACTCTTCACTAATTCGTAGCGAGAAAACTGACATCTCGCTACGAGAATATCCCATTACCAAATCCATTGGACCCTGTTTTGAACAACTCGAATGCCCATTAAACTTGCCAGTTAGTCTGTTAATCTTGGAAAAGTATCGTGGAGATAGCCATGTTGACGACAGTTAATCGATGAGATTAACTTTCGTCTATTTAGTGGCTTGTAAAATGACAAACTTGCCATTTGATGCAATGGTAGTGCAATTTTTAAAAATACGTTTTAGTTTAATGTGGTAGGACAAATGACGGTTGCCAACAACATGTAAAATACCGCCTGTCGCTAATCGTCTTTTGGCATCAAGAAACATTTGCCAAGCAATATGATCGGTAATTGCTTCTCCTTGGTGAAAAGGCGGATTACATAAGACTAAGTCGGCACTGACGTTTTCATCTAAGTGGGTTAAACAGTCATCCCAATGAAAATGTCCTTGATCATGATTGAGTCCGTTTGCTTCCCAGTTGTACTGACTTGATGCAATAGCCATTTCAGAATCATCGACAAAATGGATATGCGCTTGTGGGTACAGTTGTGCGGCACGTAAACCTAAAATGCCATTTCCACATCCTAAATCGATGATGGTTTTAAAGGCGCCTTCTGGCATATTATCTAGCATAATACGTGCGCCGATATCGAGTTTGTTGGCAGCAAATACATTACTGAAGTTATTGATGGTTAAATTAAACTCTTTAACTGGCCAAGAGACTTCTTTAAGTAATGATCGCTTTATCCCGTCAGCAGTACAGGTAATGATACGTGTTTTTTTCCACGTTAAACTTGCAGAAGCAGGGCCTAAATTTTGTTCAATGAGGCCAAGTAATGATTTATTAATATTCTTTGCTTTAGCACTAATTAGAATTTGAGTGCCCTCAGCTAATACTTGCGATAAACGTTGTAATTGCTGAGTAAAATAAGTCAGATTTTTAGGCAGTTTAACAATGACCAATTTAATGTCATTAGGCAGTTGCTCTCGGCTATTAAGGCGGCTGATGTTTGTTGGGGCCAACTCATTAGCGCTAAGGTTGTACTCTGCGCCAAGTAAACTGGTTTTAGCATCAGTTTCAATCCACAACGGCCAAGTGTTGTCTAAACGAGTGAGGCCGCATTGAAGTGCGCCGAAATTGTCATTCAAAATAGCAGTATTAGCTGGAATATGTGCGGTTTCAACAAGGTGTTTTATTAAGTGCTCATCTGCGGCATCCCAAGCTTGCAGATTTGACTCTTGCTGCTTAGGGTAGCGAAATAACGCTAATTCAATACCTGCACAAGAAAACTCACTAACCGTCATTATTTTTTACCTAAAGCAACCATCATGAAATAGCCGGCAATTATCGCAGATAAGCTGACAATGTGCGAGGGTAGAGTGTGAGGCAAGTCTGCAAAGGATGCCGTTGCACTAAATATTGAATGTATTGAAAAATGCGCCATCGATTACAGATGAAACAATATTGCTATTGTAGATCGCTGACAGTAACATCGAACACAAGATTACGTTTTTCTACAAAGGAGTTGTATGAACGGTGCAGGTGGTACATCAGGTGGAATTGGTTCGTTTTTTATCGGCTTAATCATGATGTGTGGCGGCTTTTACATGTTGCTAAAAGCAATAAAAGTTACCAGTTCTTTTGGTTTTAGTCATAGCTTATACAGTGTTGGTGGCATGAATCTAACGAGCGGGATGATTATGATCCCCTTCATGTTTGGTATTGGGCTAATATTTTATAATGCGAAGAATATATTGGGTTGGATCTTAACCTTTGGTTCATTAGTCGGTTTAATATTTGGTGTGATAAGTTCGATTAACTTCCGCTTTAGCCATATGAGTGCATTCGATTTAATTGTGATTCTGGTATTAAGTGTGGGTGGTTTAGGGATCTTTTTGCGCTCGCTAAAGTCGATTGATACCAATATAAAAGAGTAAGTCGGCGCTTAACTCATTCTTTGTTCAATGTGGTTACTCGTATTCCTGTAACCACTTTTTTGACCTTACAGCCAAACTGACTTCATGTATTAACTTGTTATTGTTATTCCTTCATTTTATTCGTTGTTTGTTGATACTATTGATGCCCTTATGTGTTTATGGGTATTTATTTTGAACTCTACCTCAGCAAGTGATATCACCAACATCAAACCTGAACCCGCCACTCAATATGCCGTTTTTCCTTGGATTATGGGATTTTTAAAGCCCCATAAACTAAAAGTGGTTGCCGCTATTACTTTTCTTTTTATTGGCTCTTTTGCTTGGTTGTCTCTTGGCCAAGGGGTCAAAATGATGGTCGATGAAGGCTTTGTTGCAGATAATGCTGAGCGACTCAACGAGATTGTTTTGTTTATTTTGGGCATCACAGCTATCAGCGGCACAGCGGTATTTTGTCGTTTTTATTTGATGACTTGGCTCGGCGAGCGTGTGATTGCGGATATTCGTCTCAAGGTCTATAACCATTTACTTAATCTATCCCCTGCTTTTTTTGCGGAGCAAAGAACGGGTGAAGTAATCTCTCGTTTTACCGCTGACAGTACCTTATTGCAAAGCGTGGTTGGTAGTAGTTTATCGATGGCATTTCGCTCATCAGTTACGGTTACTGGTGCCTTAGTGATGATGGCAATTACCAGCTTAAAGCTGACTGGCCTTGTACTGCTTGCTGTACCTTTAGTGTTTGTACCTGTGATATTACTGGGTAAAAAAGTGCGTGAGTACTCGCGTAAGAGCCAAGATAAAGTTGGCGATTTAGGCGCTAATATTGATGAGACCTTGCATGAGATACACACAGTGCAAGCTTATGGTCACGAGCAACAAGACCGCAATGTATTTAATCAACAGGTTGAAGCGGTGATGTCTGTTGCTCAAACTCGTATTTTATATCGTTCGATATTAATTTCGTCGGTGATGTTTTTAAGTATTGCTGCAATTGCTGTCGTGCTTTGGGTGGGCGCTCAAGATGTCATGTTGCAAAATATTACCGCTGGAGAACTATCCGCATTTATGTTTTACGCTGTTATGGCGGCGGGCTCTGTGGCCACCATTAGTGAAGTTTTTAGTGAAATACAACGAGCTTCAGGTGCAGCTGAACGACTAATTGAGCTGGTCAATACCCCTATTGATATCCCTGAGGTTAAAGCGCCTAAGTCTTTGCCTGCTGCAATCAATGGCAGTTTGTCACTTGAGTCGTTAAGGTTTGCTTACCCAAGTAGTAATGAAGATGTGATTAAGGGAATTAATCTTGAGATCAAAGCGGGTGAAAGAGTGGCATTAGTTGGTGAGAGTGGCGCAGGTAAAAGCACCTTATTTGAACTATTACTGCGATTTTATCAACCTAAATCAGGCAAAGTGCTTTTAGACGGAGTGGATGTGGCTGAAGTCACTTTACAGCAGCTAAGGGAGCAATATGCCTTAGTGCCGCAAGAGTCAGTTATTTTTGCCACTAATGTCTTTGAAAATGTCCGCTACGGGCGAGCTGATGCAACAAAAGAAGAGGTGATAAACGCCTGTATAACAGCAAAAGCCCATGAGTTCATTCAAGAGTTGTCGGATGGATATGATACGTATTTAGGGGAACGTGGGGTTAAGTTGTCTGGCGGACAAAAGCAGCGTATTGCCATTGCTAGAGCTATTCTTGCTGACAGACCAATCCTATTACTTGATGAAGCCACGAGTGCGCTTGATGCTGTTAGCGAAGTAAAAGTTAAGCAAGGCTTAGATAATTTGATGCAAGGTAGAACGACGTTAATTATTGCCCATCGATTAGCGACAGTGATCAATGCTGATAGGATTATTGTGTTAGAAAAGGGTCAAGTGGTGGCGATTGGTTCACATCAAGAGCTTATGCAATCGAGTGAGACCTATAAAGAGTTTGCTAGTTTGCAGTTACTGACTGACACATCAATATAAGGATTTGGTGAAAGCGCTAGGTTTAAAGAGCGAGATATGAGTGACCAGCTATTTCAAACCATGTTTTGAATATTAGTAGGCTAATTATTTAAACCTTGAGTGCTTAAACCTTGGGTATGCATGCCTTGAGTGTTGATGGCCTAACGAACAGATAAGCAGCCCACTTTATTCATTGTCGTGGGCTGTTTATCAAAAAGTGTTATTTTCTGAGTTCTCGTCTAAGAATTTTACCAACGGTACTTTTAGGTAGTTGCTCGGTAAATTCAATTAACCTTGGAATTTTATAGGCGGTTAATTGGCTGCGACAATAGTCTGAAATGAGCTGTTTTGTGGCTGCATCATCAGATGTTGGCTCTTTTAAAACGATTACCGCTTTAACTGCCTCACCAGATTTATCATCACTGACCCCAACGACAGCACATTCAAGGATTAATTCGTGCTGCGATAATACATCCTCAACTTCGTTAGGATAAACATTAAACCCTGATACAATGATCATATCTTTTTTGCGATCGACAATTTTATGAAAACCATCAGGTGTTGCAACTGCAATGTCACCGGTTTTGAAATATCCATCTTCGGTCATGACATTGGCCGTTTCTTGCGGTTTATTCCAGTAGCCTTGCATGACTTGCGGGCCTTTTACTGCAAGCTCTCCTGCTTCACCTAGCGGGACTTCATTATCATTGATATCGAGAATTTTTACCTGCGTTTCGAGAACGGGTTTACCAATCGTGCCTAATTGTTGATAACCAGGAGCATTTAAACTCACGACAGGTGAAGTCTCTGATAAACCATAACCTTCTGAAATCATACAACCTGTGGTTTTTTGCCATATGTTTGCTGCAGCACTTGTAAGCGCCGTTCCGCCAGAGATGGTAATGGTGAGTCGGCTAAAGTCTAGTGCTTGAAAATCTGGTTGGTGGCATAAACCAACAAATAACGTGTTAAGTCCTGCAAAGCCAGTGAAAGGGTAGCTACTCATGGTCTTAATTAACCCTGGGATATCTCTTGGGTTTGGGATTAAAACCGAGCAACTTCCTGATTCGAAATAGAGTACTAGATTCACCATAAAGGCATAGATGTGATATATCGGCAATGGCGCAACGAAAACGTCTTTACCTGGTGTCATCGTGCTGGCAATTCTAGATTTTACTTGAGCCGAGTTAGCTAGCATATTGCGATGACTTAACATGGCTCCTTTTGATAAGCCAGTGGTGCCACCTGTGTATTGCAGTGCGGCTAGATCTGTTTGTTTTGGGTAAACAGCAGTGAAAGTGGATTGCTCACCCTCAAGTAGCATTTGATTAAATTCAATTTTATTGAATGGGGTATCTATTTGCGGTTGAGGCGAAATTAAATCCAAGGCGTGGGTACTAATGACTAATGAAATACCTGTATTTGAGACGACATTATTGAGCGTGGGTAGCAAATCAGAAAGTACAACCAAGGCTTTAGTGCCTGAATCATTAAATTGGTGGATCAGTTCACGTTCAGTATAAAGTGGGTTTGTATTGACGATAACCAACCCTGCTCGCATGGCTCCGTATGCGGCAATGACAAACTGAGTAATATTGGGCAATTGAATAGCAATGCTGTCCCCAGCAGTTAAATCAGTGTGATTTTGTAGATACGCAGCAAAATGTCGTGAGGCGGACTCGATTTCTTTAAATGTGGTGTTCTTTCCTAAACACGCATAAGCAATGTTATTTCCGTACTGCTGACAGGTCTTTTCGATTAAATCGACTAGAGAGTGGTATTGATCTAAGTTGAGCTGTGATTCTGCGTCATACGCCATGAGACTGTCCCTTTTATTCATGATTTATTGTTATTCGAGAAAATCAAACACTTGTTTAGATTGGTTGAATTACATTAAAAGGTCTACTGAAAATAGTCAATCTTCATCTATCTTATTAATTAATCTAGAGTTTGTACTCTATTAACTTGTTGGTTGATCCAGCTTTTAAATTTGCGGGTTGTTGGTTTTTTGAACTAGCTACAATGATAGCATTAGCGGATTCTTTTTTAGTAAAAGCTTAAATCTAGTTAATATAACTAAAATTGTGGGCTATTTTCATAAGGTTAAGTTATTTATCCTGATTTAGCCTGCTTATGGCGATTATTATTTTGAGTGGGAGTAGAAATAGTTAGCAATTACGTTTTATTTGTTATAGAAATGTAAATGAAAGTGAAAGAATTTCATTTTGGGAGAGACGATTATTTAATTGTAAACACCTGATTAAATTACCCGTCACAAGCATAAATATAATAATTTGAGACAAAAAATGATGACTAATCTAAAGAAAAGGAAGTTTGGCTTAAATTCGTTAAGTCTTGCTGTAACGGTAGCTTTAGCAGGCTCAGTTATGTCTACAGCAGCAATGGCTGAGGATGAAGAAGTCGCCGAAAATGTTGAAAAAATTGCCGTAGTAGGTAGCCGAGCGGCGCCTCGCTCTGTTGGTGAATCACCCGTGCCAGTAGATATTATCAGTAGTGATGACCTGAGAAAAAATGGCTCAACTGATATGATTGATATGCTGGTGACATCAGTGCCTTCTTTTAACTCGCGTGCCCAACCTATTAGTGATGCCGCCACACTTGTTCGCCCAGTCAATTTACGTGGTCTTCCTTCTGACAGTACCCTGATCCTTGTTAATGGTAAGCGTCGTCACCGTGCTTCTGTTATTGCTTTCCAAGGTGGTGGTATTAACGATGGTGCTCAAGGACCGGATATTTCTGTCATCCCAAGTATTGCGCTTAAGCAAGTTGAAGTATTACGTGATGGTGCTGCGGCACAATACGGTTCTGACGCTATTGCTGGTGTGATGAACTTCCAACTAAAAGATAGTGCTGAAGGGGGGTCAATCAGTATCAGTCAAGGCGAGTACTATGAAGGTGATGGCGCGACAACGACTATCGATGGCAACATTGGGTTACCTTTGACCGATGCTGGCTTTGTTAATATTAGTGCGCAGTATAAAACCGCAGATGCCACCAGTCGCAGTGTGCAGCGTCCTGATGCTGGCAATTTAATCGCACAAGGCAATACTTACGTTAATGATCCTGCTCAAGTTTGGGGTAACCCAGAAATTAATGATGATTACACCGTTTTTGTTAATGCGGGTTTTGACTTAAATGATAATCATCGTATTTATGCATTTGGTAATGTGTCTTCTCGTGAAGCAATTGGTGGATTTTATTATCGTAACCCACATAACCGTGGCAACGTTTACTCAGTTGATGGCGGTGAAAACTTATTAGTAGGGGCTGTTAACGGCGATCAATCAACCTGTGCTCCAGTGCCAATCCCGAAAAATGCTGATGGTTCAGATGGCAACGTTTTAGACACTGCGGCATATCAAGCAATGGTTGCTGATGCTAATTGTTTCTCTATGAACCAAGTGCGTCCAGGTGGTTATACTCCGCAATTTGCTGGAACCATTGAGGATATGTCTTTCTTTGCTGGTATTGAAGGTGAGTTAGGTGAGTGGATGTATGATGCCAGTGCGGGCACAGGCTCAAACAAATCAAGCTTTAGCCTTTATAATTCATTAAACCCATCACTCGGTCTTGCTGTGAATCCTGAGGACACACAAACCGATTTTGATACTGGTGCTTATGAGCAAGTTGAAACAACGGTAAATCTCGATTTTTCACGTTACTTTACACTTGGCTCAATTGAAGATATTAGTTTTGCAACGGGTTTTGAGTGGCGAGAAGAGTCTTTTGAAATTACTCAAGGCGAAGAAGCATCTTGGATAGCAGGCCCTTATGCTGATCAAGGCTTCAATATTGGTTCTCATGGCTTTAAAGGGTTTGGACCAGGAGCTGCAGGTAAAAATGACCGTAGTAATATTGGTATTTACGCTGATGTTGAAGCGTATTTAACGGATGACTGGTTGTTAGGGGTTGCACTTCGTTACGAAGATTTCTCAACCTTTGGCGATACACTAAACTATAAAATTTCGACCCAGTACTCTTTCACAGATTACTGGTCAATGCGTGCATCGCACAGCACAGGCTTTAGAGCACCAACTGTTGGTCAAGAAAATGTCGTGAATACTCAGACATCTATTGTTAACGGTGATTTAATTCAAACCTTTATCGCGCCTCCAACCGATCCGTTAGCTGCATTTTATGGCGGTGAAGTATTAGAGCCTGAAGAGTCAATTAACTATGCCATTGGTACTGTATTTGAGTATGACGACTTCTTCTTAACTGTTGATTACTACAATATTGAGGTGACAGGTCGTATTGCTCAGTCAAGTCAAATTGCAGTAGAACCAGAAGATTATGATGATTTAAGAGATGCTGGTGTTGAGTTCCCAGAGCTCATCTCTGCGGTGACTTATTATACCAATGACTTTGATACCACGACGCAAGGTATCGATATTGTCGGCTCTTACGAAACTGAGTTAATGTCAGGTGATACGATGTTCAGCTTAGCGTATGGCTGGACTGACACGAGTGTTGATAAGTTCGATCCTGAGACGACTGATGAAGGTAAAGTTCGCCGCTTAGAAGATGGCATTCCGGCTCACCGTGCGACATTGACTTGGGGGCAAACCTGGGATGATATCAGTGTGTCATTGCGTGGTAATTACTTTGGTGAATACTACGCAACCCATGCGGATGATACCTCAGATTGGGGCCCTGAAACGGCAGACTCAGCTGTTACTGTTGACTTAGAAGTCAGTTACACCATGTTTGATCAATTAACGCTTTCTGTTGGAGCAAACAACTTGTTTGACCAAGAAGCGCAAGAGTTAAAAGATGGTACTCAAGGCGTGCTAGGTGCAGTGTATTATGAAAGTGGTCCATTTGATTACAATGGTGGCTTTTACTACGGTAAGTTAAGCTATATTTTCTAAATTACGTTAACGTCGTACATAAAAGACTGCCTAGGCAGTCTTTTTTTTGCGTGGAGATTATTTAGCTGCTTCTAACGCCTGAAACACGGCGTTTATGGTTAACTCTACAGGTAATAAGATACCTTGAGGGTGTGATGGTCCATAGACTTTGTTAAAAGGCGTTCCTATTCCACCTTCTTTACCAACGTAATCCTCAATCATTTTATTAGGTTGACTCCAGTTACCTTTCATCAAAATAAGGTTATCTGCCTCAAGTGCGTTTACCACGATTTCACGATGGGTCACATTGGCCTTATTGGTGCGGCAAGGAAGACACCAGTCTGCATCGACATCGACAAATACGGTGTAGCCTTGCTCAACCAATGGCATAATTTGAGCGGGGTTAAGGGGTTGCCACTGCAATCGCTTATAGGCATTGTAGTCTTCGGTTTTTTCCAAAAAAGCATAAACCCCAGTAAAACAGATTGTCATAAAACCCAATATTACGATTACGATACCAGGAATGTTTTTTCCTTTAATTTTAAAAAATATGAGTAGAGCAATTCCGGCAAGTAATAATCCAAGTAAAATCGGTAGCATTAATGACATTGTGGTTTCTCGAGTAAAAAGCATGTTAATACAGTGTACTATATCAAGGTTTGCTTAAATTGAGGTTAAATGAATGTTGTAAAGGCTCATTCATGATAACGTACGTTTTTTTGCGGCATGATTTCAGTATTTTTATCTATTCTGCGCGGAAATATAACGCTGAACTCATTAATAGGGCCTCAGAAATGCTCAAGCATAGTGAGCATGAATAATCACGGTAGAATGAAGGATTTATAAGTAATGGCATTAAGTACATGGCTTGGATTACTCGCCATCTGTTGTTTAGGAGCGATGTCTCCCGGTCCGAGTTTAGCTATGGTGCTAAGACATACGTTATCAGGAGGGAGATTACACGGCGTTGTGTGTGCTTGGGCTCACTCAATTGGCATTGGTGTGTACGCATTAGTAACGCTATTGGGCTTGGCCGTTGTGCTTGAAAAATCACCTTTAGTGTTTAATGGTATTGCTCTTATTGGAGCGTGCTATTTAGCGTGGATGGGATTTCAAGCCTTGCAATCTAAAGGGGGGATGGAGCAGAAATTACAGTCAGGTGAGTCAACTTCATTACTTCAAGCAGCTCGCGATGGTTTAGCTATTTCGTTATTTAACCCTAAAATTTTGTTGTTCTTTTTAGCGCTGTTTAGTCAGTTTGTATTGGCAGCAGAATCGCTAACGGGACAAACATTAATTGTATTAACCCCACTGGTTGTAGATGGACTCTGGTATACCATCATTGCTGTCGTATTATCTCATGGGCCGATATTGTCTCGCTTACGTGACAAGGCTGCGCTTATCGATAAGCTGTCAGGCGTGGTGCTTATTCTACTGGCCTTAAGGGTCATTATAGATATTATTTAGTGATAAATTCTCCAACAAAAAAGCCATCGTAATGATGGCTTTTTTACATGCTTAATATCGGCATGCTTAATTTTTGAAGACCTGCACAGAATCGTCAGCTTTTTCTTCTTTGGCTTCTTGTTGACCACCTGGTGGGTTTTTAATGTGGTCATTTAAGTTTTCGTTCAACATGCCTTTGTATTCTTCAGTGAACCAGCTCAATGCATTTTCTTTTTCTGCTTCTAGATTGGCTGATTTAATCGCAGCTTCAAACGCATTGTAGCGCGCTGCAGCAAAACGCAAAGCAGTACCGACTTTACCGATATCATTTTCTGTTTGACCTAGTTGATTGGCTAGCGCAATAAATTGATCAGCTAGTTGGTACATGGTTGTTTCAGTTTTTTGTTCTGACATGAGTTCTACTCGTAATAGTGACTTAATTTAGCAATGAGTGTACCGATTTTATTGACAGAATAAAGTCTCAATTCGCTATCAGGGGCGGAATCTGTGATCACCTGTCTATTACGTGGATCATAATATATTGATAATGGCGTGAGAGGATTGTAGAGGTAGAGGCATTGAACAGGGTTATTGTTAGTTACTAGATATAACGAATCGTTGCGATGCTTCAAAAGGAGCCCAGTTTTGTGCAGGGTAACCCCATTGATTGATAATGAGCTGGTCATCGGTACTTGGATTAGTGAAAATATGAACGTTATCAGCGGGGCCTGAATCACTTCACTCGGTCATTTTACTCGAGCATTTTATTCGATCATTTCATATTAGCTAAAGCGACGACGGCTAATTGGCCGAGTATAATGATAACCATCACTAATGGATAAGTTTGAAACTTGGATGTTGATAGGTGTTCAGTGATTCATAGTATGATTGAGCATCTTCTTAATTATTTGCTTCGACTCAACCTTTGTCTTAGTAAGTGTAATTGAAAGGCTGTATTTCGCGAATTAACACCATAATGAGATTGACTATTTTACAAGGTAGCCCCCTAGATGAACGATTGGCAAACATTGATTAAAACGCAGCAAGCGGAGCCGTATTTTTGTGAATTAAATGAGTTTGTTGCTCATCAAAGACAGCTAGGGAAAACGGTTTACCCTGCCGATGAAGATGTATACCGCGCATTCGAATTGACTCCTTTTAGTGATGTGAAAGTGGTGATTTTAGGGCAAGACCCTTATCACGGGGCAGGTCAAGCTCATGGGTTATGTTTTTCTGTACAAGAAGGAGTAAAAACACCGCCTTCTTTAGTGAATATTTATAAAGAACTCCAACAAGACATTAATGGCTTTGTCATTCCTGACCATGGTGATTTGACTAAGTGGGCTAAACAAGGTGTGTTAATGCTTAATACAGTGCTAACGGTTGAAGAGGGGAAAGCGCATTCCCACTCAAAAGCCGGCTGGGAGACTTTTACAGATAAAGTGATGCAAACCCTTAACGATAAAGGTGAGCCTATTGTATTCATTTTGTGGGGCGCTCATGCCATTAAAAAAGGTAAGTTGATTAATGCGAAGCAACATCGAGTTATAACAGGGCCACATCCTTCTCCACTGTCTGCTTATCGAGGCTTTTTTGGTAGTGGTCACTTCTCTAAAACAAATCAACTGTTAACAGAGTTAGGGCAAACACCTATAGATTGGCAAGTTTAACAATTTAAATTGTATTGATAGCAATAAAAATGCCCGCTACTAAGTTGTAGTGGGCATTTTATGATGGTTGGCTTAATTACGCTCAGATACCAGAGCGTAGATAGTTAACCAAATACAGATTAGTTATTTCGTTGAACTGAAATTTTCGCTAACGAGATTAATGCTGTCTTATATTCACTATCGGCAATTGGGGTCAGTGCAGCAATCGCTTTGTCAGCTTCTTGGTTCGCTTTTTGTTTAGTGTATTCAAGGGCGCCTGAATCATTTAAGGCTGCAACAATTTCATCAATTGCTTTCGTACCATCGCCTTTTTCAATCGCTTCTTTAATCAACGCTTTTGCAGTATCGCTACCGTGAGCCATAGCATAAATTAATGGCAGTGTAGGCTTACCTTCGGCTAAGTCATCACCAATGTTTTTGCCAAGTTCATCAGCATCGGCCGTGTAATCAAGTAAATCGTCGGTTAATTGGAAAGCGGTGCCTAAAAATTTACCGTATTCACCAAGAGCATGTTGTTGCTCTTCGCTTACGTCAGCAATAACACCTGTGAGCAAGGTTGCAGCTTCGAATAATTTTGCTGTTTTACAGTAAATCACCCGCATATAATTCTCTTCGGTGGTTTCTGGATCATTACAATTCATTAATTGTAAGACTTCACCTTCAGCAAGAATATTAGTGGTGTCGGCAAGGACTCTTAACACTTTCATGCTATCGAGTTCGGTCATCATTTGAAAAGAGCGGGTATATAAAAAATCACCGACTAAAACACTTGCGCTGTTTCCAAATAAAGCATTGGCTGTTTTACGACCACGACGCAATGTTGATTCATCGACAACGTCATCGTGTAATAAAGAAGCAGTATGAATAAATTCAATAATAGCTGCTAACTTAAGATGCTCTTCACCTTTATAGTCGATAGCACGAGCAGATAGTACCGAAAGTAATGGGCGTAATCTTTTACCGCCACCATTGATAATGTAAAAACCGAGTTGGTTTATTAGTGCAACATCAGACTCAAGTTGTTTGTAAATTAACTGATTTACGGCTTGCATGTCGTTATCAGCTAGTTGACGAATGGCGTTTAAATCCATAATGGTCTCTAGTTATTAGGCTATCAGGCAAATTATATTGCCCACTATATAAGGTTCAAATTGTATATTAACAAATTTTAACTAAAATTCATGCCTTAGACAGCTTTTGTTCTTAGATTGTGGGAGTTAAACCGAGCTTTTTTTATTGATTCACATTTAACACTTGCCAGATGGTAAATCTTAGCGTAGACTCCGCGCCCATTGTCATTAAAAGTTTTTAGCACCCGGTATCTACATATAATGAACCGGAGTGTTAGTCCATTTGGAGTGAAATAGCTATGTACGCTGTTTTTCAAAGTGGCGGAAAGCAACACCGTGTTGCTGAAGGTCATACAGTTCGTTTAGAAAAAATTGAAGTTGCTACTGGTGAAACTATTGAGTTTGACCAAGTGTTATTGGTTGCTGACGGTGAAAACGTTCACGTTGGTGCTCCATTAGTAGCTGGTGGTAAAGTTGTTGCTGAAGTGGTTAGCCACGGTCGCGGTGAGAAAGTAACTATTCAAAAGTTCAATCGTCGTAAGCATCACGAAAAGAAAATGGGCCATCGTCAATGGTTCACTGAAGTTAAAATCACTGCGATTAGCGCATAATATTAGGAGTCTAACTCATGGCACATAAAAAAGCTGGCGGTTCTACTCGTAACGGCCGCGATTCAGAAAGTAAACGTCTTGGTGTTAAGCGTTTTGGTGGTGAATCAGTTGTTGCTGGTAACATCATCGTTCGTCAACGTGGTACTAAATTCCACGCTGGTGTAAACGTAGGTATTGGTCGTGACCATACTTTGTTTGCATTAACAGACGGTAAAGTTAAGTTTCAAGTAAAAGGTCCTAATAACCGTAAGTTTATTAGCATCGAAGCTTAATTCTAGACTTTAATCAGTCTTTGAAAGCCCCGCCTTCTGGCGGGGCTTTTGTGTTTTTTACTTCATTGTTGGAGTTAGTTAACTAAACTTCATTGGAGTATTTTCGGTGTGTTACATCGATGGTTATTTATTTTGCAGTAAGCGATTTATGGTGATTGAATCTTCTACGCTTCCCTGCACATCTCAGTCTTTTGAGGTTATAATTGGCACATTAAGTGGTGTCAGGAGTATGTATGAAGTTTATTGATGAGGCTAAAATCAGAGTTGAAGCGGGTGACGGTGGCAGTGGCTGCGTTAGCTTCAGACGTGAGAAATATGTGCCAGATGGCGGTCCTGATGGTGGTGACGGCGGTGACGGCGGTAGCGTATTTTTAGTCGCAGACGAAAACATGAACACGCTTATTGATTTTCGATTTGTACGTTCTTACATCGCTGAGCGCGGTAAGAATGGTCGTGGTCGTGATTGTACAGGTCATGGCGGCGAAGATATGTTATTAAAAGTACCAGTGGGTACTCGCGCTGTTGATTTTGAAACAGAAGAGTTACTAGGTGACTTAACCACTCATGGTCAAAAACTGTTAGTGGCTAAAGGTGGTTTCCACGGTTTAGGTAACACTCGTTTTAAAAGTAGTACCAACCGAGCGCCTAGACAAAAGACATTAGGTACACCAGGCGAAGTACGCATGCTGAAGCTGGAACTATTGTTACTAGCCGATGTTGGCTTGTTAGGTTTACCGAATGCGGGTAAGTCAACTTTTATTCGTTCAGTTTCTCGTGCTACACCAAAAGTCGCCGATTACCCATTTACCACTTTGGTGCCTAATTTAGGTGTTGTCAGCCCTCGTCCTGGTCAGAGTTTTGTTATTGCTGATATTCCTGGCTTGATCGAAGGCGCGTCAGATGGCGCGGGTTTAGGCATTCGTTTCTTAAAGCATTTAGAGCGTTGTCGTGTGTTATTACACATTATTGATATCGACCCTATTGATGGTAGCGATCCGGTTGAGTCTGCGCGTTCAATTGTGGCTGAACTTGAGAAATATTCTCCTAAATTGGCTGCTAAGCCGCGTTGGTTAGTATTTAACAAGATTGATTTACTACAAGAAGATGAGCTTGCTGAGAAAATGGAGCACATCGTTAAGGAAATCGATTGGAAAGGTGACATATACACTATGTCAGCATTTAATCGAACCAATACTGAAGAGTTAAGTTTAAAACTTCTCGACTTTATTTCTGCATTGCCTGACGAAGATGAATCAATCAGCCCTGACGATGAAGTCGAGTTTAAATGGGATAATTACCATCAAGCTAATGTTGAATCTGTTAACGAAGACTACGATGATGACTTCGATGACGATTTCGACGATGATGACTATGATGTGGAAATTATCTATCAACGTTAAATTGAGTTAAATAAGAGAAAAATTGTGTACGCCGACACTCAAAATGATATCACTCGTCTTGTAGTACGAAGTGCACAACTTCTCTTAGCTTATGGCGCTGAATCTGATCTTGTTGAAGAGATCAGCCAGCGCCTAGGCAAAGCCCTTGGCCTAGCCAGTGTCGAACTGTCGATTTCTTCAAATTCCCTTGTCTTGACCAGCCTTGTCCATGGCCGTTGTATTACCACGACGCGCCGTTTACGTGAGCACGGCATTAACATGATGATTGTATGTGAAGTGCAACGCATCTGTATCTTGGCCGAAAAAGGTATTTACAATGACAAGCAAGTTAAACGCCGTCTAGAAAAAATCGAACCCAAAACGTATCCAGCCAAATATGTCATCGCGATGATTGGCTTGTCTTGTGCGAGTTTCTGTCATTTATTCGGTGGTGATTTAGCGGCATGCTTTATTACGTTTATCGCTTCAGCTATCGGCATGTCGGTTCGTTTATCCTTAGTGAAAAAACATTTCAATCTGTTGATAATTTTTGCTATCACCGCCTTTATTACCACCTTGGTGGCGCAACTTGGTCACCTTTTGGAATTGACCTCAACACCTAAAATTCCAATGGCTGCAAGTGTGTTAATGCTTGTGCCGGGTTTCCCACTGATAAATGCTATTTCTGATATGGTCAAAGGCCATATGAATGTCGGTATATCTCGCTGGGGACATGCCACTTTACTCACTCTGGCAACGGTTATCGGTATTACGCTAGCGATGGCATTTGGAGGGACGTTGATCACATGAATCTTGTGCTGACTTTACTTAATGATGCATTCTTTTCTGCAATTCCAGCAATGGGGTTTGCGATGGTATTTAATGTCCCAAGACGATTTTTACCTTATTGCGCTCTTGCTGGTGCAATTGGTCATAGTTTTAGAACCTTGTTATTGCACCTAGATATGCCAATTGAATGGGCGACATTTGCTGCTGCCGCGCTCGTTGGAGTGATAACCATCCGTTTTGCTAAAAGACATCTTGCTCCACCGCTGATGTATGCAGTGGCAGCAATCATTCCCATGGTACCAGGGACTTATGCGTATAATACGTTAATTGCAATTGTTCAGCTAAGTGTGCAAGAGCAGGTGAGTTCTGATCTCACCACTATGGTTATTCAAAATGGGTTAAAAACAGTTTTCATTCTGGGGGCGCTGTCAGTAGGCCTGGCTATGCCGGCTTTGGTTTACTATCGCACTCGACCAATTATTTAATTTCTCCAGCATCAAATAAGGATTTTACATGCGCATCGCTATGATCGCCGCTATGGCCAATAATCGTGTAATCGGTAAAGACAACAAAATGCCATGGCACCTGCCTGAAGATTTAAAACATTTTAAAGCTATGACACTCGGCAAGCCTGTAGTGATGGGGCGTAAAACCTTCGAATCAATTGGTAGACCATTACCGGGTCGCCACAATATCGTCATTACCCGTCAAAGCGACTATCAACCAGAAGGCGTTTCTTGCGTCAATTCTTTTGAGGCTGCAAAAGCCCTTGTGACAGGTTGTGAAGAATTAGTTGTTATTGGTGGTGGACAACTCTATAAAGAAATTTTACCTTTGGCCGATACCCTATATCTAACCTTTATCGACTTAACGGTTGATGGTGATACTTTTTTCCCTGAATGGGATGACGGTAGCTGGACGTTAAAAGATAAGGTAGTTGAGATAAATGAATCACAATTGCAATATAGCTTTAACACTTTGGTGAAATAATGTTAAATTGTGGCCTGTGTTACCCTGAATAGATACTTGCCCTTGATGGCAGGTACAAAAATAAAAATACCTAAAAAGGAGTGTCAGATGCGTTTAATGCCTGTGGCCTTAGCAGCCCTAATCGCAGCATCTTTTGTGTCAACCCCTGCCGAAGCGAATACTGATCAACTTGTCGCGAACATTTGTGATTATGTAAAATCTAATGACAAAAACCGTTTACGTAAAAAGTTGAAGGAAAGCCGCGTAAAATTACGCAATATTTACACTGGTGTTTCTTGCGACGGTAATAGCTTATTAAGAACTGCATACAACTCTAACGCCTTAGAAGTGGGTGAGTACATTGCAAAACGTCTTCCTGCTGGAGATTTAAATACTCCTGAAGCAGACGGACAAAGCATTCTTGATTGGGCAAATGCAAATGGTCATAGCGGTAGTGCAATCACTGCTGCAGTACAACAACGAATCAGTAGTGGCGAATAAGCCATCTCGTTGGAATGACTTGCTTTAGCATTATGTAACTGTTGTGAGTATTTGTATTCATAACGTGTAAAGCAAACTCAGATACATCTGATTAAAAACCGCCTTTGGGCGGTTTTTTTATGGCTAAGCTATATCGTCTCGCTCATTTTACTAGCAAGAGTTCGCAAGAGCAGCATAGAAACCTAAATTTAAATAAAAGAAACATATAAAAAGGCTTGAATAGAAACCGATAATAGTTAGCTATCATAAACAGTTATCACAGGCTGCTATCCAAGACTGTCACCCTAGATAGTCAACATAAATAGTCACCCTAGATACTTGTCACTGACACTGTTAAAACTTTATCGAAATCTAACTTAATGAGTGAGATGGATTATTGGGGAAGAGTGGTTGAGTGAAATAATAACTTAGCTGATACGGTTCGGCATATTGGGTAATATGATTTTTATTCTGACAAGTTGAGTAAACTATATAAACTCAGGTAGAACTGAGTTTATATTATTAAGTTTAAGCCACTAAAAAAGGCTCCTAAGAGCCTTTTTAGTAAAAGATGAATATCTATAGCAGTTAGACCTTAAATTCACCTACAGAGCCTTGTAGCTCTTCAGATAACATTGCAACTTGATGGCTTGATTGTGCAGTTTGATCAGCACCCGTCGCCGTTTCCTCTGATATTGCAGCAATATGTTCTAGCATCTCAGAAACCTGTTGGCTCACTAAGTTTTGCTCTTGAGCAGCTTGAGCAATGTGGTTACCTGAATCATAAGCTTTGTGCACTGACTGGCTAATCGTTTCTAGTGCTAAATTCGCTTGCTCTGTCTTATCAACACAACTTGTAGCTTGGCTGCGTCCTAGCTCCATCACTGATACAGCTTGTTGCGCGCCTTGTTGCAGCATTTCAATCATTTGCTGAATTTCGCTGGTTGATTCTTGTGTTCTAGAAGCAAGGCTTCGAACTTCATCAGCAACAACAGCAAAGCCACGACCTTGCTCACCTGCACGTGCAGCTTCAATTGCCGCATTAAGTGCAAGTAGGTTGGTTTGTTCTGCAATTCCTCTAATAACATCCAAAATAGAACCAATTGAAGCGCTGTCAGAATGAACTTTGTTAATCACTTGTCCTGCTTTGGCGACTTCATCTGCAAGTGCGAGAATAGTGACTTTGTTTTCTTCTGCAAGTTTACGCATGTGCTGAGTTTCTTCGTCAGCTTGCTTAATTTGCTCTAAGGCTTGGTCAGCACTCATTGAAACCTGCTGAGCACTTGAACTTAATTCAGTTGTTGCTGTTGCCACTTGGTCGACTTGGCTCTTCTGTTCTTGAATGCCACTGGTCGTTTGCGTGGTAATTGCTGATGTTTCTTCAGCTGCTGCTGCAAGTTGATTAGAGCGATCTAAGATACCTACAATCAGGTTTCGTAAGCTATCAACTAAGCTATTACAGTTCTTCGCTAACTCGGCAAACTCATCGTGACCTGAGTCGTCGAGTTTATGGGTTAAGTCACCTGAAGCAAGAATGTTAAGTGCTTGATTAACCTTGGCAAGTGAGCGAGTTAGTGGTTTTACTACTGCAATACTGACGATAATAGAAACCAAAATCGCTAAGACAACAACAAACATAGTTTTGAGGCTGGCTGAATCAATATTTTCAATAGCACTATTACCAATGTGACTAGTGAAGTTTTCGATATTATCGGCGAGACTAAACATTTTAGCGTTGACTTCTAAACGATCTTTGTCTGTTGCAGCTAATAGGTTGGCAGCTTGTTTATTGTGTTTAAGTTGTTGTCCTTTTAGGGCAACGATTGAGTTATTACCATTAATCAAAGCAAATACTGCGTTACTTTCAGTATTTAAATCGTCTAATGTACTGTCGCTGATAATGCCACGACCTTGAAGATTAATATGTTCAATCTTTCTTCTCGTGTCACTCACCATGTACTCAAGCTCTTTAACGATAACATTGTATTTACTGTCATCAGTAGCAGCAACTAAGTCATAAATGGTGGTGATAATATTAATAAAAGTACTGTCAACAACCCCTGCTGTTGCTGCAATGCTTTGTTCGGTCGTATCGTCGCTCATTTCTAAATCGATCAGATCAAGTAAGATAGACGAGGCTTCGTCAGCACTGTCTTCAAGATCATCACGTAAAGATAATAATTGTTCATTCTTAATTAATGCATTTTCATGCTCTTTAAGCATTAATTTACCGTTCTTTTCAAAACCAGCGTAGCTAGATTTTAATTGCGATAAATTACTTGAGAATTCTTGTCTATCTGAAATCAGTGCAGTCAATCTGTTAAGCGTTTTATGAAACTCACTCGACTCTATTTGGATTTTTTTCTCAACAGCGGGGATTTTATTTGATTCATTAGTGTAATAACCAAATAGAATTTGGATTTGCTGGGCACTTAAATTTTTTGTTAATTCACCTGTTGCAGTCAGCGCGGGTAAGCTAACTTCTTGCAAAGTTGTTGTACTATCTTTAATGGTATTATTGGTCAGTAAAGATACGCCACCTAATACAATTAAAAGCAGTGTCACAACAGTAAAACCGCCAATAACTCTGGTGGCAACATTAATTTTCATAGCATACTCCGGCTGTTATTATTTTATCCCGAATTTGTCTCAAGATCGCTCAGGGTTATGTGATCATATGAGATCTAATAGCTTTATCGGCTAAGTTTATTATTAGTTTAACAATTTATTAATTATTTTAGTTTTGCTTGAGTGAGTTGTTCATTCGTTTCAGCATGCCAAAGTGTCATATATTCACCCCAGCAGCATCCAGTATCTAGTGCCTTTACATTTTCTTGGTGAGTGATTCCCATTAAAGCAGCCCAATGGCCAAATACGAGTGTATGGCTAGATTTAAGGACTGAGTCGAATTCAAACCAAGGAGTTAATTCAGAAGGTTTATCACTGATTGGCGTTTTGCAGGCAAAATCCAAGCTGCCATCAGGAAATAAATAGCGCATGCGCGTGAGTGCGTTGATGCAATATCTCAATCTGGGTAAACCTTTTGCCTTACTATCCCATAAATCAGGCGCTTCAGTGTACATTTTCGAGATAAGTGTTTTTAAATAATCATCTCGTTTTAGCGCGTCGCTGACTGCTTTTGCTTCAGCTAACAAGGTTGTTAAATCCCATTGAGGCGGCACGCCTGCGTGAGTCATGATGATGTTATGAGAAGGCAAGGTGTGAACTAAAGGTTGTTCACGCAGCCAATCAATTAACTGGCTTAAATCATCGGCATTTAGGAGTTCAGTGAGATTATCTTTGGGGTTTGCTCTTTTGATTTTACCGTGTAGCGCCAGTAAGTGAAGATCGTGATTGCCTAAGGTGATTTTAGCGCTATTATCTAATGACTTTAAATACCTGAGCGTTGCAAGTGAGTCAGGTCCTCGAGCAACGAGATCCCCAACAGCCCAGATTTCGTCTTTTGACGGGTTAAAATCGACCGCAGCAAGTAAGCGTTGAAGTTCTTTAAAGCAGCCCTGAATATCACCAACAAAATAATGTGCCATAGGATTACTGAAATATTCCTGGGACAGCGAGTCTGAATGTTGGGATCTGCGCACTAAAGCTTTCGCCTTGGTCTGTCACCATGCCATAGCTTCCTTCCATAAAACCGACAGGCGTTTCCATTACAGTACCGCTTGAATATTGATAAGCAGTATCAGGATCTATGGTTGGGGTTTCACCTACTACGCCAGGTCCTTTCACTTCGCTTGTCTCACCGTTGGCATTAGTAATGATCCAGTGGCGATCTTTTAGTGTAACGGCAATTTCACTGAGGTTGATAATAGTGATGGTATAGCTGAATAAGTACTTTTCATCTTCTGCTGAAGATTGATCTTCGAGGTATTTTGTTTCAACTTTAATTTTGACGTTTGAGGCTACAGAGGTCATTCAACATCCTAAAAAGCAGAAGGGCATTTAACGATATAAATGCCCTTGAGGTGACTAACTTTTATCGCAAACTAAATTAGCGAGCGCAACGTATTGCTCGACGCTGATTTGTTCTGGTCGTAACGACGAGTCTATATTGAGTTGTGTAAACTCTTCGTCAGTGACCATTTGCTTTAAGTTGTTTCTTAATGTTTTACGGCGCATGTTAAACGCTGTGGTACAAACATGTCTTAATACATCAACATCTTTGCATGGGAATGGTTTTTCATCAAAAGGCAATAAACGTACTACCGCAGAATCTACTTTTGGAGCCGGTTTAAAGCTTTCAGGTGGTACTTCTAATACTGGAACGACTTTACAGAAGTACTGAGCCATAACAGTTAATCGTCCATAGGCTTTGGTGCCTGGACTGGCTGATAAACGAAGTACGACTTCTTTTTGCAGCATAAAGTGCATTGTTTCGATAATTTCAGCGAATTCGAAAAGATGAAACATCAGTGGCGTTGATATGTTGTATGGCAAGTTACCAAACACCTTGAGCTTTTTATCACCTTGCTGCAGTTGGCTAAAGTCAAAATTAAGCGCATCACCTTGATTGATGGTTAACTTATCTTTTAATACAGGGTGGTTTTCTAAACGCTCAACGAGGTCTTTATCTAACTCAACCACGGTTAAGTTATCAACGGCTTCAGCCACAGGCTCAGTTAATGCACCTAGACCAGGGCCAATTTCGACCATGACATGATCATTATCAGGAGAAATTGCGCCCACAATTCTACTGATGACGCTTTCATCAGTTAAGAAGTTCTGTCCGAAACGTTTTCTGGCCGTGTGGCCTAAATGTACTTTATTGCTCATTGGAAAATTATTTACTTACTTTTGAGGCCAATTCAATGGCTTTATTTAATGCGCAGGTAAAACTACCGCAATCTGCTTCACCTGTACCTGCAAGTTCTAATGCAGTGCCATGATCGACAGAGGTTCTGATATACGGAAGACCTAAGGTAATGTTAACCGATTTTCCAAAACCTAATGATTTAAGTACTGGAAGTCCTTGGTCGTGATACATAGCAAGAACCACATCTGCTTCTTGTAAGTATTTAGGTTGGAATAAGGTATCCGCTGGTAACGGTCCTACAATATCAATATTTTGCTCTCTCAGCTCATCTAAAGCCGGGATCATTATATCAATTTCTTCTCTACCTAAGTGTCCATCTTCACCTGCATGTGGATTTAGTCCACAAACATATATTTTAGGTGAAGCAATACCAAATTTCTGCACTAATTCGCGGTGCAAAATTTGAATAATATGATGTAAACGATCGCGCGTAATCGCTTTAGCAACATAAGCTAAAGGAATATGCGTAGTCATCAATGCCACTTGTAAGCCTGGTGCTGCAAGCATCATGACCACATCTTGGCAATTTGCTTGTAATGCAAAGAACTCTGTGTGACCACTAAACGGAATACCCGCTTGGTTAATAATGCCTTTATGTACAGGGCCTGTTACAACAGCGGCAAATTCATTACTCATGTTTTTTTCACCAGCGTAACGCAAGGTGTCAACGACATAAGCACTATTTGCTTCGTCCAACTGACCACATTTAACCTCAGCAGCCAGTGTGAAAGGTGCAATGGTTAATGTGCCCGCTTCTTGAGGTTTTGGCTCAAGCGTTGGCTGATAAGGACGAAGTTTAAGCGGCAAGCCTAACATCTTAGCTCGGCTGATTAATAAATCAGGATCTGCACAAACAACTAACTCAGCAGGCCAAGCCTGCTGAGCAAGTTTTATAACGAGATCGGGGCCGATACTTGCCGGTTCACCCGGTGTTATCGCAATTCGTTGTGTCATTAAGTTAGCTTAACCTCGAATAATCTCTGGTTCAAAAACTTCAATGTAAGCTTCAGAACGCATTTCGTCTAACCAGTTCTGCAGTTCTTCGTTGAACTTACGACGATAAATCAATTGGTGAGCACGATTACTATTAAACTGATCCGTTGCATCCGTTGTACGTTTTTCTTCTAACTGAGCAATGTGCCAGCCATGAGTTGTACGGAATGGTTCACTAATTTCGTTAATTTCTAAGCTATTTAATGTCTGTGCAAACTCAGGTACGTAGACAGTTGGTTCAGCCCAACCTAATTCGCCGCCTTTTGCTCCTGAACCCGGATCTTCAGAGTATTGACGAGCAAGGTCAGCAAAGTCTGCTTCACCAGAACGAATTTGAGTTAGGAAGTTTTCTAACATCGCCTTAGCACGTTCTTCTGACAAAATTGGCGAAGGCTTTAGTAGGATATGGCGAGAGCGAACTTCATTAATTTCTTGAGTTTGTAAGCCTCGAGCATCCATGATTTTAATAATATGAAAGCCTGATGCACTTTTAATTGGCCCAATAACATCACCGGTTTTTGCATCAGTGACGACTTCTGCAAATAATGTCGGCATTTCATTAATGCTCATGTAGTCCCAGATACCGCCTTCAAGTGCTTTAGGACCAGACGATGATGCAATTGCTGTGCGGCGGAAGTCTTCACCATCATTTAGACGTTTTAACACGATGTTGGCACGTTTACTTGAGGCTTCAAGTTGCTCACTTGTTGGATTGCTTGGTACTTCAATAAGAATATGACCCATTTGGAACTCAACGTCTTTAAGACCTTGTTCTTGGATCATTTTTACTAGGTTATTGATTTCTTGCGGTGATACTTGAATACGGCGTTGAACCTGAATACGTTGAATTTCACCTAGGGTGATTTCTTCACGTAGTTGCTCGCGGTATTGAGCAAAGCTCATACCTTCGCTTTCAATCTGTTGTTTCATTTGGCTAACAGATAAACCTTGTTCTTTTGCGATGTTTTCAATGGTTTGGTCTAACTGTAAATCACCAATAGATAGACCGATTCGCTCAGCCATTTGTAGTTGTAAATGCGTTAGAATAAGTCGCTCGATAACCTGTGTACGCAGTGCGTTGTCAGAAGGAAGACCTTGACCGGCTTTTTGCGCATTGGCTTTAACCGAGGTAACCATGTGACTGATTTCGCTTTCGAGTATAATGCCTTCATTAATCTGCACAGCAACTCTGTCCAACTGAACAGGCGCCGCAACTGATACTTGGCTAACCGCCAGAGTAAATAAAGCAAAAATCATTTTCTTACAGTGTTTCATCCACAGAATCCTTGGCACTTAAATTTCTAATTATTGTTGGCGTTTCGCCAAAATAGTGTTGTTAACTTTTATTAGGACTATTTGTTTTCCACTAGGTTCAGCAATCTATCACAATTGATGGATAAATGATGGCTAATTCCTTAAGTAAAGCGGTTTACGGTAGTTAAATAACCCTTCGTTAAGCATATCTTCAACCCCTAATGGACCTGAACCGCCTAAGCCTTTAATAATAAAGTTTAGATAAACACCACTTTCAAATTCTTCACGAGCATCAACACTCGGGTTTAAATCATCATCGTAGTTGGTTTTAATACGGTAATGATAACTTAGGCGCATTGCCCAGCAACAAGATTCGTATTGCACCCCAGTATAAGTTTCAATACTACGAGATTCGTTCAAGTCGTAGTAAAAATTACCAACAAAGTAAAAGTCATCATTGATAGGCCAGGTCGTACGCATACCAAGCTGAGAAATATTCACTCTATCGTTGGTATTGGTATTTAATAAATCTGGCACGTAACGATAACTGAACTGAAGTAATTTATCATTACTTGGGCGAAAATCGAGTGTCATTTCGCTCTTCTTGGTATCACCGTTTTCAGTATCAAATTGAACTGCGCCACTAACAAACCAATCGTTATAAAGGTTGGCATCAAGCTCGGCTGCTAATACTGAGGTTGAAGGCGCTGCCTCAATATTTTCATCGGTGTAATTAATCTTACTGTCTTGGAAGAAGATAATTTGGCCTAGGCTAAACTTTAACTTCTCGATGTTAGCGTCATCAAATAGGCGTGTTGTTAATCCTAAAGTCATTTGGTTAGCATCAGCAATTCTATCTAACCCTGAATAACGTCTATCACGGAATAATCCGAAGTAATCTTCCTGGAGTTGTGCAGAATCATAGATACCAATGCCATCTTGGTTTTCATATCCTACATATAAGTATTGGAACTGAGGTTCCAGTGTTTGTTTATAATCCATTTCAAACATTTGAGTTTGACGCTCAAAGTTAACTTGGCCATGTACCCGGACTTGAGGGATAGTACGGCTAACGGAGTCATCTAGGTCACTATCATCGGCAATATCTTGCCAATATTGTGTCTGCATTAGTTTAACTTCACTGGTTAAAGAGCCTGCTGGTCCTTGAATAGGTAAGCTAATGCTTGGTTCCATATGGAAGCGGGTTGCAGTTGAATATTCGTTTTCTTTATGCTGGAAATTGGTCAATTCTGAATTAAATTTAAAGTCCAAACTGTTCCAAAAGTCATTGGTTTGGTAATTAAAATTAAGTTGTGGCATGACTTGATAAGGCACTTCATCTTCGCCCAAAACTTTAATGTCTTGGACTTTCATGCCGAAATCCCAATCTCGCTCAAAATAGCTTATTTCACCCACTCGAGATAATTGGTTGTCAGTTGAGCGGTTGACGTCAGAATTCAAATCATTGAAATAGTTGTTATCTGATACATCAGTGAAGTTAGCTTGAACACGCCAGTTGTCATTGATGGCACCTTGATGACGCCAATGGTAAAGGTAACGGTCTGGGCTGTTATCTAATTTATCGTCATTAGCTAAGTATTCGAAGTTTAATTGACCATCTTGATTCTCACCCGCTAAATAACGGAACTCGGTTTTTGAATAAAAGCCGCGAGCTGACATATAGGTTGGGGTGAAAGTAAGGTCAAACTCAGGTGAGATATTCCAGTAATAAGGGGTACTGACTTCAACACCGTTAGTTGTACTGGTACTAAAATCTGGAAATAAAAAACCAGATTTACGCTTATCAGAAACGGGAACTGTCATGTAAGGAATATACATCACAGGCACACCGCCAATACGCATTTTAGCTTCCCAAATTTCTCCCCACTCTTCAGTGCTATCAATGCGAATTTCTTTGGCTTCTAATAGCCAAGATTCATCGCCAACAGGGCAGGTAGTGAAATTGGTATTGGTTAACTCTAAGTTATTTTGCTCGGTAATGTTGAGTTGCTCTGCATCACCGTGAATTTGTTGGCCGTGCAACCAATATTTAGCGCCTTTCAAGGTTGCGCTATTGGTAACCATTTGGGCATTTAATGAATCAGCGGTAACGGTAAACAGTTCGTCCGAAAAAATGAGATTGCCGTTGGCATCTAATTTTTCGTTTCGTTGATCAAGAACTGCTTCGTCTGCACTGATGTGTCTTGAACCTTGACTAAAGCTCACATTACCGGAGAAGTGGGCTTTGTCACCCATAGCAGCTTCAGAGCGATCAGAAATGATAACAATATCTTCAGGAGATAAATTAGTCAGTTGTTGACGGTCATCAACAGAGCTAGAAACAGGCGGTTGAATCACACATTGAAGTTGAACCGTTTCTGTTTCAGAAGGTTCTTGCGCCGAGACTAGGTTTGGTAACAGGCTTAGTGCCAGAAAATAGCGGATCTGCATTTTAATTAATGATTATGAATTCTTAGTCTAGACAAAATGAATCGAAAAAAAGCCGCAGCTAAACAAGTTATCTTTAGCTGTTTCCAAGTGTTATGTTGGCTATAATAAAGCAATTTTCCCATAAGAGCCATTGAGATGACTTTATCTGATACAAGATTTATTTTACTTAGGAAGTGGTTAAGTCAATATTTTAAGACAGAAGTCGAGATAGAACTAATCTGTGGAGACGCAAGTTTTCGCCGTTATTTTAGAGTTAAACATTTAGCAAAGTCTTATATAGTCTCAGATTCACCGATCGAGCTTGTGCCAATACAACCTTTTATTGATATGGCAATTTCGTATCAAAAAGTCGGATTAGTTGTACCTGAAATTATTGCTCAAGATAATGTGTCAGGATTTGTTTTGCAGTCTGATTTAGGTGATGAGCAGCTAATTAATCAGTTAAACCTGCAAACAGTTAAGCCGCTTTATACTCAAGCACTCGGATTACTACCTAAAATTGCGCAAGTCAAAGCCACCGCCTCTGGTGAGCTGCCTTTATATGATCGTCAATTTGTTGAACGTGAATTAGCGATTTTTAGTGAATGGCTGTTAGGAACACATCTGAAATTAACTTTATCAGACCATGATAAGCAAATTATCTCACACGCATTTAGTGTGCTGATAGAAAATGCTATCGCTCAGCCACATGTCGGCATGCATCGAGATTATCATAGCCGCAATATTTTACTGGTGGATAAGCAACTCGGTGTGATTGATTTTCAAGATGCAGTGATAGGCCCTGTGACTTATGATGCCGTGTCTCTTTTACGAGATTGCTATATCAAATGGCCAAAAGACATCGTTGATGAGTTAAAGCAATCTCATTTTCGTCTTTGTCAGCAGCATCAGTTCATTGATGAGTCTGTGTCATTTGAGCAGTATGAGTCTTGGTTTGATTTAATGGGATTACAACGCCATATCAAAGCCGCAGGTATTTTTGCAAGGTTACATCACCGAGATGCAAAACCAGGTTATTTAAAAGATATTCCGTTAACACTCACTTATATCGTCGAGGTCTCGGCGCTTTATCCTCAGCTAGAAGAGTTTGGCTTATGGGTTAAAGAGCGAGTGATCCCTCTGATATCAAAGTAAAGAAATCAGTAGCGAATTAATAAGTTATCTATTTTGTTGGAGATAGAATGAAAGCAATGATTTTAGCTGCTGGCCGTGGTGAGAGATTACGACCTTTAACTGACACATTACCTAAACCAATGGTAAAGGCGGCTGGAAAAGCATTAATTGAGTACCATTTAGACAAATTAGCTCAAGCAGGGTTTCAAGACGTTATTATTAATCATGCCTGGCTTGGGCATAAGCTTGTCGACAGTTTAGGCGACGGAAGTCGATGGGGCATAACAATTAAATACAGTGCCGAGCAAACAGCTCTGGAAACGGCAGGTGGTATTAAGCAGGCATTGCCTCTTATCGGTCATGAGCCGTTTTTTGTTATTAATGGTGATATTTATATCGATAAGTTACCTGATATAACGCAGGCAAAAGATGTGATGGCGTCAAATTCAGCATTAGATGCTTTTTTGTGGTTAGTGGATAATCCTACGCATAATCCTAGCGGGGATTTTGCTATAATAGACAATATGCTAGCTGAAAGTGAACAGGACAAATTAACCTATTCAGGTATGGGAATTTATCACCCTAAGATGTTCACAGAACTAACAGCGGGTAAAAGTGGTTTAGGACCATTGTTAAGGCAAAAACTAGCGAGTGAAACATTGGCGGCGAGCCACTTTCAATCCTATTGGTGTGATGTCGGTACAATCGAGCGATTAACACAGTTAACACATTATATTGAGAATCAATAAATTCATTACATGGTGAGCTCATGTTTACCATGATTAATTAGCAGGAAATTCAATGCGCATTTGGGGTAAGTTTTTTGGGTTTGTCATTGGATTTATGGCGGGCAAATTTTTTGGCGCTTTAATCGGTTTATGGCTGGGGCATGCTTTTGATAAACGGGCAGGGTTGGCCGATTTAGTGCGCAAAGGTCATGAGAGGCAAGCTCAATTTTTTAACACTACATTTATGGTGATGGGTCATGTTGCTAAAGCATCTGGACACGTAACCGATGTGGATATTCGCATTGCTACTATGTTGATGGATCAAATGAAGCTCACCGGTGATGCGAGGCGTGATGCACAAGCGGCCTTCAGAGCTGGTCGAGATGCACAATTTGATTTGGTTAAAACCTTGCAAGAATTTCGAGCTATGGCGCAAGGCCGTCGTGAAATTCTACAAATGTTTTTAGAAATACAAATTCAAACAGCGCTTTCAGATGGTGAATTACACAGTAAAGAAAAACAAATTTTATCCACAGTTGCCAAAGAGTTAGGTTTGGGGCAAGCTCACTTAGACGCACTACTTAGTCGTTGGTAAGCTGAGTTTCATCATCACCAATCAGGCAAAGGCAACAATATGCAGTTGGATGATGCGTATTCTTTACTGGGTAAGCAGGAGTCCTCCAGTGACCAAGAGATTAAGCGTGCTTATCGTAAATTAATGAATGAACATCACCCTGATAAGTTACTTGCAAAAGGCTTACCTGAAGAAATGATGGAGCTTGCTAAATCTAAAGCCCAAGATATTCAATCTGCGTATGAAACGGTTAAAGCGTCAAGAGGGATGCGTTAGTATTCGATTAATGCGGTATTTACCGTGTTTTGCTTATGACATTGGTTGTTGTACATGGAGTTACACATGAAATTACGTTCTTTTATTTGCGCGCTATCTTTATCCGCTGCGGCTTTGCCTGCAAGTGCCGAGATATATGTATCACCTTTTGGCGGCTACAGTTTTGGTACATCTGAATTTGATATTTCAGAAGTGAGTACCGATGAAACTGGCAAACTAAAAATATCAGAATCAGAGCACTATGGTGTCATGATAGGTACAACCACAAAAGATCCTGGCAATATCTACTTCCTTTATAGTACACAAGCGACAGATGTTAGAAGTGGCGCATTTAGTGATGAAATTTTTAATGAACTGGATGTCGATTATTTCCATTTAGGTGGCAGTCTATATTTCCCTAATGGCAAATTTAAACCTTATGTCACTGCCACTGTCGGTGCAACTCATCTTAGACCAAGCGGTAACTACTCATCTGAAACGCGATTTTCAATGGGATTTGGTGGCGGTGCAGCATTTGAAATAACTCCACAAGTTGCTTTATTTGCTGATGTGAGAGGTTATGCCACCTTTATAAATTCCGATAACACCTTCCTTTGTGGTCCTAATGAATGTCTTTGGCATATTTCGGGAGATGTTATGTGGCAAGGGCAAGCGAATGTGGGTTTAGAGGTTAGATTCTAAAAACGCTTTTTAGCACGGTTAAATTCAAGCACTGTAAAATTATAGGTGGGTGAGCGAGTATGAAAATTGTAGTGCTTGATGGTTATACGCTTAACCCAGGCGACCTAAGTTGGGATGCGCTTTCACAGTTCGGGGATATAGAGGTGTTTGAGCACACTGAACATGATCAAATCATTTCTCGAAGTCGTGATGCCGATATAATACTAACCAATAAAGCCGTTATAACGAACAAGGTTATTGAGCATTGCCCAAAGCTTAAATATATCGGTGTGACGGCAACAGGAACCAATGTCGTTGATATGACTGCGGCCAGTTCCCGTAATATCGTTGTGACGAATGTGCCAGCATACGGTCCTGATGCAGTTGCGCAAATGGTGTTTGCTCTTATTTTGCAGCATAGCCAGCAAGTGTCTTTGCATGATGAGGCGGTTAAGCAAGGTCAATGGTCGAATGCGAGAGATTTTTGTTTTACCTTATCGCCATTAATGTCACTAAAAGGCAAAACCATTGGCATTGTGGGTTATGGGGATATTGGTCAACAGGTTGCTACATTGGCCTTAGCATTCAATATGAACGTCATTATTACTAGTGGCTCAAAGAAAACCAATTTACCTCTTAATGTAAGTTGGCAGCCCTTAGAGTTATTACTGACTCAAGCTGATATTGTTTCATTGCATTGCCCGCTAAATGAGACGACAGATAAACTCATTAACAGTCAGAGTTTAGGTTTGTTAAAACCTGGTGCGTTATTAGTCAACACAGCTAGAGGCGGTTTGATTGATGAGGATGCACTGGCATTAGCGCTAAATCAGCGTAAGTTATTTGCCGCTGTGGATGTGCTTTCGACTGAACCCCCGGCAAAAGATAACCCCTTATTATCAGCTAACAATATTGTCATTACTCCGCATATTGCTTGGGCGACGATAGAAGCTAGACAAAACCTGTTAACAATAGCGGCTAATAACATAGAGCGATTTTTACAGGGCAAGCCTTGTCATCAAGTTAACTAGACTTTGCAGGATAAATTAACACAGTCTGCAAAATGTAGTGATAAGCAACAATCATAAAAAAGCCTAACAACAGATGTTAGGCTTTTTTAATTTTAAAGCTACCGTCATTTAGCTAATGTCACTTAGTTAATGCCAGTAAGCTCAATGTCGGCAAGAGAGAGGCCATAAATCGTCAAGCCCTAGGTAATCACGTTTACTTTTGCAGCTGCTCGTTTAGCTTTAGCTATTGCTAAATCAATCTCGGTATCTCTAGCTAATGCAACGCCTAATCTTCTGCGGCCGTCGATATCTGGCTTACCAAATAACTTAACTTGAGTATCTGGCTCAACTAATGCGTTGGCAACGCCTTGGTAGCGAATATTATCTGAGCTACCTTCAGCTAAAATGACTGCAGAAGCACTCGAACCATGTTGCTTAATTTGCGTAATAGGTAAGCCCAAAATCGCACGTACATGTAGCGCAAATTCTGATTCATCTTGGCTAATTAACGTCACCAGTCCGGTATCGTGTGGACGAGGAGATACTTCTGAAAAATACACATCATCGCCTTTAATGAATAATTCAACGCCAAATAAGCCGAAGCCGCCTAATGCCTTGACTACCGCTTGGCCGATTTCTTGCGATTTTGCTAATGCAATGGCTGACATGGCTTGCGGTTGCCATGATTCACGGTAATCACCGTCTTCTTGACGATGACCAATTGGGGCACAATAATGAATACCGTTGACTGCACTGATGGTGAGTAAGGTAATTTCATAGTCAAAATCCACAAAGCCCTCGACAATGACGCGCCCACCGCCTGCACGGCCGCCTTCTTGAGCATATTGCCAAGCTTGTTCAATTTGCTGTGCTGATTTGATCACACTTTGGCCTTTGCCTGATGAACTCATGACGGGTTTTACCACACAAGGCAAGCCAATATCTTCAATTGCTTTAGTAAATTCAGCTAAGGTATCGCAAAAATAATAAGGTGAAGTCGGGATACCTAAGATTTCAGCTGCTAAACGTCTGATCCCTTCTCGATCCATCGTCAGCTGCGTTGCTTTGGCTGTAGGGATGATATTAATACCAGTGGCTTCAAGTTCCGCTAAAGCTTGAGTAGCAATAGCTTCAATTTCTGGAATGACTAGATGAGGCTTTTCTAGCTCAATGACAGCTTTTAACGCCGCTTCATCCAACATATTTACCACATGACTTCGGTGTGCCACTTGCATGGCTGGTGCGTTAGGGTAACGGTCTACACCAATCACTTCTATTCCGTATCGTTGTAGCTCAATTGCTACCTCTTTGCCTAGTTCACCACATCCTAGCAGCATAGCTTTAATCGCACCTTCAGTACCGGCAGTACCAAAATCTAATGGGGTCTTCGCGTTCATTGTTTTACCTTCTAGGAAGCCTGTAGGGAGTTTGCTGCAGAATGTTAACTTGTATTCAAACTTGATTGATTAGCAAAGCCTATAAATGTGTAAAAGATCACGTGAAAAGAGTTATTTTTTTAACGAATAAACAGTGTTTTATAGTTATTTTATTGATATTCATGTGTTATCTTGAGGTTGTGTTTGTGTTGCGCTAATTAGTTGCGAATTGGTGAGGTTAACTTAAAACAATACTGGTTGGTTTTCTGGCTATGAGTCGATAGGAGAGTCATATGTTTTTGGATTATTTTGCATTAGGGCTGCTGTTTTTTGTAGCGCTAGTGATTTTTTACGGTGTGATTGCAATTCATGATATTCCCTATGAAATTGCCAAGAAACGTAATCACCCTCAGCAGGATGCATTGCATATAGCGGGTTGGGTGAGTCTTTTTACCATGCATGCTATTTGGCCATTTTTATGGATTTGGGCAACCTTGTATCGTGAAGATAGAGGCTGGGGGTTTAGTAATGGTAAAAAGCGAGAGTTAATTCTTGAAGGTGAGGTACGCGAGTTAATGGAAAAGGTTGAAGATTTAAATCAGCGCTTAGCCTCTATTGAGACGCCAAAAACTGACAAGGTTTCAGAAAACACGACAGAACAACAACCTAAGCAAGAGGTGTAATCATGGATCTACTACTGATTTTAACTTACACCGCGTTTTGTGTAGCAATATTCAAGATATTTAAGATTCCATTAACCAAATGGACAGTACCGACAGCAGTATTAGGCGGTATTGTGTTAATTGGTACACTGCTTATCTTAATGAACTACAACCACCCTTATACTCGTTTTGCACGTGAGTACTTTGTATCTATTCCAATCAACCCTGCTGTGCGTGGATTAGTGGTTGAAGTGAATGTGAAGCCTAATATTCCAGTGAAGAAAGGCGATGTTTTATTTAAAATAGACCCGACACCATTTATTGCTGCGGTTAAACAAAAGCAAGCTGCACTAGAAGATGCTAAGCAAGCAGTACCGCAACTAAAAGCATCTTGGGATAGTGCTATTGCTCGTGTAACTCAAGCAGAAGCTAATCGCGATAGAGCGAAATCAGCTTTTGAACGTTATGATGAAGGTAAGCGAAAAGGTGGTAAAAACTCGCCATTCTCAGAAATTGAACTCGATAACAAACGTCAGTCATATTTATCTGCTGAAGCACAGTTTAAAGCCGCTGAAGCAGAAGAAATTCGCTATCGATTGGCTTATCAATCCAATATTGATGGGGTGAATACCGATGTTGCGGTTATTCAAGCGCAACTAGAAGAGGCGCAATTTAATTTAGACAGTACAGAGGTACGTGCACCCGTTGACGGTGTTGTGACGCAAATGGCTCTTCGTCCTGGTGTAATGGCAGTGCCTATTCCCCTTAGACCTGCGATGACGTTTATACCTGATGAAGATAGATACTTTGCTGGTGCGTTTTGGCAAAACTCATTATTACGTCTCAAAGAGGGTGATGAAGCTGAAATTATTTTAGATGCAATGCCAGGGGTTGTTCATAAAGGCCGAGTAGCTAAGGTGTTACCAGCAATGGCTGAAGGTGAGTTACAGTTTGGCGGGGCACTTAGGTCTTCTAATCAATTGTTCCAGCGTGGTCGTGCTCTGGTATTGATTGAGCTTGACGATGAAAATGAATTGCTTAGAACATTACCTGCGGGTGTCGCTGGGCAATCGGCCATTTATACAGAGCATTTCACTCATGTATCGATTATTCGTAAAGTATTACTGCGTATGCAAGGTTGGTTGAACTACTTGTTTGCTGAAGGTCATTAACCGCTATTTTTCTGATACTGACGATAGTAGTCAATCATGGCAATAGTAAATAGTGACGATAATGAAACCAGCGCCATAATGAATAAGCACAATAATGGATAGTCACGAGATAACCTTATAGCAGTAAAATAAAAGTCCGCGCTATGCGGACTTTTTGTTTTTGATTAAGTACCTTGAAGTTGTTTTAACACTTTGGCTGCTTAGTTAACCTTTGGGCTAGGGGGAATAAGGCAAGTATATTGGTGATGGTTTTACTGGTTTCTACGACTTTCTCGTCGCCGCCAGATTCAAAATCAAACTCATCTGTTCCACGCCAGATAAGGCGGTTCTCTTTTGTATCGATGATATCTACTTGAATAACTTGGATTTTCGCACTGTCACTACCGATTGGGATCCCCATACTGGTGCCCACACCGACACCACCGTGGCTCCCACTGGTGCCAGTACCTAAACCAATCGATAACCCAGAGCTTTTAGGTTTATCTTTGGTTAAAAAGCCATAACTAACAGTAAAATCGCTGTTTTCTTGTTGTTCAACAAACCCCTTAGCTGTGAGAGTAGAAAGAATATTTGCACGAATGCGTTCAGCGCTTAGTGGATCGCCTTGATCTGGCGTATCAATGAAATGGAACGTTTTTAGATCAGAGAAATCATACTTGGTATCATAATCAGACTGAACATTGGTGCTTTGGCAAGCCCCAAGACACAGTAGCATGGTAAATAACATCATATATCGATAAAACATAGACTCTCCATTAATTCGAACGTTTCAGACTGCAACTCATGCTTTAATGAAATGTTTTAAGCACAATGTAGTTATTAATTTAACGGCAGTTTGTTCATAAACTTACTGTTAGCTTAATGCAAATTCAGTGCTTTAACCAATGTTAGCGATGGCATGCTACTGATTAATTGATGAATAATTGTTTAGTTATATGGCAATCTGCTTATTTAATGCTAAGTTAGAATGATTATTGTGCAATACGAAAGAGGTTATGGAGCAACTCAGTTTTCTGTCGGTACCCAGTCCGTGTATAGGTGTGTGTCAAACAGATGCGCGCGGATATTGTGTGGGCTGCTTAAGAAACCGAGATGAACGTTTTAACTGGCTTCATTTTAGTGACGCGCAAAAGCACAATATTATTCGCTTATGTATACAGCGTAAACGTCGTAGGCAATATGCAAAATATAAAGCGCATCAAATAGCGGTAAAACAGCAGCAAGCCGAAGTTAACCCTCAATTTGATTTTGATGAAAAGCCAGATGATGACCTTGATTTTGGGGATTTTTCGTTAGATTAAACTCGTTGAGGTGTTTGATTTACCTTGGCCATATTAACGTAAAAGTCGTGGCCTTGTGGTCACTTTCTAACTTCACTTGTCCTTTATGGCGCTGCATTATTCGTTTAATAATCGCTAAGCCTAATCCGTGTCCTTTATTGCCTTTATGTTGAGATTTACTGCGATAAAATGGCTCAAAAAGTTTAGGCTGATCTTCTTCTGGGATAGCTTCACCATCATTAACTACCGCTAAATAGACTTGCCTTTCATCATAACTTAGATAGATATGAATATCGGTGTTGGCGTATCGTTGTGCGTTTGTCACTAGGTTCTGAATCGCTCGCTCGACAAGCGATGTTTCCGCCATAATACCCATGTTATTCATAGAGTGATGAAAGTGAGTAGGTTTCTCATTCAATGGCTGCAGGCGGCTGACGAGATCCTCTGTAAGACTCACTAGCTCGCATTTTTCTAATGTCGGCTCTAGTTGAACCTCAAGACTTGCATAGGTTAATAGCTCTTGCAGTAAGGTTTCCATTTCTTTTATGTCTAACTGCATTTCATCTAGAAAAGCTTGTCTGCGCTCTGCATCACTTTTAGGAAGGCAGTATTGAGGTAGAAGGGCTAAAGCAAACTTTAATCTCGCTAAAGGGGTTCTTATCTCGTGTGATACTGCATTGGATAGGTGTTTCTGGTTCTCAATTAAGTCACTGATATGTTTTGCCATATCATTGAATGTATTGGCCAGTGGTGCAACCTGTGAACCTGCATTAAGTTCAATGCGAGTGTTCCACTTGGCCTCACCAAAGTTTTGGGTCGCTTTTTTTAATGTTTTAAGGTCTTTTGATAAAGGCCAAACCCAAATTAGCGCAACAAATGCGAGTAATAAATAAAAGAAAATGGTGAACAAGTTTCTAAGCTGCCCCCTAGGGTCAACATCCACAGGGCCAGCCATCAGGACTTGATCGCCTACAGCAATGAATTGCAGTTCATGATCTTTATCTGCTGTGGTGGTAATGATCTGATTGTCAGAGAACACCACTTCAGCACTGAGTGCTATTTCATGTTTTTCAAATAGTTGTAAGGGGTATGGGTATTTTTCGATGATCGCTTCTAGCTGCTGTTGTCGATCAGCTTTAGGTTGTTGCGCCAATAGAAGGGCAAAAGCGATTAAAGGCGAGTCTATGTTGTCGTGTTCGTCGACTTGTTGTTGCCAGAGGCTATCTAAAGTCCAGCCTATACCTAAAAAGCTTAAGCTTAATAATAGGTATAGGCTGATGAAGAGTCTTTTCAAAGTCTTCTATAACTCGATTAGTTATTCCACGCTTCCGGCGCGAATAAATAACCTTGTCCCCAAACAGTTTTAATTCTGAATGGTGTCTCAATACTGTCGCCTAGCTTTTTACGCAAACGCGAAATACGGACATCGATTTTTCTATCTTTACCATCAAAGTCAATATTAAGCAGGTATTGGTAAATATATTGACGACTCAACACTTGGCCCGCTTGTGAGGCTAATAACCATAATAACTCAAACTCATGGCTAGTTAGATCTACTTCCGTATTCCCCAAGCGAATAGCTTGAGTATGAGGATCAATACTTAATTTACCAAAACTTAAACAGTGTGACTCAGGTTTTGAAGGTTGTGCCTGACGGCGAAGTAAGTTATTGATTCTAGCTACTAATAAACTAGGGTCAACAGGCTTAACTACGTAGTCGTCAGCACCCAATTCTAATCCTTTGATTTGATCTTCAGGTGAGCCTAATGCGCTCATTAATAAAATTGGACCTGCAAAATAGTCAGGTAATTTTTCACAAAGGCTTAATCCATCAAGTCCAGGTAGCATGATATCCAGTAAAATAATATCAGGCTTGTAACTAATTAATCGTGTTAGAACGGTATCGCCACGTCGCTCAACTTCAACGTGCATATCGTGTGACTTTAAATAGTCCACAATCAAATTGGCAAGACGAATATCATCTTCAACCAATAAAACTCTATGAGTTGATGGGGGGTTGCCATTAAAATAAACTCCAAGGGTTTCGGTAACGTCGTCGAATTTTGGGTTCAGACGTTTTTGTGACTTTTAGGATTACTTCCGCCAGTTTATTATTATTGCTTTTATTTATTAAGACAAAATGAATATCTTCATTTGTACTTACTGATATTTGCAACGAGTGTTCATCAGTTGAATCACTACACCAGCGAGCAATAGGTTGGTAATTTGACTGGATACAAACCAATTGTTCGTTTTCGACCTGCCAATTTAGCTCAATGTCAATTTCACAAAGACTATCATTTGCATCAATAAGACATAAACGAGGCGTAGCCGAAAGCTGTGCTTGCCCGATAAGCGTATCAGCTTTGGCAAAGAAAGCACTAATAATCAGTATTAATATACCGAAAAGGTGATAGACCTTATGTTCTTTGAGGAACAAGGTTAGAACCTATATGCAGCTCCTGCAAAATAGGAGTTGGAGTAATCTTCATTTATTATTGGGCTGTCTATAATTTCATCTGCAAGTAGAGCATGGCGCAAAGCTAATAATAAGTCCCAACGCTCTGATATACGGTATCGCGTTGTTAATTCTATTGCTTTATTCCAGCCTGAACTTGGTTGGTATTGTTCACTCCAGTATGCATTTTCACTGGGGCGAATACCATAGTAATAATCAATGACTTCAGCGCTTTTCCATTCAGTTTCTAGAGTGAGATCAAAACGCCAATCACTCACAGCTAAAGAATAGTTCCAGCTAATATTTACTTCTTGCCCGTTATGGACATTCAGTAAGTCATGAGCGGCTGCGATTTTCAGCACGCCAAACTGGCCATACCAAAATAATTCAGCACCACCATATACGGTGAAGTTTCGACTTTCAAGTTCATTTAAAACAACGGGTTGCTCAACACTCTGTACTCCAAACCCTCCAATATTAGGTAGAGAAGAAACTGGGTCAGTATTAGCAGATTGAGGAAGAAAGATATTAGAAGGATCCCAGCGATAAAAAAAGCGCGTTCATCGCTATAGCTTGTTGCTAAGTTGATGGTAAAGGTTTCTTGTTCTGTAAGGGTATAGCCAAAATTAAAGTTGTCAAAAAACCAGCTTTCACCATAGTAAGCTATTGATGGTATTACATATAATGGAATATCGTCGTAATTGGCAATAGGATTAGTTTTATTGCCATAGCCAACTGCAACACTAATATCCCATTCACCTACAACAACGCAATCACCGTCAAGTTGACAAGGTTCATCCGCAATGGCAGGAAAAAGAATAAATTGTGATACAAATAAGGCAAAAAATAATCGATACATCAAAAACAAACAACCTATATTTATCAATTAAACCGATGAATAGGTGCCACTTTAACACCTATTTAATCAATGAAAAATTTGTTTAATTGATTTGATACAAACTGATACTTATGTTTGCTTGGTGTTGTTTAGGTTGTGAGTTGGTTTGTTTTTGGCTATATCAATGTTTTTACAGGTTAAATGTTTTCTTTTGTCTCATCTGTTTTTGCTAGCTGACGTTGGCGTTGATAGCCCATTTCAATCAGTTGAGCATTGATGCAATCAGATACAAACTGTTGCCTTTCGTTTTTATCCACTTGTTCTTCTGTTGCTGTTGTTTCACAGGCGACAGTAAGTGAATTAACAATATCAATTGGCGCTTGCGTATTATTGGCTAAACTGGCTGAACTCACTATGAGTGATAATGAAATGAATGTATAAAAAGCTGGCTTTTTCATGTGTTGTCCTTTGAGAACTTATTATTGGTTTAAGGCCACAGTGACATCTTTTTTCATTGTTAACTCATTAAAATGTGGACAAATAATGTGAAGTATTTATCCACTTAAATTTACTAATGACTTAACCTCGTTACGCTCATAGGTAGCCTTGTACGTTATTTAGTCAGCTTAAAATGGTTTTAGTTCAGTTTTAGATTAATAAACGCTATGGCAGCATCATTTAAGCAACGCTTAGAAATGTAATGCTTTAATGATTGAGTGGTTAATAAGAAGCCTTCATCGGTCTCTTTAGCACGACAGATATCTGTCCAAGGAAGAAGGTGATCAATATAGCTAGATTTAGAATGTATTCCCTGCTCATTAATCGTAATAGTAACGGGGTTGTTGGCCGACTTACTGATCATTTGTCTCATTAGCCACCATGCGCGATTAAAGCGAACCTGTAATGCTTCAACGCCACCTAAACCAATAAAAAAGTAGGCAAGATAAGGTGTCACATCGGTGAATGTCATTAAAAATCCTGCAACAGTAAAAGCGATCGCTTTGAGATACCGTTTGGGACTTAAATTAACTTCGACAGATTGGTCGTAGGTTTCTTCAAAATGAGATTTATCAAGGATATATTCTTTAATGTAACTGAAACCGACGGTATTGGTGTCATCGGTTTCAGCAACATTATTAATAGTACTGGCTTCAGTTTGATTATGACTTTCAGACATATAAGGCTCTAATACAACAAAGATAGGGCAATTATAATGTTGAAGTGATCGATTTGACTAATTTTTCCTGCAGTTCAGCTTGCTCCAATTCAGTTAACTGTGCGCCATGTTGATTAGATAATGCAAATACATTATCAGCACGTTCGCCCACAGTACTAATTGCAGCTGAATGAATGTTGAGATCGAGTGCTCTAAAGGCACTGGCAATTTGCCCCATAAATTCATGGGTTTCTAATGCCAGTACATGCACTAGTGTGCGGTCGGCCTTCTTAGAGTGAATAAACTCAATCGTAGGTTTATTATCAAAGTTTTTGGTATGGCGAGAAGGTCGAGTTTTAGGCGGTGACATATTGTCATCGAGTACCTGACGTAATTTTTTAATGACTTGTTTACGGCGTTGGGCACTAAAAATAGGTTTGCCATCAAAATCGAGCACTTTAAATGCTTCAACAACATATCCGTCTTTGGTTTTAGATATTTGAGCTTGGTTAACGGAAATTTTTAGTGTCGACAGTGTGTTAAATAATGAAATAAATAATCCAGGTCTGTCTTTGGTGTAAACAAACACATCACTACAGCCTTTAACGCTACTGTCATCAAGTATGATGAGTGAGTGATCATCAGGATGATTTTCTTGTTCGTGGCTTAGAATACCTAGGCTGTATTTAGCAATTTCACTTGGAATTGCATTACTAAAGAATGATAACGGTAACCGTTTCCACAAGGTATTTATTTCAGTAAGTTGAGCTTCACTAGGACTAATAATGCCTAAAGCATCTTGTTTGTGCTCTCTGACGAGGGTTCTTAATTGCAACACATTTTCTAAACCATTTCTGAGCGCTTTTCGCGTTGCAAAATAGAGGTCGGTAAGTAAGCTTGCTTTCCAGTCATTCCATAAATCGTCATTGGTTGCTTGGATATCTGCAACTGTGAGGCAATATAGTGCATCAAGTTTTGTAATACTACCAACTGATTTTGCAAAGGTTTTAACCACTTCTGGGTCGTGTATATCCATTCGTTGAGACGTAATAGACATTAATAAATGTTGCTCAACTAACCAGCTGATTAATTGCTGTTGTGAGGTTTTTAACCCGTGAAACTTTGCGAATAGTTTGGCATCTACTGCGCCAAGCTCACTATGATCACCGCCACGACCTTTTGCTAAGTCATGGAATAACGCTGCAAATAATATGGATTCTTTTGCTTGAAAACGTTCAAAAATATCAGCAGCCAGTTTTTGATCTGCTGGCACTTCATCTTGAGTTAAGCCATATATTTTTTTCAGTAGCTTATGAGTATGCTCATCTACTGTATATGCATGGAATAAATCAAACTGCATTTGACCTACGACTTCACGCCATTGAGGTAAGTAGGAGGCTAAAATACCGTGCTGATGCATTAAGGTTATTGCCAGACCCATTCCATGAGGGTGCTTAAATAAGCTAACAAATAACTCTCGGCAAACCTGATAATCTTGCAAGTCACCCATTAATCTTCGTCGCACTTGGCGCAATAGTCGTAATGTTTCTGGGGTGATACCCGTTACTTGCTCATGATAAATGGCAATAAAGGTAAACATCGACATGATTTGGGTACGATCAATAAAAACGTCTTGGTTTTGAGCGTGAATTTGCCCATTATAAATTTGGAAGTTTTCATTAATCTCAATTATCACAGGTGTTTTTTGTGGCACAATTTCACGTTCGAAATAAGCCATTAACATTAGATTTAGCTCACGAATACGTTTCATGGCTCTAAATAATTGGCGCATCATTTTTTCAATGGCGATATTACCGCTATCGCCAAAACCTTGCAGACGTGCAACTTCAGCTTGGTGCTGGAGTAATAATCGATTTTCAGAGCGGTTAGAGGCCTGATGCAAAGCAAAACGGACACGCCAGATGAAGTTTTGACACTCCATAAACTCAGCGTATTCATCGTCAGTTAAAAATTTAAGTCGGCGTAGATCTTTTAAACCATCAATAGAGAAATGCTTACGAGCAATCCAGGTAATGGTTTGAATATCCCTCATACCACCGGGACTGTTCTTTAAATTGGGCTCAATATTAAATGCGGTGCCTTGCGCCTTATTGTGACGCACTTTTTGTTCGTTATATTTAGCATCAAAAAATGCTTCACTTGACCAAATCGTTTCGCCATAAAGCTTACTCAGAACTTGGTGTTGGTGATTCTCGTGGCCACAGATATGTCTAATTTCTAGCAGTGTTGTCGCAATAGTGACATCTTCTGCGCAGGCTTTAAAAGTATCATCAAGTCGTCTTACTGCATGGCCCAAATCTAACCCTAAATCCCATAATTGAGTTAAAAAATGGCTTAAGGAGTTTGCGTCATGTGTTGATAAGTCACTGTCATGGATAATGCAAATATCAATATCAGAAAAAGGGTGAAGTGTTTTACGCCCATAACCACCCACTGCATTTAAGGAAATGGTGCTGGTTTCAAACGGGGTAGCTTGCCAAAGGTGATTTAGTAAAATGTCGAAAAACTGCGCTCGATGCTGCAGTATTTCTGCGATAGAACAACTATTTATTTGTTGTTCTAACCAGGTATCAAACTCAGTAATGGATTGTTTTAGGTCTACAATGCTCATTTCTGGCTGTAAAATCGGATAAGCTGGTTGCAAAGACATGTTACTCCTTTATTGTTTTGCCTTTAAACAGGGTATTCGATTTGGTTTGTTAACTCAAACGAAGTAACTAAATGAATCGGAATAAGTTAATTCTTTTAATTAGTTAATTGAGAATAAATTATAAAATGCGAAGTAAGCGAAGTCGGTTAGATCAATTTTTTGCTCAAAAGCTGCAAATTTCTAAGAAAGCTGTCAGGCAATTATTGCTTGATAATCGCATTGAAGTGGATGGTGAAATTTGTAAGTCTGTCGATTTACAAATTGATGAATTTACTCATATACGCTTTGATGGTGAGTGGTTGCAACATCATACTCGGCAATACTATATGTTAAATAAGCCTGATGGTGTAGTCAGCGCAACTAAAGACCGTATCCATCCCACTGCTTTGTCATTACTTGACAATATCGATCTGGATTTGATGCATATTGCAGGTCGCCTAGATTTACATTCGACTGGATTACTATTAATTACCAACGACAGCCGTTGGTCTGAAATGCTGATGGCACCTGATACTAAGGTTAATAAGCAATACTTGGTGACGTTAGCAAACCCACTCGATGAAAGTTATATTGCTGGTTTTTTACAGGGGATGCATTTTGGATATGAAGATATAGTCACCAAGCCAGCAAAATTAGAAATCCTATCGACTTTTCAAGCTAGGGTGATTTTACAAGAAGGTAAGTATCATCAAATAAAGCGTATGTTTGGGCGCTTTAGAAATCCGGTTTTGGCATTACATCGTGAGTCGATAGGTAGTATCAAATTAGATACTCAACTCGAGTGTGGAAAATTTCGCCATTTAACTGAGGAAGAGATTTTAATGAAATAATTTAGATAGATATGAGCAGATTCAAGATTAATAAGTCTGCACTGGATCAATATACTTTGTAAATATTAGTGCTAATGTTTTGGCTGGATGAAATTTAAACAGGCAATAACATGGATATAAAAGCACTAAAAAAAATTAGCGAACTTGATGTATTCAGTTTATTGGTTTTCAAAATTATCTATGAAACGGGGTTTGCCAATCTTGCTGCAAAAGAGCTTGGCGTTTCAGCGCCTAAAATTAGCCGCTGCCTCACAGCACTTAGGCTGACCTTTGACGACGAGTTGTTTTATCGTCGCCAGCAAGGTTTAAAACCTACCGCGTTAGCTGAACACCTTTATCAACCCATCTGCGAATTTTGTGAATCTGCCTCAAATATAGAAAGAATTGTTTGTGCAGGGAATAAAACCAATTCTTCTAAAGTCCTCAATATTGCTGTCACTCCTATCATTATTAATTCGCTGGCATTGTCTTTAGGCCGTGAAGAGGTAATGGATAAATTGGGTAAAGTGAGGCTTCATTTATGGAACGAATACTCAGAAGAGAAAATTCATCAAGGTGATATCGATCTCGGGATTAATTTTGGCGGGGCATGTGTGACTGAATTAGAGTCTCAAGTTATTGGTATTTCTACTTCTACTTCTATTGCTGCTCGGCGAAATCACCCTATTTGGAACAGCGGTTATATTGATTTAGAAGAAATTAGCAACTATCCGTTTTTGATACTTGAAGGAAAGGGGTTTAATGACAAATTAGATCCGTTTGAAATCTATTGTCGTCAATCGGGTATCGAACCCCCAAGCATCAGTCGGGTGACTTCAGTTTCAGAGTGGTTTTGTCATCTATTGACGATGAGAAGCTTCAGTTTTATGTCGACTGCTGAATCCAAAGTGTTGGGTAGCTTAGACGATATACGTGTAGAAAAGCTCCCCGCTTTTGAAAGACAAAAATTGGTGGGTAAATGTTTATCCCCTGAGTACAACATTATTGAACGTTCATCGCCTTATAGACGTTACTGTGAAAATAGCAGAGAAATTATATTGGACTCAGTGAAGTATTTGATCAGTTTGTAACGCATAGTTTCTCGAAATAAACGCCTCAAATGAAGCCGAAAGGCTTCTTTTTTTAACCTTCAAATTAAGTCTGGTTTTTGAGTTTGTTTACCGTGTTTAAATGAGTTTATTTCTACTCAGAAGATAGTACCTATTACCCATCATTTTGTTACTTTGTTTTCCTCCCAGTTTTGCTGATTATAAAATTGTAAATATTATAAATTGAACTCAAACTATCAAATAAAAGCAATAAGTTATGTGAGTTTTACATAGCGAAATTGCTAAGCTCGAATTGTGCAATTTTTAGCTAAGAATCTTTAAATTTCAATCACAATTACCACACAAGTTTAATACATATTACAGGCTGTCTTTTATATTGGAATCACTGCCACGGCAGAATCAAATACCTAAAATAAAGGGATACGATAATGAGAACTTATAAGAGAACAATACTCGCAACAGCGTTGATGGCTGTTATCGGGTTAGTGGGATGCAGTGATGGTGAAGATGGCCAAGATGGGGCTCCGGGTGAGCCAGGGGCACCTGGTGAACCGGGTACACCTGCGGGTAATGTTGTTTCAACAGTAGAATCTGCAGCAGACTTTATATTAACGGTTGCACCAGAAGATATCGTTGTAGTGGGGAGCGAAGAATTTTCTGTTAAATTTACTGCCACAGGTAAAAATTCAGCAGGTGAATCTTTACCTTTTACTGGTTTAGAGCAAGTGGCTATTTATGTGGCTAACCAAACGGAAAATATGGCTGATACCGGTGCACCTCTCGTTTGGGAAAGTAATGGTTTAGCAAATGATTTTAGCTACAGCATGTATTGTACGCCTACGGGCAAAGCAGATTCATGGGGAACAGAGGTAGATGCCTGTACTCTGGTTGAAGATGAAGCCAATCCTGGTACATATACCGGGACTTGGGAGCATGATGGTAATGCGCCTATTGTCTTAGAAAATGGGGATGCTAATAGTCTTCATCGTGTCATGGTTCGAACTTATAATATTGTCGATAGTTCTGGCACATCGGTTTCAGATAAACTGCTTTCTACCCCAATTGACTTTATTCCTGCGACTAATGAAATCGCAATTTCAGAGAAAGACTCCGTTTCAAATGCGGCATGTATTAAATGTCACGGCCAGTTAGATGGTTATGAAGATACTGATTCACGTATCGCTGATCTTAGCGCGCACCATAATTATCAAAAAGTAGAAAACTGTGTGTCTTGTCATAACCCTTCTTATCCAGTGACGGATGAAGAAGCGGAAGCCTTAGGTTATAACCTTAACTTTAATGCCATGATCCACACCATTCACGCTGGTCATCATATTGATAATCTAGAAGGTGCAGCTAAAGAGATGTTCTCTGAAATTGCCTTCCCTGCAGAGTTGAATGAATGTACAACATGTCACGACAACGGTACTCAGTGGAATGACAATGTTTATGCAGAAGCCTGTGTGTCTTGCCATACCAATGTTGATTTTGAAACTGGTGAAGGTCACTTAGGAATTGTGCCTGAAAGTGATGCTTCATGTTCAGGTTGTCATGGTGCGGGCAGTTTAAGTCCTATGCAAGCACATGGTGTTGGCGGCAGAGATGAGTTAGCTGATAAGTTTATTATTGATATTCAATCAGTAGAAGTAGAAGCTTCAGCAACTGCTGGGATGTCTACGTTAGTCGTTACGTCAGAAGTGAGCATGAATGGCTCCTTACTTGATGCTGCAACCTATGCGTCAATCACAGATTATATGACTAATGCAGGTCGTGGTTTATTAATCGGCACGTTAGATGCAGATACAGGCGCTGTGTCACATGGCTACGGTGCCGATGGTGGATTTAAAATGGACTTCGTTGGTGGCGTGATGAGTTCTGATGGCGTAGTCGTTAACGAAGCTGAATTTGCGACTGATTTATTAGTGGGTCCAATTTACGCAACGGCTGAAGTGCAATTATGCGGCTCAGGAAGTGAAATTGTCGAGTGTACCCAAGATGATGATGGCAATATTCTTGAAATGGGCGTGGCGAATCTGGCTGAGACTAAGTACTTTAACCTAACGCCTGATGCAGATATTGTTGAGATGCGTATCGCTGATGCAGATCGTACTTCAATTAGTGAAGCTAAGTGTAATGATTGTCATGGTAACTTAACGCATATAAAAAGCACTCACGGTGTCACTGAGTTCACACAATGTGCTTATTGTCATAGCGAAAACTTAGGTGGTTCTCCTACTTATCACCCTACAGTATCGTATAAAACTGACGAAGTAGATGCTGATGGCAATGCAATATGGGATGTCGTTGAAGGTTTATCTTTTGCTAACCGAGACCTCGTTACTGTTGCTCATAGATTCCATGCTGGCTACTGGGATGGCGAACCAGCTGTATACCGTGATGCTGAAGGCAATCTTAATGGGTACTCTGCAATGTTAAATAATTGTCAGGCTTGCCATAAAGAAGATAGCACCGTATTTGCTGCAGATGGTGGATTAACATCAGGTAAACGCTCTGTCGAAACTGATGCTGGTTTCATCTCGCCAATCTCTGAAGCTTGTCGTAGTTGTCACGTGAGTGCCTCTGCATTAGCTCACTTCAAGAGTAATGGCGCTTATGTACAGGATGAACCTGGTTCAGTGGTTGATTTACCGATTGAGTCTTGTTCAACGTGTCATGCCGAAGGTAAAACCTATGGTGTTGACGTGATGCATAGTGGAACAAGTCATTAAAGATTTTTCGGTTTATTAGCATGCTAAAAAGGTTACGATAACTTTTTGTGATTAGCATAATGATTAAAGGAGCCTTAGGGCTCCTTTTTATGTTTTATTGCTTAGAAAAGGGTTAACAATGCAATCGCGAATTCAAATAGTTCAGAGTGAAGAGTTTAACGTGTAGCGTCATGAAGTATGACCTTGAATTTTTACACTACTTTAATAACACTTGCTCAATAAAAAAGCTGACATCATAGTCAGCTTTTTACTATTTACATACTGAGTTTGGTATTAGCTTTGTTGTAATTTGTACAACCATTTACCGTAAAGGAAAATACCTACTGCTGAAATAGTGCCGATGGCAGCGATGATATACCACGCCATACCAATGTTATGGGTGTTATACAGCAAGGTAGTGAGTTCTTGAGCCGGTTCACCTGTGAAAGTCACTAATGTACTAAAGGCTTCACCTTGCGGAATAGCGCCAATTGTAGCAGCATCCATGCCTCGCTCAGCAAGGAGTTGTAGTGAGAATACTTCTTTTGATGCGTACATTTCATATAACTTAGGGCCAAAGTAGCCTTCAAGAGTCCAGCCAATCCCTTGCGGTAACATCACAAAACCTAAGTACATCGCTTTTTTGCCTTCAGGGGCAATATTACCCATGAACTCGTTTTTCTTCGGGCTAATCATCATTTCACCGAAAGAGAACATAGCAATGGCTAGTACAATCATCCATGCCGCATTAGTTGCACCTATAAATACAAATGCGAGGATACTCAGCAAACAACCACCTAGCATTGCTGTGGTAATACGGTATTTAGCAGTAAGCGCAGCCACCAAAAAACAACTGGTCATAATCATACCAGCATTGAGGTTAAGCATGCCTTCTGGCATGACCTTAGTACCTGTGTTATCTAGGCCTAACCAGAATTGGAAAAAGCCATTAGATGTGCCGTCGGGGCCAAATAGCGAGGTCACAATCACACTGGTATCGACCCACTCTGCAATATGAATAGGCAATACATCAAATAAGGCATTGAACAAGAACCAGAAACCAGCAAACACTAGCATGTAGTAAATCACCACTGGTTTTTTAAGCTCGTTTAAGGCATCACGCCATAGGGCTTCTTGTTTAATTTCGCCAGATTTAATTTTACGATTTCGCTCAAGACGTTCTTCTTTTCCTGGCTCTTTATAAGCTAATAGAAATAAAAAGTTTAACGAGATAATGGCTGCACAGGCATAAAACACATTATCCCAAGATAATTGGCGCATATGCACAGCAACTAGCGGACCTAAGAACCCACCAATATTAACAACTTGGTAGAATATACCCCAAGCCATTGAGGTGTTTTGTCTGCCAGTGGATAGCACTAAGGTACCTTGAATACCCGGTTTAAAAATACCTGTACCCGCCGCCAGCAAAATGGCGCCAAAGAGGAAACCATAAAAGCTTGGGAAGAAAGCCATGACAAGATAGCCAGCGATTTTAATTATCGTAGAGGCAAAAATGGTTTCTTTGTAACCAACGCGATCTGATATGCCGCCCGTAAAGACAGGTATGAAGGTTTGCATGAAGGCCCAAATTGCGATGATCACACCATAATCGCTAAGGCTAATACCTAAGCCACCTTCAGAGGTGGGGGCTTTTGCATAAAGACCAGCACTGGCCTTTACACCGTAGTATGCGATACGTTCAACCAGCTCCATGCCGCCGACGATCCAAAAAATATAACTCAGGCTGGCAATCGATGCCCACATCCCAAGTTGTTTTACTTCACTGAGGTCGTTACCTGAGTGTGAATTTTCACTCATATCTCACCTTTTATTATGATTATTATTAACATTAAGCTGGCAGACACTTTACCTAATTTGAAACAAAATACAAAAGAACTGTGATAAAAATTGCGCTTTATATTGAATGTTAAATCTTTGAGGGGCAGATTGGCGTCATGCGAGGGCTACACAATTGAAATATGGACTGATTATTGCGCAGGTTGCTGCTTTTTTAATTATGGATAACCGTTCTTCAAATTATTTTTTAACCACTTAGGCACGATTTGTTATGAAGTAAAAAAGCGGTAACAACCAATCCATGGCTAATGAAGCGGCAACTGGGTGTTAGAAATACCATCTAGTGGCTAATTGCCACTGCTGCTCTAGCATCTCTTTGGGTAAACCTTGTTCAACTCTGGCATCACGAGTCGCGTCTATACGGTTATATTCAGTTTGGATAAACCAGCTTTTTTGTAAACGATATTGATACGACAAGGTGAGGGCATTGCCTTGTTCATTATTGTTATCGTCGAACGTGGCATCATTGTCTGATACCTCAAAATCTTCTGCTCGAATAGTTAGGCGATGTTTATCCCAACGTTTAGTTAATAAAACAAAGGCGGCTTGATAGTCATTATTAACCACATCTAAAGCTTCTGGTGACTGCATCAACGTGCTGCCATACATGATTTGGCTGATGAGTTCGATTTGGTAGGGTAAACGCCATTTGACACCAGCATGAGTAAACTTTGTCAGCCAAGCATATTGGCCATTCTTAAAGACGAGAGTATTGGCATTGTTATCATAATAACCTAATGACACTTCGCCATTTCCTTTAAATCGCCATTGACCATGTACGTGATAACCAAAACGATCATCTAGTTCGATAAAAGGATCTGATTCATCGGCCTGATCATCTAAACTGCCTCCTGCTAAGCTGGGCATATTACTTAACGGCAAGGATTCATGGAGTAAGGTTTGACGGGAGCTGAGTGTCCAACCATGCCAAGCGAGCATGGCGCCAGCGGTATCATTATATTGGAATAAAGCTGCAGATAAGGCTAAGTCATGTTTTGAGTTATGGAATTTTCCTAAGCGCTCAAGGGTGAGTTCTGCACCAAGATGGCGAAACTCCTCACCTAACCAGCTGTTTATCGCCGAATAGCTTAATGTATAAGGGGACGACCAAGCTGTGGCGATATTTTCCAGAGAAATATCAGGGTACATTAAGCCTAATCGACCTTTTAACCTAAGGCCATTTTGCCAGGGCAAACTGCGATAATTTAAAAATGCTTCGGTAATACCAATATCATTACGGGTATTATCAAGATAACCATTGGCTGTCACATGCGCTGAAAATGCGTTTTCCCAATCCACTTTATAGGTCAGGCCAACTTGGGAAAGTGATAATTGAGTGCCGTCATCAAAGCGAAATTTTCCTAAGCCACCATCGACATAAGATTCAGTGCCATCTGTGTAACTGGCTCTTACATCAATCAGGCCTGAAAAGTGATGTTCTGCAGCAGTGGCTGAATGACAAGCTAAACATAAAATACAAATCCATTTTCCTGTTCTTTTCCAATATTTCATCCGCGTACCTTATTGATTTATTTATTACGGATTAGTGACGTGTTAACGGTATTTTGATTGTGCTAACCATTGGGTTAACTTTTCGGCATCAACGGGTTTTGACAAGTAAAAGCCTTGGCCCATTTCACAGCCTCGCTGGGTTAACCATTTGAGAGAACCTTCATCTTCAATGCCTTCAGCCACCACTTTTAAGCCTAAGTTATGGGCAAGCTGCAAGGTTGAACTGACAATAATTTTATCATCTTCACTGCTCATCAAGTTTTGCACAAATGACTTGTCAATTTTTAGCTCATCCACGGGAAGTTGTTTTAGCTGGGCTAAAGAGGAGTAGCCAGTACCATAATCATCAATTGATAGCTTAAGCCCATGCTGTTTGAGCTCTGTAAGTTGCTTGATGGCATGTTCAGGGTCGGCAACAACGGCATCCTCGGTGATCTCTAGCGTTAATGCTTCGATAGGCACTTTCTTATCTTTAATCATTTGCAAAATATGCTGGCAAAATTGATCATCCTTTAAATTCTCAGCTGAAATATTGATTGCTATGGACAACTCAACTCCTTGTTGTTGCCATAGTAGGTATTGGTCTAGCGCTTGATTGATTACCCAGTTCGTTAGAGCATTCATTTGTCCCATTTTTTCAGCGATAGGAATAAAGCTATCTGGCGGGA